>NZ_JAALEG010000019.1 GCF_011058165.1 Rhodococcus aetherivorans
CCCGCACCGACAAGCCCGCCGACAGTGTCGCCGAGGAGACCGGGGAGGTGACACCGGCCTTGACTGCCTGACCCACTCCCGAGGAATCACGCGACGACGTCGTACACCACCTCCAGGGACTTGACCATTCGAGTTACTGCAAGCGATCGATTTTGGCTGCGGACGCTCTCATTTGAACTGTCTCCCGCAGTAAGAAGCGAGAGGGACAGCGCCGTTCCTCTCGGCACCGGTCGCCCTTGACCGATTAGGGATTGACGATGAGTAGTGGCGATACCGAATTGATGTCGCGGCGGAGGTTCGCCCAGTGGATGGGCATCTCTTCGGCCGGGGAGATCAGGGGACGGACCGGCGGCAGAGAGTGGCCGCCTCACGTGCGGATCGGGCACAAGGTCTACTACCGCCGCGAAGCGGTAGAGCAGTGGCTTCGGGAGCAGGAGCAGGCGGGTGGTCGCCGTGCCTGACTTGCGGGCGATGCTCCCGAACATCGACGAGAAGACATACCGGGCGGCGAAAGAGCTGGTCGAACGCGCTCCCCGACTCAGCCAGGAACAGCTCGACTCGATCCAAGCTGTCCTCGCAGGAGGCGATCGACGGTGAACTCCGGAAAGAAAATCCGCCCCGCCGGACGGGGCAGGGCGGATCACCAGGTCGGCGAAACCTTCATCGGCGATTCTACGGACTTCGAGACGTGTTACGCGTGCAATGTTATGCGGCCTCTCCGGGAGTTCGCGGTGGACCGCTGTAGGCCGTCTGGCTACCGCGGCGTGTGCGCGGCTTGTAGGGCCGAGTACGAACGTCGGCGGTACCGGCGTGAGCGCGGGCAGATTCTTAGCCGCCAGCTGGAGTACCGGCGTGCCCATCCTCACCTCGGGCGGGAGGCGGGCTTCCGTACTCGCTGCCGAAGACACGGACTGTCGCCGGTCATCGAGTCGTTCAACCGTGATGAACTGATCGCGGCGCACGGTGATCGGTGCTTTGACTGCGGCGGTCCTTGGGATCAGCTCGATCACCGTATCCCGGTCGCCGCGGGTGGATCGCACGACCTCGGCAATTGCCGCCCGATCTGTGCGCGATGCAACCGGAGGAAGCTCCACGCCTCCGACCGCCGTGCGATCGCGGACTTCCGGTCGGGTCGGGTCGTGTCGAGGGCAGTGGCGTTATGACCGATGCGGACCACGACGCGATCTACTCCCGCGGCGCGCCGGTGTACCGGAGGGCAGGTTGGACTGCGCCGCTTCCTTTCCCGCCCAGGGAGAAGTTCCCCCCGCCCGCGGGGTGGAGTGGTCACGACGGGAGATGGCCGGACGACGCGCAGATCGGCCTGTGGGCACGAGAGCATCCAGCGTCGAGCAACCTCGGTCTTCGGCTCGACTATGGCATCGTCGGCATCGACGTCGACGCCTACGACGCCAAGACAGGAGGCCAGACGCTCAAGGAGGCCGAAACCCGCTGGGGGCCGCTTCCGCGCACGTACCGGTCGTCGTCGCGGCTCGACGACAAGACGAGCGGGATCAGAGTCTTTCGCGCCCCTGAGGACGTGATGTTCCAGAGCCGGATCGCGTTCCCCGACTCCGCGATCGGGGATGTCGAGATCGTTCAACCGCATCACCGGTTCGTCATCACGTGGCCGTCGATCCACCCGAAGACCGGTCAGCAATACCGGTGGTTCGGGCCGGACGGACGTCTGCTGCCGGAAGGCGTGGTGCCGGTTGTCGAGGACCTCGCCGAGCTACCCGAGGCCTGGGTGAGCGCCCTCGCGAAGGATGCGGTGCGAGAGGAAGCGTTCGCCGGCTCGACTCCGCTCCAATCCGGTGTCGAATCCGCCGTCGACAGTGCGCTCTACGAGGAACTGCGCCATCTGCGAGACGACGGGGCACCCGACACGGTCGTCGCCGCGAGACTGCAGCGGGCTCTTACAGACCTCAGTGACGGTGCAGGCAGCAGGTACGACGCCACCCGTGACCACGTTCTCGCCCTCATGCGGTACCACTCTTGCGGGCGGATTGGCGTCCCGCGGGCGTTGGAAGAGTTGTTCACCGTGTACGTCACCGAGGTCATGGACACCAGGTCGCCGCGGGTGGCCGAGGCGGAGTTCAAGCGGTTCACCGAGGGAGCGGCGCTGCTCGTGGCCGCCACCCCGCCCACGGACGCGTCGAGCGTTCTCGGGATCGAGCGGTCGGTTACGGGGGAGATCGGTGAGGGTGTCGCTTCGAGTCGCATGGAAGGTTCCGCGGAGCTGTCGTCGTGGGAGCCGGTGGACCTCGAGGATGTCCTCGCCGGGGATCGGGAGCTGCTGGTTCCGACCTTATTCGAGCGCGCCGACGGTGTGTGCTTGCTTTACCCTGGCATGGTCCACAGCTTCCACGGTGAATCGGAGTCCGGAAAGTCCCTGATCGCGCAGATCGAGTGCGTGCGCGTGCTCAAGCAGGGTCGAGACGTGCTCTACCTCGACTTCGAATCCGATGCGTCGTCCGTCGTCGAGCGACTGCTCGAATTCGGTGCGACCGCGGAGTCGATCAGGGCTCACTTCCACTACCACCAGCCGGAGGTGCAGCCGTCCACTCTGCAGGACCGGCGGGCATGGGAGCAGATGCTAACGGGCGCGTACGCATTGGCCGTCGTTGACGGGGTTACCGACGCGCTCGGGGTGTTCGGTTGCGCGACCAAGGACAACGATGAGGTCGCTCGGTGGATCAGGGCGGTACCGAAGGCGATCGCCGCCCGGACCGGGGCAGCGGTCGTGCTCATCGATCACGTCACCAAGGACACCAGCTCGCGGGGCCGCTTCGCAATCGGCGGCCAGTCGAAGATGGCGGGCCTCACCGGTGCCGCTTACACCGTGGAGGTTGCGCAGCCGCTGGGTCGCGGTCTGCGTGGTGAGGTCGTGCTGAGGGTCGGCAAGGATCGTCCGGGGGCCGTTCGGCCGCACTGTGGCAGCTTCCACAAGAAGGACCGGACCCAGGAAGCGGCCCGGGTCGTCATCGACTCGACGGCGTCTCCCCCCGTCGTGACCATCCATCCTCCGGGCGCAAGTCAGGACGGCGAGCCCAACGCCGACTCCGCGGAGTTCCGCCCCACTGCACTCATGGAGCGCATCAGCAAGCTGATCGAGAAGCAGCCCGGCGAACTCACCAAGACCAAGGCCGGTGACCTGGCCGGAGGGCAGAAGCAGAGCAGACTGCATGCGGCCGGTGTGCTGCTCAGTGAGGGCTTCCTCAGTTCTGAGAGAGGACGAGGCGGACACGACGTGCTGAGCTCGGTGAAGCCGTACCGCGAAGCGGACGATCCGCGGTCGGATCGGTTCCTGGCTGGGGGGAACCTCCAGTGCTCGAAGTGAGTGGTTCCTGGTTCCCGGTTCCTATACCCGGGAACCGGGGAACCAGTTCCGACCGGTTCCGCAGGAACTACTGGGAACCAAGGGGAACCAGGTCCATTTTCGAAAAACGACCGCGCTTGTCCGTCCGCCGCTGCATGCCGGTCATAAGTCAAGTGCGGCGTAGTGCCGTCCAGGTGCGCGGACGAGCAGTAAGTAGTGACAGCGGAGTACACCCCGGTCGGAAGGAACAACAGCATGTATGACACACAGGTGGTCGGCGACCTCGTCGACGAGACGCTCGGATCGATAAAACTGGTCGAATCCGCGCACAGTCCGCGGATCGAACCGCGCTGTCGGGTGTGCCGGGACGACCAAATCCGCGGGACGGTGAACCAGATGCTGGCGCGGGGAGCGTCGTATGCGGGCATCGTCCGGGCTCTCACCGCGGAGGACACCACGTTCGGCGAGCAGAGGGTCACGGTCGACTCGGTTCGTCGGCACTGCGAGCGGCACTTCCCGGTGCAGCAGGCGGCAGCGGCCACCTATCGGGAAGTCCTAGAACGCCGGGCCCGGGAGAACCATCTCGACTTCGCCGAGGGCTTGGCGGTCGCACTGACGCCGATCGCGATGTTCGAGGTCGTCATGCAGAAGGCTTTCGCGCACCTTGTCGACGATGACACCATCGTGAGTGTCGAGACCGGGTTGCGGGCCGCGGAGAAACTGTACGCCATCTCTCAGGAGACCTCTTCCCATCCGGATGTCGCCGACATGATGGTCCAGCTCCAGCAGATCACCGCGGCGGTGAAGGCGGTCGTGCCTCGCGAGATGTGGGGGCAGATTCTGCAGCAGCTGGACGAGTCGGTCGCTACCGAGGGATAGGCGGCGATCCTGCCTCTGGAACGGCTCGATGCGGGAGTCACCCGACGCCTTGCCCTAAAGGAACGTCCTCCCGGGCGCAACTGTTGCGCGATTGAGCGATGTAGTAGGTCGGCGGCGATCAACCTAGAGGTAAGGGAGCAGCGGAACGGTCTGCTGAGCGCTGTGAGCTTGTGAAAAGCCTCCGATGTCGGGATAGATCGAAGCCTCGTCCAAGCCCAGGAGGCCATTCTCGCCGGCTCTCCGGACGGCATCCTTGAGCGGTGGGGGCACCGCGATAAAGAAGACCTTCGCAAAGGTGTGGTCGAGACTGAATTCCCGTTGGTCAGAAGCCCATACGCTAGTTCCCCACAGCGGGATAGTTCCCCACGGCTCCTCACCCGTCGGGGGGAGAAGAAACTGGCTGTGCTGGCCGAGAACGCGCGAGGTCGGGGTACTGGGCGTCCAGCGTCCGACGCGTTCGCGCTGCCACTCGCTCGTCAACCAATCGATGAGACCTTCAAGCGTTTCCCTCTCAGCGCTCTTGGCCGAGAGCGAGAGCACGGATTGCTCATCGAATGCGACTACAATTCCGGTGTCAAGCGGATTGCTGCTGGCCGCGAACCACAACGCGACAAGCACGCTGCTGCTGATGTCGAGCAAGTTGGTGGCAGCTCCGTGGTGTTGCAGCATGCCAAGCAACGAAAGATCGGAAAGCGGCCGGCCATCAACGATATCGAAACCCCGCTTGCGTGCTTGGTCGAGCAAATACCGCTGATACATCGCCACGTCCTCGCGATGGCCGATGCACCCTTCATCACGTGGTTGATCGCGTCTAGGGTTGAAGCCGGTATCGATCTTCGCTCGCTCGAGGAGATCATGCACCTCGCGATATTCGCGGCTTTCGCGAGCAGACCACGGTTTGAGGACACGGCGAGCAGCGCCGGTCTGGACCCCCCACTTGCCGTCGGATTGTCCCCGCCAGCCCGTGATTCCCTGGTCGGATGCTACAGAGATTTGCTCGGCCACGTCGATGAACTCAGAAAGTGATTCGGGGGCCGGGATACGGCCGAAACGCTCGAGGTATGCGAACTTCCCGGAAATGTTGTGGTGGGCATACCAGTCGAGTTCGACGGCGCTATCCGGAAACGATTCCGGCTTGCCTTGTTCGTCGAGGCGGACTCGCTCCCTGCGGAACCGTGCTGGATTTGTTCCGCTCACGTTGGATGGCATTAGAGATATCTACCAAATGTCTGACCTCGTAGTCTCCTCGACGGGCGGAGCGACACAATCTAACTGAGAAGTCAGGTGCCGCCGTCGCCACCGTGCCCACCGTTCGCGTCACCGTCGCGTCCGATGAATCCGCCACGGCCCCCTGCGCCACCGGCTCCACCGGGCCAACCCCCGTGACCACCGTTGCCGCCGTTCGCGGTGCCGCTGCCGCCAACGGTGCCGCCGTCACCCCCGTGACCTCCATCGCCGCCATGGAAGCGCGAACGAAAGCCGGGCATCGTCCCCATGCCATTTGGAGTCTCGTAGTAGCCCGCGTAGTGGCGGGCGCGAATTCTGAAGCCGGCGCTCGCCGATGTCTCGCCTTGGAGCTCTCGCTCGGTGACTACCCAAGTCCTGATCAGCCATGCGGTGACGAGTGCAAGAATCCCGAGCGCGATCGCGACGAGACCGACGCCGCCGTCAACGATGGTGGCGACCGTGACTCCGCTGAGGGTCGCGAGAGCGACAAGCGCGGCTCCTGTTCCTCGAGCACCTTCGAGCGCGTGACGTCGCATCAGCGACGGCATGCGTTCCGGCGGTGGAGGCTCCTCGGGTTCTTCGAACAGGAATCGCAGGCGGTCAATGTCTGTCACGGGCGAAATCCTCTCGTCGGCGAGCGAGGTCGTCGCGGCGAAGTTACGGCAGGACACCGACAGGGCGATCGACGACTCGAAGGGTGCAAACCCCGAGGGCAGCTGGCGAGCCCCCTAGCTAAGCAGACCCCGAAACTCTTGCATGTAACGCGACACCCCGATCGCCGACAACACCGTTGAGGGCGAACCGTACAGCCTGCTCGAGGTCATCCCCCCTTGGCCGGGGTAACTTCATCCAGACTGACCGACGAGGAGACCTACAATCACCATGGCAAAGACCAATGCCGACCTGATCTGGAGCATCGCGAACCTGCTCCGCGGCCCCTACCAGCCGAACCAGTACGGCGACGTGATCTTGCCGTTCACGATCCTGCGCCGGCTCGACTGCATCCTCGAGCCGACCAAGGACCAGGTCCTCGCCGAGTACAAAAAGCTGCAGGGGCTCAAGGTCGACCCCGGCGTGGTGCTGAAGACCAAGTTCAAGCTGCCGTTCTACAACACCTCTCGTTGGACGTTCGCCTCGTTGGTGTCCGACCCGGAAGGGGTCGCCGACAACTTGATCGACTACATCGAGCGGTTCTCGCCGAACGTGCGCGACGTGTTCGAGGGCTTCCGGATGCCCGATCTGATCGCCGACCTACAGAAGTCGGACCGGTTGTATCTGATCGTCAAAGAGTTCGCGGCCGTCGATCTGCATCCGAAGGTCGTCTCCGGACACGATATGGGCTACATCTTCGAAGAGCTCATCCGCAAGTTCGCCGAATCGAACAACGCCCAGGCCGGTGACCACTTCACCCCGCGTGAGGTGATCGCGCTGATGGTGGACATCCTGTTCGACACCGCTGACGACGCGCTGACCAAGCCCGGCACCGTACGCACCATCTACGATCCCGCCGCGGGCACCGGCGGGATGCTCTCCACGGCCTACGACCACCTGATCGAGATGAACCACAGCGCCCGCCCGGTACTGTATGGGCAGGAGATTAACCCGCGCTCGTACGCCATGTGCAAGTCCGACATGATCATCAAGGGTCAGGACGTCGACAACATCTACCTCGGCGACACCCTTACCGACGACGGACACTCCGGACGGCACTTCGACTTCCTGCTGTCCAACCCGCCGTTCGGGGTCGAGTGGAAGACCCAGCAGAAGGTCGTGACCGATGAGTACGAGCAGCGCGGCTTCGCCGGACGCTTCGGCCCCGGACTGCCCCGCGTCTCGGACGGGTCGCTGCTGTTTCTGCTGCATCTGATCTCGAAGATGCAGCCTGTCCGCGGCGGTGAGGGCGGCAGCCGCCTCGCGATCGTGCTCAACGGCTCGCCGCTGTTCACTGGCGGAGCCGGATCGGGGGAGTCGAACATCCGGCAGTGGATCATCGAGAACGACCTGCTCGACGCGATCATCGCGCTGCCGACAGACATGTTCTACAACACCGGCATCTCCACCTACATCTGGATTCTCGACAACAACAAGCCCGAGCCGCGCCGCGGTAAAGTCCAGCTGATCAACGGCGTCAACATGTTCGGCAAGATGCGCAAGTCTCTCGGCTCCAAGCGCAAGTACCTGCGGCCCGAGGACATCGAACGCCTCTGCAGGCTCTACGACCGGTACCGCAACGAGAAGGGCACCGACACCCACCCCGCCCACTCGAAGGTCCTCCGCGGCGAGGAGTTCGGCTACGCCACCGTCACCGTCGAACGGCCCCTGCAACTGCGGTTCGAGCCGACCGAGGACAAGATCGACGAGGTCCTGGCGCAGAAGAGCATCGCCAAGCTCAAGGACGGCGAGCAGGCTGTGATCCGCAAGGCCCTCAAGACCCTCGTCGGCTGGACCTGGACGAACCGCGACGCCTTCGTCGACGAACTCAAGGCGGCGTTGCGCGACGCCGGCATCACCCGGCCCGGTGCACCGCTGGTGAAGACGATCTGGTCGACGATCGGCGAGCACGACCCCGAGGCCGACATCGTCACCAACTCCAAGGGCGACCCCGAACCCGACCCGGCGCTGCGCGACACCGAGAACGTGCCGCTGACCGAGGACATCGAGGAGTACTTCGCCCGCGAGGTGCTGCCGCATGTGCCGGATGCTTGGATCGACCACGACAAGACCAAAATCGGCTACGAGATTCCCTTCACCCGGCACTTCTACCGGTACGTGCCGCCGAGGCCGCTCGATGAAATCCAGAAGGACCTGCGGGCCCTCGTCTCCGAGATTCAGGCCATGCTCTCGGAGGTCGGCGCGTGAACTGGCCGACGTATGAGACTTATAGAGAAGTCGAAACCCAGTGGCTTGGCCAAATTCCTGATCATTGGGACATCCGCAACCCGAAGACACTCTTTGTACTTCACCGGGAACCTGCCCATCCGGAAGACCGGCAGCTCACAGCGTCGCAGAGCGACGGCGTCGTCTATCAGGATGAGTTCATGGAAACCCGGGGTACTCGCGTGGTGCAGGTAATCGAAGGCCAGGCGGGGTTGAAGCATGTGGCTGCCGGGGACTTCGTCATCAGCCTAAGAAGCTTTCAAGGTGGCATCGAGTACAGCCCAGCGCCCGGGAAGATCAGTCCGGCGTACACGATCCTCACGCCTGGTCGTGAAGTTGTCGATCGGTATTTCGTCCATCTTTTGAAGTCCAGCGGCTTTGTTCAGGAACTACGAAGTACCTCGAATCAATTGCGAGACGGACAAGCGCTGGGACTTGAGCATTTCGCTCAAGTACGGGTTCCGTTGCCTCCGAGTTCTGAACAAGTCGCCATCGCAGGTTTCCTAGATCGCGAGACTTCCAGGATCGACGCGCTGATCGGCAAGCAGGAACAGCTCATCGCCACCCTGCGCGAGGACCGCACCGCCACCATCACGCTCGCCGTCACCAAGGGCCTCGATCCCGACGTCGGAGTAAGGGAGTCCGGCGTCGAGTGGCTGGGAAAGATTCCACAGCATTGGGTGCCTGCGCGCTTGAAAAGCGTCATGGTGTCTATTGACTCGGGTACAAGTGTTAACGGCGCAGATATTCCCGCAGAGCCGGGAGAGGTGGGCGTGCTCAAGACGAGCTGTGTCTCAGGGGGATGGTTCAACCCGACTGCGAACAAGACGGTTGTCGATGAGGACATTTCCCGGGTGTCTTGTCCCGTCCGGAAAGATACGTTGATCGTCAACCGTGCAAACACCCCACTACTCGTGGGGTCTGCGGGCTACGTTGCGCACGCCCCGAGGAACCTTTACTTATCGGATAAGCTTTGGCAGGTCCGCTTCGAGGGTGCGCTTGCATCCTTCATCTACTACTGGACACGGACGGACACCTATCGATCGCAGATAGCAGCGAGTTGCGTCGGAGCCAGTTCGAGCATGCAGAACCTTTCGATGGGCGATTTCCGAAATTTTGCCCTTGCCCTTCCTCCCGAGAAAGAGCAAGCTGCCCTCGTCGATTTTCTCGATGAGCGCTGCAGGACGATTGACTCCCTAATCGACAAAGCCGCAGAGGTCATCGTGACGATGCGTGAGTACCGGTCAGCGCTGATCACCGCGGCAGTGACCGGCAAGATCGACGTGCGGCAGGCGGTCGCATAGCGGTGGGGCGAGCGCAAACGATCCAGATCTATCTTCCCTCAGGCGATCCGGCGGGGCTCCGCGTGGCAAATCTGACCACACGTACGGTCCGGGTGTTCGAGGTGCCCCGGTCGCTCCTCAGCGAGTTCCTGAAGCGGCCCGAGGCGGGACAAGTGGGGGTCTACTACCTAATCGGGGCGGGGGAGGACGAGACGGCACGGTGTTACATAGGGCAGTCCGGGAATGTCGGTGTGCGGTTGCAGCAGCACACCGGGACGAAGGACTTCTGGACGAAGGCACTTGTGGCGGTCTCACTGACCAACGAGTGGACCTCCACCCACGTCGCGTACCTGGAGTGGTTATCGCTCAACCGGGCCACCGGCGCGGATCGGTACATCCTGCTCAACGGCAATCAGGCCTCCAATCCGCACACGCCCGAACCTCTGGAGGCCGATTGTCAGGAGTTTCTGGAGACCATAGCGGTGCTACTCGCCACCCTCGGCGCTCCAGTACTCGAACCGGTCCAGCGACGTCCGCCCGAGTCTGCCGTCGACCTAAGTGCGGAGGCGGAGCCGGTGTGGCTGTTTTTCCGGGAGCGCAAGTGTGATGCGACCGGCTATCAGACTCCGGAAGGGCTGCTCGTGCTCGCCGGTTCGAGGGGTCGCCCCGAGCTACGACCGTCCGCTCCGGCCAGCATAGGTCGGCAGCGCGATGCGCTACACGCTGACGGAATTATCCGGCTGAGTGACACCGAACTGGTGTTTCTCAAGGATCACTTGTTCTCCAGCCCGTCCGCTGCCGGGAGCGTGGTCGTTGGAGGCAGCAACAACGGACGAATCAGTTGGCGCAATGCCGACGGCCAGTCGATCAATGATCTGGAAGCGCAGACGTTGGCCGCCACGACAGAGGACTGGAGAGCTGATGGCCCAGCATCACGAGTCTGCTTTTGAGACCGAGCTCTGCGAGTACCTGGCCGCGCACGGCTGGCTGTACTCGCCGACCGACGCCGGCTACGACCGGGACCTCGCGCTGTTCCCGGAGGACGTGTTCGGATGGCTGGCCGACACGCAACCGGAGCAGCTCGCGAAGCGGGTCAAGCCGGACCTGACCGGACAAGCGGTGACGAAAGCTCGGCAGGGCGTGCTCACAACCCTGGTGAAGGCCCTGGACGCCGATCCGAAGGCCAACGGTGGCACCCTGTCGGTGCTGAGGCGCGGGTTCAAGGACCTGAACGCCCAGTTCTCGATGTGCCAGTTCCGGCCGAACACCTCACTCAACGCCACCACCGCGAAGCGGTACGAGTCGGTGCGTCTGCGGGTGATGCGACAGGTGCACTATTCGACGAAGCACAACAACAGCATCGATTTGGTGTTCTTCGTCAACGGTATCCCGGTGGCGACTGCCGAGCTCAAGACCGACTTCACGCAGAACATCACCGATGCCGTCCTGCAGTACAAGCACGACAGGTTGCCGAAGGGGGAGCCGCTGCTGGCGTTTGGCTCCCGAGCCCTGGTGCACTTCGCCGTGTCCAACAGTGAAGTGCAGATGACCACCAAGCTCGCTGGCAAGGACACGGTCTTCCTGCCGTTCAATCGAGGGAACAATGCGCACGCGGGCAACCCTCCGAATCCGATCGGCTCACCGACTGCGTACCTGTGGGAGACGATCCTGCAGCGCGACACCTGGCTCGACATCCTCGGGCGGTTCATGCACCTGCAGATCACCGAGAAGATCGATCGGGTCTCGGGGAAAAAGAGTCGCAAGCAGACGATGCTGTTCCCGCGCTTCCACCAGTGGGAGGCAGTCACGAAGTTGATCGACGCGGCCCGCACCGAGGGACCGGGACACCGTTACCTGATCCAGCACTCCGCCGGTTCTGGCAAGACCAACAGCATCTCGTGGCTCGCGCACCGGTTGTCCGTGCTGCACGACGAGGAAAGCTCGGCGGTGTTCGACTCGGTCATCGTCATCACCGACCGCAACGTTCTCGATGCGCAGTTGCAGGAGGCGATCCGGCAAATTGATCGCACTCCCGGTGTGGTGGCGCACATCGACGGGCTGGGCAGCTCGAAGTCTCAGCTGCTCGCCGACGCCCTCGAGGGCGGCACGAAGATCATCATCGTCACCATCCAGACCTTCCCCTACGCGCTTGAGCTGATCCGCAACCAGGCCAAACTGAAGGGGAAGAACTTCGCGGTCATCGCCGATGAGGCGCACTCATCTCAGGCCGGGGAAGCCTCTAAGCGTCTGAAATCGGCCCTGACGGCCACGGAGATCGATGAACTCGCCGACGGCGGCACCGTGGATGCCGAGGATGTCCTGGCGGCGGAGATGACCGCACGGGCGCAGGCGAAGAACCTGTCGTTCTTCGCGTTCACCGCCACCCCGAAGAACAAGACCCTCGAACTGTTCGGCCGGAAAGGCCCGGACGGCACGCCACAGCCGTTCCACCTGTACTCAATGCAGCAGGCGGTCGAGGAGGGCTTCATCCTCGACGTGCTCAAGAACTACACCCCCTACAAGACCGCGTTCCGGCTCACCCACAACGGCCGTTCCTACGAGTCGGAGACCACGGCGGCCGCGGGCACCGTCGCGGTCACCGGCAGCACCGACGGCGAGCTGGTGGACAAACAGGCGGCGATCAAATCGGTGATGAACTGGGTCAAGCTGCACCCGACGAACATCTCCCAGAAGGTCGGCATCATCGTCGAGCACTTCCGGGGGAACGTCGCCTGGCGGCTCGACGGCCGCGCCAAGGCCATGGTAGTCACCTCCTCGCGTAAGGCGGCAGTGCGCTACAAGCTCGCCTTCGACACCTACCTCGCCAACCACGGTTACACGGACGTCGCCGCGCTTGTGGCGTTCTCCGGCGACGTCACCGACCTCGACTTGGGCGTCGAGAAGGCCACCGAGACGTCGATGAACCCGGGTCTGAAGGGACGTGATCTGCGGGAGGCCTTCGCCACCGACGAGTACCAGGTGATGCTGGTGGCGAACAAGTTCCAGACCGGGTTCGACCAGCCGCTGCTGGTGGCGATGTACGTCGACAAGAAGCTCTCCGGCGTCGCCGCGGTGCAGACCCTCTCGCGGCTCAACCGCACCGCCCCGGGCAAGGACCAGACCTTCGTGCTGGACTTCGCCAACACCGCCGAGGAGATCGTCGAGGCGTTCGAGCCGTACTACCAGGCCACCACCCTCGCCGATGTCACCGACCCGAACATCGTGCACACCACGATGGCCAAGCTCGACGCCGCCGGAGTCTACCTCGACTCCGAAATCGACGGCCTGGTCGCCGACTACCTCGCCGACAAGGGCAACAACGCGCTGACCAAGTGGATCACCCCGGCGAGGGATCGGTTCCGCGACCGGGAACGCACCGCCACCGAGGCCGGAGACACCGTCGCGCTCGACGAGCTCGAGATGTTCCGCAAGGACGTGGGTACGTTCCTGCGCCAATACGACTTCCTGTCCCAGATCGTCGACTACGAGGACCCGTCGCTCGAGAAGCTGTCGATCTATCTGCGCCACCTCGCCCCGCAGATCACCCGTGAGCAGCTCAATCACGAGATCGACCTGTCCACCGTGAACTTCGACTACATCGCCCAGCACGAGCAGGCCACCACCGACGGCAAGCTCACCGGCGACGTCGCCCTTGCACCGGCCAAGGAGGCCGGGACCGGGACGGTGCGTGATCCGGAGATGGTGGCTCTCGAGGAAGTCATCGAGAAGATCAACGATCTGTTCGACGGCGATCACCCCGACTCGAGCGTGCGCAACGTGGTCACCCACATCCGGGACCGGCTCGAAGAATCCGAGACGTTGCAGCAGCAGGCGCAGAACAACAGCATGCAGCAGTTCTCGGCAAGCCCCGATCTGCACAGCGAGTTCCTCGCCGCGGTGATCGGCGCAATGGACTCGTCGGCGGACCTGTCCGCCCAGATACTCAACAACCAGGGCCTGTCGCAGAAGCTGCTGGAGGCGTTGTTACCGGCCGTCTACCGGCGGCTGAAGGATATCGCTTAGCACTGTCCGCCTGCAGGTGTCCGGGTGAGAGTCAGTCGATGGCGTAGTACCGGTTGTAGGTCCCGTAGCCGCTGGGTTTGCGGCCGATGACTCCGCGTTCGACCAGTCTCTGTAACCGGTCCTCGGCGTCCCGGCGGCTGATGGAGAGCGAACCCGCAACCGTGCCCTCCGACTGGAAGGCATCGTTCTCGACGAACAGCTCGTGGGTCTACCGGTCGCGATCGTCGTCGAGCTGAGCCTGTATCTCTCGGCGATGGTCGACGGACAGTCGGTGCGGAGGTGCGCCGCTGCGGCGGCGCGTCGGTCGTCTCGCGTAGATTCCGCGCGTGACTGTCGACACAGACCAGACGCCGGACGACGGCGGCGACGAGCAGACCTCCGAAACGCACGACGACCAGCGGCCTGACGCCGAAGCGACCGATACCGAAGCTGCACCGAAAGAGCCTCTCTCGCCGAGATGGCCTCGCACGACGACCGTCAGTAGCAGCCTTATCCAGACGGTCCGCGACAACCCCCTGTGGGTGTTAGGCCTCCTCCCGCTAGTGCTTGTGTGTTTCCGGTTGATCTATGTGTCGCGTGGAGACACCGAGGTTATGAGGGCGCTCCTCGCCAGCATCGATATCCTCCGAATCGTCCTCGCGACGGTGTTGCCCGTGATGCCAGTCCTTATGTTCTGGGGCATAGTCCTACTAATTGACCGCTGGCGAATCACCCGCAAGGAGGAGCGGCCTGCAATGCCAGCGTTGCTACCGGCGTTTGTCATCACACTTCTACTGGTTTCGCTCACTGGCATGACTATCTTGACGGCAGTGGCTTCGATAGCGTCCGTCATGGTTGTGGCTGCTCAAATCTGGCGCGCTCAGCGTAAGGGCGGTCCGAGGAGTTACCGCCTCAAAGCGACGGAGGCGATAGGTCTTGCCGTCCTAACATGTCTGACCGCGAGCGTTGGGCCGTGGCTACCCACCGAAGCAATCAAGCTGACCGACGGATCGCAGTATGTCGGATACGCCCTGTCGGCGGACGCGCGATGGTTTCAATTCCTCGACGACGACAACGTCCTGCACGTTGAAGCGAGCACCAGCGTCGAGAGCCGGACTCCGTGCACAAAGGTAGGCAACTGGTACGTCGACACGACCTTTCGAGCGTTGCAAAGGCACCGGGGCCAAGAGGTGGCTCCGAGGTGCCCAGAACAGCCTTCTCAGGAGTAGTCAGTCGGGTGATATGAGGGCGAGTCCATAACTGTCAGGAGCCAGTTCAGCCTTTGGCGTGCACTGCGGGTCGCGTGGACGCTGAGCGACCTCGATGGTTCCGATTCGCCGTCGGCGACGCATGTCGCCGCCGGGCTCGACTTTCGGGATCGGGGTGTCGCATGAGCGGACACGACGACGAGCGCCTGGCCTCGACCAATCTGTCGACCGTCGAGCAGGGGGCGTCGCGGTCGTTGTGGGCGGTCGTCGATGCTCTCGGTGTGGTTAACGTCGCGGCAGTTCCCGCCTGTGGCTAGCTCACGCTTCTTGCATGCGAAGAGTGGTCACATTATCTGGGTACGAGCGCAGTCATGGTGCATCGAGAGACCAGTGGCGGCACCGTCTAGGGGAAAACGACAAACCGGGCAGAGCGGAGCGGGACCGTGCACGGGGCCAATGATCGCGGTCTGTGACACCGCGATGCCCCTGTGAATCGCCGCCTCACAAGTCCTGCGATCTTGTTTCGGGTCCGGTTTCTGCTGCTGCTGCCACGTAGGACTCCAGTCGCATTCACCTTCTTGACGGAGCTTGTCTCGGTCGCGCTGGGGCACGATGTACACGTGTCCCGATCGGTCGACGATGGGGAGCAAGTTTCCGCTCGCGGCCCCTGCGATCGCGTCGTCCAAAGTTATTCCGAGTAGTGGAACGAGCTTGGGATGCCAGTCGCCGCAGGGTCGCCCACCGGTGACGGGGCACTTCTGGAATCCGCTCCAGTCGCACCGCGTCATTTCGATCTCGCGAAGTGCCGTGGCGGTTGCAGTGCCTGCCGGTGGCATCCCCGCTGACCAGTCTGTGTCGTTCACCCGAATTGAAGGGATTTTGTGCAGCCAGGTCGGCTCCCGTTGCGAATCCGACGTCCACAGCGGCACGATGCCAGCATTCGCGGTTTTCGTCGTCCGGCTACGTGCCGCGGTGAGCTTCAGACGAGAATGCTGCACTTCGGCCCCGACCAGTACCGTGCCCTTAACCAAGACATCGACGCGAGTCCCCCCGTTTGTCTTGTACTCGGGGACAGCCTCGTAGCCCACGCGATCAGCCGCCCGGCACCAGTATTCCTTCTGGCGTTTGTGCTCGTCGGTTTCGGGAGCTACGTCGTGAGTAGCGCTGCAACCCGAGCCGGAGAAGTGCACTGCGAAGTACCTGTCACCGCGTCGACGAATGAACATCTCTCCACCGCCCGCCTCCATACACTCGAGGGTGTGGTCGCCTCTGTCGATGTTGCCGTGGAGCTCACCAATCCGCGCCATTTCCGCAGGCGTGAGAGCCGAGAGGTCCACGGTCGTGCCTTCGAGTCGCGCCAGGGTGCTCATCCGTACCTCCAGTGGCGCGGCTCTGAAGGAGTTGCCGTCGCCTTTACGCAGTATGACGAACGGGTACGACATTCCCGATATGCCGCGATCTGGTCGTCAGCGCCAATAACGATTGTGCTGCGCGCCGATGACCGATCACCGCGCACGTAAGACATGTGCGAAGAAATAAGAGATGCAGGCGTGTCGCGGACGGGTCCTACTGTGCCCACATTTTGCCCACACCCATGCGTCGATGCTCGTGAATGAGTGTGATTGAGTGAGTGGAATATCCGCTGCTCAGCAAGTCGCCCACCCCCTGACCCGGGGCTAGTCTAGGGTTCGAAACCCTCCGCGCCCACCAGGGGAGTGGCGGTGAAAGACCTGGTCAGCGGCCGGTCCCTCACCGCTCGAGGGGGATTCTGCCCACCCGACATCCACTGCAGGGCCTTCACGTTGACGCCCGCGGACACGGCCAGGCCGGGGCCGCGGTGTGCCGGGGATCGTGCGGCGTCACCCGGGGCCTTTGGGCTCTGTCGTGGCCGGGCCGGGTTTGCTGTGCTCGTGTTGTGAAGGTGCCGCTGCTCACGTCGTTCGAGGGCTATCGAGCCAACCAGATGGGACGTGACCTGCTGGCCGGCCTGACGGTGTGGGCGGTTCTGGTGCCCGAGGCCCTCGCGTACGCCACGATCGCCGGGGTGTCCCCGGTGATCGGCCTGTATGCCGCGCCCGCGGCGCTGCTCCTCTACGCGCTGTTCGGCAGCTCCCGGCACCTGGTGGTGGGGCCGATGGCGGCCACCGCGGCGCTTTCGGGTGCTGCTGTTGCCGGCATTTCCGGTGACGCCGATTCGGCAGCGCTGACGGCCGGTCTGGCGCTGCTGGTCGGTGCGCTCGGGATTCTCGCGGGGCTGTTGCGTCTGGGGTTTCTGGCTTCCTTCATCTCCGAGCCGGTGCTGAAGGGGTTCATCGTCGGCTTGGCGCTGACGATCATCGTCGGCCAGCTCCCGAAGCTCTTCGGAGTCCCGAGGGGAGAGGGGGACTTCTTCGAAAAAGCCTGGCACCTGGTCACGTCGCTGGGTGGGACGAACGGCTGGACGTTGGCCGTCGGCGTCGGCTCCCTTGCGGTCGTACTGGTCCTGCACAGGGTGTCGCCCCGGCTGCCCGCACCGCTGGTCGCGGTCGTCCTGGGAATCGTCGCCGTCTCGGTCCTCGGCCTCGACGCCAAGGGAGTGGAGATCGTCGGGCGGATCGAAGGCGGGCTACCTCCGCTCGGGCTCCCCGGCCTCCCTGGATCCGACTACGTCGCGCTGCTCGCGTCGGCGGCAGGGATCCTGCTGGTGGCGTTCGCCGAGGGCGTCGGAGCAGCCAAGAACTACGCCGCCAAGGAACACTACGAGATCGATCCGAACCAGGAGCTGCTCGGGGTGGGCACAGCGAACATCGGCGCGGGACTGTCCTCCGGGATGATCGTCAACGGGTCCCTGTCGAAGACCGCGGTCAACGTCTCGGCCGGGGCGGTGTCGCAGATCTCTGGCATCGTCGTGGCGGCGCTGACGGTGATGACGCTGCTGTTCCTGACCGGTCTGTTCGCGAACCTGCCGGAGGCCACCCTCGCCGCCGTGGTGATCGCGGCCGTCACGAAGCTCGTCGACTTCCGGACGCTGCGCAAGTACGCGCGCCTGGCGACCCCGAGCCTGCGGCGGATCTACGGCGTCGCGGCGTACGCGGACTTCCTCGCCGCGGCGAGCGCCATGGTGGGTGTGCTGGTCTTCGACATCCTTCCCGGGCTCTTCCTCGGTGTCGCGGTGTCGGTCCTGCTCCTGCTGTTCCGGGCCTCGCGGCCCCACGTCGCCGAGCTGGGCCGCACACCGGACAAGAGCCGCTGGGTCGACCTGCAGCGCCATCCCGACGCGCTCACTGAGCCCGGAATCGTGGTGCTGCGGCCCGAGTCCGGCTTGATCTACGCCAACGCCGACAACGTGGCAGCGGCCGTACGCGGCCATGTCCATGACGACACGCGGGCCGTCGTCCTCGACACCGCAGCTGTGCCGGGAATCGACATCACCGCCGTCGAGATGCTGGACCGGCTGTATGCCGACCTCGAGCACCACCACATTCGGCTGCTCTTCGCCGGCGAGATCGGCCAGGTGCGCGACCTGCTCAGCGCGACCGGCATCGCCAGTGTCGTTACAGACGCACACTCGACCGTCGACGCGGCCGTCACCGCGGCCCGTCGCAAGCTCGACCACCCGCCGGACACCGACCAGAAGTCGGCGTGACGTCTCTGACGGCCGGTGGAGAGGCACCGGCCGTCAGGGCGGACCATTCCCGGTTGCTACGCGAGCGGTTCGGTGTCGGGCAGTCTCCATGTCTTGTCGAACCACGGTTCCAGCGGACCGTAGAGCCGGACTATCGCGAACCAGCTCTTGCCGGGCAGGGTCTGGATCCAGTTGCGGCTGCCCTCCGGCCGTTCGGGACCGAAGTGGACGTCGACTGAGCCGTCCGCGTTCGAGATCATGTCGCGGTCGCTGGCAACGGTGGGCCATTCCTGGTCGGTCTGCAGCATCGACCGGGTCTGGGTGTCGTAGACGACGATCGACCAGAAGGTGTTGACCGGCACGTTCGGCGGGACGTGCAGCCGGTAGGTCCTGCCGCCGTCGAAGTGCGCGTCGGTGGCGTCGACGAACGCCGTGACATACTGCGATCCGGCGCCGACCATCTCCGTCAGGTACGCCGGACTCGATCCGCTCCCTATGAAGCCGAGCGCGGCGGCGGTGTCGAGCATCGCGGCGCCATTGTCCTGGAACTGGTAACCGGCGAAGAGGAAGACCCGCCAGGCGCCGTCCGGGTAGTAGCGTGCCTCGGGCTGGCGGACCCGGTAGAGGAGCGCGCGGGCGGTCGCGTCGCCGACCGCGGCTGCCTCGGTCAGGATTGCCCGCATCCGCTCGTCGGGGTCGAACGGTTTGCCGTGCTGGATGCCGACGGCGGCGAACATCCCCAGCGTGACCGGGTCGGATGACTCCGGCAGCTCGGACTGCACCACCTCGTTGAGCAGCTCCCAGTACTGGTAGTCGGCGGCCGGGATGGTGACCCACGGCTCGAAGGAGACGTTCACGAATCGCATCGGCGGCGGGTCGTCGGCCTGAGCCAGCGGGTAAGCCCGGGTCTTCGCCTTGATCATGTCGGCGGCCGGATGCGGGTCGCCGTGCTCGTCGCGGAAACCGCGCGAGACGAGGCACATCCCGTAGCTACGGGACCGCACCACGAAGTAGCCGTCCGGGACCTCGCCGTCGTATGCAGGCGGCAGGAACAGGTACTTGCCACCCTGGCCCTTGTCGGGTCCGGTCGCGCCGATGTCGACGACCCAGCGCCCCCACGAGTCGTCGATCAGGCCGTACACGTCGGGCGGGGCGTCCAGGACGAGGGGTCCATCGTGGAGGTCGATCCACATGTAGAAGTACACAACGGTCGTGTGCATCGCCGGTCCGACGGTGCACGGGTGGCACAGGTCCTCCCAGAGCGCCATCGTGGTGTTCGCCGGGCCCCAGCGCAGCAGCCCCCGGCGCCACGCCGCCCACGACACCGGATGCTGCGCCAGCAGGTACGCCTGCACCGCCCGCTGGAAGTCCAGGTTGTCGAACAGTGTCCGGGTCGTCTCGTCGTCCGGGACTCCGTCGAAGGACCGCAGCGTGCCCAACCGGGTGCGGACCTCGTCCGGCATCTCGATGCCGGGCGGAATCGGGGTGCTGTTCGCATGTGAGGTCATCGCGTCCTCCTGTGTCGATAGCCCTTGCCGAGATTCTCCGCCGCCGACCCGACGGCTCGCGCCACCCACTCAGGATGCGCCGTCTCTGCCCTCACTGTGTGCCGGATCGACGAGGGAACACGGGACGGCGTGGTACACCCGTCACGGTCTCGAGGTCGCCGGTTGTGGCATTCATGAACCGCTGCCCTGGGTGGAAGGAGCGCACTCACCTGGGTGAGGCCGACCTGGAGGATGGTGACGGGTATCCCCGTAGCGCGTACGCACGACGCCGGGGATGTCATAGGTGCCGTCGAGCAGCTGCTGCAACCCACGCTGCCCAGCAGCCTGTCCAGGGTCCGGTACCTCACCGCCGGAAGGGCTTTTGCCCACATTCGCCCGAGCTCGCGCCTCCGAGGGGGCGCTCGCGACCGCCTCGAGGTCGTCGTCGAACAGCCGACCGAGCTGTCAGTGCGTTCGTTGAGCCAGTCGAGCGCGCTTCGGTGATCTTCACCGACCGTGTCGATACCCAAACGATGGCCGCGGCGTCGAAGCCGGCTGCGTACATCAGGCTCTGCCCAGGTGCCCGTGATCGGTTCGCTCGAGTTGGTTCTCGATGACGACGGTGCGGCCGTTGTCGTCCTCCGCCTGGATGTCGAAGCAGAATTCGCCGACAGCGACCTGTGTGGACACGACCGTCAACGGCCGCTCGAGCTACTCAGCCGGGAGGTCGATGTTCTCGGCAAGCCAGGGCGTGAAATCACCTGCTTCTGACGTCCGGACACTGAGTGGGTCCGCGACTCGGCGCAGCCTTCCGAGGTCATTACCGTCCAGCTCCGTGGTTGCGATTGTGCGGGCGGCACCAGCCACCGGCGGCCGATTCTCCCAATCGAGGACCCGCCGCTTTTGAAAGGCACAGAAACGGGTAGGCGGAGTTCGCGAGGTTACCCCGGACTGGGAAGGCCCAGCTTCGGTCTGTTGCGGTCACCGGGAGAGGTAGAGATGGGGTTCTGGCTCTACAAGTGCAACGCCGCGGAAGGCGGGCCGTCCGGATATTACGGTGATTGGCTACGGGGCGTGTTCAGTCGAGGTGCACCTGTCGAGTGGGGCGGGGACTACTCGACGCTGTCGGGTGAGGTGTCCAAGCATCTCGCCGAAGAAGTGACGGCCGGGGACGTGGTGGCGGCCTATCAGACCGATTCGAAGTCCGTGGTCGGGTTCTGCACGGTCACCAAGCTGACTGGGGAGCCCGGCGTTCGCAGAATCTACTTGCAGCCCATCCACTGGCTGACGCCGGCGTTCCCGGTGCACGAGCGAAAAGCGGGGACGCCCCTGGAGAGCTCGAATGCAGTCAACGGCCCCGCGGCGTTCCGCGAACTGCCGGATGCCGAGATGCAGGCCCTCGTGACGCTCAGTGGCGCACCCGATCGTGTGCTCGAGGGCAAGCCCGCGAAGGACGGATGGCGTCCTGTTCCGATACGCGATCCCAGTGAATTGATTGTGCCCCTCGACGAGGTCTGGGCCGGCCACACCCGCGGCTACTACGGCCTGGAAGAGTCGTGGCGGCAGGACGGCGTGGTTCTCGCACCCAAGTCGGTGACGTTCTTCGCGAGCTTGGACGATCTGCGGGACTACTTGCGGTGGAGGGTCGGGCAGTGGGAGGCGGACGGGTACGTGAGGACTGTCGGCGTGGAATTCCGAGCCACGGCGGCCCAACTCGTCGACGGTGACGAAGGCACCGGCGCAATGGTGACGTTGGAACCGTTCACCTACCGCGACACCCCTCCCGAGTTCGGAGGGACCGGCGACTGACGCCCGGAGGTGCCGTTCCGTCGGTCTACCGCGTGGTCTTCCCCGCCCTCTCAGCCGCTCCGCAGTGAGGCCGGATGGACGGCACAGCGTACGGACTACACGGCCCGGCAGCCGTCCGGCGCTGCGCCGACTGCCCGACCCGATCCTCGAATCGTTCCGGCGGGTAACGAGTGCCGCTCGTTCGTCGCCCCCTCGGGTATGCGCCGGTCCCGCAGTGCCTGCTCCGGTGACCACCCCGACTCGAGCGTGCGCAACGTCGTCACCTACATTCGGGACCGGCTCGAGGAGTCCGAGACCCTGCAGCAGGCGCAGACGGCACCATGCAGCCGTTCTCGGCGGGCCAGGACCTGCACAGTGAATTCCTCGCCGCGGTGATCGGGAGCTATGGACTCCTCGGCGGACCGGTCGGCGCAGATCCTCGACAACCAGAGGATTGTCGCAGAAGCTGCTGGTGGCGTTGCTTCCGACCGTCTATGAGCGCCTGAAGGGTGCAGTCCAGCACTGTTCGCCTACTCGGAGAAAGTCAGTCGATGGCGTAGTAGCGGTGGTAGGTCCCGTAGCCGGTTGGTTTGCGTCCGATGACTCCGCGCGCGACCAGTCTTTGCAGCCGGTCCTCGGCCTCACGCCGGGTGATGAAGAGCGAACCGGCGACCGTGCCCTCCGACTGGAAGGCGTCGTTCTCGACGAACAACTCGAAGGTTTGCCGGTCGCGGTCGTCGTCGAGCCGAGCCTGTATCGCCCGACGATGGGACGGCTCGAGCAGCGCAGCGGCACGTGCACTCGACAAACGCTTGCGTCGGGAGACGAACAGGTCGTAGGTCTCGCGGTCACGTCGGGTCGGTAGCAGGGCTTGCACCTCACGCCTGAAAGTCATGATCGCATCGAAGGGGTCGGGTTCCGCGGAGGGCACCGTCTCGGACTCCTCGGCCGGGGTGCCGGCATTCATCGCCGCGGTGTCCCGAGGCTCGCTCTCGTCGACGTCGTTGACGTTGTCGATCGGGCGGTAGATGCCGTCGGACAGTTGCTCGACCCGGCCCATCACGACAAGCATCGCGAGTCGTTCCAGGGCGTCCTCCGGGGTGATGCCCGATCTCCTGGCGAGGTACGTGACGGTCACCGGCTTCGGTCGAGCACGCACGATGTGCAGGGCTTCGAGTGCCGCGTCCTCCGAGCAACCGGCGGATTCTTCGTCCGGGACGTCATTCGGGGCGGGGCCGGCATCGTCAACGACGGGTGCGAGGCCCGCGAGGGCAGCGGCCGCGGCAGCGGATGGGTCGTCGTCCTCGATGCCGTTGGGCAGAGTGATTCTCACGATTCCCTCTTCGTGACCCGGAGTGGCGCTGTCGTCGCCTGCTATGTCCAGCCGGGTCCACGCGAGTCGGGGGGCGAGACGAACTCGACGGGTACGTCGTTGACCACGTTTTCGGTGAACGAGAAGCTGCCGTCCTCGAAGTGGGTCGGTCTCGCCAGGCGCAGCAGTCTGCCGTCGTCGTAGACGCCCATCACCCGCCAATATTCCTCGGCCCACCAGACTCCTTGGCCGAGCCGCACTTCGCCGGGTCTCACGGGGACCTCCCGGTCGGAATCGAGTTGCCGCCGTCGACAGGAGTATCGGCAATGTGCCCAGTTATGTTCCCGCGCTCATCGCGGCGACCAGGACCGGCAGGTCGTCCGCGACGACGAGGGACAGTGGGCTCTCGTGGGGCTTGCCGCTGTGCGTGATGATCAAGGCGGTCGGCGGGAGTCCGCCGTCGGCGGGTGGGGAGAGTTTCTTGAGGGCCTGCGGCACGGTCGTCTTGCGGGACAGATGGATGGCTCGATCGTGGGGCTCGACGAACTCCGGTGCCGCGCCCACGGTCTCGCCTTCGACGATCTCGTCGGTGGCCAGGCGGTGTGCGAGCCAGCGTGCGATGCAGTTGGTGGTCAGCAGACCGCGGTAGGTGCGGTCGTCGCAGATGGGAAACTGCGAGTAGTGGTGGCGGCGGATCTCCTCGAGGACCGAGCGGAGCGGATCGTCGAGTCCGAAAGACGCGAGTGGGCGTTGCGGGCGTTACGCAGATCGGCGAACGCGCGCAACGCCGGCAGATCGAGCCGGGTGTGGTGTCGCCGCGCGTAGTCCTCGGCCATCCGGACGACGCCGGTCCGGCCGTCGTCGGTCTGGAGCTTCCATGTGAAATGGTTCTCGATCGCGGTGAACGCGGCCGGGAATCGGATCGCACCGCTTACCTCGTCCATCACGTTCCATCTGCCTGAGACAGGTCTGCGCTTTCGCAGACGGGAGTGGGCATCGATGAGATGTGACGCGTCTGTGGGACTTCTATCCTCCGCCTTCGCGGATACGTACCGCCGATGGCCGCTCGGGGAGCCGGCAGCGCCGGCCGGGTGTCTCCGATCAGCACACCGCCTGACCGACCACTCCCGGTTCGACCCTTCGGACCTGTTGTGGCCCAGACTGAACGGAGTCGCGAGATCGTGGTCGAACGGCGGAACCAGGCACGTCGCCGATTCTCGCCGTCGGGCCGTCCGGAGGTCGTACCGTCGAACTCACGGGCCGGTCGTGATGCCACCGGCCACGGGCAGAATCGAGGCTCGTCGTGCGACTTCGTGGTACCGCAACGTCGTCCGCCGGGGTGGCACCCGCTTTTCCGGGCATCGCCCTTTCCGTTGTGTCCGCCGCGGCCGCGGCAGCAGTCGGTGTCCGCGCGGGCGCGGCGGCATCAGGGTCGTCGCCCATGCCGACGTGAACGGCGGCGGAAGGACCGGCACACCGGGACCGGGCGTCGCCGGAGCCCTGTTCCTCCCCCTTGCGGTCCAGAACTTCCTGATGGTCTACAACTCGACCGCCATGAACGTGGCCATGTCGGCCATAGTCGCGGATCTGCAGACCACTCTGACCGCCGTACAGTCGGCGATCTCGCTGTACTCCCTCGTCATCGCCGCGTTCCTGATCACGAGCAGCAAGCTCGGAGGCCGCCTCGGCTACCGACGAACCTTCGTCCTGGGCGCGGAGATCTTCGGGCTCGGCACGCTCATCACTGCCGTCGGCCCGAGTATCGTCTTCATGTTGGTCGGCTGGTCCCTGCTCCAGGGGATCGGCGTGGCGCTCATGATCCCGGCCATGCTTGCCCTGCTCACCGACGCCCTGACCGGCGCCACACGGACGAGGGCGTTGTCGACGATCGGGACGGTCGGCGGGGTCGCCGCGGCGGCAGGCCCCATCGTCGGTGGCGTGATCACCAGTTTCCTGAGCTGGCGGGTGTCGTTCCTCATGGGAACCGTGGTGACGGTTGTCGTGCTGCTCCTCATGCGCCGGGTCGCCGAACCGGGGCGACGCAGCGTTCCGGCGGAGGATCGCCGGTTCGACGTCCTGGGAGCGGTGCTGTCCGCGACCGGATTCGGGCTCCTCGTCGTCGGGACGCTGCTGGCCGGCAGGTACGGCCTGGTCCGGGCCCGGCAGGACTTCGAGGTGCTCGGGTACACGGTGCTCGAACGGGGCGGGGTGTCGCCCGTGCTCGTACTGGGCGGCGCCGGGCTGGTGGTCCTGGTCGCGTTCGCCGCGTGGGAGCGCCACCTCGTCACGAACGGTCGAGATCCGCTGGTGCGGATCGCGGTGCTGCGAAATCGGACGACGCGGGCCGGCTCGGAGACCCTGGCGATGCAGGCGCTGGTGACCGCGGGTGTCCTGTTCCTGGTGCCGGTCTTCCTGCAGACGACGCTGGGTTTCGACGCGCTGTGGAGCGGCCTTGCCATGCTGCCCGTGACGCTGGGGCTGATCGTCGCCGCCTCGGCGGCGGCCCGGCTCGTCGCCGGCCGCCGAATGACTCATCGGACCGCCCAGCTGTGGTCGTTCCTGTTCATGATCGCGGGCTGCGTCGCGGTCGCCGCCATGTTCGACCCGCGCGAGACGGGGCAGACCGCGACGGGCCTGGCGCTCGCGCCGGGGCTCTTCCTCCTCGGTGTCGGCCAGGGCATGACGATGACGCTGACCGACCTGATCCAGTCGACGCCGCCGGCGGAGGAGGTGAGCGACGTGACGGGCCTGTCGCGGAGCATCAACTACCTCGGGAGCTCACTCGGAGTGGCACTGGCCGGTGCGTTCCTGACGACGGCGCTGGTCTCCTCGTTCCAGTCGGGGGTGGACGACAGCGCCGTGCTGAACGCCGCGGAGAAGCAGCTCGTCCAGCAGACGGTAGACCAGCAGGTCCAGGTCACCGCGCTGAGCGACGACCAGGTCGGTGCCAACCTCGCGGCACGGGGCGTCGGGGGTCCCGCTGCCGACGAGCTCGTGCGGATCAACGCCGACGCCAGGAACCGGGCCCTGACCTTCGCCGTCGGCGCCATGGCGGTCATGTCGACCGTCGGCTACGTTGTCGCGCTACGACTCCCGCGGGTACCTGCCCGGCGTCGGTGACCGGGGGTGCCCTCGTTTGCGCAACCGCCCACGTCGGAGACCGGGACAGTCCTACACTCGGCGCATGGCTGCGCTGCGGGTGGCGGACGAACCGGTGGACTCTTCGAAGCTCGACAACCGGGCGCCGTCGGTGGCCCGGCTGTTCGTCGACCGGGTTGCGGCGACTCCCGAGGCCGAGGCCTTCCGGTATCCGAAGGGTGACGGCTGGGAGAGCGTGACCTGGAGGCAGGTGGGCGAGCGGGTCGACACGCTCGCCGCGGGCCTGATCGCCCTGGGGGTCCAGCCTCAGGATCCGGTCGCGGTCGCGTCGTCGACCCGGTACGAATGGGTGCTCGCCGACTTCGCGGTGATGTGCGCCGGTGCCGCGACCACCACGATCTACCCCACGACCAACGCCCCCGACGTCGCCTTCATCGTCGCCAATTCGGGCAGCGGCGTCGTGATCGCGGAGGACCGGACCCAGGTCGACAAGCTCGTCGCCCACCGCGCCGACCTGCCGAAGGTGCGGACCGTGGTGGTCATCGACGGCGAGGGCGACGGGGACTGGGTCATCAGCCTCGCCGACCTGGAGGACAGGGGCCGGAAACTGCTTGCCGAGTCGCCCCGCGTCGTCGCCGACCGGGTCGACGCGATCCGGCCCGAACAGTTGGCCAGCATCATGTACACCTCCGGCACCACCGGGAAGCCGAAGGGCGTGCTGCTGCCGCACTCGGGGTGGACGTACACGGCTGCGGCCGTCGACGCGGTGAACATCCTGGGACCCGACGATCTGAACTTCCTCTGGCTGCCGCTGTCGCACGCCTTCGGCAAGGTCATGCTGGCGCTGCCCCTGCAGATCGGTTTCACCACCGTGATCGACGGCCGCGTCGAGAAGATCGTCGAGAACCTCGCCGTCGTGCATCCCACCTTCATGGGCGCGGCGCCGCGCATCTTCGAGAAGGCACACGCCCGCATCGAGGCGATGATCGCCGAGGAGGGCGGGGCGAAGAAGAAGATCTTCGACTGGGCCCTCGGCGTCGGACTGCGTGTCTCGCAGGCCCGGCAGGAGGACCGCGCACCCTCTCGCCTCGACCGGCTCCGGTATCGGCTCGCCGACCGTCTCGTGTTCTCCACCATCAAGGAGCGTTTCGGCGGTCGCCTGCGGTTCTTCGTCTCGGCGGCGGCCCCGCTCGACCGTGCCGTGGCGCAGTGGTTCGACGCGGCCGGCATCATCATCCTCGAGGGGTACGGCCTGACCGAGACGTCCGCCGCGTCGTTCATCAACCGCCCGTACGCGTACCGGCTCGGCACCGTCGGCTGGCCCTTCCCGGGCACGGAGGTGCGGATCGCCGGCGACGGGGAGGTACTGCTGCGCGGGCCGGGCGTCATGGACGGCTATCACGAGCGGCCCGATGCCACCGCAGAGGCCCTCGAACCCGACGGCTGGTTCCACACCGGCGACATCGGGGAACTCGACGCCGACGGGTTCCTGCGGATCACGGACCGCAAGAAGGATCTGTTCAAGACCAGCCAGGGCAAGTACGTCGCGCCGTCCGCGATCTCCGCCACCTTCAAGGGCATCTGCCCCTATGCCAGCGAGATCGTCGTGTACGGCGAGAGCCGGCCCTACTGCGTCGCCCTCGTCGGTCTCGATGCCGAGGCGATCACGGAGTGGGCGGACAAGAACGGCATGGCCGGCAGGGAGTTCGGTGAGATCGCCCGGGACGAGCGGACCCGCGAGCTGATCGCCGGCTGCATCGACCGGCTCAACGACCGGCTCAACCGCTGGGAGCAGATCAAGAAGTTCACGGTCCTCGACCGGGAGCTGTCCATCGAGGCGGGGGATCTGACGCCCAGCATGAAGCTGCGCCGCAAGCTGGTGGTCGACAATTTCGCCGACCGGATCGAGCAGCTCTACGTCTGACGCCCGTCGCGGCTCACCGCCCTGCGGAACCTGCTATCGGGTGCTTGCGCCGACCGTGGCGTACGCCTCCGCCAGCAACGCGACGACGCCGTCGTCGAGCTGATCCGGGGTGGCGATGCTCAACCGGTGGGTCGTCACCTTTCCGGTGGTCGGGAAGGCCTCCCGCAGCTGCGGGTGATGGACCCGCCGCGGCAGGTCGATCGCGATCTCGAGCCGCGACGAATAGACGAATGCCGCCGCGAACACGCGACCGCGCCCCCACCGCACCTCGGCGGTGCGGACCTGCTCCTCGACGTCGTCGCCGAGGCCCAGCACGAGCGTGCGGAGCCGGCAGAACATGTCGACGGCGGCGGCATCCTTGTCGGCCAGGTAGTCGTCGATCGTCGCGTGCATCGCGGGCTCCTCGCCTGGGTGGCTCAACGGGACCGGCCGTAACGGTCGGCGAGCTTGTCTTCGGTGCTGCGCTCCACCGGAGCGGGCACCGGTTCGGCCTCGGGGGCGGCGGCCGGCGCCGGGTCCTTCCGCTTGCGGCGCTCGCGCAGCTCCGCCCATACGAAGTACCCCAGGCCCAGCGGCGCCATGATCCCGAACGCCACCCACTGCAGCCCGTACGACAGGTAGGGGCCGGCGTCGAGCTGCGGCAACGGGATCGTGCCCAGCCCCCCGGCCTGGTTCTCGGACAGCTGCAGGTATCCGCCCGTCAGCTCCAGGCCGGTGAACGCCGCGATCTGCGCAGGGTCGATCGAGTAGACCTGGGTGTGGCCGGCGTCGCGGAACGGGGTCTTGCCCTCGGCGGTCCCCTCGGACATCCGCAGGCGGGCGTCGACGGTCACCGGACCGGCCGGTGCCGGGGCGAACCCGGGGATCTCGGTGCCCCGCTCCGGGCGCACGTATCCACGGTTCACCAGGACGGTGCGGCCGTCGGCGAGCCGGAACGGCGTGAGCACCTCGTAGGCGGGGGAGGACTCGACGCTGCGCAACCGCACCAGCAGGTCCGAATCCGGGAGGTAGGACCCGGTCGCGACGACGCGCCGCCACTCGTCCTCCGGTGCCGGCGCGGCACCGGTCAGCAGCTCCTCCACCGGCACGGGGTCCGTGGCCAGCGAGGCGGTGATCCGGTCGTTGCGCTCCTCGGTGGTGGTGTTCTTGCCGAGCTGCCACGGCGCGAGCACTGTGAAGCACGCGTAGGCGAAGCCGCCCACCACCAGGGCCAGCACCAGCCAGCTCGGGCGGAGCAGGAACGTCAGTCGTCGCACGTAACCACGGTAACCGGTGACGCGGGCCTCATTGCCGTCGCACCCAGTCGAGCAGGCCCGGGATCGCCGCCTCGATCTGCCGCCGGACCAGTTCGAACTCGTGCCGGTCGCCGTAGTACGGATCCGGTACCGACTCGCCCTCGGCGTCCGGGTCGAAGCTGCGCAGCAGCACCCGGCGCTCGGCGGGCACCCCGAGCTGCGCGAGCACCCGGTCGTGGCCGGTGTCCAGTGCGACCACCAGATCGGCGGCGAGCTGCTCGTCGGTCACGCGCCGGGCGCAGTGCCCGGTCGGGTAGCCGTGCCGCCGCAACAGGTCCGTGGTGCGTGGATCCGCGTCCTCGCCGGCGTGCCAGTCGCCGGTGCCGGCGCTGGTGACCCGCACGCGCTCGGCGAGACCGGCCCGGCGGAGGTGCTCGGCGAAGATCTTCTCGGCCATCGGCGACCGGCAGATGTTGCCGGTGCACACGAACGTCACGTGCAGGCGCTCAGCGGTCACCGGTCAGCACCCTCGTCAGTTCGTCGACGCTCGCCGTGGACCGGTGGGCGACGGCCGCCTCGTCGTCGGCGCCGTACCCCCACTCGACGAACACCGTCGGAATACCCCACCGCGCCGCGCCCGTCACGTCGTGCTCGCGGTCGCCGACCATGACCACGCCCGCGGTGCCGCCGTCCTCCGCGGCGACCGGGTCCACCCCGAGCGAGGCCAGACTGTGCGCGATCACGTCCGACTTCGCCCGCCGGCTCCCGTCGTCGCTCGCGCCGCCGATGAACTCGAAGTGGGCGGCCAGCCCGAAGTGCTCGAGGATGCGGACGGCGAAGCCCTGGTTCTTCGACGTCGCGACGGCGAGCCGGCTCCCGGCGTCGCGCACCCGCTCGAGCATCGCCGCCACCCCGTCGAACACGGAGTTCTCCGCCCAGCCGCGCGCGTCGTAGCGCTCGACGTACGCGGTCAGCGCCCGATCCACCTGCTGTTCGTCGAGACCGAGCCCGCGCAGTGTGTCGATCATCGGCGGACCGAGGACCCGCTGTGGCTCGTCGTGCGCCGGTTCCGGAACGCCCACCGTGGCGAGCGCATGCCGGAACCCGTCGAGCACGCCCGCCGCCGAGTCCGTGAGGGTGCCGTCGAGGTCGAACAGCACGACGGGCGCGGGCAGCAGCAGTGGATGCAGGTCGGCGAGAGTCGTCACGTCCCCATTGTCCCGGCTCCCGGCGAAGCCCGCCGCGTAGGGTCTCGGGCAGCACCCGGGAGACGACGAAGGAGGAGCGGTGACGGCGGTGGCGCTGCGCGAGGTGATCGACGTGCTCGAGACGGCCTATCCGCCGTCGCTGGCCGAGTCGTGGGACTCCGTCGGGCTGGTCGCCGGTGATCCCTCCGAGCCCGTGAGCAGGGTCCTGCTCGCGGTCGACGCGACCGCCGCCGTCGTCGACGAAGCCCTGGCCTGGGGTGCGCAGTTGCTCCTCGTGCACCACCCGCTGCTGCTGCGCGGCGTCGACACCGTCGGCGCGCACACCCCGAAGGGCGCCCTGATCCACCGGCTCATCCGAGGCGGCTGCGCGCTGTTCACCGCCCACACCAACGCCGACCGTGCCGACCCGGGCGTGTCCGATGCGCTGGCACAGGCGCTCGGCCTGACCGGCCTGCGGCCGATCGAACCCAAGCCCGAACCGGCGGTCGACAAGTGGGTGGTCCTCGTGCCCGCCGACTCGGCCGAGACGGTGCGCGCCGCCCTGTTCGACGCCGGTGCGGGCCGGCTCGGGAACTACCGCGAGTGCTCCTGGACCACCTCCGGGACCGGACAGTTCCGTCCCGAGGCCGGGGCGGATCCGGCGGTCGGCACCGTCGGCGAACTCGAACGCCTGGCCGAGGACCGCATCGAGGTCGTGGCCCCGCGATCGGTGCGCGGCCCGGTGCTTGCTGCCCTGCGCGCGGCGCACCCGTACGAGGAACCCGCGTTCGACGTGCTCGAACTCGCCGCTCTGCCCGGCTCCCGAGGTCTCGGCCGGGTCGGAGAACTCCCGGCGCCGCAGACGCTGCGCGAGTTCACCGAGCGGGTCGCGGCCGCACTGCCGGCCACCGAGTGGGGGGTGCGCGGTGCCGGCGACCCCGACCGGATGATCCGCACCGTTGCGGTGTGCGGCGGCTCCGGCGACTCCTTCCTCGGCACCGTCGGCCGGCTCGGCGTCGATGCCTACGTCACCGCGGACCTGCGGCACCATCCCGCCGACGAGCACCTGCGCGCCGGCGGCCCCGCGCTTGTCGACGTCGCGCACTGGGCCAGCGAGTACCCGTGGTGCGCCCAGGCGAAGGGTGTGCTCGACGACGTGTTCGCCGACCGCGACGGCTGGTCGACCCGCGTCAGCGCGCTGCGCACCGATCCCTGGACCACCGCAGCCCGGTAGGTCCGGGTTCCCCGTGACCGGCCGCGCGGTACGGTAGGCAGCTACCACCCCCCCTTGATCTCGTCGCCGAAAGCAGGAACCCGCCGAGTGAACGTCGAACCCGCCGTGCAGTCCAAGCTCCTGGCCCTCGCCGCTGTGGACACCGAGGTGACCCGCCTGGCGCACCGGCGCCGCACCCTGCCCGAACAGCAGGAGGTCGAGCGGCTCGAGGCGGAACGCACCGCGCGCCGGGACGCCGCCGTCGCTGTCGAGATCATCCTCGACGACCTCGACCGCGACATTCGCAAGCTCGAGGGGGAGGTCGAGGCGGTCCGCCAGCGGGAGGATCGCGACCGCAAGCTCCTCGCCGCCGGCGGAGTGGGCGCCAAGCAGCTGTCCGAACTCCAGCACGAGCTGACCAGCCTCGAACGCCGGCAGGCCCTGCTCGAGGACGAGCTGCTCGAGGTCATGGAACGCCGGGAGGCATCCAAGGCCGATCACGACCACGCCGGCGCGCGGTTGTCGAGCGTCGACGAGGAACTCGCCGACGCGGTCCGCCTGCGCGACGAGGCGCTCGCCGACATCGAGGTCGCCGAGCAGCGGTGCCTGAGCGACCGCGCGGCACTCGTGGAGGCCTTCCCGGCCGAGCTGGTCGACCAGTACGAGGCGCAGCGGACGAAGACGGGCATCGGCGCGGCCCTGCTGCAGGCGCGCCGGTGCGGCGCATGCCGCCTCGAGCTCGACCGCGGCGAGATCGCTCGCATCGCCGCCGCCGCCCCCGAGGTCCTCGTACGTTGCCCCGAGTGCAACGCGATCCTGGTGCGTACCAAGGAATCCGGGATTTGAGCCGGGTAGTTGTCGAGGCCGACGGCGGCTCGCGCGGCAACCCGGGCCCCGCCGGCTACGGTGCGGTGGTCTTCGGCGCCGACCATGAGGCGGTGCTGGCCGAGCGCAGCGCGAGCATCGGCCGCGCCACCAACAACGTGGCCGAATACCAGGGCCTGATCGCCGGATTGACCGCCGCCGCCGAACTCGGGGCCGACGAGGTCGACGTCCGGATGGATTCCAAGCTCGTCGTCGAGCAGATGTCGGGCCGATGGAAGATCAAGCACCCGGACATGATTCCGCTCGCCGCCCGCGCCCGCGAGCTGGCCCGGGGATTCTCGCGGGTCGAGTTCACCTGGGTGCCACGCGCGGAGAACGCCTACGCCGACCGGCTCGCCAACGAGGCGATGGACGCCGCCGCGTCGGTTGCTTCGGGTTCCGAATCCGCTTCTCCCACACCGGAATCGGCGGCCCCACCGGTGAAGTCGCCCGGCTGGACCGGCGCTGTCGGCACGCCCACCCGGATGCTGCTGCTGCGGCACGGGCAGACCCCGCTGTCGGTGGAGCGCCGCTACTCCGGCCGCGGCAACCCGCCGCTGACGGAACTGGGCCGTGCGCAGGCCCGCGCGGCCGCGCGTCGCATCGGCGAGCGCGGCAACGTCGCCGCGGTGGTGTCGTCGCCGCTCGGGCGGGCCCGGGAGACCGCCGATGCCGCGGCGTCGGCGCTCGGTCTGCCCGTGACGGTGCACGAGGGCCTCATCGAGACCGACTTCGGCAAGTGGGAGGGGCTGACCTTCCTCGAGGCGGCGCAGCGCGATCCCGATCTGCACCGGCGCTGGCTGGGGGACACGTCGGTGCGCCCGCCGGGTGGGGAGAGCTTCGACGAGGTCCGCGGCCGTCTCGCCACCGTCCGCGACGATCTGGTCGCGGAGTACGGCGGGGCGAACGTGCTCGTCGTCTCCCACGTCACGCCGATCAAGACACTGCTGCAGATGGCGCTCGACGCGGGGCCGTCGCTGCTGTACCGCCTGCACCTGGACCTCGCGTCGCTGAGCATCGCCGAGTTCTATCCCGACGGCGGCGCGGCCGTGCGGCTGGTCAACGACACGTCGCACCTGTAGGCGCCGTCGGCGCCGGTGTGTCTTTCGGGCTGCGCCCACCGCCCGAAGGACACACCGCCGGCAGCGTCCCGGCCGCTCACACCTGGAGTTTTCGGAGCGTGCGCAGGTTCCGCGTCGTGGTCACCGCCTTGTAGCGCGGTTTGCCGGTGTTCCGGCCGAAGGCGCTCTTGACCGTCTGCCCGCGCTCGACGTCCCAGTAGAGGACGCCGTTGCCCCGGGTGACGCGTTCGACCGCCGGGTCGAGACCCTCCGCCGTCGCCGCCAGTTCGTCCAGAACCGCGGGATCGGCGACGAACACCGCGTACGCGTGCCGGCCGTCACGCTCCTCGAACGGGTAGGCGTCGACGATCGCCGCGACGGCCGCCTGATCGTGGACGAACACGAACGCCTCGTACCCGAATCGATCACGCAGGGCCGCCTCGATCCGGGCCTTCGCTTCGGCGGTGTCGGCGGTGTCGGCATCGAACACCACGTTGCCCGAAGCGAGCACGGTGCGGACGTTGCCGAAACCGAGCCCGGCGAACACGTCCTTCAGATCCGCCATCGCGATGGTGATGCCACCGACGTTGATTCCCCGCAGCAGGGCCACATATCTCGCCATGGCGGTACCGTAGTTCGCATTCGAGACAGGTGAGGCAGTACCCTGATCGACGCGGACGAGTTGGCCGGGCGACCGCGGCTCAGGGAACCGGCACCGTGGCGGTGCCAGGCCCTGGATCGAGGAAAGTCCGGACTCCACAGAGCAGGGCGGTTGCTAACGGCAACCCGAGGTGACTCGCGGGACAGTGCCACAGAGAACAGACCGCCCACCCCTCGGGGTGGGTAAGGGTGAAACGGTGCGGTAAGAGCGCACCAGCGCCCCGGGTGACCGGGGCGGCTCGGTAAACCCCGCCCGGAGCAAGGTTGAAGGCCGCACCGACTCGTTCGGTGCGGCTGCGCAGGTGTCCGAGGGCTGCTCGCCCGAGCCTGCGGGTGAACCGCTCGAGGTACCCGGCGACGGTGTGCCCAGATGGATGGTCGCCACCCCGCCTCGGCGGGGTACAGGATCCGGCTTACAGGCCGGCTCGTCCGCCCACCCCGGCTCAGATCGGGGCGACGACCAGCAGGTGCGCCCAGTAGGAGGCGGCCTCGTGCCCCAGGTAGGGGAGCAGGAAGTCGTAGAGCAGGTACGACATGCGGTGCCTTTCGAGTCGTCGAGCGGGGACCAGGGGCCGACGGTACCAGCCGCGCCGCGCGTGCGGGTTACCCCGAAACTCGGCGTCGGTTGGGGCAGACTGGGAGTCATGAGCGACGAGGGCTGGTACTACGACGTCCACACCGGAAAGGTCAGCCAGGGAAAGGACCCCAGTGCGCTGAACCGCATGGGGCCGTATCCGGACCGCGCCACCGCCGAACGGGCACTCGAGATCGCGGCCGAGCGCAACAAGGCCGCGGACGAGGCCGACGAGGAGTGGAACCGCTGAGCGGTTCCCCAGCACGGTGACGAACACCCGCATCGTCGTCGCGCCCGCGATCGACTTCGGTGCCGTCCGCGCCGAGTTCGCGCTCGACGACAGTTATCCCCTGCCCGCCGTCGCCGAGGCCGAGGCCGCGGTCGACCGCTGGTCGGCCGCGCGGGTGGACCGCACGGATCTGCCACTGGTGACCATCGATCCGCCGGGCTCGATGGATCTCGACCAGGCGCTGCACCTCGAGCGCACCGTCGACGGCTTCGTCCTGCACTACGCGATCGCCGACGTCGCGGCCGTCGTCGCACCCGACGGCGCGCTCGACCGCGAGAGCCGGCGCCGCGGACAGACCTACTATCTGCCCGACGGGTCGGTCCCGCTGCACCCCCGGCCGTTGTCCGAGGATTCGGCCAGCCTCCTCCCCGGCCGCGTGCGTCCGGCGGCGCTGTGGCGCATCGTTCTCGACGACGCCGCCGAGCCCGTGGACGTGAGCGTGCGGCGCGCACTGGTCCGGTCCGTCGCCCGGTTCGACTACGCCGGAGTGCAGGCCGGCGTCGACGCCGGGGTCGTGCACCCGTCGATCGCGGCACTATCCGAGTTCGGCCGGCTCCGCGAGGCCGCGGCCCGCGCACGCGGCGCGATCGAACTGCGCCTGCCCGAGCAGGACGTGGTCGCCGACGGGAACGGCTGGCGGCTGACCACCCAGCCGCGCACCGAGGTCGACGACTGGAACTCCCACGTGTCGCTGCTGACCGGGATGTGTGCGGCGCGACTGATGCTCGACGCGCGGATCGGGCTGCTGCGGACCCTGCCACCGGCCGCTCCCGAGGCCGTGGCGCAACTGCGGCGCACCGCCTCCGCCCTGGGAGTGCCGTGGCCGGACCAGGTGCCGGTGGGTACCTTCCTGGCCGGCCTCGACGTGAACCTGCCCGGCACCCTGGTGCTGATGAGCGAGGCCCCGGCGCTGCTGCGCGGCGCGTCGTACGTGGCGTTCGACGGTGCGATTCCGGAGCAGCCGGGACACGGGGCGATCGGTGCGCCGTACGCACACGTCACCGCGCCGCTGCGGCGGCTGGCCGACCGGTTCGTGACGGAGGTGTGCCTGGCGCTCTGCGCGGGCACCGACGTGCCGGACCCGGTGCGCGCCGTGCTCCCGGAGCTTCCCGAGACGATGTCCGGCTCCGACGCGCTCGCCGGGAAGGTGACCCGCGCGTGCATCGAACTCACCGAGGCGACGGTCCTCGCCCCGCACGTGGGGGAGTCGTTCGAGGCGACGGTCCTGCGTGCGGCGAACGGCCGCCGGGACGCCGAGGTGTTCGTGCCCGACGCCACCGTGATCGCCCCGTGCGCCGGCGAGCCGAAGGAGGGCAGCCGGATCCGGATCCGGCTGACGCACGCCGACCCGCAGGCCCGGAAGGTGCGGTTTGCGTACCCGGCGTGACGTCGCTGCCGGGCGGGAGCGGCGGCCGTGAACGCGTCCCGACCGCCGCGCCGGCCGCGGGGCCTGCTCGTCGGCCTCGCCGTCCTCACGACGGTGCTTGTGGTCCTGGCGGTGCTGGTGTTCCGCGTGGCACCGAGCCGGTATCTGCCCTGGGACACCGCCGACTTCCCGGACGTGGACACGTCGGCGTTGACGCTCCCGCAGGCGCGGATCGTGGAGTTGCTCGAGGACGAACACCGGACGCAGCGGCCCGGGACGTTCTACTCCGAGGGCGCCGAGGAGCCCTGGTGCGCGAACTTCGTCAGCTGGATCATGCGGGAAGCGGATCGGCCGCTGGCCAATCCGCATTCCGGGCACTGGCGGATCCCCGGCGTGTACACCCTGCAGGAGTACTACGAGTCGGTCGGACGATTCGAACCGGCCGGCGACGGGTACCGGCCGGCGGTGGGCGACGTGGTGCTGTACGAGAACGAGCTGTGGGTCGGCCAGCACACCAACATCGTCGTCGCGGTCGACGGCGACACCGCGACGACGGTCGGCGGCAACGAACTCGGCCGCATCCGCGTCCACACCGTCGACGTCACGTCCGACTCGGCGGTCGTCGGGTTCGGCCGCCTCGGGTGAGGATCAGCGGAAGCGGTCGGTCGCCTCGAGCAGGTGATGGGTGATGCCGGGCTCGTTCGCGGCGTGCCCGGCGTCGTCGACGACGACGAGTTCCGAGCCGGACCACGCCTTGTGCAGTTCCCACGCGCTCGTCGCGGGGCAGACCACGTCGTAGCGACCCTGCACGATCACGCCGGGGATGGTGCGCAGCCGTCCGGCGTCGCGCAGCAGCTGCCCCTCCTCGAGGAAGCCACGGTTGCGGAAGTAGTGGTTCTCGATGCGCGCGAACGCCAGAGCGAAACGCGGTTCCGACGTCTCCACGATCCGTTCCGGGGTGGGCAGCAGGGCGCTGGTCGCCCCCTCCCACGTCGACCACGCCACGGCGGCCCGCAGCGCGACGTCGGGGTCGGGCGAATGCAGCAGCCGGTGGTACGTGTCGACGGGATGCTCACCGTCCGGCGCCCCGGCCAGCGGCTCCAGGAAACGCTCCCACAGCTCGGGGAACAGTTGTCCGGCGCCACCGTTGTAATACCAGTCGATCTCGCTGCTGCGCAGCAGGAAGATGCCGCGCAGCACCAGCTCGGTGACCCGGTGCGGGTGGCGCTGCGCATAGGCCAGGGCCAGCGTCGACCCCCACGAGCCGCCGAACACCTGCCAGCGGCCGATCCCCAGACGTCGCCGCAGGGTCTCGATGTCGGTGAGCAGATACTCGGTGGTGTTGGCGGACAGATCCGCGCCCTCGGCGACGTGCGGCACCGACCGACCGCAGCCGCGCTGATCGAACAGCACGATCCGGTACGCCTCCGGATCGAAGAACTGCCGGTGGGCGGGCATGGTGCCGCCGCCCGGACCGCCGTGCAGGAACACCACCGGCTTGCCGGCGGGATTCCCGCTGACCTCCCAGTAGATGCGCTGGCCGTCGCCGACGTCGAGCAGGCCCTGCTCGTACGGCTCGATCGGCGGGTACGGCCGCCGCAACGGCATCAGAAGCCGACCAGCGCGGAGGCGAGGGTCGGGATCTGCAGGGCCTCGAGCGCCTGGCTGCGCACCTCCGGACACTGGGCCGAGGCGATCGTGTCGACACGGTCACGGTCCTGGGCGAGCGCCAGCATGTCGATCCCGTTGCGGGCCGCCCACTCGCCGACCAGCAGGTTCAAGCCGGGCTTGCTCATGGACGGGGTGTAGGTCCGCCAGCTCTGCAGCTGGGCCTCCATCTGCGAGCACAGCTCGGCGGCCTGGGCCTCGGTGACCCCACCGGGCAGCGCGCTCGGCTCGGCCGCCGCGCCGGTGCCGGTCGTCGGCTGCGTCGACGCGGTGGTCGAGCCGGTGGGGGCGGGCTGACCGCCGGACGCGCACCCGCCCAGGGCGGCGATCGTCGCACCGGCGACGGCAACGGCGAGCAGTGTGCGACGGGGACGAATCATGTGGGGTGCACCTCGCGGGTCGGTAAGGCCCGGGCCTACGGGTGAGCGGAACCTCCGGCCGGACCGGCCGCAGGTTCCCCTCGTCCTGCCGGATCAGAAGGAATGCTCGGGACCGGGGAACGTCCCGGCCGCCACCTCTGCAGCATATTCGGCCGCGGCGCGGCGCAGCTCGTCGCCCACGCTGCCGAACTTCTTGACGAACTTCGCGGTCTTGCCGCTGGTGTAGCCGGCCATGTCCTGCCACACGAGGACCTGGGCGTCACACTCGTTGCCGGCACCGATCCCGACCGTGGGGATGGTCAGCTTGCGGGTGACCTGGCCGGCGATGTCGGCGGGCACCATCTCCATGACCACGGAGAAGGCGCCGGCCTCCTGCACGGCGATGGCGTCGGCGATGAGCTGTTCGGCGCCGTCGCCGCGGCCCTGCACGCGGAATCCGCCGAGGCTGTTGACCGACTGCGGGGTGAACCCGACGTGGGCCTGGACGGGGATGCCGGCGGCGGCGATCGCGGCGATCTGCGCGGCGACCCGCTCGCCGCCCTCGAGCTTGACGGCGTGGGCGCCGCCCTCCTTCATGAAGCGGATGGCGGTGGCGAGAGCCTGCTCGGGCGACGCCTCGTAGGTGCCGAACGGCAGGTCGGCGATCACCAGGGCGTGCGGCGCGCCGCGCACCACGCCGCGCACCAGGGGGAGCATTTCGTCGACCGTGACCGGCACGGTGGTGTCGTAGCCGTAGACGACGTTGGCGGCGGAGTCGCCCACGAGCAGCACCGGGATGCCGGCCTCCTCGAAGATGCGGGCGCTCGAGTAGTCGTACGCCGTCAGTTCGGCCCAGCGACGGCCCTCGGCCTTCATGGCCTGCAGGTGATGGACCCGCGTCTTGCGCCGAGGGGCGGCGGACGGGGCGGAGCCGCCGTAGAGGGCAGCGGTGGATTCGGACATCAGAGGTCCCTTTCTGCCTCGAGGCCCGTGCGGGTCCCCGGGTTGGGTGATGACGGTCTCAGTCTGCCACCGGCTCCATTCGGGCAGTAGCGGCGCCGGCGGTGCGATTGGTCACATCCGCCGGATGCGGCGGCGGGCCGGACCCGAACCGGCCGCGTCGGCGCGGATGCTGCCCGTGGCACCATCGCTGGGTGTCGTCCCCTTCTCTCCGCGTCCCGGCGCGCGCCGTCGCGCTGACCGCCGCGGTGCTGCTCGCCGCCGGCTGCAGCACCACGACCGAGACCGCGCCGCCGCGGACGTCGCCGATCGGCGCCCCGGCCGGCCTCGAGCGGTTCTACGCGCAGCAGGTGCAGTGGGGGTCCTGCCGGGACTACGGCCCCGACGCCGAGCAACTGCCCCGCGGCGTGCAGTGCGCGCGGATCACGGTGCCGCTAGACTACGACGACCCGAACGGGGAGACGATCACGGTGGCGATCTCCCGCTCGCCCGCGTCCGGGCAGCGGATCGGCTCGCTGCTCGTCAATCCCGGCGGGCCGGGTGCGGCCGGGATCGGGCTCGCCACCGTTGCCGACGGCACCGAGCTGACCGACCGGTTCGACATGATCGGATTCGATCCCCGCGGCGTCGGGGCCTCCGAGCCCGCAGTGCGCTGCCGCACCGACGCCGAGGCGGACGCCGACCGCGCGTCCGACGACGGCGACATGAGCCCCGAGGGCATCGCGCGGACGGAACAGCGGCACCGCGACTATGCCGGTGCCTGCGCGCAGCGCGCCGGGACCGGCCTGCTCGCCCACGTGGGCACCCGCGAGGTCGTGCGCGACATCGACGTGCTCCGCTCCGTCCTCGGCGACGAGAAACTGAACTACCTCGGGTTCTCGTACGGCACCCGGATCGGCACGCTCTATGCGGAGACCTTCCCCGACCGGGTGCGGACGATGGTGCTCGACGGTGCGCTCGACCCCGAGCAGGACCCCCTCGACGAGGTCCTGCTGCAGGCGGCCGGATTCCAGACGGCGTTCGACGCGTTTGCGGCGGACTGCGCCCGCCACGACGACTGTGCGCTCGGCACCGACCCGGTCGCGGCGGTGGGCCGGTTCCGGGCCCTGGTGGACCCGCTGATCGCGGCGCCCGCGGAGACCACGGATCCGCGCGGCCTGAGCCACCGGGACGCGATCACGGGGGTGCAGCAGGGTCTGTACTCGCCGCGGCTGTGGGGCTCGCTGCGGGCGGGGCTCGCGGCGCTGACCGAGGGCCGGGGCGACACGTTGCTGCTGCTCGCCGACCTGTACGAGGGACGCGGCGACGACGGCACCTACACCAACTCCACCGACGCCTTCAACGCGATCCGGTGCGTGGACGACCCGCCGGTGACGGACGCGGCCGTCGCGGCCGAGGCCGACCGGCTGTACCGGCAGGCCGCGCCGTTCCTCGACGACGGCCGCGCGAGCGGCGCCGCGCCGCGGGATCTGTGCGCCTTCTGGCCGGTGCCGCACACCGGTGAGCCGCACACCCCGGACGTGCCGGGCCTGCCGACCGTGCTCGTCGTCTCCACCACCGAGGATCCCGCAACGCCGTACCAGGCGGGGGTGGACCTCGCGCGGCAACTCGGCGGCGCACTCGTCACCTTCACGGGTACCCAGCACACCGTCGTGCTCGACGGCGAGGCCTGCGTCGACGACCCGGTGATCAGGTATTTCGTGACCGGGCAGGCGCCGGCGGCGGACCCGCGGTGCTGACGGCGCGACGATGTGAGCGACACGCCGGGGCCACAACCCGCGGATGTAACACGGATTTAACGCACTGTGCCTAGTCTCGGCCGTATGGATCGCCAGAAGGAGTTCGTGCTCCGCACCCTCGAAGAGCGCGACATTCGGTTCGTGCGCTTGTGGTTCACCGACGTGGTCGGAACGCTCAAGTCCGTGGCGATCGCCCCGGCCGAACTCGAAGGAGCCTTCGAGGAGGGCATCGGGTTCGACGGCTCGGCCATCGAGGGATTCTCCCGCATCTCCGAGGCCGACATGGTCGCCCGGCCGGACGCCTCGACCTTCCAGGTGCTGCCGTGGGCCGACAGCAAGGGTCAGCAGTACTCGGCCCGCATGTTCTGCGACATCACGATGCCCGACGGCACCCCCAGCTGGGCCGATCCGCGGCACGTGCTGCGCCGCCAGCTCAACAAGGCATCCGACCTCGGCTTCAGCTGCTATGTGCACCCCGAGATCGAGTTCTTCCTCGTCGAGAACGGTGAACCGGGCGCGCCGCCCGTGCCGGCCGACGACGGCGGCTACTTCGACCAGTCGGTGCACCGCTCGGCCCCGAACTTCCGCCGCCACGCCATCGACGCGCTCGAGTCGATGGGCATCTCCGTCGAGTTCAGCCACCACGAGACCGCGCCCGGTCAGCAGGAGATCGACCTGCGCTACGCCGACGCGCTGTCCATGGCCGACAACGTGATGACCTTCCGCTACGTGGTCAAGGAGATCGCGATGTCGGAGGGCGTGCGCGCGACGTTCATGCCCAAGCCGTTCCGCGAGCACGCGGGCTCGGCCATGCACACCCACATGAGCCTGTTCGAGGGCGAGAACAACGCCTTCCACGATCCCGACGATCCGCTGCAGCTCTCGGCCACCGGCAAGGCCTTCATCGCCGGGGTGCTCGAGCACGCCAACGAGATCAGTGCCGTGACCAACCAGTGGGTCAACTCCTACAAGCGCATCGTGCACGGCGGCGAGGCGCCCACCGCGGCCTGCTGGGGCCCGTCCAACCGCTCCGCTCTGGTGCGGGTGCCGATGTACACGCCGAGCAAGGCGTCCTCGCGCCGGGTGGAGATCCGCACGCCCGACTCGGCCTGCAACCCGTACCTGACGTTCGCGGTACTACTCGCCGCCGGCCTGCGCGGCATCGAGAAGGGCTACGAGCTCGCCCCCGAGGCCGAGGACGACGTGTGGGCGCTGACCTCCGCGGAGCGGCGCGCCATGGGGTACCGGGAGCTGCCGACCGACCTCGACATCGCCCTGCGCGAGATGGAGAAGTCGGAACTGGTGGCCGAGGCGCTCGGCGAGCACGTGTTCAACTTCTTCCTCCGCAACAAGTGGACTGAGTGGGAGAACTACCGCAGCCAGGTCACCCCGTACGAACTGGATCAGTACCTGGGCTTGTAACCCCTGCCGGCCGCGGCCGCACGAGGGCGTCGCCGCGGACCGGACGGTCGACGACGACGAAGAGGTGAGGTCCGTGCCCACTCGGGCGGTAGTGTCCCGCGCCGGAGCGACGGTGACGGCATGGTGAGACCGCCGACGGCGCGTTCGGCGATACCGAGCGCCGGTCGGCTCGGCCTCCTCGCCCCGACCGCCCCCGACGAACTCCGGCAGCTCGGCTGGACCGACACCGACAGCACCGAACTGCTGTGGGCCCTCTCCCGCGCACCCGACGCGGACCTCGCCCTGCGCACCCTTGCCCGGCTGCACGACGCGCTCGGCGACGGCTGGGCCGAACTCGACGCGGCGCTGCGCACCGACAAGGGGCTGCGCGGCCGGTTGTTCGGCCTGTTCGGCGGGTCGTCCGCCCTGGGCGACCACATCGTGGCCCACCCGGATCGGTGGCGTGGCCTCGCCGGGACGTTGCAGCTGCCCGACCGGCGGACCCTCACCGATCGGATGCTCGGCTACGTCGAGGCCGAACCCGAGGCCGGGACGGGAGACAACCGTCTGATCTACCGGGCGACGATCACCGGTCCGGCGGCCGTGGCTGCGCTGCGCACCGGCTATCGCGACCAGCTGGCGCTGCTCGCGGCCGCCGATCTCGCGGCCGTCGTCGAGAACGAACCGGTCCTGCCGTACCTCGAGGTGGGGCAGCGGCTCGCGGATCTCGCCGACGCGGCCCTGACGGCGGCCCTGGCGGTGGCCGTCGCCAGCGTCGTCCCGGACGGTCCCTGCCCCGTCGACCTGGCCGTCATCGCGATGGGCAAGTGCGGGGCCCGCGAGCTCAACTACGTCAGCGACGTCGACGTCGTGTTCGTCGCCGAGCCGGCCGACGCCCGCGCCGGCCGCATCGCCGGGGAGATGATGCGGATCGGCACCTCGGCGTTCTTCGAGGTCGATGCCGCGCTGCGTCCCGAGGGCAAGCGCGGCGCACTGGTCCGCACTCTGGACTCGCACGTCGCGTACTACCAGCGCTGGGCCAAGACGTGGGAGTTCCAGGCACTGCTCAAGGCCCGGCCCATGACCGGCGACCTCGACCTCGGTCGCCGCTACGTCGAGGCGCTCAGCCCCATGGTGTGGACGGCCTCCGAGCGGGAGGCGTTCGTGCCCGAGGTGCAGGCGATGCGCCGGCGCGTCGAGGAACTCGTGCCCGCCGAGCTGCGCGAGCGGGAACTCAAGCTGGGCCGGGGCAGCCTGCGCGACGTGGAGTTCGCGGTGCAGTTGCTGCAGCTGGTGCACGGCCGCGCCGACGAGGCGCTGCGCGTACCGAACACCGTGCAGGCGCTGTCCGCCCTCGCCGACGGGGGCTATGTCGGGCGCGACGACGCCGCGAACCTGCGGGCCTCCTACGAGTTCCTGCGGCTGCTCGAGCACCGCCTGCAGCTGCAGCGGCTCAAACGCACCCACACGCTGCCGCCCCCGGAGGACCGGGAGGCGATGCGCTGGCTCGCCCGCGCCGCGCACATGCGCCCCGACGGACGGCACGACGCGCTCGGGGTGCTCGAGTCGGAGATCAAGCGCAACTCGGCGCGGGTGCGCAAGCTGCACGCGAAGCTGTTCTACCGGCCTCTGCTCGAGTCGGTGGCCCGGGTGGACAAGGAGGCGCTGCGGCTGTCGCCCGACGCCGCGGTCCGGCAGCTCGCCGCGCTCGGCTACAGCGCACCGGAGAACGCGCTCGGCCACCTGACGGCACTGTCCGGCGGTGCCTCCCGCAAGGCCCGCATCCAGGCGCTGCTGCTGCCGCAACTGCTCGAGGCGCTGGGGGAGACGAGCGACCCCGACGCCGGGCTGCTCGCCTACCGCCGCCTGTCCGAGGCGCTCGTCGACCGGGTGTGGTTCCTGCGGACGCTGCGCGACGAGCCGTCCGTCGCGGACCGGCTCATGACCGTGCTCGGGTCCTCCGCCTACGTGTCCAACCTGTTGTTGCGGGCCCCGGACGTCATCCGGCTCTACGCCGACGGCGCCGGCGGGCCCCGGCTCCTCGAACCGCGGCCCGACGAGGTCGCCAAGGCCATCGTCACCTCCTCGGCCCGCTACGACGCCCCCGACAAGGCGATCAACGCGGCCCGGTCGCTGCGCCGGGCCGAACTCGCCCGCGTCGCGAGCGCCGACATCCTCGGGATGCTGGACGTACCGCAGGTGTGCCGCGCACTGTCCGCGGTGTGGGCGGCGGTGCTCGAGGCTGCCCTGGCCGCGGTGATCAAGGCGTCCGAGCAGGAGGACGGGCCGGCGCCGGCGCGGCTCGCGGTGATCGGCATGGGGCGTCTGGGCGGTGGCGAACTGGGCTACGGGTCCGACGCCGACGTGCTGTTCGTCTGCGAGCCGAACCCCGGGGCGGACGAAACCGCCGCGGTGAAGTGGGCGAACCAGGTCGCCGAGCGGGTGCGCACCCTGCTCGGCGCGCCGAGCACGGATCCGCCGCTCGAGGTCGACACCGGCCTGCGCCCCGAGGGGCGCAGCGGACCCATGGTGCGCACCCTCGCGTCCTATCAGGCGTACTACGCCCAGTGGGCGCAGACCTGGGAGGTGCAGGCGCTGCTGCGGGCCGACGCCGTCGCCGGCGACGCGGAGCTCGGACTGCAGTTCCTGCACATGATCGACGCCACCCGGTACCCGGCCGGCGGCGTGTCGGACGACGCGGTGCGCGAGATCCGGCGGATCAAGGCCCGGGTCGACTCGGAGCGGTTGCCGCGCGGTGCCGACCCCGCCACCCACACCAAGCTGGGCCGCGGTGGCCTGGCCGACATCGAGTGGACCGTGCAGCTGCTGCAGCTGCAGCACGCGCACCACATCGAGTCGCTGCACAACACCTCGACGCTCGAGACGCTCGATGCGATCGGCGCCGCAGAACTGCTCAGCAGCGCGGACGTCGCACTGCTGCGCGACGCGTGGCTCACCGCCACCCGCGCCCGCAACGCGCTCGTGCTGGTGCGCGGCAAGCGAACCGACCAGCTGCCGGGCCCGGGCAAGCTGCTGTCGGCGGTCGCCCAGGTCGCCGGCTGGTCGGGTGGTGACGCCTCCGAGTTCCTCGACCACTATCTGCGGGTCACTCGACGTGCCCGGGGGGTCGTGGAGCGGGTGTTCGGGACGTGAGGCCCCGACCTCCCGTGGAACCAGCTCAGGACTTCATCGTGACCACTGCCCCGATTCCCCCGACCGTCGACGATCTCGCCGCCGCCCTCGACGCTCTCCGCGCCCGGGTGCCGCTGGTGCAGTCGCTCACCAACGTCGTCTCCGCCAACTTCCTGACCAACGTCCTGCTCGCCGCCGGCGCGAGCAACGCCCACATCGACAACGTCCACGAGGCCGCCGGATTCGCCCGCATCGCCGGGGGCGTGCTGATCAACCTCGGCACCCCCGACGACGGGACGGCGGCGGCGTTCACCCTGGCCGCCGAGGCCGCCCGCGACGCGGGCACCCCGTGGGTGCTCGATCCCGTCGGCGTGGGGGGCCTCCCGTGGCGCACCGGCCTGGCCGCGGATCTGCTCCCGTTCCGTCCGACGGCGATCCGCGGCAACGCCTCCGAGGTCATCGCGCTGGCCGGTCTGGGTGGCGACACCCGCGGCGTCGACAGCTCCGACGACCCCGCCGCCGCGGTGCCGGCCGCGCTGGCGCTGCTGGCCCACGCCGACGCGGTGTCCGCCTCCGGTCCCGTGGACCACCTCGTCGGCCGCGACGCCGCCGGTGCGACGACCGGCCTGCGCATCGGTGGCGGCAGTGCCCTGCTCCCGCGCGTGACCTCCACCGGCTGCGCGCTCGGTGCCCTCGCTGCGGCATACCTCGCCGTCGCCCCCACGGCGCTGATCGGACTCGCCGCCGCGCACGCCCACGTCGCGGTGGCCGCGGAGATCGCCGACGGGAACGCCACGGGCCCGGGCTCCTTCGCCGTCGCGTTCCTCGACGCCCTGTACTCGGTGAACGCGGACGTCCTCCGGGTCCGTGCCCGCGTCGAGCCGTTGGACATTCCGGCGCAGGCGTGAGGGCCGATCGCCCCCGGACGTCGGGTGCCACCAGGGGGTGATTCCCCTGCGGGACTGGATAATTCGGGCAAGGCGCTCGGTGCGTGCCCGGTGAGGGTGCGGGGAACGCGTTCGTCGAGGCGGTTCCGCCGGATCGGTTGGGCGCATGCGGCACCACCGTGCATCCCCCCGGGTCGCGAGGGGTGCACGGTGGTGCGCGATGCGGTTCGCGAAGCGAGAGGTCAGCGGCAGACTACGACGAGGCCGACGCCCAACCACACCTGCCGTTCGACACGATCGAACTCGTTGTCGTCGTGGTCGTACACGTAGTCGACTTCGGTGCGATAGCCGCGATCCCGTTGTTCGGTGACGCGGCACTCGCCGGACAGATTGCCGGCGCGGTTGGTGATCCGGTACGGGATGCCTTCCGCATCCAGGAGGGCGATCGCCTGTTGTTCGCTGAGGCCGACGACATCGGGCGCGGGTTGCGCTGCGGCGATGCCGGATCCGAGAAGGAGGGTGGCGGCGGCCGCGCACAGGGCGGCCGGGAGGGTGGTGCGCATGACAACGTCCTTTCGGGAACGATGTCGCGATGGAGTGAATCCGGTGGGGGACACCCGTTCCGCCCGGGCATGCCGGTGAGCGGGGTCCGTCAGATGTGGTCTATCGGCGCGGTCGGGAGGACGGGACCGGGCGGCGGCGCGCGGCCCCGCGGCACGGACGACGGTCCGGCCGTGGACGACAGTGCCCCGGCATGGCGGGGTACGCAAGCTTTCATCGGCAGTTCCCCAGGCGCTCCGGCCCGGAACCGGCCGGCGCCACTTCAGGGTACTCCCGGCTCCTGACAAATCCGGCAGAACTGGCAGCCTCCCCGGAACGGTTTCGGCGGCGGTGCTCTCGGCGTCGGTGTGCATGGCGGCGGTGTCCACGGCCCGGATCTGCCATCGAACGGAACCGCGCACGGAGCCGGGCGACGGATCCCGGAGCGAGGGCGGACGGGCCGGTCCGCTACGGCGCATCGAGCCGGCCGGGTCTGCGTCGCCGGTGGTGCGACACCCGCCCGCTGATCACGGTGACCATTTGTCGAGTGTGTCGCGGGTCACATTTGAACATTATGATTCGCTGAGAACTTGTGTGTTGACGAAATCAATCAGCTATGTCGATCATTGCTGCACCAGTTGATGTGACTTGAGCGACGCTGCACAACACATGTCGCAGCAAAGGAACGGTGGTGTGCGATGACCGAGACCGCGGTCCGCGGAATCGAGCGTCTTCCCTACGACCTGGACGACCGGTACCGCTCCGGCTCGGGCACGGTGCTGCTCACCGGCGTCCAGGCGATCGCCCGGCAGCTCGTCGAGCAGCACGTGCGCGACATCCGCGACGGACGTCGCGTGGCCACGTTCGTCTCCGGGTACCCCGGCAGCCCCCTCGGCGGCCTCGACAAGCTGCTGCACGGCATGCCGAAGGTTCTCGCCGAGCACGACATCACCTTCGTGCCCGGCTTCAACGAGGAACTCGCCGCGACGTCCGTGTGGGGGAGTCAGGGCCGGCTCGGGGCGGGCACGCCCACCCACGATGCTGTCGTCGGTGTCTGGTACGGCAAGGGCCCCGGTCTGGACCGGGCCACCGACGCGCTGCGGCACGCCAACATGTACGGCGTCGACCCGAACGGCGGCGTGCTGCTGATGGTCGGCGACGACCCGGCATCGAAGTCGTCGACCGTGCCCGCGGTGAGCGAACGGTCCCTCGCGGCCCTCGGCATCCCGGTGCTCTTCCCCCGCAACGCCGCCGAGATCGTCTCGATGGGCCTGCACGGGGTCGCGCTGTCGCGCGCCTCGGGCTGCCTCGTCGCGCTCAAGATCGTCGCGGACGTCGCCGACGGCGCGTGGTCCGTCGACGGCTCGGTCGCGGACCTGCGCATCACGGTTCCCGAGATCGATTGGGAGGGAAAGCCGTTCGTCTACCGTCAGCGTCCGATGGCTGCGCCGAGCGACAGCGTGATCGCCGAGGCCGACCTGTACGGGCCGCGCTGGGCGATGGTCCACGCCTACGGGAAGGCCAACGGGCTGGACGTCGTGGAGGTCGACCCCCCGCACGCCCGGATCGGGCTGGCCGCCACCGGTACCACGTTCGACGCGCTGCGGCAGGCGCTGCTCGACCTCGGGGTGACCGACGCCGACCTGCATCGCGCCGGGATCCGGCTGCTGCGCATCGGCATGCCGTACCCGATCGGCCCCGACCTGGTCCGCGAATTCGCTTCCGGCCTCGACCAACTCGTCGTCGTCGAGGACAAGACCGCGTTCGTCGAAACCCAGATCCGCGAGATCCTCTACGGCACCGACGCCCCGCCGCGCATCGTCGGCAAGAAGGACGCCGACGGCCGCCCGCTGATGCCCGTCGACGGCGAACTGACCGCCGGCCGGATCCGCGGGCCGCTGCGCCGGGTACTGCGCGGCCACGTGGACCTCGGACCCGCGCCGCTCCCGTCGCTGCCCCTGGAGGTGCTGTCGGCCAAGCGCACCCCGTACTTCTGCAGCGGCTGCCCGCACAACCGCTCCACCGCCCTGCCGGAGGGCTCGATCGGCGGCGGCGGCATCGGCTGCCACGCGCTCGTCACGATGTCCGGCCGCGCCGACAGCGCCGTCACCGGGCTGACCCAGATGGGCGGCGAGGGCGCGCAGTGGATCGGCCAGGCACCGTTCACCGACATCCCGCACATGTTCCAGAACCTCGGCGACGGAACGTATTTCCATTCCGGCCAGCTCGCCGTGCAGGCGTGCGTCGCGGCCGGGGTGAACATCACCTTCAAGCTGCTCTACAACGACGTCGTCGCGATGACCGGGGCGCAGGACGCCGAGGGCGCGTTGACGATTCCCGCGCTCACCCACAAGCTCACCACCGAGGGGGTGCGGCGGATCATCGTCTGCTCCGACGAACCGAAGCGGCACCGCAAGCGCTCCCTCGCCCGCGGCGTGACGGTCTGGCACCGCGACCGGCTCGACGAGGCGCAGCGGCTGCTGCGCGAGGTCCCGGGCGTCACCGTGCTCATCTACGACCAGCACTGCGCGGCCGATGCGCGGCGGCAGCGCAAGCGCGGCACCCTGCCCGCCCGCACCACGCGCGTGGTGATCAACGAGGCGGTGTGCGAGGGCTGCGGCGACTGCGGCGTCAAGAGCAACTGCCTGTCGGTGCAGCCGGTCGACACCGAGTTCGGGTCCAAGACCCGCATCGACCAGACGTCGTGCAACACCGACTACTCCTGCCTCGACGGGGAGTGCCCGTCGTTCGTGACGGTCGAGGTCGCGCCCGGACGCACGCCGCAGCGCCGCACCGTCCCGGTGCCCCCGGCCGTGCCCGACCCCGATCCCGGCTCCGCGGTGGGCACCCGCAACATCTTCCTCGCCGGCATCGGTGGCACCGGCATCGTCACCGTCAACCAGGTGCTCGCGACCGCCGCGCTGCGCGCCGGCTTCGACGTCGAATCCCTGGACCAGATCGGTATGAGCCAGAAGGCCGGCCCGGTGGTCTCGCACCTACGGTTCGCCGCCGACGGTCTCGAACCCGGCAACCGGGTGACCACCGGCGGGGCGTCGTGCCTGCTGGCGCTGGACCTGCTCACCGCGGCGGATGCGAAGAACCTCGCCTACGCCGATCCTGCCACGACCGTCGCGGTGGCCTCGACGAGCCGCACCCCCACCGGGGACATGGTGTACGACAGGTCGATCCGCCACCCCGACGAACAGGAGCTGCTGTCCCGGCTGGACGCGGCGACCCGCCGGTCGGCCTCGTTCGACGCTCTCGCCGCCGCCCAGGCACTGTTCGGCGACACCGCCGCCGCGAACTTCCTGATCGTCGGCGCCGCCCATCAACTCGGCGGCCTGCAGATCCCCGCCGAGTCCGTCGAGGAGGCGATCGAGATCAACGGTGTCGCGGTGGCGGCGAACATCGCGGCGTTCCGGTGGGGCCGCGTGGCGATCGCCGACCCCGGCGCGTTCGCGGCCGCAACCGAACCGGCCCGCCCGCAGCCGAAGGTCACCGTCGCCCCGGACGCCCTGTTCGCGGACACCACCCTCGACGGCGAGGTGCTGCGGCTCGTGCGGGTGCGTGCCGCCGCGCTCATCGACTTCCAGGGCGAACGCCTCGCCGCCCGCTACATCGACCGGGTGCAGTCCGTGTGGGCGGCCGAACGCCGTGTCACCGACCGCACCGACCTCAGCGAGGCCGTCGCGCGCGGGCTGTTCAAGTTCACCGCCTACAAGGACGAGTACGAGGTCGCGCGACTGCTCGTCGACCCCACGTTCCTCGACGAGGTACGCGCTCAGGTGCCCGGCGGTGAGCAGCTGACCTACCGGCTGCACCCGCCGGTCCTGCGGGCGCTCGGCCGCACCAAGAAGATCGGGTTCGGACCGAAGTCGCACGCGGCGCTGCGGATCCTGGCCAAGGGCAGGCGCCTGCGCGGCACCCGCCTCGATCCGTTCGGTTACGCGCACGTCCGGAAGGTCGAGCGCGCCCTGCTCGCGCACTACACGGCCACGGTCGATCGCCTCGCCGCCGACCTCGATGCCGCCACCTACGACCGCGCGGTGCAGGTCGCGGCTCTGCCGGACACGGTCCGCGGCTACGAGGACGTCAAGCTGCGCTCCGTCGAGCAGTACCGCGCGCGGCTCGCCGAGCTCGGCGTCGAGATCGACTTCTGAGCCGCCACCGATTCTCGACATCCCGAATACATTCTTCTGGAAAGGAACCCATCACGTGACCACACCGACCCTCGCCCGTTCGGCCACCTCCGACGCCCCCGCCGGTGTCTTCGGCCGATCCCGGTGCCTGTCCGACCGCCCACACGAGCAGGTCGTCTTCTGTCAGGACGCCGCGACCGGCTTGCGCGCGATCGTCGCGATCCACTCCACCGCGCTCGGGCCCGCGCTCGGCGGCACCCGCTTCTACCCGTACGCCGACGAGGCCCGGGCGCTCGAGGACGTGCTGCGGCTGTCGTGGGGCATGACCTACAAGGCCGCGGTCGCGGGCGTGAACCTCGGCGGCGGCAAGGCCGTCATCCTCGGTGACCCCGCCACGGACAAGAGCGAGGCGCTGCTCGCCGCGTACGGACGGTTCGTCGAGTCCCTCGGTGGCCGCTACATCACCGCCGCCGACGTCGGTACCCACGCCGGCGACCTGGACGTGATCGGCCGCCAGACCTCGCACGCGGTGGGACGCACTCCCGCGGCCGGCGGATCCGGGGACAGCTCGCCGCTCACCGCGCTCGGCGTGTTCCAGGCGATGCGCGCCGGAGCCGAGCATGTCTGGGGAACAACGACTCTCGCCGGCCGCACCGTGGGTGTCGAGGGGCTCGGGAAGGTGGGCTACGAACTGGTGGGGCTGCTCACCGCGGACGGCGCCGACGTGGTGGTCTCGGATGTGAACCCGGTGGCTCTCGCCCGGGTGGCCGCCGAGTTCCCGGCGGCACGGGTCGCCGACGGCGTCGTCGCGGCGCCGCTGGATGTGTACGCACCGTGTGCCCTGGGGGGAACGCTGACCCCGTCGACCGCCGGGGTGCTCGGTGCGCGTCTGGTGTGCGGTGCGGCGAACAACCAGCTGGCCCGCCCGGAGGTCGAGGACATCCTGCGCGACCGCGGCATCACGTGGGTGCCGGACTACGTCGCCAACGCCGGCGGCCTGATCCAGGTCGCGGGGGAGGTCGACGGATCCGACCCGACCGTCGTCCGGTCCCGGGTGGACGCGATCTTCGACCGCACGGCCGAGATCTTCGAGATGTCGCGGACCCTGGACATCGGGCCCGGCGCGGCCGCGAACCGGGTCGCCGAGCGGCGTATCGACGCCGCCTGACGGGCGGTACGGCGAGGGGGAGGCACCGCGGTGCCTCCCCCTTCTCGCGTACCCGGAGACCGATGTCCCTCGACGCCGGTCCCTCAACGCCGGTCCCTCAGTGCCGGTCGCTCACCGGCGCGGAGCGCCCGTGCCCGGAGTCGCGGGTGAGGTGTTCGAGCAGGGGCTGCGTCCGGTACGGCACCGGCGTCGTCAGCGCCAGCGTGGTCGTGGTGTGCGCGACGCCCTCGATCGCATGGATTCGTTCGAGCTGCAGGAGCAGATCCTCCTGCGACTGCGCCGCCATCCGGATCAGCAGGTCCTCCCGACCCGTCGTCGCGTGCACCTCGAGCACCTCGGGGAACCGCTCGAGCTCCGCGATGACGTGACCCATCCGGGCCTGCACCAGTTCTGCGCCGATGAACGCCTGCAGCGGCAGGCCGAGCTTCGGCAGATCCACCACCGGCCGGTATCCCGTCACGGCGCCGGACTCCTCGAGCTTCCGGATCCGCGACTGGACGGTGTTGCGCGCGACGCCGAGCTTCGCTGCCAGATCGACGATGCCGGCCCGCGGGTTGTGGGTGAGCTCGGCGAGAAGAGCCGCGTCGAGCCGATCGAAACTGAGCACGGTGACACCCTTTCTGTTGTGATGCGCATCACATTTAAGCATTGTGAATAGCTGGTGCGGAAGATATTGACACGAATTGTGACAGTGCCATGATTGCTGCACTGAATTGCTCACGCAATCCCGCTCTGCGGCACCACAATGCGTCGCCTGCGAGTGTCACGCCCCCGGTCGCCCACGAGGTCCGGCGGGCCCACAATCCCATCCCGAGGAGCACACCATGCCCGGAGTCGGCATCTGGCGCACCAAATCCGTCGAACAGTCGATCGCGGACACCGACGAACCCTGTTCGCGGCTGCGAAGAGAGCTGACCGCCAAAGACCTGACCGTGTTCGGCGTCGCCGTGGTGATCGGCGCCGGCATCTTCACCCTCACCGCACGCACCGCGGGCAACGTCGCCGGCCCGTCGATCTCGCTGGCATTCGTGCTCGCCGCGATCACGTGTGGTCTCGCTGCCCTGTGTTACGCCGAATTCGCGTCGACCGTCCCCGTCGCCGGCAGCGCCTACACCTTCTCGTACGCCACCTTCGGTGAGTTCGTCGCCTGGATCATCGGCTGGGACCTGATCCTCGAGTTCGCGCTCGCCTCCGCCGTCGTCGCCAAGGGCTGGTCGCTGTACCTCGGTGGCATGCTCGGCGGCAGCGGGCACACCACGATGCATCTCGGGCCGCTTGCGGTCGACTGGGGGGCGCTGCTCATCGTCGGCGCGATCACGGTCGTGCTCGTCGTCGGCACCAAGGTGTCCTCGCGGGTGTCGGCCGTCGTCACCGCCATCAAGGTTGCGGTCGTCCTGCTGGTCATCGTGGTCGGCGTCTTCTACATCGACAAGAGCAACTACTCGCCCTACATCCCGCCGGCCGAGGGGGCGCAGAGCACCGCGAGCGGCGTGCACCAGTCGCTGTTCTCGGCGCTCACCGGAGCCGACGGCAGCAGCTACGGATGGTACGGCCTGCTCGCCGCCGCGAGCCTGGTGTTCTTCGCATTCATCGGATTCGACGTGGTCGCCACCACCGCGGAGGAGACGAAGAACCCGCAGAAGGCGCTGCCGCGCGGCATCTTCGCCTCGCTCGCCATCGTCACGGTCCTCTACGTGGGCGTCACGCTGGTGCTGACCGGCATGGTGAAGTACACCGACCTGCGGACGGGCAGCGCGCTCGTCGGCGACGGCAGCGCCACGCTGGCCACCGCGTTCGAGGCGCACGGCATCACGTGGGCGCAGATGGCGATCAACGTCGGCGGCCTCGCCGGCCTCACCACGGTCGTGATGGTGATGATGCTCGGCCAGACCCGCGTGCTGTTCGCGATGTCCCGGGACGGGCTGATGCCGCGGCAGCTGGCCACGACGGGCCGTAAGGGCACCCCGGTACGCATCACCCTGCTGGTCGGCGGCATCGTCGCCGTCCTCGCCGCGGTGTTCCCGATGGGTGTGCTCGAGGAGATGGTCAACATCGGCACGCTGTTCGCCTTCGTGCTGGTGTGCATCGGCGTGATGGTGCTCCGCCGGACCCGCCCCGACCTGCCGCGCGGGTTCCGGGTGCCGCTCGTGCCGCTGGTGCCGATCCTCGCGGTCCTCGCGTGCGGCTGGCTGATGCTCAACCTGTCCGTCGAGACGTGGATGCGGTTCGTGGCCTGGATGGCCCTGGGCGTGGTGATCTACTTCGTCTACGGTCGGCGCAAGTCGGTGCTCGGGCAGCGGCTGCGGGCCGAGGCGGCCGAGCGGGCGGAGACGCCGCAGGTCGTCCGCGAGCCCGAGCCGGTCTAGCGCGGCGATCGGCCGCGGCCCCGGAGCGACCGCTCCGGGGCCGCGGCCGTGCGACGGCGTGCGATCGGCACCGGCGGGCGCACCGGGATCGCCGGTCCGGGCCGGTTCCCGTCACGCGCTGTCGTCTCGGACGCCGCCGGAGGAGGCGCGTGCCGCGGTCGGGCACTGGGCGAGGATCGCGGCGCCCATCCAGCGTCGGAGATAGCGCCGCAGCTCGTCGTCGCTCCGCGGGGGGTTGCCGGGGGAGACGAAGAACGACTGCATCGTGCGCAGCACGTATTCGACGAGTTCGTGGAGTGCCGCGTCGTCGTACCCGTAGCGCTCCCAGTCGACGTCGAAACGCTTGATCATCGTCATCCCGAACTCGCGTGCCTCTTCGGAGGTGAGGCCGTCGGGATGGACGTTCGAGTACGTGCCCGTGAGCAGGATGCCCAGATGCGGCGTCCGGCGTACCTCGGCCAGGGTGTAGACCACGCCTTCGGTCATCGCGTCGACGGGATCCTCGATGCCGCGGATGTGCCGGGTCAGTCGAGCGAGGAATCCGTCGACCGATGCGATCGCCGCGGCCCGCATCAGTGCATCCGCGCTGGGGAAGTAGCGGTACACCGTCTGGCGGATGACGCCCAGCGACTCCGCGACATCGGCGATGCTGATGACGGAACCCGTACGCCCGATCAGATCGACTGCAGCGGAGACGATCCGGCGGGACGCTTCGTCGTCGTTCTCCGGTGGGCTGCCGCCCCACCCGCGTCTCCGTGCCACTGCTCCGCTTCCTCGGATCGCACCGCATCCGGAACGGCGGGCCCTCCGCATGGTGGGGCCTGTCGGCCGTCCGCTCGAACGACCGACGGTAGCACGGGGTGGCCCGCCGCCCGCGGGGCCGTCCACGGTTTCGATAACACGTTCTCATCATACGTGTTGGTCGATCTATGTATGATCACGGCACCGCGGCGCGGGGCCTCTGCGGGGCCCCGGCCCAGCCCATTTCCGGACGACGAGGGGTAGCGCGTGACCGATCTGCAGATCCGAAAGATGAACTTCGCGTTCGAGGACTACGACGTGCCCTTCCTGTGGAACGACGCGAATCCGGCCTTCTCGAGCATGGCCAACGCGGTCTCGTTCCTGGCGATCGGCTTCGAGAAGATGATCGTGAAGATGATTCTCCAGACCAAGCCGCTGATCACCGACCCCGAGGTCGCCGCGGAGGCGGACGCGTTCATGCGTCAGGAGGGGCAGCACTCGACCGCGCACCGCCAACACGTCAGGGCCCTGATCAAGCAGTACCCGGGGCTCCGGGAGACTCTCGACGACGTCATCGGAGAGTTCGACCGGCTCACCGCGGAGACCTCGCTGAACTACCGGCTCGCCTACACCGCGGATCTCGAAGCGACCTTCACTCCGGTGTTCAAGCTGATGCTCGACAACGAGGCGGCCCTGTTCCGGCCCGGAGACGACCGGGTGGCGTCGCTGTTCATCTGGCACTTCGTCGAGGAGGTCGAACATCGGAGTTCGGCGCTCGTCGTCTTCGACTCCGTCGTCGGCTCCGACATCTACCGGATGCGCGTGGCCCCGTCGGTCTTCCGTCATGTGCTGAAGGTCATCCGGCTGGCCTGCGAGGGCTTCAACGAGCATGTTCCCTTGGCGGACCGGAGGATCGACGCTCTGTCGATGTTCGCGTCCTACCGGCGCAAGCAGCGCCTGCGCACGTGGTTGCCGCTGCTGCACGCGGAGGACCACGGCCCCCTGCCGCGCGCGTTCGACGATCTCCCGCTCGGTGAGCAACTCGTCGCCCTGGCGGGAGTCGTCCGGAGCCAGTTGCCGAAGCACAACCCGGCCCACGAGAAGCTGCCGGCACTCGCGGACGTGTGGTTCCGGCGCTACGAGGACGGCTACGACGTCACGCGCTGGTACACCGCCGACGCGGTCGCATCGTAGGGGGGCCGGAGCGATGACCGACCTGTGTTCACCCACCTTCGCCGAACTCGCCACGTCCCTGGGCTTCTCGTGCGAGGAGGCCGGTGGCCTCGTCGAGGTCCGCAACCCGTCGGCCCTGGAGAACTGGACCCTTCCGGTTCTCGAGGTCACCGTCGTGTTCGGTGCCGTGCTCGCGCTCGTGCTCGCCGTCGTGCGCCTGCGTCGCCACGGCGATCCCACCAACCTGGTGCTCTGGTTCGGCGCCACCGCCTACCTGTTCCTCATCGAGCCACCGCTGTACTTCCCCGCCGCATTCGGCATCGAGGAGCACGTGGACACGATGTTCGCCCACAACGTGTTCACGGTGGAGTTCCTGTGGGGCCGGCTCCCGCTGTACATCGTCGCGATCTACCCGCTGATGGCCACGCTGGCCTTCGAGATCGTCAGAATGCTGGGCGTTTTCCGGGGCTACGGGGTTCTCGTCGGTGCGGTCTGCGTGGGCTTCGTTCACCACGCGTTCTACGAGATCTTCGACCACCTCGGACCGCAGTTGCGATGGTGGCACTGGTCGGTGACGAATCCGGTCAACCAGCCCATGTTCGATGCGGTCCCGCTCCCGAGTGTGGTGGTGTTCGCCGCGCTCTGGCCGATGTCGCTCGCGTTGTGCGTGCAGTTCTTCGTCGGTCGCCACGTCGACCGCGGCCGGCACTTCTCCGGTCTCGAGCTGGTGTGGCGCACGGTCGTGATCGGCCTGCTGGCGTCGCTGGGCACGTTCGTCCTCCCGCTCCCGGCCACGGTCCTGGGCATGGGAAGCACGACGGTCCGGGGAGTGCTGTACGCGGTGGAACTGGTCGTCGTCACACTCGTCGCGAGCGCGGTGCTCGTGCGCCGATGGGTGCGGCTGCGGCGGGGCGAGCCGGACGTTCCTCCCTACACGAACCGCTTCGTCCAGGCCTACAGCGTGGTGTACCTGTGCGTCATGGCGTTCCTCTGGGCGGCCGCGTTGCCCGACTTCCTCCGTGCCGTCGACGGCGTGACGAGCACCGGAGATCCGGTGGGAAACCTGTGGTACACGCTGGCGTGTTTCGTCGTCGCACTGCTGTGCGTCGCCGCCACGTTCACCGCACACCGCGGAGGGGGTGAACCGGGCGACACATCGCCCGCGCACGAGCGGGACGCGACGCACGCCGGATAGCAGATTCGGCGCACGCCGAGCGCGGCCGGCGGCGGGGAGGTCGCGCCCTCCGGCCGACGAGGCCGCAGACACGAGTCCACCCGCCTTGCGGAATCGCAAGGCGGGTGGACTCGTGACGAACTACGTGCGGAACCGGCTCAGCAGTCGTAGTACAGCTGGAACTCGTAGGGGTGCGGCCGCAGGTTGACCGGAGCGATCTCCTGCTCCCGCTTGATCGAGATCCAGGTCTCGATCAGGTCGCTGGTGAACACGCCGCCCTCGGTCAGGTACTCGTGGTCGCGCTCGAGGTTGTCGATGACCGATTCGAGGCTGGTGGGAGCCTGCGGGATGTTCTTGGCCTCCTCCGGCGGGAGCTCGTAGAGGTCCTTGTCGACCGGGGCCATCGGCTCGATCTTGTTCTTGATGCCGTCGAGACCCGCGAGCATCTGCGCGGCGAACGAGAGGTACGGGTTGCCCGAGGAGTCCGGGGCGCGGAACTCGAGGCGCTTGGCCTTCGGGTTGTTGCCGGTGATCGGGATGCGCACGGCGGCGGAGCGGTTGCGCTGGCTGTAGACCAGGTTGATCGGAGCCTCGTAGCCCGGCACCAGACGGTGGTACGAGTTGATCGTCGGGTTGGTGAACGCGAGCAGCGACGGCGCGTGGTGCAGGATGCCGCCGATGTACCAGCGCGCCAGGTCGGACAGGCCCGCGTAGCCGGACTCGTCGTGGAAGAGCGGCTTGCCTTCCTTCCACAGCGACTGGTGCACGTGCATGCCCGAACCGTTGTCACCGAACAGCGGCTTCGGCATGAAGGTCACGGACTTGCCGTGCTTCCAGGCGGTGTTCTTGACGATGTACTTGAACAGCTGCAGATCGTCGGCCGCACCGAGCAGCGTGTTGAACTTGTAGTTGATCTCGGCCTGACCGGCGGTGCCGACCTCGTGGTGGCCGCGCTCGAGTTCGAAGCCGGCGTTCTGCAGGTTGGTGGAGATCTCGTCGCGCAGGTCCACGTAGTGGTCGTACGGTGCGACGGGGAAGTAGCCGCCCTTCGGGCGGACCTTGTAGCCGAGGTTGGGGCTGCCGTCGGCGTTGAGCTCGACGCCGGTGTTCCACGAACCGGAGACCGAGTCGATCTCGTAGAACGCGCCGTTCATCTGCGAGTCGTAGCGGATCGAGTCGAAGATGTAGAACTCGGCCTCGGCACCGAAGAACGCGGTGTCGGCGATGCCGGTGCTGACGAGGTACTCCTCGGCCTTGCGGGCGACATTGCGCGGGTCCCGGCTGTAGGACTCGCGAGTGAACGGGTCGTGGACGAAGAAGTTGATGTTCAACGTCTTGGCGGCCCGGAAGGGATCGATGCGCGCGGTGGTGACGTCGGGCAGCAGCATCATGTCCGACTCGTGGATGGACTGGAAGCCGCGAACGGACGAGCCGTCGAACGCCAAGCCGTCCTCGAACACGTCCTTGGTGAACGCGCTCGCGGGAATCGAGAAGTGCTGCTGAACGCCGGGGAGGTCGCTGAATCGGATATCGACGTACTCGACGTTTTCGTCCTCGATGTACTTGATGACCTCTTCGGCCGAGGTGAACGCCACGCTTGTGCTCCTTCAGTCAATGCGCGCCATGGGGATGGGGCGTCTGCGTCGGATACAGACCGTATTGAGCTGGTGTTGCCCGACCATCAATCCCATGTTTCACCGATGTTACAGCTCGTCTTCCGGTGTCGTGAGGACTACTTTTGTGGTAGAAGTCACCGGCGTGCACGTGGGGTCGGGCCGGTCCGCTCGTTGCACCCTATCCTGGACAGCATGGCACGTATGACCGGCAGCTGGCTCTCCGGACCCGCTGCGGCGATCCCCAAGGGGCAGGAAAAGGCCCAGGACTACCGCGGGCAGTTGCTCGGCCTGCCCCAGGAGGGGCCGGGCGCGCTCGCGGGCACCGGCCGGCGGGCGAGCGCTCTGGCGATCGACTGGTTCACCTCCGTCGGTATCGCCACCGCGATCGTCGGCGAACGTCCCTTCGAGAACCCTCAGCTGTCCACCTACACCCTGCTGGTGTGGTTCGTGGTGGGGGTGCTCACGGTGACGTTGTTCTCGTTCACCCCGGGGCAGTATCTGGTCGGCCTCCAGGTCGCCCGGGTCGACGCGCCCGCACGAGTGGGGCCGGTTCGCGCCCTGGCGCGGCAGCTGCTGCTCGTGTTCATCGCGCCGGCGATCGTCACCGACGTCGACGGCCGCGGCCTGCAGGACCGGGCGACCGGCACGGCCCTCGTACGGTCCCGCTGACGCACCCGCCCCCGAAACGCGGAACGGGAGCCTGCACCGGGTCGATCCGGGTGCAGGCTCCCGTCGTCGGAGCGGGGCTCAGCGGCGGCGCATGGTGCGCTGGACGCTGCGCATCTTCGCGCCGGCCGGCATCGGACCCTTCGGGAGCGCGGCGCCGGTCTTCTTGGTGCTCAGGGCGGCCAGCCGGCCCTCGATCGCGTCCATCCGCTTGGTGTCGATGTTGCGCGGCAGCTTGGACAGGTGCTTCTGCAGCTGCGACAGCGGGACCTGGCCCTCGTCGTTGCCGACCACGACGTCGTAGATCGGGGTGTCGCCGACGAGGCGCGCCACCCGCTTCTTCTCCTGTGCGAGAAGCGCTTTCACGCGCTGCGGCGATCCCTCGGCCACCAGGATCACGCCCGGGCGGCCGATGACGCGGTGCACGGCGTCGAGCTGCGCGGTGCCGGCCACCGCGTGCGTGACGCGCCAGGAGCCCTGCAGGTTGTCCAGCGCCCACGCCGCCGCGCCGGCCTGGCCCTCGGCCTTGCCGTAGACCGTTTTCTGCACCCGGCGACCGAAGATGACGAACGCGAGCAGCACCCCCACGAGCAGGCCGACCGGCAGGAGGAACCACTCGATACCGAAGATCAGCCCGATCAGGAAGAACACCAGGGTGGAGACGACGATCGCGCCGATCATCCACGGCAGCAGCAGCTTGTCTTCCTTGCGCTGCAGCTGGAACGCCTGCCAGAGCTGGGTTCGCCGCTCCTTCGACGCCTGCTTGCGCGCGGCCTTCGCCGCGGCCTTCGCTTCCTTGTCGGGTTTGCTGCCTTTCGCCATGCACCCAGGATACTTTCCCCGCGGTGACCCCTTCACCACCGCGGGTCCGGTACGGCTACGGCGTGAGGCGAGCGAGCACGGAGCTGGCTTCCTGGGCCGCTGTGCCCCCCTCGGCCAGGTGCGCCTGGGCGGCGGGCAATTCGCGACCGTGGTGTGCCATGGCCTGCGCGTACAGGCGGCCCGCGCGGTACGAGGACCGGACCAGCGGCCCGGCCATCACGCCCGCGAAGCCGATCTCCTCGGCGGTCTCCGAGTGCGCGACGAACTCCTCGGGCTTGACCCACCGCTCGACGGGATGGTGCCGCGGCGACGGACGCAGGTACTGGGTGATGGTGACGATGTCGCAGCCGGCGGCGTGCAGGTCGTGCAGCGCCTCGGTGACCTCCTCCGGTGTCTCACCCATGCCGAGGATCAGGTTGGACTTGGTCACCAGGCCGAACTCGCGGGCCGCGGTGATCACGTCCAGCGACCGCTGGTAGCGGAACGCCGGGCGGATGCGCTTGAAGATCCGGGGGACGGTCTCGACGTTGTGCGCGAGGACCTCGGGACGCGACTCGAAGACCTCGGTGAGCAGTTCGGGCTTGCCGTTGAAGTCGGGGATGAGGTTCTCGACGCCGGTGCCCGGGTTGAGCTCGTGGATCTGCCGCACGGTCTCGGCGTACAGCCACGCGCCGCCGTCGGGCAGATCGTCGCGGGCGACACCGGTGATCGTCGAGTACCGCAGACCCATCGCCTGCACCGACTCGGCGACGCGGCGCGGCTCGTCGCGGTCGAGCTCGGCGGGCTTACCGGTGTCGATCTGGCAGAAATCGCATCGACGGGTGCACTGCTCGCCGCCGATGAGGAACGTCGCCTCCCGGTCCTCCCAGCATTCGTAGATGTTGGGACAACCGGCTTCCTCGCAGACCGTGTGCAGGCCCTCGCGCCGCACCAGTCCCTTCAGCTCGGTGTACTCCGGGCCCATCTTCGCCCGGGTCTTGATCCAGTTCGGCTTGCGTTCGATCGGCGTCTGCGCGTTTCGGGTCTCGATCCGCAGCAGTTTGCGTCCTTCTGGGGCCACAGTCACGGGCTCGATCCTACGCCCGCCGGTACCGGCCGGACCCACCCTGGGGGCGCGGCCGTGGCGGGCGGCGATCAGCCGTACCGCACCGTGGTGAACTCCGGCCGCGGGGTCTGCGGCGGCTCGGCACCGACGGCCTGTTCGAACGTCACCCGCTCGATGTCGTGGTCCGTCACCGGCAGGCGGCCGTCGAGAGCGTCGATCACCGCCGCCGTCACCGCCGGCATCACCTCGGCGACGGTGACGTCTCGTCCGAGCTCACCCGTGAGCGAGGTGACACCCGCGTCGCGGATGCCGCACGGGACGATCGAGTCGAACGCGTCGAGGGTGGCGTCGCAGTTGAGGGAGAACCCGTGCATCGTCACCCCGCGCTGCACCCGCACCCCGATGGCGGCGATCTTGCGCTCGGGCAGCCAGTGCCCGTCGCGCAGCTCGGCCGGCAGCCACACGCCCGAGCGACCGTCCACGCGGCCGCACGTGAGCCCGAGGTCGGTGCAGACCTCGATCAGGGCCTGCTCGAGACGCCGCACGTAGCCGACGACGTCGATGGGTTCGCCGAGCCGGATGATCGGGTAGCCCACCAGCTGGCCGGGACCGTGCCAGGTGATCTTGCCCCCGCGGTCGACGTCGATCACCGGGGTGCCGTCGGTGGGGCGATCCTCGGGGGCGGTGCGCTTACCGGCGGTGTACACGGGCGGATGCTCGAGCAACAGCAGGGTGTCGACGCCGCGGCCCTCGGCCCGGTCGGCGGCGATCTCCCGTTGCCGCTCCCACGCCTCGAGGTAACCGATCAGCCCCAGGTGCGCCACCGCGACGGGTTCGGAATCGAAACGGGCGGAGGAGGATGCGCTGCTCATAGTCCACGACCCTACGCCGTCGGCGAGCCCTCGCGAAGAGGTGACTTCAGGACGCGAGCGCGTTTCCCAGGGCGGCACCGATCGTCGGGTACCGGAACTCGAAGCCCGTCGACTCGAGCACCGCCGGCAGGGCACGCTGCCCGGTGAGCACCAGTGCGCGCGCCATTTCCCCGGCGACCGCGGCGACCACGAAACCGGGGGTCGTCCACGGCGCGGGCCGGTGCACCGAGTGCGCCAGCGCCTCGGTGAACCGGGCATTCGTCACGGGGGCCGGCCCGGTGACATCGACCGGTCCGGCGATGTCGCCGCGACCGAGGACGAAGCCCACCGCCGCCACCGCATCCTCGAGCGCCACCCACGACATGTACTGCCGGCCGTCGCCGAGCCGGGAACCGAGCCCGAGCCGGAACAGCGGCTCGAGCCGGCGCAGGATGCCCCCGTGCGGCGCGAGCACGATCCCGGTGCGGAGAACGATCGTGCGGACCCCGGCCTCACGCGCCGGCGCCGTCGCGGCCTCCCAGTCGTGGCACAGGTCGGCCACGAACCCCTGCCCGGCAGGGCTGCGTTCGTCCACCACCGTCTCGCCGGTGTCCCCGTAGAAGCCGACGGCGCCCGCGTTGACCAGCGTCGGCACCCCGGCGGCCGCGACGGCGGCGGCGAGGACGTCGGTGGGGACGATCCGGCTGTCGCGCAGTTCCTGCTTCACCGCGCCCGACCAGCGCCGCGCACCCACGCTCGACCCGCACAGGTTCACCACGGCGTCGACGCGGTCGAGCGCCGCGGGATCGACCCGCCCCGTCCGCGGGTCCCAGGACCATTCGTCCGGCGCCCCCGGCGGACGCCGCACCAGGCGGCGCACCTCGTGGCCGTGCGCCCGCAGCCACGCGACCGAGGCAGTTCCGATCAGCCCCGACGAGCCGGCCACGAGGATGCGCATGCCGGAGATTCTCCCGCATCTGCGGGGATCGGAACGCGGAAGCGGGGGCCTCGTCGGTGTGACGATGCCCCCGCTGCGGGTCCGGTGAGTGCCGGGCTACACCCCGTGGGTCACAGACCCAGGTCGGCTTCGAACGCCGCCTCCTCGAGGCGGTGCTTGATCGTGGTGAGGAACCGGCCTGCGTCCGCGCCGTCGACCAGCCGGTGATCGTAGGTCAGCGGCAGGTAGCACATCGAACGGACACCGATCGACTCGTTGCCCACCTCGTCGGTGACGACCACCGGTCGCTTGACGATCGCCCCGGTGCCGAGCATCGCCGCCTGCGGCGGCACCAGGATCGGCGTGTCGAACAGGGCGCCCTGGCTGCCGATGTTCGTGATCGTGAAGGTGCCCCCGGCCAGCTCGTCGGGCTTGAGGCCACCGCTGCGGGCACGCTTGGCGATGTCCGCGATCGCGCGGGCCAGGCCGGCCAGCGACAGGTCACCGGCGTTGTGGATCACCGGGGAGAGCAGACCCTGCTCCGTGTCCACGGCGATGCCGAGGTGCTCGGCCGCGTGGTAGGTGATCTCCTTCTTGTCCTCGTCGTAGGAGGCGTTGATGTTCGGGTGCGCCTTGAGGGCCTCGACGACGGCCTTCGCGAAGAAGGGCAGGAAGGTCAGGTTGACGCCCTCGCGCTCGGCGAAGGTCGCCTTGGCCTGCGCCCGCAGGTGCGCGATCTTGGTGACGTCGACCTCGAAGGTCTGGGTGAGCTGCGCGGTGGTCTGCAGGGACTCGCGGGTCTTGATCGCGGTGATCTGGCGGATCCGGTTGACCTTCTGCGTGGTGCCACGCAGGTGGGCCAGCTCGGGACGGACACCGGCGGTCGCGGCCGGAGCGGCGGCCGGGGCCTTGGCGGCGGGCGCCGGCGCCTGGGCGGCGGGGGCCTTCGCGGCCTCGGCAGCGGCGAGCACGTCCTGCTTGCGGATGCGGCCGCCGACACCGGTACCGGACACCGTCGACAGGTCGACGCCGTGCTCGGCGGCGAGCTTGCGGACGAGGGGCGTCACGTACGGCGTGGCTCCACCCGAGGTCTCCTCGGCCGCGGGGACCGGAGCGGGGGCCGGAGCGGCCTGCTTCACCGGCTCGGGGGCGGGCTGCTTCACCGGCTCGGGGGCCGCCTGCTTCGCCGGCTCGGGCTTCGGTTCCGCCTTCGGCTCGGGCTTCGGTTCCGCCTTCGGCTCGGGCTTCGGTTCCGGCTTCGGCTCGGGCTTCGACGGTGCCGCGGCCGGGGTTCCCGATCCGATCACCGCGAGCTGCCCACCGACCTTGACGGTGTCGTCCTCCTGGGCGTTGATCTCGAGGAGCACTCCGGCAACCGGGGACGGGATCTCCGTGTCGACCTTGTCGGTGGACACCTCGAGCAGGGGTTCGTCGACCGCGACCTCGTCACCGACGGACTTCAGCCACCGGGTGACGGTGCCCTCGGTCACGGACTCGCCGAGCGCCGGCATGGTGACCGGGGTGCCCTCGGCGGCGCCGGCGTCGGAACCGGACGGAGCCGGAGCGGGCTCGGGTTCCGGCTCGGGCTCGGGGGTGGGCTGCTCCTCGGGTGCCGCCTCCTCGGTCGGGGCGGCAGAAGGGGTGGTGGACGATCCCGCGTCGTCGGCGGAGTCACCGATCACCGCCAGCTCGCCGCCGATCTCGACCGTCTCGTCCTCTTGGGCGACGATCTTCACCAGCACACCGGCCGCGGGCGAGGGGATCTCGGTGTCGACCTTGTCCGTGGAAACTTCGAGCAGCGGCTCGTCGACTTCGACCGTGTCTCCTTCCTGCTTGAGCCATCGCGTGACAGTTCCCTCGGTGACGCTCTCACCAAGCGCTGGCATCTGGACGGAGAAGGCCATGTCTGTTGACTCCTCGACGGTTGTGTTCGGGTGTGTTGAGTTGTGCCGACCGATGGTCGCGGACCATTGTGTGGTCGCAGACCATTGTGCTCGAGGCCACGGTCTCGTGCGGTGTCTTGCGGTGTTCGATTGAGACCACACCCGATGCCGGGTATGACCTCGACCATCCTTGCACTGATCCAATCGCGGCGTTCGACGAGGGTTGGGTCACGCGCGCCCGCGCGTCCCTGCCGCCCGGCAGGGACGCGCCGGACGGATCAGCCGTTGGCCGCGATGTCCTCGATGACGGCGAACAGCGTGCGCACCGGCACACCGGTGCCGCCCTTGCCGACATAGCCGAACGGGCTTCCGGTGTTGAAAGCCGGCCCGGCCACGTCGATGTGGGCCCACTGCACGCCCTCGGCGACGAACTCCTTCAGATACAGGCCGGCGGCGAGCATCCCGCCCCACCGGTGCGGCGTGACGTTGGCCAGATCGGCCACCCGGGAGTTCAGGTCCGCGCGCAGCTCGGCCGGCAGCGGCATCGCCCACCCGTTCTCGCCCACCTCCTGCGAGAGCCGTGCGACACGGTCCCGGAACTCGTCGGTGCCCATGACGCCCGGCGTCCGCGTCCCCAGGGCGACCATCTGCGCGCCCGTGAGCGTCGCGGTGTCGATCAGGTAGTCGGGCTCGTCCTCGCAGGCACGGACGATGGCGTCGGCAAGGATGAGACGACCCTCGGCGTCGGTGTTGATCACCTCGACGGTGGTGCCGCCGTACTGGGTGAGCACGTCGCCGGGACGCTGTGCCGTCGCGGACGGCATGTTCTCGGCCATCGGCACCGTCGCGGTCACGTCTGCCGCCACCCCGAGCTTCGCGGCGAGCACGACCGTCGCGACCACCGCCGCGGCCCCGCCCATGTCGGACGTCATGTTCTCCATCCCGGCGGCCGGCTTGATGGAGATGCCGCCGGTGTCGAACGTGATGCCCTTGCCCACGAGCGCCACCTTCGGGGCCTTGCGCTTCTTGGCGGAGTAGCTCAGCCGCACGAGCCGCGGCGGGCGCGACGACCCCTTGCCGACCCCGACGATGCCGCCGTAGCCCTGCTGCTCGAGCGCCTTCTCGTCCAGCACCTCGACCCGCAGCCCGGCGGCGGCGCCGAGCGCCTGCGCGCGGTCGGCGAACTCGGCCGGGAACAGGTGGCTCGGCGGGGTGTTGACGAACTCGCGGGCGGTGGCGACCGCCTCGGCGACGGCCGTCGCCCGGGCCAGCGCGGCCTTGACCTCGCGGGCGCGCGGCGACGCGACGAGCAGCTCGATCCGGGCGGGGGGCTGCGCGTCGCCGGAGTTCGACTTCGCGGTGCGGAACTCGGTGAACGTGTACGCGCCGAGCGCGAAGCCCTCCGCGGCGGCGCCGAGATCCACGGCGGACAGGGTCGTCGCGACCACGGAGGCGCCGGCGAGGGCGCGCGCCGCAGCGCCGGCGGAGCGGCGCACCTGTTCGGCGTCGATCTTGCCGGCGGCGCCGAGCCCGACGGCGAGCACGCTGGTGACCGGCAGGGCGGCGGGCGCGGGGATCCGCGTGACCTCCTCGGCCTTGCCCTTGGCGCCGACGGACTGCAGGGCGTCGAGCAGCCCGCCGAGGACGTCCTCGTCGACCAGTCCGTCGCCGAGCAGGGCCTCGGGACCGTCGTCGCCTGCGGTCAGGCCGATGACGAGGACGTCCGCGCGCTTGGAAACGCTTCCGGCGAGAACGAGTTCGGGCAGGGTGGGCGAAAGGGCACTCACGGGCGTCTCCTAGGGGGAAGGGGGGTCGTGGCACCGATGCTAATGATCCCGGGGGGTGGGATAGCGTGGGGCGCATGAGCGACCAGTCACTGCTGCAGGGCCCGATCCACGCCGTCCACACCGAACTCGGTGCGACCTTCGCGGCCTTCGGTGGCTGGCAGATGCCGGTCTCGTACGCCGGCACCGTCGCCGAGCACACCGCCGTGCGCGAGAACGTGGGCCTGTTCGACGTCAGCCATCTGGGCAAGGCCCTCGTCGCCGGTCCGGGCGCGGCCGACTACGTCAATTCGACGCTCACCAACGACCTGCGCAAGATCGGCCCGGGCAAGGCCCAGTACACCCTCTGCTGTACCGAGTCCGGGGGTGTCACCGACGACCTGATCGTCTACTACGTCTCCGACGAGGAGCTGTTCCTCGTGCCGAACGCCGCGAACACCGCCGCGGTCGTCGCCGTCCTCGCCGCGAACGCGCCCGAGGGCGTGACGGTGACGAACCAGCACCGCGACCACGGCGTCTTCGCCGTGCAGGGACCGACCTCCGAAGCTGTCCTGCAGGGGCTGGGGCTGCCCACCGACCTCGGCTACATGAGCTTCGTGGACGCGCAGTGGAACGGCGTGCCGGTCCGCGTGTGCCGCACCGGCTACACCGGTGAGCGCGGCTTCGAACTGGTGCCGCGCTGGGCCGACGCCGAGGCGCTGTTCCGGGCGCTGGCCGACGCCGTGCGTGCCGCCGGCGGTCAGGTTGCCGGGCTCGGGGCCCGCGACACTCTGCGCACCGAGATGGGCTACCCGCTGCACGGGCACGAGCTGTCGGAGGCGATCTCGCCCCTGCAGGCCCGCTGCGGCTGGGCGGTGGGCTGGAGCAAGCCGGCGTTCCGGGGACGTGCGGCGCTCGTCGCGGAGAAGGAGTCCGGTCCCGCGCGACGGCTGTGGGGGCTGCAGGCGCTCGACCGTGGCGTGCTGCGGCCGGACCTGAAGGTGCTGCGCGACGGAAACACGGTGGGGGAGACCACGTCCGGCACGTTCTCCCCGACGCTCAAGGTCGGTATCGCGCTGGCGCTCCTCGATACGGCGGCGGGCCTGGCCGCCGGTGACGAGGTCGCGGTCGACGTCCGGGGACGCGCCCTGCGCGCCCGGTTGGTCGTCCCACCGTTCGTCCCCGACCACACCAAGTAGGGCGGCGCGGGCGGTTCGATAGGATCAACGGTCATGACCGGTGTCCTCGAATTCGCCCACGTTCCGCACCCCTCGCCCGCCTCCGCGGAGCGGCGTGGAGAGATATTGGCGGATCCGGGGTTCGGCCGGTACTTCACCGATCACATGGTCACGATCGACTACACCGAAGGCCGCGGCTGGCACGACGCCACCGTCCAGCCGTACGGCCCGATGCAGCTCGACCCGGCCGCGATGGTGCTGCACTACGGGCAGGCGATCTTCGAGGGTCTGAAGGTCTACCGGCAGCCCGACGGCAGCATCGCGGCCTTCCGCGTGTACTCCAACGCCGAACGGATGCGCCGGTCCTCGCGGCGCCTGGCCATGGCCGAGCTGCCGGACGAGTTGTTCGTCCGTTCGATCGCGGAGCTGGTCGAGGCCGACCACGAATGGGTGCCCGCCGCCGGTGGCGAGGAGTCGCTGTATCTGCGGCCGTTCATGTTCTCCACCGAAGCCGGTCTCGGCGTGCGGCCCGCGAACCAGTACCGGTACATGCTGATCGCTTCCCCGGCCGGCGCGTACTTCCCCCGCGGCGTCAAGCCGGTGAGCGTGTGGATCTCGCAGGAGTACGTGCGGGCCGCGCCGGGCGGCACGGGCGACGCCAAGTTCTCCGGGAACTATGCCGCGTCGCTGCTGGCGCAGGCGCAGGCCACCGAGCAGGGCTGCGACCAGGTCGTGTGGCTCGACGCCGTCGAGCGCCGCTACATCGAGGAGATGGGCGGCATGAACCTGTGCTTCATCTTCGGATCGGGCGCCGACGCGAGGCTGGTGACGCCGGAGCTGTCCGGCTCACTGCTGCCCGGCATCACCCGCGACTCCCTGCTCACCCTGGCCAGGGACGCCGGCCTCGAGGTGGAGGAGCGCAAGATCTCGGTGGAGGAATGGGAGTCGAAGGTCGCCACCGGCGAGATCACCGAGGTCTTCGCGTGCGGCACCGCGGCGGTCATCACCCCGGTCGGCACCGTCAAGAGCCGGGACGGCGAGTTCACCGTGGCCGACGGCGAGCCCGGCAAGGTCACCATGGCCCTGCGTGACACCCTCACCGGCATCCAGCGGGGGACGTTCGCCGACACCCACGGCTGGCTCACCACCCTGCGCTGAGCCCGGCTCGGCCGGGCCCTGCACTGAGCCCGGCTCGGCCGGGCCCTGCGCTGAGCCCGGCTCGGCCGGGCCTACGCGACGGCCGCGCTCAGCGCCGCGGCCACGATCGTCACCGTCGTCTCGAGGCCGGCCCCGAGCGCGTCGCCGTTGAGGCCGCCGAACCGGCGGACGCAGTGCCGCACCAGTAGCAGTGCAGCACCGAGCGCCACGGCCACCGTCACCGGGCCGGCCCACCAGGAGCCGGGCACGCACCAGGCCGCCGCGACGAGCGCGACGCCGGCCCACAGCGCGCCCACCCCGAGCGGCTGTGTCCCCGCCACCAGGGCACCGAACCCGCTGCCCGGGGCTGCGGCCACGCCGCGTCGGCAGGCGAGGACGACCGCGACCCGGCCGGCGGTGACGGCGAGGATCACGGCGGGCCAGGATCGCGCGTCGGCGAGCGCCCCGAACGAGGCGGCCTGCGCACCGAGCACGACCACCAGGGTGGCCACCCCGAATGGTCCGGCGCCGCCCGACTTCATCACCTCACGAGCCCGCTCCGGCGGTCCGTAGCAGCCGAGCCCGTCGGCCGTGTCGCACAGGCCGTCGAGGTGCATGCCGCGCGTCGCGAGGCCCAGGAACCCCACCCCGATCAGGCCCGCGAGCAGGGGAGTGCAGCCGGCGGCGACCGCCGCCCACAGCACGCCTGCGGTCCCGAGACCGAGCACGAGGCCGGCGACCGGCGCCGCGGCGATAGCCGCGCCCCCGGCGCCGCGATCGATGCGCCCCGGTCCCTGAACCGGCAGCACGGTGAGCCAGGAGAGGGCGAGGGCGATGCCACGCATCAGTCGCTGCAGGGCGATGCCACGCATCAGTCGTCGCGCGGATCGGCGCCCGGCGTGGCGTCCTCGTCGCGGGTGCTCACGCCGGCCTCGGCGAACGTCGCCATGTTCGTGAGGACCGCCACCGCGCCGTGCAGGATCGGCAGCGCGGCGACCGCCCCCGAGCCCTCGCCGAGACGCATCCCCAGGTCGACGAGGGGATCCAGATTCAGGTGCCGCAGGGCCAGCGTGTGGGCCGGTTCGGTGGAGCGGTGCCCGGCGATCCACCAGTCCCGGGCTCCCGGGGCGAGTTCCTCGGCGACGAGCGCCGCGGCGGTGACGACGACCCCGTCGAGCACGACCGGGGTCCGGCGTACCGACGCCTGCGCGAGGTACCCGGCCATCGCGGCGAGGTCGGCGCCTCCCGCGGTGCGCAGCAGCGCCACCGGGTTGCGGGCGTGGGGCCGTGCGCGGCGCATCGCGTCGCGGATCGCGGCGACCTTGCGCATCCAGGCGGCGTCGTCGATGCCGGTGCCGCGTCCCACGGCCGCGACGGGCTCGGTGCCGGTGAGCGTGGCGATCAGCGCCGTCGCGGGGGTGGTGTTGCCGATCCCCATGTCACCCGCGACGAGCAGGTCGGCTCCCGCATCGACCTCCTCGTCGGCGACGGCTCGCCCGGCGGTGATCGCCTGGAGGGTCTCTTCCTCGGTGAGCGCGTCCTCCCGGTCGATGGAGCCGCTCGACCGGCGCACCTTGTGTGCGGAAACCGCCGGATCCGTGTCCCCGTCGACGGCCATGTCCACCACCCGGACCCCGGCGCCGGCGGTGGCGGCGAGAACGTTGACCGCGGCGCCGCCGGCGAGGAAATTGGCGACCATCTGAGCGGTCACCTCGGGGGGATACGCCGAGACACCGCCGCGGGCCACACCGTGATCGCCGGCGAACACCACCACCCGGGGACGAGTGAACGGGCGGGGCGGTACCTGCCCCTGGCAGGACGCGACCCAGCACCCCAGCTCCTCCAGCCGGCCGAGGGAACCGGCAGGCTTGGTGAGATCGCGCTGCCGGGCGTCGGCGCGCCGGCGGACCTCCCGGTCGGGGGCGACGACGGGCGGGAAGACGACGTCGGCGGAGTGGACCGATTCGCTGCTCACGGGGCACCTTTCACGAAGTGGCGGAGGTCGAAGCCACCGCTGGACGCTATCAACCCGCGCCGTGGCAGAAAATCGACGGTAGATGGCTTTGCTGCCACTGTCTCGGGCGTTGCACCGGCGACAGACTGTCCGTCATGAGCCAGGTCGTCGTGATCGTCCTCGTGTTAGCCGCGCTCGTCGCCGGCCTCGAACTCGCGCGGGCCCGTTCCCGCCCCGCCCCGCGGTGGGTGACGCGGGCCTGGTGGCGCCACAACCACTTCCGGCCGCACGATCCGTCGTCGCCCCTGTGCGGCGACCCGTCGGCCGGCTGGGTGCGCAGCACGATCGATGCGCGCCGAGCACCGCACCACTGACCGGTGCGCAGGCCCGCGCGGTCAGACGGCGTCGCCGGGGGAAACCCGCGGCAGCGGCGCCCGGAGCTTGCGGATCTGCGAGGCTCGCACGAACGCGTACCACCCCAGGCCGAAGCCGCCCTCCGTGGTGTCGGGGAAGCGGGCCCGGGCCTTCTTGTTCACGAGGCGGCCGAGGTAGATCCCCTCGATCACCATGAGCACGATCATCGCGAACATCGCGAGCGTCACGTACTGCTGGACCACCGGCCCGAGGAACATCGTCATGATCAGGACCAGCGCCATGGGCATGAACAGGCCCACGAGGTTGCGGCGGCTGTCCACCAGGTCGCGCACGTAGGCCCGCACGGGCCCCTTGTCGCGCGGCAGCAGGTACTTCTCCTCGCCCGCGAGCATGCGGGTGCGGCGCTCGCCGGCGGCGGCGCGGCGCTCCGCGGACTGCGCCTTGCGCTCCTCCTTGGAGAGGGACTGCTTGGCGGCCTTGCGGCGCGCCCGGGCTTCCTTGGCGGTCAACGGAGCCGGAGCGACGGGACCACGCCGGCGGGCCTCGGCCTCTCGGCGCTTCGGGGTCGGACGACCCTTGCCGGTCGTTCCCTTGCCGCCTTCGGACTGCGGGTCGGCGACGGACTCGGACGCGCCGAGGTCCCCGTTGTCGGATTCGTCGGAACCGCCGCGGCGTAGCAACTTCACCCCTCCAGGCTATGGGAAAACCGTCCCGGCCGGAAAATCGCCCCCGGTCAGGCCCGCGTGCGGTCCGAGGCGCGCATGAGGAATAGATGCGCGCGCGGTACCGTTGAGGCAACCGGGTTGGAACACGAAAGACTAGGGAGCGCCCATGACTGTGCAGGAAGAGACCGCCACTCACGGCGTCACCATGACCGAGGCCGCCTCCGCCAAGGCGAAGGCGCTGCTCGACCAGGAGGGCCGCGACGACCTCTCGCTGCGCATCGCCGTGCAGCCGGGTGGGTGTGCGGGCCTTCGCTACCAGCTGTTCTTCGACGACCGGACGCTCGACGGTGACCTCACCCGCGACTTCGGCGGCGTCATTCTCGCCGTCGACCGCATGAGCGCCCCCTACGTCGAAGGCGCGTCGATCGACTTCGTCGACACGATCGAGAAGCAGGGCTTCACGATCGACAACCCGAACGCCACCGGCTCCTGCGCCTGCGGCGATTCGTTCAACTGACGTAAGTCCGCCCGTGTCCGAAGGACGCGGTCCGCACTGCGGCCCCGACGCGCACTCGCGTCGGGGCCGCAGTGCTGTGCGGGTGGGTGCGGGTAGCGTGAGATCGGTCCCAGTCCTTCGCTGAAAGGCCCAGCCACGTGACCATCGCCGTGACCGGTTCCATCGCCACCGACCACCTCATGCGTTTCCCCGGACGCTTCGCCGAGCAGCTCGTCGCAGACCAGCTCAGCCACATCTCGCTCAGCTTCCTGGTCGACGACCTGGTGGTCCGTCGCGGCGGCGTGGGCGGCAACATCGCCTACGCGATGGGTGTGCTCGGCGGGTCGCCGGTGCTCGTCGGGGCGGTCGGCGCCGACTTCGCCGAGTACCGTGCGTGGCTCGAGGGCAACGGCGTCAACTGCGACCCCGTGCACGTGTCGCAGACCGCGCACACCGCGCGCTTCGTGTGCACGACCGACGAGGCGATGGCACAGATCGCCTCGTTCTATCCCGGCGCGATGTCCGAGGCCCGGGACATCTCCCTCGCCGACGTGACCGGGGCGCACGGGGTCGATCTGGTCCTGATCGGTGCGAACGACCCGGAGGCGATGGCCCGGCACACCGACGAGTGCCGACAGCTCGGCATGCCGTTCGCGGCCGACCCGTCCCAGCAGCTCGCCCGTCTGAGCGGCGACGAGGCGGCCCGGCTGATCGACGGTGCCGCCTACCTGTTCACCAACGAGTACGAGTGGGGACTCCTGCAGCAGAAGACCGGCCTGACCGAGGAGCAGATCCGCGCAATGGTCGGTCTGCGCGTCACCACGCTCGGCGGCCACGGTGTCGAGATCGTCGAACGGGACGGCCACCGGATTCACGTCGGCGTCGTGCCCGAGCGGGCCAAGGTGGATCCCACCGGCGTCGGCGACGCATTCCGGGCGGGCTTCCTGCTGGGACACCGCGCGGGCCTCAGTCTCGAGCGTGCCGCCCAGCTCGGCTCGCTCGTCGCGGTGCTCGTGCTCGAGACGACCGGCACGCAGGAATGGACCTTCGACCGTCCCGACGCGGTCAAGCGGCTGGCGGTCGCGTACGGGCAGACGGCCGCGGACGAGATCGCCGCGATCCTGCCGTGACCGGCCGGTGTGTCCTTTGGGCGGTTCCCACCGCCCGAAGGACACACCGGCCGCGTAGCGGCCCTACACCTCGACGGGGTAGGCCGGCTCCTGGATGTCCGGCACGATGCGCTGCTCGACGAAGATGCCGTGCCAGATCATGAACACCAGCACCGTCCACAGCCGGCGGCTGTGATCGACGCGGCCCTCGCGGTGCTCGTCGAGCATCCGGCCGACGGCCGCCTTGTCCAGCAGGTGCTCGGTGCCCGACTCGGCGATCACGGCGCGGGCCCACTCGAACAGCTCCGGGCCGCGCAGCCAGTGCCGCAGCGGCACGGGGAAGCCGAGCTTCGCGCGGTGCAGCACGTGCGGCGGGACGATACCCTCGAGGGCCTGGCGCAGCGCGTACTTGGTGGTGTTCTTCGTGATCTTCTGATCCAGCGGCACCTGCGAGGCGACGCGGAAGACCTCGGGATCCAGGAACGGCACCCGCAGCTCCAGCGAGTTCGCCATCGTCATCTTGTCGGCCTTGACGAGGATGTCGCCGCGCAGCCACGTGAACAGGTCGAGGTGCTGCATCCGCGCGACGGGATCCCAGCCGGCGGAGCGGGCGTAGATCGGTGCGGTGACGTCCTGATGCGTCCATTCCGGACGGAAGTCGCGCAGCACCGCCCGCAGCTGCGCGTCGTTGAAGCTGCGGGCGTTCCCGTAGTACCGCTCCTCGAGGGTCATCGACCCGCGATGCAGCAGGCTCTTGCCGCGGGTGCCCTCGGGGATGCGCTCGGACAGCTTCCCGGCCGCGCGCCGCAACGGCTTCGGCAGGTACTCGAACGGCTTCAGCGACAGCGGCTCGCGGTAGATGGTGTAGCCGCCGAACAGCTCGTCGGCACCTTCCCCGGAGAGCACCACCTTCACGTGCTTGCGGGCCTCCTTGGCGACGAACCACAGGGGCACCAGCGCGGGATCGGCGACGGGGTCGTCCAGATACCACACGATCTCGGGGATCGCCGCGGCGAACTCGGCGGGGGAGACGACCTTGACGACGTGGCGGGCGCCGATCGCGGCGGCGGACTCGGCCGCCACGTCGACCTCCGAGTAGCCCTCGCGCTCGAACCCGGTGGTGAACGTGATCAGGTTCGGATTGTGCCGCATCGCGAGCGCCGCGACGGCCGTGGAGTCGATGCCGCCGGACAGGAACGACCCGACCGTCACGTCGGCACGCATGTGCTTGGCGACGGAATCCTCGAGCGCCTCGGCGATTTCCCGGTACCGGTCGCGCTCGCGGCCTGCGGCAAAGGGCCGGACCGGGAACGTCGGCTCGAAGTAGCGCGTGATCTCCGGCCGGCCCCCCGGGCGCACCCGGGCGTAGCAGCCGGACTCGAGCCGCCGGATCTCCTTGTGCAGGGTCTCCGGCTCGGGAACGTACTGCAGCACCGTGTAGTGCTCGACGGCGCGGGGGTCGAGTTCGGTGCCGATCCCGATCAGATCGGCCAGCTCGAGCAGGCTCTTCTTCTCGCTGCCGAACGCGGTGCCGCCGGTGCCCGTGGCGAGGAACAGCGGCTTGATGCCGAACGGGTCGCGGGCGAGGAACAGCTCGCGCGTCTCGGTGTCCCAGATCGCGAACGCGAACATGCCCCGCAGCCGTCGCACCGCCTCGGTGCCCCAGTAGTGGTACGCGGCGACGATGGTCTCGCTGTCCCCCTCGGTGGCGAACTGCGCCCCGTACTTCTCCGCCAGCTCGGCCCGCAGCTCCACGTAGTTGTAGATCTCACCGTTGAAGGTCAGGGCGTAGCGCTCCGGGGACTCCGGCGGGCCCCACCGCAGCGGCTGGTGCGAGTGCGCGATGTCGATGATCGACAGCCGGTTGAACCCGTAGACCAGGTCGCCGTCGTGCCAGGTGCCGTGCTCGTCCGGTCCGCGATGACGCAGGCAGTGCATCGCGGAGTCGACCCTGGCGACGGCGTCGTCGCTGGTGCCGTCAGTGGTCAGTAACCCGAGCAGTCCGCACACGGCGTCCGATACCTCATTCCGGTTGGGATGGATTCGGCCCCCGGGATGTTGCCGCAGCAGGGACCGACGGTCTGCATGGCAGTATGCCGCAGGCCGGGGGTCGCGGCAGCCGGTGGCCGGCGTCGACCCGGGCCGTGAGCAGCGGGCACGCGACGACGCGACACGTTGTGTGCGCCCCGGGGATGGATCGCGGCCGGGTTTGGTCTACGCTGCGTAGTAATTGGGTCTGCCCTCCGGGTGTGCCCTAGTGGAATTGCGGCGATCAGGAAGGCGTGAACGTGGCGCAAGGTCGGATCCTTCGGCGGTTCGGGCTGGCAGCATCTCTCGGTATTGCAGCCGTGCTGCTGACGGGATGTAGCAGCGAGGAAGTCCTGCGTTTCGGCTGGCCGGAGGGGATTACCCCGCAGGCCGAGCGTATGCGTGAGCTGTGGACGTGGTCGGTCGTCGCCGCCCTCGTCATGGGTGTACTGGTGTGGGGCCTGACCTTCTGGGTGGTCATCTTCCACCGCAAGAAGAAGGACTCGCCGGAATTCCCGCGGCAGACGGCCTACAACGTGCCGCTCGAGCTGCTGTACACGGCGGTCCCGTTCGTCATCATCGCGGTGCTGTTCTACTTCACCGTGGTGGTGCAGAACTACGTCCTCGAGAAGGAGGACAACCCGAACGTCGTCGTCGACGTCACGGCGTTCCAGTGGAACTGGAAGTTCGGCTACCGCACCGTCGACCTCGGTGAGGGCACGGCGCGCTACGAGGGGACGGACGAGATCGCGCAGGCCGCGGTCGAGGGCGACACCGAGGAGCATGCCGGCGGCGAGCACGAGATCCCGGCCCCGATCCACGGCCAGGAGGCCGAGGACCTGTCGTACCTGCACTACAACAAGATCGAGACGGTCGGCACCAGCAACGAGATCCCGGTCCTCGTCCTGCCGACCGATCGCCGGATCGAGTTCGTGCTCGCCTCGTCCGACGTGATCCACTCCTTCTGGGTGCCGGAGTTCCTGTTCAAGCGTGACGTCAACCCGAACCCGCTGAACAACAGCTCCGATCCGGTCTTCCAGATCTCCGAGATCCAGGAGGAAGGCGCGTTCGTCGGCCGCTGTGCCGAGATGTGCGGCACCTACCACGCGATGATGAACTTCGAGGTCCGCGCGGTGAGCCCGGAGCGGTTCGCGGAGTACATCGAGCTCCGCAAGCCCGTCGAGGACGGTGGCGAGGGCCTGACCAACGCGCAGGCGCTCGAGCGCATCGGCGAGTCCCCGGTCGCGACGTCCACCACCCCCTTCAAGACCGACCGCACCGACCGCGCGGCCAGTGGTGTCGTCACCGCGGGCAACTGACCGGTAAACCTCCGACCAAGGACAAGCTGATATGAAGATCGAAGCCAAGCTCTTCGAAGTCGTGACGGTGTTCTTCGTGCTCGTCGCCATCGTGTACGGAGTGTTCACCGGCCTGTCCCGCACGGGCATCGAATGGGCCGGCCTGACGGCGATCGTGCTCTCCGCCGGCCTGACGCTCATCGTCGGCACCTACTTCCGGTTCGTGGCCCGTCGCCTCGACACCCGCCCGGAGGACTACGAGGAGGCCGAGATCAGCGACGGCGCAGGCGACCTGGGCTTCTTCAGCGCGGGTAGCTACTGGCCGATCCTGCTGGCCGGGGCGGCTGCGTTCGCCGCCATCGCGCTGGCCTTCTTCCAGCCGTGGCTGATCGTCCTCGCCGTGATCCTGATCCTCGCTGCTGCGGCCGGCCTGGTGTTCGAGTACCACGTCGGACCCGAGAAGCACTGAGCGCACACAGCGCGTAGATCCGATGCCGCGGGGCGGCCTCACCACACGGTGAGGCCGCCCCGCGGCCGTTTCCGTTCCGTGCCCGGACGGGGAGCCTCGGGCCGTGCTCGCCGTGCGCGGTTCGCGTCACGGCTCGGCGGGGTGTCACCGGGGAATCGTCCATGGCCCGGTCGTGGGGAACGGGGCCGACGCCGGGGGTGCCGGGCGGGCAGTGTCGCGGCGCGCCGCTGTCCCGGCCGCGAGAGCCCTCACGCCTACTCACCCGCCCGGCGTAGCCACGGCGGATCCACAGGCGGGCGCTGCTGAGGTACTACGGCGGCGACCTCGTCGAGGTGGCGCTCGCCGCCGTGCCGGCGGTGGGGTGATACCGCGCCGAGGGTCGGAATCGAACCCGGATGGTCCCGTCGGAACGCGGCGGCAGGACACCGCGCGGAACGCGGCGGCAGGACACCGCGCGGAACGCGGCGGCAGGACACCGCGCGGAACGCGGCGGCAGGACACCGCGCGCCCCCGGGCAGACGCCGATGCGGTACCGCGCTCGAACCGACTCGCGTACCGCGACACGCCCGGCCCGTCCGAGGGCCGGTGAGCCGACGGTCCGCTCGGGTTCCCTGCCGTCCGTCGCAGTGGGGGAGGGGTGGGG
>NZ_JAALEG010000001.1 GCF_011058165.1 Rhodococcus aetherivorans
TCCCGCACCGACAAGCCCGCCGACAGTGTCGCCGAGGAGACCGGGGAGGTGACACCGGCCTTGACTGCCTGACCCACTCCCGAGGAATCACGCGACGACGTCGTACACCACCTCCAGGGACTTGACCGCGGCCGGTCCGGCCCGGCGCTGCTCGACAGCTACACCTCCGAACGGACGCGACACCTGCAGTACGCAATCGCGATGTCGGTGGCCCTCGGCAACGTCATCTGCGTCCTGGACCCGGAGCTGGCTGCCGAACGTGACGCCCGCATGCTCGCCGGGGGAGCAGATCCGGCCAAGGTTCTGCCCATCACCGAGCAGCCGGTCCTGGGGTCCGGGATCGTGGCCACGGCCGAGGGCCTCGCCGGACTCGCGGGAACCCATGCTCCGCAGTTCCCGGTGGAGACTGCCGAGGGGTACACCGCCCTGCTCGACGACGTCGTCGGCTACGGCGCGGTTCTGCTGACGTCCGACGCCGCGGCTGCTGCCCGGATCGGCGAAACGCATCGGTCCCTACTCGATGCGGCGAACGTGCGAGTGTTCACAATCGGGTCGGAAGGCTGCGATCTCGAGGATTCCACTCACGCATGGTCGCGATGGTTCACCGACCAGCAGATCGCCTGCGTACTCCTCCGTCCCGACCACTACGTCTTCGGCACCGCTGCCGCCCCGGAGCGGCTCACCGACCTTGTCCACGGGTACCACGCTGCCCTCGCTCCGATCTCTGTCGCCACCCCTGTTCCGACAGCCTGACCCCGCACCGCCCCGGGTTCCTCACACAATTTCAGGAGATGCCTCTCATGCGTATTGCCAACCTTGCCGGTCGCGCCGCTCTGATCGTCGGAGAGCGCGGTGCCGAGCACGCCATCGATATCGCCACTGCGAGCGATGGCCGGTTCGGTCCGGACCTGCCGTCGATCTACAACACCTGGGACGAGTTCCGCTCCTGGGCTTCGGATGTGGATTCGACGGAGCAGACCACCCCGGTGCAGCGGGCAACGCTCGAGGCGCCGTCCCCGGCCCCGCGCCAGGTTTTCGCGGTCGGCCTGAACTATTCCGCTCACGCCACCGAATCGGGTTTCGAGGCGCCGAGCCAGCTCCCGCCGGTCTTCACCAAGTACGTCTCGAGCTTCTCCGGCCCGGACACCGAGGTCACCATTCCCGCCGGCGGTAACGTCGACTGGGAAATCGAACTCGTGGCGATCATCGGCCGCGAAGGTTTCCAGATCGCCGAGCAGGATGCGTGGGACCACGTAGCCGGATTGACCGTCGGGCAGGACATCTCCGAACGAGTCACCCAGTTGCGCGGACCCGCACCGCAATTCGGACTCGGAAAGTCGTTCCCCGGATTCTCCCCGCAGGGTCCGTGGCTGGTCACCCCGGACGAGTTCGCCGATCCGAGCGATCTGGAGCTGGGCTGCAGGATCGACGGCGAGGAGATGCAGAAGGGCCGCACCCGCGAGTTGATCTTCCCGGTCGGCAAGCTGATCGCCGCCCTTTCGCAAACCGTCACCTTGTACCCGGGCGACGTCATCTTCACCGGAACCCCTGCCGGCGTCGGCGGTGGCCGCACCCCGAAGCGTTTCCTGCAGCCCGGCGAAACCCTCGACAGCTGGATCGAAGGCATCGGCGAACTGCACCAGCGGTTCGTCGCCGGTCCCGCCGCGAAGTAACAGGAGAACTGTCATGGCCTTGCACGGACTGGGCAAAGTCACCATCGGTGTGCCCAATGTGGACGAAAACATCTCCTACTACACCGAATTCGGGCTAGACCACCGCGGTGGCGGCATCTTCGCCACTCAGAACGGTGGCGAGCAACTCGAGATCGTTCATGCACCGATCCGTCGGCTGGTCGAACTCGAGATTGCTGCGGACGATCCCGACGACATCGCTTCCATCGCCCGGCGACTGGCCGAGCTCGGTGTGCCGGTGGTGCACGAAGAGTCGAGTCTGGTGGCCGTGGAACCGGCCACCGGCACCCGAGTGCGTGTCTCGGTGCGTTCGCGCATCGTCGTGCCCCCGGTACCGGCCACCCCGTACAACGGGCCCGGACGGATCGACCGCACCGGTCGCGCGCCCTTCTCCTCGCGCACCGGGCCGGTCCGTCCCCGCAAGCTCGGTCACGCCGTGCTGGGAAGTGTCGACTACGAGACGACGCGGAGGTTCTTCACCGAAGGCCTCGGGTTCAAGGTCAGCGATTATGTCGGGGACACGGCCGCCTTCATGCGTTGCTCCACCGATCACCACAACGTGCTCGTCCAGGCCTCGCCGGTGAACTTCCTGCACCACACCAGCTGGCAGGTCGACGACATCGACGAAGTCGGACGCGGCGGTTACGGAATGCTCGAAGGACATCCGGAACGGCACGCCTGGGGACTGGGACGGCATTACGCCGGCTCGAACTTCTTCTGGTACCTGCGCGATCCCGCCGGCAACTACTCCGAGTACTACTCCGACATGGACTGCATCCCCGAAGACGAGGTGTGGACCCCGGAGGTGCTCCACGGCCTGGCAGCACTGTACTCGTGGGGACCCCCGCTGCCGCCGTCGTTCCTCGAACCCGAAGATCTTGCCGCCCTGATGACCGGCGCGCACTCGAGCAAAGGCTGATCCAAGATGACCGATCGCGTCGAATTATTGTGCGCGGGCAAGGTGTTCGCCTCCGCAGCCGAAGCGGTGGCAGACATTCCCTCGTCGGCCGCGCTGGCGGTGGGAGGATTCGGAGTCTCCGGTGTTCCAGATGTCCTGATCGGTGCTCTTGCCGATCGCGACGTGGACGACTTCGAGGTCTTCTCCAACAACTGCGGCGCGACCGGCCACGGACTGGACCTGCTGCTCACTCGCGGAAAAGTACGCCGGATGGTCTCGTCCTATGTGGGGGAGAACAAGGAATTCGCTCGGCAGTACCTGTCGGGTGAACTCGAGGTGGAGTTGACGCCCCAGGGGACCCTCGCGGAGAAGCTGCGGGCCGGCGGCGCGGGCATTCCCGCCTTCTTCACCCCCGCCGGGGTGGGGACACCGGTTTCGCAGGGCGGTCTGCCGTGGCGCTACAACGCCGACGGATCGGTCGCGGTGGCGTCCCCGCCGAAGGAGATCCGCGAGTTCCGCGGCAAGCGGTACGTGCTCGAGGAGTCGATCACGGCGGACTTCTCGCTGGTGCACGCGCTCGAGGGCGACACCGAGGGCAACCTGGTGTTCAACAAGGCCGCGATGAACTTCAACCCGCTCGCCGCGATGGCCGGCCGGATCTGTATCGCGCAGGTCGAGGAGCTGGTGGAGCCGGGCGAGATCGATCCGGGCGAAGTGCACCTGCCGGGGATTTTCGTCAACCGGATCGTGCACACCGGGGTGCAGGACAAGCAGATCGAGAAGCGGACCGTGTCGGCCGGAAAGGGTGCTTGAGATGACCGTGAGTGTGGACACACAGTCCGTCGGCTGGTCGCGCACGCAGATGGCGGCCCGGGCCGCTCAGGAGCTGTCGCCGGGGGAATACGTCAACCTCGGTATCGGCCTGCCGACGCTGATCCCCAACTACCTGCGCGAGGGCGTGAAGGTCACCCTGCACAGTGAGAACGGGATCCTGGGAACGGGACCGTACCCGACCGAGGATGCGGTCGATCCGGACTTGATCAACGCCGGTAAGGAAACGGTCACCGTCAACCCGGGCGCGGCGTTCTTCGACTCGGCGCTGAGCTTCGGCATGATCCGCGGCGGGCACATCGACACCGCGGTGCTCGGTGGCATGGAGGTCTCCGCTACGGGCGATCTGGCGAACTGGATGGTGCCGGGCAAGATGGTCAAGGGCATGGGCGGGGCGATGGACCTCGTCCACGGTGCCCGCAAGGTCATCGTGCTCATGGAACACACCGACAAGCAGGGCAACCCCAAGATCGTCTCGGAGTGCTCGCTGCCGCTCACGGGAGAGGGCGTGGTGCAGCGGATCATCACCGACCTCGCCGTGATCGACGTGACCGACGACGGCCTGGTCCTGCGTGAGTGCGCACCCGGTGTCGCCGAGGAGTGGGTGCGCGGAGCCACCGGCGCACCGCTGCACCAACTCGAAGCTCAACCCGCCTGAGGACCTCAACCCGCCTGAGGACACTGTCGCGCCCGGGCCGCACTGCCGAACCCGCCCACTCCCGGAAAGAACCACCGGCCATGCCTATCGCCCACGTAGTGACCTTCACCTTCACCCCGAGCACCACATCGGAGACCATCGACGCGCTCGCCCACGCGCTCGAGACCGTCTCCCACTCCTGCGCGGGTATCGAGTCCTACCACCACGGTGCCGACCTGCGCCTGCGGCCGGGAACTGCGGACTACGCCGTCGCCGCGGTCTTCCGTGACCAACAGGCACTCACCGACTACATGACCGATCCGCAGCACCAACGCGTCAACACCGAGTTCGCGACTTTTGTCGCCGCCAAGTCATCGGTGCAGTTCCCGGTGCCCTGACCCGTCAAGACAGCTTTGCATCGATCCTCTCCCCAGAGCACCTCGGCATTGCGGGCGCACCGAGACCGGTGCTGCGGACGGTCAGTGAGTCGACGGCAGCCACGTCCGGGCAGCGGTCACCAACGCGGCGACCCCGATCGGCAGCGTCGGTTCGATGACAGGGGCGTAATGGGGTGAATGGTTGGACGGGACGGTGAGCAGCGCGGGATCGGTCATGTCACCGGTGGTGAAGAGCGACGGGTCGGCGCCGCCGAGAAGCCAGTAGGACAGCGGCGCCCCGGCGCTGGTCGCGAGAATGCCGACGTCCTCGCTTCCGGCGCCGGCTCCCGGGTCGAGAATGTTGTCCTGCCCCAGCCAGGTCGCGAAGGCCTCGAGGCTCGTGCGCAACGCGTCCGCGTCGTTGGTGACGACCGGAAAGCGCTCGATCTCGGTGATGGTCGGGTCCTCCGGCGCGCCGGCCGTGGCAGCTTCGCCGCGCACGATGCGTTCGACACTGTCGAGGATGCGGCGGCGCACGGCGGTGTCGTAACTGCGGATGTTCAACTGGATCTCGGCGTGCCCGGGAATCACGTTCGCGGCGTCACCGGCATGGATCGACCCGACGGTGAGCACCGCGGTCGCGGTACTCGGAATCTCCCGGGAAACGACGGTCTGCAGACGCAACACCGTGGCGGCGGCCAACACGATGGGATCGACCGACGCCTCCGGCATCGATCCGTGCGCGCCCCTTCCGACGAGCCGCACCCGCAGAGAATCCGAGCCCGCGTACGACGGGCCGGGATGTCCGGCGATCTTGCCGGCCGGCAGGGGCGCCACGTGCTGACCGAGCACGACGTCCGGCTTCGGGAATCTGTCGAACAGCCCGTCGTCCACCACGGCCTGCGCACCCGCGCCCAGCTCCTCGGCGGGCTGGAACACCAGCAGTAGGGTGCCGGTCCAGCCGGACCGGTCGGCAGCGAGAATTCGGGCCGCGCCCAGCAGACAGGTGGTGTGCAGGTCGTGGCCGCACGCATGAGCGACCGGCACCGTGCCGCCGTGCTCGTCGGTGGCCGTGGCGGTGCTGGCGTAGTCGAGCCCGGTGTCCTCCCGGACGGGAAGGGCGTCCATGTCCGCCCGCAGCAGCGCGGTCGGCCCCGGCCCGTTCTTCAGGACGCCGACTACGCCGGTCTTCCCTACGCCGGTGGTGACCTCGAATCCCGATGCCCTCAGCCGGTCGGCCACGATCGCGGCAGTGCGGTGTTCTCGGAATCCGAGCTCGGGATGCCGGTGCAGGTCCTTGTACAGATCGACGAGTGCCGGATCGATCGTGATACCGCCGGGTGTGGTCATGGTTTTCCTTCGATTACGTCTTCTGCTGGGCAGACGACTCGACCTTCGGGTTCCATGGGGCTGGCTGTGCACACGGAGCGCGGTTGTGCGTGAGGCCATCCTTCCACGCCCTTACTCGGCGCGGGGTGACTTCATGCGACCCGGCTCGAACGGGTTGCGCACGAATACGTTCGGCCACCGCCTCGCCCGAAGCGCTATCGGCCACAGCCGGCGCGGGTCGAGGGCTGCCCTGGCGAAGCCTGGGGCGCTGGACCGGTGGTCGACGAGGTGTGCAAGCTCGGCGAAGCCGGTGTGGTGATACGGAGACTGGTGTAATGGTGTGCGGCGAGGGGGGTTCCATCGATATCGTCGACGAGGTGGCGTTGCGGGACGCGGGTGCGGGTTGACAGGCCCTGAGCGTCACGGCGAGCAGCGGGAACGCGCAGTCGCGATGGTGGTCGGGCCCGAACTGTGACGGAGGTGCGTATGACGGTCGCTTATACGGTGGCGCCGCTGGTTCGTGCGGTGCTGGGCGAGGAGGCTCCGGTCGGGATCAGGTGTTGGGACGGCAGCCGGAGTGGGCCTGCGGACGCGCCCTGGCGGGTGCACCTGGTCAATAGGCGTGGTCTACGGCGATTGCTGTGGGCGCCCAACGACCTCGGTTTCGCTCGGGCCTACGTCTCCGGTGACATCGACATCGAGGGAGATCTGCTCGCCGGTCTGGACGTGTTGGAGCAGGTGTCGGACCCGAGCCGCGGCCCGGGTGTCCGGATCGACGGGCACACGAAGACGGCGGTGGTGAAAGCGGCGCTGCGCCTGGGGATCCTCGGCCCGCCCCCGCGGCCGCCGACGGAGGAGATGAAACCGGTGCGCGGGCGCCGGCACGACAAGGGACGTGACGCCGCCGCGATCAGCCACCACTACGACGTCGGCAACGACTTCTATCGACTCGTGCTCGGAGAGTCGATGACCTACTCGTGCGCATACTGGGCGGCGCAGAGCGAGGATCTGGACGCCGCCCAGTACGCCAAATGCGATCTGGTGGCCCGCAAACTCGGCCTGACCGCGGGGATGCGGGTACTCGACGTCGGCTGCGGGTGGGGGACCTTCGCGCTGCACGCGGCACGTCACTACGGCGCGCACGTCGTCGGTGTCACCCTGTCCCACGAACAGGCGGACTACGCCGGCAAACGGATGGTCGACGCGGGCGTGGGCGAGTTGGTGCAGATCCGGGTCCAGGACTACCGCGACGTCACCGACGGCCCCTACGACGCGATCTCGAGCATCGGCATGGCCGAGCACGTCGGCGCTGCGATGCTGGCGACCTATGCCGCGGACCTGTTCGCGCTGCTACGCCCGCAGGGACGATTGCTCAACCACGCGATCTCGCGGCGACCGGGCAAATCCCTCGCCGAGTTCTCGAAAACGTCGTTCATCGATCGCTATGTGTTCCCCGATGGCGAGATCTTGCCGCTCGCGACGATGATCGAGGCGCTCGAAGGGGCCGGTTTCGAGGTGCGAGACGTCGAGTCGCTGCGCGAGCACTACGCGACGACCCTGCGGGCCTGGGTGGCGAACCTGGAGTCGAACTGGGACGAGGCGGTGGCTCACAGCAGCGCCGGGCGGGCACGAGTATGGCGGCTGTACATGGCCGGCTCGGCGTTGGCATTTGCGGCGAACCGGCTCGGGGTCAATCAGGTCCTGGCGGTCAAATGCACCGAACGGGGTCACAGCGGCATGCCCGGCACCCGCGCCGAACTCCTGCGGCCACCCGCACCGAACCCCTCTCCGCCGGGCCACAGTCACACGCAGTGATGTCGGTCCTCTGCCCGGCACACGGACACGATGCGGAGTTCTACCGGCTTCTGACGAGGTAGCCGGAGTTTGCTCGGCTCGACCGAGCTGGACCATTCCGCGACCTTGCCACGGGCCTCGACTGGGATGATCCGAACTGACACCATTCGTACCCGTCGCGGCGACCGCCGTCGCACCCGAGAGTCCGAGGAGCCCCATGCCGAGTCGCACAGCCGGTGTCACCCTTGTGTCGGCCCTTGCGATGGCGATCCTGGCCGGGTGCGCGCAGCCGCAGGACGGGCAGCCGGTGGCCGAACCGACCACCGCGACGTCCTCCCGTCAGGCACCCACCGGCGGGGCCGCCGTGTCCACGACGGTGGGCGAACAGCCGTGCGACCCGGATGTCGACCTCGAGGCACCCGAGGTCTTCGCGGTGATCGAGCAGCTACCCCCGCCGCAGCAGATCCCCGATGCCACGTGGCTGCAGGCGTACAACGGCAACTACAACGGCTGCAGCAACCTGAGCTACGCGCAGGTCGGGATCGTGGGGGCGACGGGATCGTCGCCGACCCACCTGCTGTTGTTCCACCGCGGCGACTACGTCGGCACCGCCACGCCGTGCGCGCTGAACCCGGCGGTGGTCGCAACGGCCTTCGACTCCATCGACGTCGAATACAACTACCCGCGCGAGGGCGAGCCGAACGCGGCCGCTACCGGTTTCGCGGAGCTGACGTTCACGTGGTCCGACGGCGGGGTCGTCACCGACGGGCGACTGCCGGACGAGTACCTGGAGTTGACGGGATGCGACGAAATGCGGTGACATCGCCGGGCACTTCGATTGCCGCGGCATCGACGCGAACGTCGGTACGATCGCGGCAAGGTCGGGAAGCCACCCTCAGGACTGCCCGACAGAACAGACAAGGCAGAAACGATGGCAGTCGCCCCCATTCCGGTGGACCAGCGTGTGATCGGGATCGATTCGCGGCGCTTCGCCTCGATCGAGAAGGCGCTCGTCGAACTGATCACCAACAGTGACGACAGCTACTCCCGGCTGGACAACGGCCGCGCACAGGCGAACGGCCGCATCGACATCACCTACGAGCGCCACCAGTCGGGCGCGGTCCTGCAGGTCACCGACCATGCCGAAGGTATGCCGTTCGATCAGGCCGCCCGCATCCTGGCGTACGGGGCAGCCCACAGCCCGCTGTCGCGGGGCGAGGGCCATGGGCGGGGCTACTTCGGGCGCGGCCTCAAGCAGGCCGTGTTCGGTGTCGGCGCCGGAACGGTCGAGACCGTCAAGGACGGCCGGCTCACCCGCATCGACCTCTTCCGCGGCGAGAACGGCGGCTACCTCTACGACGACCACGGCGGCGACCGGCCGGTCTCCGACGACGACCGCGAACGCCTCGGCATCCCCGGGAACGGTACCCGGGTGACGTTGGTCGTGGAGAACCCGCACGTGGTCATCTCCCGGTACCAGACCGTGGTGCAGGCGCTGTCCGACAACGTCTACCTGCGTGAGGTGCTGTCGCGGCGGAGCGTGGAGGTGGTGCACGTCGCCGGTCGGCACGAGATCCAGCGCAGCGGCCGGGTGCTCTTCGACGAACCCCCGGCGCTCGTGCTGATCGGTCCGGACGCGCCCGGCAGCTTCGACTTCGACGGCGACGAGTACACCTTCACCCTCACCCTGAAGCGGGCCGAAGGTGCCGAGCTGGCCATGTCGGGGGACGAGCGCACGAACGGTCTCGTCGTCGTCTCGGGCCTCGCCGTGCTCGACTGTCAGATGTTCGAGTACGAGAACCAGGTGGGCGCCGAGTACCTGTTCGGCACCGTGCACTGCGCAGCCCTGATCGAGCGGCTCGGGCAGGGTGAGCCGATCATCAGCGACGAGCGTGAGGGTCTGAACCACAAGGACCGGTTCGTCGCCGCATTCTCGCATGCGGTCAGCGTTCGGCTCGCCGAATATGTGCTGGCCGAACGCGATCAGCTCAGACACCTCGAGCACGCGATAACCTCCGAGCACACCGCGCACATGATCGACCGGCTGCTGCACCGGATGAGCGAGTCGGCGATCCGGGATCTCGGGATCGGGCCGGCGCCGACATCGGCACCGCTGACGACCGCGACCGGCACGGGGAAGTCGGTCGTCCTTGAATTCACGACGCCCTTCTACTACCGCAGGCCCGGCCATCGGTTCCACGTCACTCTGGAAGTCGACACCGAGCGCCTGCCCGGCGACGACAGGCTGACGATCACGTACATGCTGCCCGACTCGATGCGGATCGACCCCCGGCCCGCCGAGATTGCCGTGGAGCAGAAGGCCGGTGTGCAGCGGCTGGAATGGACGGTCGTCGGCGAGGCGGCCGGGGAGCGCGGCGAGATCATGGTGCGGTCCGGGGCGTTCTGGGCGTGGTGCGAGATCGTCATCGCCGAGAACGCGCCGTCGCCGCACCATGTGCCACGCCCGCACACCCCGCCCCATCCGGAGGAACACCGACGGCCGCCACGCGACCACGGCGAGGACATGTTCGTCGGCTACGACCTGCGCTATCTCGGGGACGACGGTGGACGTGCCGTGTACGACCCCGAGCAGCGAACGATCCTCATCAACACCGGCGACCCCACCGTGCAGCTGTATCTGGACGGCCGGGGCCGGTTCCGGGATGCGGCACGACTGCTGCTGGCCGAGTTGTTCCTCGACGTGATCGCCGGCGAGTTGGCACGCCGATCGCTCGAGAACAAGGGCTTGCAGGACGACGTCCACGCCTACACCGCCGCCAAGCAGAAGATCATCCGCCGCTACGGCGCGCAGATCCACAAGTCGTTCGCCTGAACGGGATTCGAGGTGGCGTCATGACGGACCCGCGCAGGCCGCTCGACATCCCCACCACCGCTGCCATGCTCGAGGTCGCGCTCGCGGAGGCCCGGCTCGGCCTCGCCGAGGGCGGCATCCCGATCGGCGCGGCCCTGTTCGCCGCCGACGGGACGCTGCTCGGCCGCGGCCACAACCGGCGGGTGCAGGAGGGGGACCCGTCGCTGCACGCCGAGACCGCCGCCTTCCGGGCCGCGGGCCGCCGGCGCGACTACCGCTCGACGATCATGGTGACGACGTTGTCGCCGTGCTGGTACTGCAGCGGCCTGATCCGGCAGTTCGGCATCGGCGCGGTGGTGATCGGGGAGAGCGTCACGTTCACCGGCGGCCACGACTGGCTCGCCGAGCACGGGGTCGAGGTGACGGTGCTGAACGATCGACGCTGCATCGACATGATGGCGACGTTCGTCGCCGAGCACCCGGACCTGTGGCACGAGGACATCGGCGTCACACCCCCCGAGTAGGGCGATCACCGAGTAGGAGCGATCACCGGGCCGTCGGTGGGGGAGCGGCCGGCTCGCACCCCTCGACGGTGATGCGGGCCAGTTCCGCGACGAAGTCCGCCGTGCTCCGGGACTCAGCGAGCGCTCGCCGCTGACGGCGCGCGCCGTTGCCCCGGCGCAGGATCCGCCGCACCGATGCGCGCGCGGACGGGAAGTCGCCGGCCTCCTCGAGGCCGGGCCGCACGTGCTCGAGCAGCGAGCCCAGCAGCCGGGCTGCGGGGACGGGCCGTTGCGTCAGCGGGTCCATCCCGTAGCCGTCGATGCCCTCCCGCGCGGCGCGCCAGCACGCGGCCTTCAGTCGGTCGGCCTCGAGCCGGGGCGCCGGGTCACCGCGGTGGACGGCGGTGAGCGCGGTGGACACGAGTCCGCGGACGAGGGTGGCGGCGGTGACGGTCTCCTCGATCGTGGCGGGCACGTCGCAGACCCGGATCTCGAGGGTGGGCAGGTGCGGCGAGAGCCGGATGTCCCAGTAGACCATCGCGGGGTCGAGGACGGTGCCGGCGTCGAGCATCATGGCGACGACGTCGTCGTAGTGCCGGGCGGACCGGAAGAAGGGCGGCGGCCCCCCGCTGGCCCAGCGCCCCCACTGGATGTGACGCCAGCTGGCGTAACCGGTGTCGGCGCCGGCGGTGACGGACGAGTTCGCCGTGAGCGCGAGCAGGGCGGGCAGCCAGGGCCGCAGGTGATTGCAGACCTGCACCGCGACGTCGCGATCGGGCACCCCGACGTGGACGTGACAGCCGCAGATCACCTGATCGGTCACCACCCCGAAGTGCTCGGCCATCCGCCGGTACCGGGCGGCGTCCGTGAGCGCCCCGGGCGGGGTGGTGTCGAACGGGGGCACTGCCGCCGCGAGCAGGCGGGCCCCGGCGCGTGCGGCGGCCGCCGCCGCCACCGTGCGCGAGACGCGCAGTTCCTGCCGCAGGTCGTCGATCCGGGTGCAGACCGGTGTGGCGGTCTCGACCTGGCAGCGCGACAGCTCGAGCTGGAGGTCGAGCCCGGACTCGCGGGCATCGGCCACGACGGCGGCGTTGCTCAGCCGGGGCCGGCCGGAGTCGGCGTCGACGAGCAGCAACTCCTCCTCGACGCCCATGGTCAGCAGCCGGCCCGGGACATCGCCACGGTCGGATCCGGCACGGCGCGGCAGCGTGGACGTCATCGTCTCCTCCAACCGGAACGGCCGAAACAGCTCGGCAGGACCGTGGCTCCAGCCTGGCACGCGTCCCGGGCAGGTGGGAAGAGAACGGGAGGGAAATCAGGCGGCGCCGACGGCGTGGATACCGCGTGCCCACTGCTGCAGCGGCCGGTCTCCGAGCGCGATCGCGAGGGATTCGAGGGTGCGGACGCGGTCGGCCAGCTGGTCCGCGAGGACGTGTTCGAGGGCGGCGACGCTGCGCCTGTCCGCCGAGCCGGCGATGGTGGCGATGCAGTCGCTCAGCCGCGCCGCCCGAGACGACGACGACTTCGCGGATGTCGTGTGCGAATGCAGAATTCGTTCGAGGGCGTCGCATCGTTCCGACAAATAGCGAATGTCCGCCGCAATTTGCTGCTTCGCCATCGGATGCGAGCTGCGCTCGTGGCGAATTTCGAGTATCTGCAGTTGCGTCCGCACCAATTGGTGTACGGCCCGAATCTGGTCGCTCAGTGCGCTCGTGTTCGTGTTCATCGGGTTCCCTCTGCCGAATTCGATGATAGCCCCCGCGCCGGGCCATCCGGCGCATACCGGAGAATCTCGACTTCCGGCCGAGAAAGGACAGAAACGGCGATTCGGAATTCGGATCGGCACGGCCGCGAAGGGAAACGGCGACGAGGAGCGCCGCAGCAATTGTTGCCGCCTCCCCCCACCGAGCCGGTCACCGCCTCGGTGCGACCCGCTGCCGCGCCCGCGGCGAGATGCCGGGGCCGGGAGCCGTCCGCCGCCGGCGGTGCGAGCTCAGTCCTCGGGCAGCGGCGCCGACCAGAGCAGGCGGGTGCCGCCGGTGTCGACCGCGGTAGCGGTGAAGGTGCCCGCGACCTCCTCGGCGCGGGAGGCGAGGTTGTGCAGTCCGCTGCGCGCGACGGTGGCGGGAATGCCGACGCCGTTGTCGGTGACGTCGATGGTGAGGTAGTCGTCGACCGACACGGTGACGGTGACGTTGTTCGCGCCGGAGTGGTGCACCACGTTGCTCATCGCCTCCCGCAGCACCGCCTCGGCGTGATCGGCGAGGGGCCCGGTGACCACGTTGAGCGGCCCGGACATGCGCACGACGGTCCGCAAGCCGACGTCGGCGGTGTGTTCGGCGACGATGTCGTGCAGGGCCTGCCGCAGTTGCCGGGTGCCCTCCATCCCGCCGTGCAGGTCGAAGATCGCGGTGCGCACGTCGGTGATGATGCTCTGCACGTCGTCGATCATGTCCGCCAGGCGCCCGCGGATCTCCGGCGCCCGGGTGCGGGCGTGGGTGCTCTGCAGGTTCAGGCCGTGGGCGAACAGCCGCTGAATGACGTGATCGTGCAGGTCCCGCGCGATGCGGTCCCGGTCGGCGAGCACGGTCAGAGAGTTGAGCCGTCGCTGGTCGTCGGCCAGCTTCAGCGCGAGCGCCGCCTGATCGGTGAAGGAGGTGGCGAGGAAGAGCTGACGGTCGTCGAACGGCTCCCGCCCCGGATCGCGAATGACCGACAGCACCCCCGAAATGGTGTCGGTCGACGCGCGCAGCGGCAGCAGCAGCGCCGGCCCGTGCCGGTCGCCGTCACCGTCGAACTCCGTGACCTGCAGCGGCTCGCCGCACCGGTACACGGTTCCGGTCGCGGTCCCTTCGACCCGGATCCGCTTGCCCCCGAACCCGGACGGGTCCGAACCGGCGTATGCGGTGACGATCAGGGCCGCGACCTCCTCCGGTGGCACGTCGGGATCCTCGGGTTGGGCGATCTGTACGTGGTCCGCCTCCGACAGGGCCAGCGCGCGTCGGGCGATCAGGCCGAGCACCTCTTCCGGGTCGGTGTCGGCGAGCAGCTCGGCGCGGATCTCGCTCGTGGCCTCCTGCCAGCGCTGCCGCAGCCGGGCCTCCTCGAACAGGCGCGCATTGTCCACCGCGATGCCCGCCGCGGCCGCGAGGGCCTGCACGATCACCTCGTCGTCCTCGGTGAACGACTGACCGTTGGCCTTCTCGGTGAGGTAGAGGTTGCCGAACGCCTCACCGTGCACCCGGACCGGGACACCCAGGAAGGTCCGCATGGGCGGGTGGTGGGCCGGGAAGCCGGACGAGGCCACGTGCTGGGCCAGATTGTCGAGGCGGATCGGTTTCGGCTGTTCGATCAGCAGTCCGAGCAGTCCGTGGCCGGTGGGGAGGTCGCCGATCAGCGCGCGGGTGTCTGCGTCTATGCCCTCGTACACGAAGTTCTGCAATCCGTCCCCGCGGCGGTTGAGGACGCCCAGGGCGCCGTAGCGGCAGTCCACGAGCTCGATCGCGGCGTGCACGATGCGCTCGAGGGTCGCCTCGAGCTCGAGCCCGGACGCGACCGTGAGCACGGCCTCGAGCAGACCGTCGATCTGATCGCGCGCGACGATCACCTGGTCGATGCGGTCCTGGACCTCCGCGAGCAGCTCCCTCAGTCGCAGCTGCGAGAGCGTCCCCGCGAGCAACGTTTCCTCGTCGGCGGCCATCGCTCACCCCTTCGGTGGATTACGTCCCGTGCGCCGCGTGCCGGGCCGCTTCGAAAGGCCCGGTTTTTCCCATTGTGCCGAGGGTAATCCGTGGGTCACCCCCGGCGCGGTGACTTGCGCCCCGGTGGTGACGACTTTGGACCCTGCCGCGGGCCGCCTCGACGGGCGAGGGTGGAGTGCGGAGATGTCTTTGCAGGAGGGAAAGCCCAGGATGACGACGGGTCCGGAAGCTCCGCTCGCGCCGGGTCGCTGCATGGCGTTGCTGCGGTCGGTGCCGACCGGCCGTCTGGTCTACACCGACGGGGCGTTGCCCGCGGTGCACCCGGTGACCTTCGCGGCGCCGAACGGCGAGATCGTCGTTCCCACCGGCGATGACGGGTGGTTCGAGCGTTTCGACGGCAGGCTGCTCGCCTTCCATGCCGAACAACTCGAGGCGCCGACCCGGTCGGGGTGGAGCGTGGTCGCGATCGGCCGCGCCCGGCTCGCGCGCGGCACGGACGGTCTCCGCGGATTCGACGGCGCCGGCGGCCTGCCGTGGGGCATCGGCACGGAGGATCCCCTCCTCGTCATCGACGTCGAGCACATCAGTGGGCGTCGTGCCACGCTGCCGTGGTGGCCCGGCGAGCGCGGTTGACCATCCAGTCCCCGAGCCGACCGTGAGCCGGCACACCGTGCGGTACCGTGCTGACCGGGGATTGGAGGCTGCCGCATGGTCAAGGTCTTTCTCGTCGACGACCACGAGGTCGTCCGCCGTGGCATCGCGGACCTGCTCACCACGGATCCCGAACTGACGATCGCGGGGGAGGCGTCGTCGTACGGCGAGGCTCTCGTGCGGGTACCTGCCGTAGAACCCGACGTCGCCGTGCTCGACGTCCGGCTCCCCGACGGCAACGGCATCGAGCTGTGCCGGGAACTGCTCTCGCAGATGCCGCGACTGCGCTGCCTGATGCTGACCTCGTTCACCGACGAGCAGGCGATGCTCGACGCGATACTCGCCGGCGCGAGCGGCTACGCGCTCAAGGACATCCGCGGAACCGAGCTGATCCAGGCCGTGCGGGACGTCGGGGCAGGCAAATCCCTGCTCGACAGCCGCGCCGCGACCACGCTGATGGCGAAGCTGCGCGCCGACACCAGTAACGACGGCGGACCGTATGCGAACCTGACCGACCAGGAACGGACCCTGCTCGCGCTGCTCGGGGAGGGGCTGACCAACCGTCAGATCGCCGAACGGATGTTCCTGGCCGAGAAAACGGTGAAGAATTACGTGTCGCGGCTCCTGGCCAAGCTCGGGGTCGAACGCCGCACCCAGGCCGCGGTACTGGCGACGAAGGTGCCGCCGAGACGCCCCGGCGGGCGCTGAACGTTCCGTCGCCGCGCCGCCCGGGCGTTGCCGACGGCAGGACGGGCACCATGACGGACGACCGGCCCCGATTCGAGCGGCTGAGCCCGCTCGACGTAGGGAACCTGCGCGTCGAGGACCGCGGGGTGCCCATGCACGTGGCCGCGCTCGCCGTCCTGGACGGAGCGCCGCTGCGCGATGCGGCCGGACGCCTCCGGCTGGCGGCGATCCGCGAGCACGTCGCGCGGCGCACCCGCCGCGCGCCCCGACTGCGCCAGCGGCTGCACCGCCCGCCGCCGGGTGCCGGACCGCCCGTGTGGGTCGACGACCCGCACTTCGACATCTCGGGCCACGTGCGGACCCGCGCCCTGCCCGCTCCCGGCGACGAGGCCACCCTGTTGCGCACCTGCGCGGAACTCGACGAACCACGCCTCGACCGGTCCCGGCCGCTGTGGGAGATGTGGCTGCTCACGGACCGGGACGACGGGACGATCGCGCTGCTGCTGCGGCTCCACCACGTGGTCGCCGACGGCATCGCCGCCCTCGAACTGTTCGGCGCCCTGCTCGACACTGCCGCGACCACGCCCGACGAGGACCCCGGTCCCGTGCCCACCCCGGTTCCGCCACCCTCCGTGCGTGCGCTCGTCCGCGACAACCTGCACCGCCGGCCCGGGGCCGCGTGGCGGTGGCTCCGGGCAGTGCGGCCGGCGGTGGTGGCGCGACGTGCCGCCCTGCGGGTGCGGCAGCTGCGCTCGCTCGCCCGGCAGGGCCGGGCCCCGCGGGTGTCGTTCGACGGTCCCGTCGGGCCGCACCGCCGGCTGAGCCTGGTGCGCTGCGACCTCGCCGAGGTCAGGCGCGTCGCACACGCGCACGGTGCGACGGTCAACGACGTCGTGCTCGCCGCCGTGGCCGCCGGCGCGCGGCGGCTCCTCGCGGCGCGCGGCGAACTCGACCCGGACCTGATCCTGAAGGCGTCGGTGGCGGCGTCGCTGCGCACCGCCGACGACCGGAGCCCGGGGAACCGGGTCGGGATCCTGCTCGTGCCCCTGCCGGTGGGGCCCGGGTCGGTGGCCGCCCGGGTCGCGGCCGTCGCCCGCGAGACCGCGCGGCTCAAGCGGGAGCCGCCGCTGCAGCCCGGGGGACGGCTGCTCCAGCGGTGGACGGTGCGGGTGATGCGGCGCCAACGGCTGGTCAATCTGTTCGTCAGCAATCTGGTCGGCCCGCCCGTGCCGCTGTACTTCGCGGGTGCCCGCGTGCGCGAGCTGTTCCAGGTCGGCGTGGTGCAGGGCAACGTCGGTGTCGCCGTCGGCGTGCTGTCCTACGCGGGCCGGCTGAACGTCGACGTCGTCGCCGATGCCGATCTCGCCCCGGACGTCGACGAGTTCGCCGGGGGGATCGTCGACGGCCTCGCGGAGCTGGGCGTCGCGGCGGTCGGCGGCCCGCCGCGTCGCTGACCCGGCCCTTCAGGCGCGATCGCGCCGACCGTGCGCGCCAGCGAATTGCATGCGCGGAGTGCTGAGAATTTCGCGAACCCGATTTCCCCTACCGCGTGCGGCAGCCGGGTCCGCGCTCGAATTGCGGGACCCGGCGCGTTTGGTGGGTTCGGTGCACGGCACCGGTACGGTATGTACAAGATCAGAAATGGAGCTCCAGCATGGACTTTGGAACGTTGGCCGACTTCTTCGGAGCAATCGCCGACCTCTTCGGCGCGTTCGACTTCTTCTCCGGTTCCGCCGAGGATATGAACCTCAGCTGATCCGGGGGAAATAGAGGGGGCCTGCGGGTTGAGGACGCAGGCCCCCTTTTCCTGTCCGGGTCCCGGATACCGGTCGCCCGGTCGATCTCATTCTTTACCCGACGTTGATGTTCGATAAAGGTGAGATAACGCGAGATTGAATTTTCGAAAGCGCCGCCGGCTCCGGGGACCTCATTCGGCGTCGCGTTCGGCCAGGGCCACCGGCCGCATGTAGTCGGTGATGTACTCGCGCACCCACCACGCGCCGGTCTCGCGGCGCTCGCGCCACGTGGTGTACCGGTAGCTGAAGTACCGCGCCCGCACCCAGCGGGGCGGCGCGTCGGGGAACGGGTTACGCCGCAGCAGTGCCGTCACGTGCTCGTCGTTGGTCAGCAGCTTTTCGAGCAGTCGCCCGAACCAGGAGCGCGCGTAGTCGGGGGACAGCGCGGCGAACCACATCAGCCAGTCCAGCCGCAGGTGATACGGCGCGTACTGGCGGGGCCGGCGGCGCACGTCGCCGGGCTTGCCCTTGAACTCGTACTCGCGCCACACGGTGCCGGGGCCCACCTCCCGATCGGAGGTGCCCTCGACGATCACCTCGTGCCGGTGCCGGGTGATGCTGCCGAACGCGCCGTAGGTGTTGACGAAGTGCCACCGGTTGAACGAGGCGTTCATCGCCTGCCGGTGGGAGAGCATGTTCCGCACCGGCAGGTAGCTGAGCACCGCGACCGTCCCGGTCAGCGCCACGACCACCGCCACGAACACCGTCTGCGTCGTCCCGTACCCCGGACCGGGTTCGAGCGGCAGCAGACGCTCCCACCAGCTGTCCGGGATCACCGACAGGCCCAGCACGATCGCCAGCCAGTTCAGCCAGGAGAAGTTGCCGCTGACCACCAGCCACAACTGGGTGACGATCATGATCGACGCCGCGATCCCCGCGATCGGCTGCGGCGCGAACAGGAAGAAGGGCACCACGAGCTGGGTGACGTGGTTCCCGGCCACCTCGACCCGGTGCAGGGGCCTGGGCAGGTGGTGGAAGTACCAGCTCAGCGGGCCCGGCATCGGCTGGGTCTCGTGGTGGTAGTACAGGCACGTCAGATCCCGCCAGCACCGGTCGCCGCGCATCTTGATCAGGCCCGCCCCGAACTCGAGCCGGAACAGCAGCCAGCGCAGCAGGATCAGGACGAGCAGTGGCGGGGCGGTGTCCGCGTTGCCGAGGAAGATCGCCAGGAAGCCGGTTTCGAGCAGCAACGATTCCCAGCCGAACGAGTACCAGACCTGTCCGACGTTGACGATCGACAGGTACAGCAGCCACAGCAGGAACCAGACGAGCATCGACGCGATCAGCGGCAGCCGGTCCGTCACCCCGAGCGCGGTGGCGGCGGCCAGGACCGCGCCGAGACCGGCGACCGCCGCGAAGAGACGGTCCGAGTAGCGCAGGTGGAACACGCTCGGGGCCCGGCCGAACGACGTCGCCTTCAGGAAGCGGGGGATCGGCGTCAGGCCGGTGCTCCCGAGCAGCGCCCGGAACTGGTTGAGCGCCACCAGGAACGCGACGAGGTACACCAGGGCCAGCGCGCGCGTGCACAGCAGCCGTCCCAGCGAATACCCGTCGGCGTCGTACCATTCCACGGCAGGTCACCTCGTACCGGTGCGGACCCCTCGAGCATGGCACGCGCACCGCGTTTCGGGAGTGGATTCCCCGTGGTGGGCGGCGGGGTCAGCGCAGCGCCGGCGGGTTGTCCAGATCTCGCGCCGTGTACGTGTCGCACGCCGCGATCTGCCCGGTGGTGTACCCGGCGAGGAACCACTTCTGCCGCTGGTCGGACGACCCGTGCGTCCAGCCCTCGGGGTTCACCCGCCCGCCGGCGGAAGCCTGGATCCGGTCGTCGCCGACGGCGGACGCCGCCGACAGCGCGTCGCGGATGTCCTGCTGGGTGAGGGGCTGCAGGAACGGCTCCCCGGTGTTCGGATCCGGCTGCTTGTCGGCGTGGTACGCCCACGCCCCGGCATAGCAGTCGGCCTGCAGCTCGGTGCGGACGGCCCCGGAGTCGGCACCGCGCGGATCGGCCTGCGCGCGGCCGAGGTCCCCGAGCTGGTTCTGCAGGTGGTGACCCACCTCGTGCGCGACGACGTACTCCTGCGCGAGCGGGCCGGCGTTGGCGCCGAACCGGGTGACCAGGTCCTGGAAGAAGCTGGTGTCGAAGTACGCGGTCCGGTCGGCCGGGCAGTAGAACGGTCCGACGTCGCTCGTGGCGTTGCCGCAGCCCGTCGCGACCGCACCGGAGAACAGCACGACCGCGGGCCGGACGTACTCGACGCCGGTCTGCGGCCCGAGCTGCTGTTCCCACACCGCGTCGAGGCTGCCGACGGTGAACTGGACGCGGCAGTCGACGCTCGCGTTGGCGTCCGCCCCGGTCTCACAGCCCTCCAGGGTGCCCGAGCCGTACTGCCCGGACTGCTCCGGGGCGCCGCTGCCGAGGAGCGAGCCGGGATCACCTCCGAGCAGCAGTGCCAGGATCAGCACCAGCAGGCCGCCGGCGCCACCGCCGATCGCGATCTTCCCGCCCGGTCCGCCTCCGCCGCCGACCTGGATGCGGCCGCCCTCCATCCGAGCGCCCTCGTTGAACGTCATCGCCGCCTTCACTTCCTCGTCGCAGGGGGACCGATCGGTTCAGCTTGGCACGGCCGATCGGGTACGGGTGTCCTCGGCGGATGTGTGTCTTTCGTAGGATTGCAACGACGACGTCCCTCGTTAGGTTGTTTCGAAAGGAATTCCGTGCTGCGCACCCATCTCGCCGGCTCGTTGCGAGCCGAGCACGCCGAGCAGACCGTCACCCTCACCGGCTGGGTGGCCCGGCGCCGCGACCACGGCGGGGTGATCTTCATCGACCTGCGCGACGCGTCGGGTGTGTCGCAGGTCGTCTTCCGCGAGGGCGCCGTCCTCGAGCAGGCACACCGTCTGCGCGCCGAGTACTGCATCAAGGTCGTCGGAGTGGTCGAGGTCCGACCGGAGGGCAACCAGAACTTCGACATCCCCACCGGCGCCGTCGAGGTCAACGCCTCGACGCTCGAGGTTCTCAACGAGGCCGCGCCGCTGCCGTTCCAGCTCGACGACCAGGTCGGCGAGGAAGCCCGCCTGAAGTACCGCTACCTGGACCTGCGCCGCGAGGGCCCGGGCAAGGCGATCCGGCTGCGCAGCAAGGTCAACGCCGCCGCCCGCGGCGTGCTCGCCCACCACAGCTTCGTGGAGGTCGAGACCCCGACGCTGACCCGCTCCACCCCGGAGGGCGCCCGCGACTTCGTGGTGCCGGCGCGGCTGCAGCCCGGCAGCTTCTACGCACTGCCGCAGTCGCCGCAGCTGTTCAAGCAGTTGCTGATGGCCGGCGGCATCGAGCGGTACTACCAGATCGCCCGCTGCTACCGCGACGAGGACTTCCGCGCCGACCGGCAGCCGGAGTTCACCCAGCTCGACATCGAGATGGCGTTCGTGTGCCAGGACGACGTGATCCTGCTCGCCGAGGAGATCCTGCACGCGCTGTGGCGCCTGGTCGGGCACGAGCTGACCACCCCGATCCCGCGCATGACCTACGCCGACGCGATGCGCCGCTACGGCTCCGACAAGCCCGACCTGCGTTTCGGCCTCGAGCTCGTCGAGTGCCGGGAGTTCTTCAAGGACACCACCTTCCGGGTGTTCCAGGCCGAGTACGTCGGCGCGGTCGTCATGCCCGGCGGCGCGAGCCAGCCGCGGCGCCAGCTCGACGCCTGGCAGGAGTGGGCCAAGCAGCGCGGCGCGAAGGGCTTGGCGTACGTGCTGGTCGGCGAGGACGGGGAGCTGTCCGGACCGGTCGCGAAGAACCTCACCGACGCCGAGCGCGAGGGCCTGGCCAAGCACGTCGGCGCCCAGCCCGGGGACTGCATCTTCTTCGCCGCCGGCGCCACCAAGCCCATGCGCGCGCTGCTCGGTGCCGCTCGCGGCGAGATCGCCCGCAAGCTCGATCTCATCGATCCCGACGACTGGAAGTTCGTGTGGGTCGTCGACGCCCCGCTGTTCGAGCCGGCCGCCGACGCCACCGCCTCCGGCGACGTCGCGCTCGGCAGCTCCGCATGGACGGCGGTGCACCACGCCTTCACCTCGCCGATGCCCGAGCACCTCGACACGTTCGACACCGATCCCGGGTCGGCCCTCGCCTACGCCTACGACATCGTGTGCAACGGTCACGAGATCGGCGGCGGCTCGATCCGAATCCACCGCACCGACATCCAGCAGCGCGTGTTCAAGGTGATGGGCATCTCCGAGGAGGAGGCGAACGAGAAGTTCGGCTTCCTGCTCGAGGCATTCAAGTACGGCGCGCCGCCGCACGGCGGCATCGCCTTCGGGTGGGACCGCATCACCGCCCTGCTCGCCGGCGCGGACTCGATCCGCGAGGTCATCGCGTTCCCGAAGTCCGGCGGCGGTGTCGACCCGCTGACCGACGCTCCGGCGCCGATCACCCCCGAGCAGCGCAAGGAGTCCGGGATCGACTTCAAGCCGGAGCCGAAGAAGGCCGAGAAGTAGGGCACCGACAGGACCTCGTCGGCGGCGCCTGCCCACGGTCCGGCGCCGCCGCGGTGTCACGGTCCGGCGCCGCCGCGGTGTCACGGTCCGGCGCCGCCGCGGTGTCACGGTCCGGCGCCGCCGCGGTGTCAGAGGGCAGCGCGCACGGCGGGGGGCGCACGGCGGGGCACGGCCTGGCACAGTGACAGCAGGCGCCGGACGGACGGAGAGGGCGGCAACGGCATGACCGACATGGTCGCCACACAGTCGCTGCGGGCGCGGTACGCCCACCGCGGACCGGAATTCGACGAACTCTTCGACCCAGCGGGCGACGTCCGCGAGCACTGGGCCGAACTGGCGGAGGGGTTGCAGGCACGTGGCCCCCAGGCGCTGGCCCGCTACCGGCAGCGGGTGCGCCGGCTCGTCGACAACCACGGCATCACATACACCCCCGTCGACGCCCGCACCGAGGAGACCGGTCCGGCCGCGCCGCACCGGTGGGAACTCGACGGGGTGCCGTTCGTCCTCTCCGCCGACGATTGGAGCACCCTCGAGCAGGGTCTGCTGCAGCGCTCACGGCTGCTCGACACGCTGCTCGCCGACCTGTACGGGCCGATGCGCACGCTCCGGGAGGGACTGCTGCCCCCGCAACTGGTGTTCGGCCATCGCGGCTACGTGCGGGCCGCGCACGGGCTCTCGCTCCCCGGGCCGCATCAGCTGTTCGTCCACGCAATCGACGTCGCCCGTGCCCGCGACGGCCGGTTCCGGGTGGTGCGGGACCACACCCAGGCCCCGTCCGGCGCCGGGTACGCCCTCGCCGACCGGCGGGTGACGGCACGCGCCATGCCCGACCTGTACCAGGCGACGAACCCACGGCCGCTGTCGCCGTTCGTCGAGGCGATGCGCCTCGCGCTGCGCGAGGCCGCACCCGCCGGCGCGGAGGACCCGGTGGTGGTCGTCCTCGGCCCGGGCGCACACTCGGAGACCGCCTTCGATCAGGCCCACATCGCGGGCGTCCTCGGGTTCCCGCTGGTCGAGGCCGCCGACCTGGTGGTGCGCGAGGGCCGGTTGTGGATGCGCTCGCTCGGCTCGCTCACCCGCGTCGACGTCGTGCTACGCCGCGTCGATGCCGCCTACGCGGACCCGCTCGACCTGCGGCCGGACTCGCGGCTCGGCGTGGTCGGGCTCGTGGAGGTGGTGCGGCGCGGCGCCGTCACCGTCGTCAACACCCTCGGCAGCGGGGTGCTCGAGAATCCGGCCCTGGCGGAGTTCCTGCCGTCGCTGTGCCGGGCGCTGCTGGACGAGGACCTGCTGCTCGAGCCGGTCCCCGCATACTGGGGCGGCACCCCGGCCGGGGTGGCGGCGCTGACGGAGAGGTTCGAGCAGCTGGTGCTGCGGTCGGCGGTCACCGCCCGGTCGGTGATGGTCGGCAGCCTCGACGCGCAGCAGCGCGAGGGTCTGCTCGCCCAGGTGCGAGCGCAGCCGGGGCGGTGGGTCGGCCAGGAGATTCCCGACCACTCGTACGTCCCGTCGCTGTCCGGAATCTCCGGCGGGCTCGGTGCCGCGCCGGTCGGCGTCCGACTGTTCACCGTCGCCCAGCGGGTCGGATTCACCCCCATGCCCGGTGGGCTCGGCGAGATCGTCGTCCCGGGCGCGACGCCGCGCACGCGGCCGCCGATGCGCGTCGTCGCCAAGGACGTGTGGGTGCGCACCGCCGCGCCCACGGCCACCACCGGCGCGACAGGCGTTTCGGCCGGGGACGAGGTGTCCACCTTCGCCGTGCCCCCCGTCGACGTCGTCGCCTCGCCTCGGGTGCTCAACGACCTGTTCTGGCTGGGCCGCTACGGCGAGCGTGCCGAGGACACCGCCCGCCTGCTCGTCGCGGTCCGCGAGCGCTACCAGGACTACCGCTTCCGGCCCTGGCTGCCGGGCAGCGAGTGCCTGCCCGTGCTGCTGTCGGCGCTCACCGCCGCGGCCCCCGGACCGGCGATCGCGGCGCAGCACACCGGTGCCGACGTCATGGACGACTACCACTCCGCCACAGCGGAATTCCGCTCCATGACCGTCGATCCGAAACGGCTCGGCTCGCTCGCCCAATCGTTCGCCGGACTCGACCAGGCGGCCCGGGCCGTGCGCGACCAGCTCTCCAACGACACGTGGGCCGTGCTCGCCGACGTCCAGCGCGCCCTCGACGCGCTCACCGAGGACCCCGACGACGACGGCTCCCTGCTCGGCGCCACCCAGTCCGCCGTCCTCGCCGGGATGCTCGCCCTGTCCGGGCTCGGGGCCGAATCGATGGTCCGTGACCTGGGCTGGCACGTGATGGACCTCGGCAAGCGGATCGAGCGGGCGCTGTCGCTGACCACCCTGCTGGCGACCACCCTCACCGTCGCCCGCGACGCCGCCACCGACCGGGCGCTGATGGAGACGGTGCTCGGCGCCGCGGAGAGCTCGGTGACCTACCGCCGCCGCAACCACCGGGTGCGCCCGGCCGCCGTCGCGCAGCTGCTGCTGCTCGACACCACCAACCCCCGCTCGCTGGCGTGGGTGCTCGAACGCCTGCGCGAGAACTTGCGGGCGCTGCCCGACGCCTCCGGCTCGACCCGGCCCGAACGCCTCGCCGACGAGCTGCTGACCCGGCTGCGCCGGGTGGACCCGGTCGACCTCGAGACCGCCACCGACGGCGTCCGCCGCGAGCTCGCCGATCTCCTCGCGGCCGTCCACACCGGACTCGAGCAGCTGGCCGAGCAGCTGCTGCGCGGGCCGCTGTCGCTGCCCGGCGGCACCCGGCCGCTGTGGGGCGGCGCCCAGCGGAGGACCCTGCCGTGACCGATCCGCTCGACCCCGCCCGGCGCCGGTACCGCATCGTGCATCGCACCACCTACCGGTACTCCGGCGTGGTGACCTCCTCGTACGGCCGCGGCTACCTGCTGCCCCGCGACACCGACAACCAGCGGGTCGTCTCGAGCAGCGTCACCGTCGACCCCGCCCCGGCCGACACGTCGGTGGGGGCGGACCTGTGGGGCAACCGCGACGTCTACTTCCACGTCGCCGAGCCCCACGACACGCTCGTCGTCACCGCGGAGTCCGAGGTGACGGTGACCCCGCCGGATCCGGCGCGGCTGGTCGCCGGTCCCGCCGTCGCGCCGTGGGAGTCGGCGCGGCCGGTCGGCACGGCCGGCGCCCTGGCCACCGACTTCGTTCTGGACCTCGACCCGCCCGAGGTCGACGCCGAGGTACTCGCCTACGCCGCGCCCACCTTCCCTCCGGGCCGGCCGCTGGTCGAGGCGATCGCCGAACTCACCCACCGCATCTTCACCGACTTCGCCTACCACTCCGGATCGACGTCGGTGTCCACGCGCGTCGCCGAGGTCCTGGTCGCGCGCTCCGGCGTGTGCCAGGACTTCGCGCGCCTGGCCCTCGCCTGCCTGCGCGCGCACGGCCTCGCCGCCCGCTACGTGTCCGGCTACCTCGCCACCGATCCGCCCCCCGGACGCGAACGCATGGTGGGCGTCGACGCGACGCACGCCTGGGCGGCGGTGTGGCTGCCCGGCGACACGTGGCTCGCCTTCGACCCGACCAACGACCAGTTCGTGGACGAGCGGTATACCACCGTCGCGTGGGGCCGCGACTACGCCGACGTGCCGCCGCTGCGCGGGGTGATCTACACCGAAGCCAAGGACAGCACCATCGACGTGTCCGTCGACGTGGCTCCGCTCGCGCCCACCGGCGGCGACCGCACCGACCCCGAACCGACAGGAGCGGCCGATGCGTGACTTCTCGTGCCCGATGTGCGGGCAGCAACTGACCTTCGAGAACTCGGTCTGCCTGCGCTGTGGCAGCGCAATCGGCTTCGACCTCGGCGCCGTCTCGATGGTCGCGATCCTGCCCGAGGACGACGCCGACGGTCCGGCCTCCGGTGCGGTGCCGGCCCGCCGCTACCGGCTGTGCGACAACCTGCACCTGGCCCGCTGCAACTGGATCGTCGGCCGCGACGAGCCCGGCCTGTGCCGGTCGTGCCGGCTCACCCGCACCCGCCCGGCCGACGACGACACCGACGCGCTGGCCGCGTTCGCCGACGCCGAGGCCGCCAAGCGCCGGCTGATCGTCGAACTCACCGAACTCGGCCTGCCGCTCACCGGCCGCGACACCGACCCGGACACCGGCCTCGCGTTCGACCTGCTGTCGAGCCGCGACGAGCAGGTCCTCACCGGACACGCGTCGGGAGTGATCTCCCTCGATCTCGCCGAGGGCGACGACGTGCACCGTGAGCAGCTGCGGATCGAGATGGGCGAGCCGTACCGCACCCTGCTGGGCCACTTCCGGCACGAGATCGGGCACTACTACCAGATGGTCCTGATCGCCACCCCCGCCGTGCGGGCCCGGTTCGAGGCGCTGTTCGGCGATCCCGACGCGGACTACCAGGCGGCGCTGGACCGGCACTACTCCGAGGGAGCACCCGACGGGTGGGAGGACGAGTTCGTCTCCTCGTACGCGACGATGCATCCGGCCGAGGACTGGGCCGAGACGTTCGCGCACTATCTGCACATGCGGGACGCGCTGGACACCGCCGCCGGGTTCGGGTTCGCACCCGCCGGCGCCGCCCTGGACCGCCCCCAGCCCGGCCCGGCCGGCTTCGACAAACTCCTCGAGCGCTGGCTGCCGCTGGCCTGGTCGCTGAACATGGTCAACCGGTCGATGGGTCACACCGATCTGTATCCGTTCGTGCTACCCCCGCCCGTTTTGGTCAAGATGCGGTTCGTGCACGAACTGATCGTCGCCCGAACCGGGTAGATTGTCAGACGATGACTGCAACATTGGCGGAGCCCATGTCGGAAGTGGTGGAGGCGGCCGAAAAGCTGCTGACCCGGCGCACCGGCGCACCCGTGACCTTGGCCGATCCGGTGGATCTCGGCGGCAGTGGCCGCTCGGTGGTTCTGCGCGTGCGGGTCGCGGCGAACCCGTTCTCCCTGCCGCGCACCCTGGTGCTCAAGCAGGTGCCCCCGCGCGCCGAACGGCGGGTGGGCTTCCGTGGCGCCGCCACCGACGACGAGGTCGCGTTCCTGCGCGAGGCGGTGTCCTACCAGTTCGCCACCGCCCTGGCCAAGGACGACCGGCCGGGCGCCGAACTGCTGGCCTACGACTTCGAGTCGCGGCTGCTGGTGCTCAGCGACCTCGGCGACGCCACCCCGATCGCCACGCTGCTGCGCAGCGACGACACCGACACCGTCACCAACACCCTCATGGCGTTCGCCCAGGCCCTCGGCCGGATGCATGCCGCGACCGTCGGGCGCGAGGAGGACTTCGCCGCCCTGCTGCGCCGTGCCGAGGTGGCGCACTTCGCCGACGCCGTCGTCGAGCAGGCCACCGGCGCGCTGCGCGTCGTGCCCGACCGCTTCGCCACCGAGTTCGGCCTCGAGGTGCCGCAGAGCGTGATCGACCGCGCCGAGCGGGCCGCGAAGCTGTTCACCGCCGGCCGGTTCCGGGCCTTCAGCCCCTCGGACCTGTGCCCGGACAACATCGTCGTCGGCGACGAGGGCGTGCAGTTCCTCGACTACGAGTGGGGCGGCTTCCGCGACGCCACCCTCGACATCGCCTACGCCCTGACCTCCTTCCCGGCGTGCCTGTGCAAGGCGCCGCTCACGCTCGAGCGGGCCCGCGCGATGGCCGACGCGTGGCGGGCCGAGGTGGTGGGCATGTGGCCCTCGCTCGGCTTCGACGAGGTGCTCGCCGAGCGGCTGCTCGACGCGCAGCTCGCGTGGGTGTGGCTGAGCACCTATCTGTTCGTCCCCGAGGACCATGCCCGCATCGCGGCGGTGCGGGACCACCACCTGTCCGTGCCGTGGTCCGACGCGCTGCGCAGCCGCTGGTCGTTGCTCGCCGACTACGCCGCCGACACCGGACACGACGACGTCGCCGGGCATGCCCGAGACGTCCTCGAACGTCTCGAGCAGCGCGTCGGCGACTGACCGCGCTACGCCCGGGCCGTCACGCGCGGTATGCCCGGCCCGCCTACGGCGCGGTACGTGCGCAGATGGCCTCGACGAACCGGCCCACCTCCGACTCGGGCAGATGCGTGGCCAGGTCGGCCTCGCTGATCATGCCGATCAGCCGATGCTCCTCGACCACCGGCAGCCTGCGGATGCGGTGTTCCTCCATCATCGTCAGGACCCGGTCGATGTCCGCGTCCGCGTCGACCACGTAGGGCTTGCCCTGGGCGAGCTCACCGGCCGTCATGGAACTCGGGTCGCCGCCCGCGGCGACGCACTCGAGCACGATGTCGCGGTCGGTGATGATGCCGTGGAGCCGGTCGTCGTCGCCGCAGATCGGCAACGCGCCGATGTCCAGTTCCCGCATCCGCTGGGCCGCGGTCTCGAGGGTGTCGTGTTCGCCGATGCAGACCGCGTCGCGGTGCATGATGTCGCGTGCAGTGGTCATCACTGCCTCCTCCGTTGAAAACGGTTACTGCACTTCCATTGTCACGCGCGACGGCGACCGGCGGAAGGGCTGCGGAGGCATCGGGCTCACCCGGCGAAGGCGTGCGTTGCCGCGCGGCCGTCCCAGCCACCCGCCGGCCCGGCCAACCCGAACAGCGCCGCGACCGTCGGGGCGACGTCGAGGGTGCGCACGGGGTCGGCGACGGTGAGGCCGCGGCGGATACTCGCATGCCCGCCGGCGACGAAGAACGGGATCTCGACGGTCGCGGCGTGACCGTGATTGCCCGGAATCGGATTCGACAACGGGCTCGGATCGGAGAACCGCCACCCCGCGTCGCACAACGCCACCAGATCACCCGCGGCGGCGCCGAGACCCAGATCCGCACCCGCGTACAGTGCGGCCACGCCCGGGACGGCGGCGGCGACCTCCCGCATCCGCGCCACCGCGTCCACCCGGGCCGCCGGATCGCCGACCCAGTACAGCAGGTTCGCACCGCCGTTCTGGGCGGTGCGCACCGATCCGGCGAGCAGCGGGTCGGCGCCGAGCACGTCGACGAGGCCGATCAGCTGGTCCGGCGCCGACCAGTCCATCCCGTGGTCGGCCAGCACGATCAGCACCGACCGTTCCCACCGTCCCGTCGCGCGCAGGAACTCCACGAACCGGGCCACCTGCTCGTCCGCCGAGCGCAGCGCCGCGGTACGCGCGAGCCGCAGCGACGCGCCGAGCACGTCCAGGTGCCCGACGCGGTCCACGTCGCCGAGGTTGGTGAACGTGAACCGCGGCGACCGCTCCTCCACCACGGAGATCAGCGCGTCGACCGTGAAGCGGTCCGGCGCGTGTTCGGTGAGCGGCAGCAGCGGCACCGGATCCCACGCCACCGACGCGCGGCCGCCGAACAGGCCGTGCAGGTACCGCTTGGACAGCACGCTCGCGGTCGTCAGCCCCAGCTCGCGGGGCAGCCGGTCGAGCACCGTCCCGGCGCGCAGGTCGGTCGGCCGGTCGAGGTCCCGGGTGCGGCCGAGCACCGGGTCGAAGATCGAGTTGGCGGGCACGCCGGAGCGGTGCGGCAGCACACCGGTCATCATCGCCGCATGGTTCGGCAGCGTCTCGGCCACCGAGATCGCCCGGGCCGCGGTGTACCGGGTGCCGGCGTCGGCGAGCGCGAGCAGATGCGGCGTGAGACCCGGCGCGAGCTCGTCCGGGCGCATCCCGTCGACGACGAGGACGTGCACGTCCGCGTCCGGGAGCAGCGCCGACGGCGTCGCCGCCCGGGCCGGAGCCGTGCCGATCAGGGCCGGAGCCGTGCCGATCAGGGCCGCGCCGGCCAGCACGGCCGTGCCGGCGAGCATCGTGCGCCGATCGATCGCTCCGGCGGGTGGCGTCACGGCCGGGCCTGCCGGCCGTGCGCACCCGGATCGAGCGCGGCCGCCGGCTCCAGCCGCGGCGTGCCGGCGGCGACCCGCCGGCTCGTGCCGTACCGCACGCCGGTGCCCGGGTCGGTCGGATCGAGCACGTACAGCCAGTCCATCTGCACCGCGTCGGGTGTCACGTCGAGGACACCGAAGCCGTGCGAGTCCAGTTCGACGTACCGGATGTGGTGGTTCGTCGCCAGCACCGCCGCCTCGATCGACGGGGTGACGGTGCGGGGCGCGACGCCCAGCATCTCGTCGATGTTCGCCGAGGTCACCGACGGCACCACCAGTTCGGTGGCCACGGTGCCCGCGCCGGGGTAGTTCGCGGCGTCGACGGGGATGTCGGCGGCCCACGACGAGTGGATGTCGCCGGTGAGGAACACCACGTCGCGGCCGGAGGCACGAATCGCGTCGAGCAGCCGTCGCCGGTCGGCGGGATAGCCGTCCCACTGGTCGACGTTGAACGGTGCCCCCGCCGCGGGGAGCCCCGCGACGGCGGTCAGCGCCGCCGTGGTCCGCTCGTCCAGGGGCGGCAGCAGCACCGGGGTGATCATCACCGGGTTCCCGATGAGCTGCCATCGCGTGCCCGAACTCGTCACGCCCGCGGTCAGCCACGCCATCTGCTCCGCGCCGGTGATGGTGCGCGCCGGGTCGTCGATGCGGCGCCCGTGCACCTGCTCGGTGCGATAGCTGCGCAGATCCAGCATCGACAGCTCGGCCAGGTCCCCGAACTGCAGCCGCCGGTACAGCCGGGGCGCGTCGGCGGTGCCGCCCGGCCGGAGGGGCTGCCACTCCAGGTAGGCCTGCAGGGCCGCGGCCCGTCGCTCCGCCCAGGCTCCCTCGACGGCGGGGTCGTGGTTCTGGGCGCCGCCGGACCACGCGTCGTTGGCGCTCTCGTGGTCGTCCCACACCACGATCCACGGCAGCAGCGCGTGCAGCCGCTGCAGATCGGGATCGCTCTTGTACTGGCCGTGCCGGATCCGGTAGTCGGCGAGGGTGACGATTTCGTGCCGCGGGTCGTGCGGGCGCACCACCCGGTTGCCGCCGGAGGCGTATTCGCCCGTGCCGTACTCGTACAGGTAGTCGCCGAGGTGCACGACGGCGTCGAGGTCCGGGCGCGCCGCCAGGTGCCGGTAGACGCCGAAGAACCCGGCCTCCCAGTTCGAGCACGACACCACCGCGAACCGTAGCCGGTTCAGCTCGGCCCCCGGCCCGGGCGCGGTGCGGGTGCGGCCGACCGGGGAGGCCGCGTCGCCGGCGGTGAAGCGGTAGAAGTAGGCGGTGTCCGGCTCGAGGCCCGTCGCATCGACCTTGACCGTGTGGTCGGACGCGGGGGACGTCGTCACGGACCCCGAGGCCACCACGTCGCGGAGGTCGCCGTCGGTGGCGATCTCCCAGCGGACCGTCGTCGGGGCGCCGAGGCCGGAACCGGGCACGGCGTCCGGGGCGGGCGTGATGCGGGTCCACAGGATCACCCGGTCGGGTAGGGGATCGCCGGAGGCCACGCCGTGCGCGAACACGACGCTCTCCGCCGCGGCGGGGGAGACGGAGACGGCCGCCAGGGCCGCGGCGCCGAGGGCGACGCCGCCCGCGCGCAGCGCGGTCCGTCGCGACACGACACGGGTTTCGGTGGGAGGCACCGGACGATCAGACCAGCGTCCCCCGCGATGAGCAAGTACCGCGACGGAATGTCCCGAACGTTCACGGCCGGTTCACGCGCCGTCGGCCCGACCCGCCGTCGGGCCGGGACGGTAGCGTCGTGGGGTGAGCACCTTCTTCGGAGCGGAGGAACCAGCCGGACCGGACGCCCTGTTCGAGACCCCCCGCCCGACCGAGCCCGACCCCGCACCCGTACCACCGGCGTCGCGCCCGTCCCGCGGTGCCGGACCGAACGCGCCGCTCGCCGCGCGGATGCGCCCGGCCGACCTGAGCGAAGTCGTCGGCCAGCAGCACCTGCTCGCCCCCGGTGCGCCGCTGCGCCGCCTCGTCGAGGGCTCCGGCGCCGCGTCCGTCGTGCTCTACGGCCCGCCGGGGACCGGCAAGACCACCCTGGCCTCCCTCATCTCCGGTGCCACCGGCCGCCGCTTCGAGGCGCTGTCCGCGCTGTCGGCCGGCGTCAAGGACGTGCGGGCCGTGATCGACCTGGCCCGTCGCCGCCTGGGCGCCGGTGAACAGACCGTGCTCTTCATCGACGAGGTGCACCGCTTCTCCAAGACCCAGCAGGACGCGCTGCTCGCCGCGGTGGAGAACCGGATCGTGCTGCTCGTGGCGGCCACCACCGAGAATCCGTCGTTCTCCGTCGTCGCCCCGCTGCTGTCCCGCTCGCTGGTGCTGCAGCTGCAGCCGCTGGGCCCGGACGACGTCCGGGCCCTGCTCGAGCGGGCCCGCACCGACGAACGCGGTCTCGGCGGCGGTGTGGAGATCACCGACGACGCGCTCGACCACCTGGTGCGCCTCGCGGGCGGAGACGCACGTCGCGCGCTGACCGCGCTCGAGGCGGCGGCCGAGACCGCGCTCGACCGCGGCGGTACGGGCGCGACGATCGACCTGCCGACCGTCGAGTCGAGCATCGACAAGGCCGCGGTGCGCTACGACCGCGACGGCGACCAGCACTACGACGTCGCGAGCGCGTTCATCAAGTCGCTGCGCGGCTCCGACGTCGACGCGGCGCTGCACTATCTCGCGCGGATGATCGTCGCGGGGGAGGACCCGCGGTTCATCGCGCGGCGGCTGATGATCCAGGCCAGCGAGGAGGTCGGTATGGCCGATCCCACCGCGCTGCAGACCGCGACGGCGGCCGCGCAGGTCGTGCAGCTCGTCGGCATGCCCGAGGCGCAGCTCGCCCTGGCGCAGGCCACCATCCACATCGCGACCGCGCCCAAGTCGGGTGCGGTGACCGCCGCGCTCGGCGCCGCGATCGCCGACGTCAAGGCCGGCCGGTCCGGGTCGGTGCCGGCGCATCTGCGCGACGGTCACTACGCCGGCGCACAGAAGCTCGGTAACGCCGTCGGCTACCGCTACCCGCACGACCACCCCGACGGCGTGCTGGCGCAGCAGTACGCGCCGGACGAACTCGTCGGCGTCGACTACTACACCCCGACCGGCCACGGCGCCGAGCGCGAGCTGGCGCAGCGGGTGCCCAAGCTGCGCCGGATCGTGCGCGGCGAACGGTAGGGCACCGCGTGCGCCGCAGGTCGCGCGGCAGGCGCCGAGCGAATGAACCATGCCGTCGGACTACGGAGGTGAACGATACATTCGCTCGCCCCCCGGCGGGGGACGGAGCGGCGCGGGTGGCGAGAACGGCCACCGTCGCCCGCGCGATAAGCTGAACGATGGCCGATTCGCCGTGCCCGCGCGGGTTCGGCAGCCCACACCGTCAGACAAAGAGGACCATCGACGTGCAGACCCACGAGATCCGCAGGCGCTTTCTCGACCATTTCGTGAAGGCCGGCCACACCGAGGTGCCCAGCGCGTCGCTGATCCTCGCCGACCCGAACCTGCTGTTCGTCAACGCCGGCATGGTCCCGTTCGTGCCCTACTTCCTCGGCCAGCAGACCCCGCCGTTCAGCACCGCGACATCGGTGCAGAAGTGCGTGCGCACCCTCGACATCGAGGAGGTGGGCATCACCACCCGGCACAACACGTTCTTCCAGATGGCGGGCAACTTCTCGTTCGGCGACTACTTCAAGGAAGAGGCGATAGGCCATGCGTGGTCGCTGCTGACCAGCCCCGTCGAGGACGGCGGCTACGGCATCGATCCCGAGAAGCTCTGGGCGACGGTGTATCTGGACGACGACGAGGCGTACTCGATCTGGCACGACAAGATCGGTGTCCCCGCCGAGCGCATCCAGCGTCGCGGCATGAAGGACAACTACTGGTCCATGGGCATCCCCGGCCCGTGTGGCCCCTGCTCGGAGATCTTCTACGACCGCGGCCCCGAGTACGGCGCCCCGGGCGGCCCGGAGGCCGACGAGGACCGCTACATCGAGATCTGGAATCTCGTGTTCATGCAGAACGAGCGCGGTGAGGGCGGCGCCAAGGAGGGCTACCCGATCCTCGGGCCGCTGCCGAAGAAGAACATCGACACCGGCATGGGCGTCGAGCGCGTCGCGTTCCTGCTCCAGGGCGTCGAGAACGTCTACGAGACCGACCTGCTGCGCCCGGTCATCGACAAGGCCGCCGAGCTGACCGGCAGCGTCTACGGCGCCGACCACGCCTCCGACGTGCGGTTCCGCGTCATCGCCGACCACGCCCGCACCGCCGCGATGCTCATCGTCGACGGCGTCAACCCCGGCAACGACGGTCGTGGCTACGTGCTGCGCCGCCTGCTGCGCCGGATCGTGCGCTCGGCCCGGCTGCTCGGCGCCGACACGCCGACGATGGCCGAGTTCATGGCCGTCGTGCGCGACACCATGAGCCCGTCCTACCCGGAACTGGCCACGGACTACTCGCGCATCGAGACCGTCGCCGTCGGCGAGGAGACCGCGTTCCTCAAGACCCTGGGCACCGGCAGCAAGCTGTTCGAGGGTGCGGTCGAGACCGCGAAGGCGCAGGGCAGGTCCGTCCTCGGCGGCACCGAGGCCTTCACCTTGCACGACACCTACGGGTTCCCCATCGATCTGACGCTGGAGATGGCCTCCGAGGCGGGCCTGACCGTCGACGAGGACGGGTTCCGTTCCCTCATGGCCGAGCAGCGCCAGCGCGCGAAGGACGACGCCCGCGCCCGCAAGCACGCCCACGCCGACCTGACCGTCTACAAGGAGCTGCTCGACCGCGGCCCCACGGAGTTCACCGGCTTCACCGAGCTGGTGACCGAGGCGACGGTGCTGGCCGTCATCACCGGCGGCGAGCGGCTGCACGCGGCGCAGGCCGGCCAGGACGTCGAGCTGATCCTCGACCGCAGCCCCCTCTACGCCGAGTCCGGCGGCCAGATCGCCGACGTCGGCACCATCACCGCCGGCGGCCTGCGCATCAAGGTCAACGACGTCCAGAAGATCGCCAAGCAGCTGTGGGTGCACAAGGTGACCGTGCTCGAGGGACAGGTCACCGAGGGCGATGCCGTGCTCGTGCAGGTCGACCCGTCCTGGCGCAAGGGCGCCACCCAGGGCCACTCGGGTACCCACCTGGTCCACGCCGCGCTGCGTGAGGTCCTCGGCCCCAACGCCGTGCAGGCCGGCTCGCTGAACAAGCCGGGCTACCTGCGGTTCGACTTCTCCTGGCCCGGCGCGCTCAGCGAGCAGCAGAAGACCGACATCGAGGCCGTCACCAACGAGGCCGTCGCCGCGAACTACCCGGTGAACACCTTCGTCACGGACCTGGACAAGGCCAAGAAGATGGGCGCGATGGCGCTCTTCGGCGAGAACTACGGCGACGAGGTCCGCGTCGTGGAGATCGGCGGCCCGTTCTCGATGGAGCTGTGCGGCGGCACCCACGTCGAGCACTCCTCCCACGTCGGCACCGTCACCCTGCTCGGCGAGCAGTCCGTCGGTTCGGGCGTGCGCCGCGTCGAGGCGTACGTCGGCCTGGACTCGTACCGGCACCTGGCCAAGGAACGGGCGCTGCTCGCGGGTCTCTCCTCGACGCTGAAGGTGCCCTCCGAGGAGGTGCCCGCACGGGTCGAATCCCTGATCGAGCGGCTGAAGGTGGCCGAGAAGGAGCTCGAACGCACCCGCGCCGCCGCGGTGCTCGCCTCGGCCGGCACCTTCGCCGAGAAGGCGCAGCGCACCGGGGATCTTCTCGTCGTCGCCGAGACCGCCCCCGAGGGCGTGGCCGGGAACGACCTGCGCAGCCTCGCCTCCGACGTCCGCGGCCGGCTCGGCAGCGAGCCCGCCGTGGTGCTGCTGCTCGGTTCCGCCGACGGCAAGGTGCCGTTCGTCGTCGCCACCACCAAGGCGGCCCAGGCGAGGGGCATCAAGGCCGGCGACCTGGTGTCGAGCTTCGGGCCCGCCATCGGTGGCCGCGGCGGCGGCAAGCCCGACATGGCGCAGGGATCCGGATCCGATCCGGCCGGGATCCCTGCGGCGCTGACCGCGTTCCGGGCCCGGCTGAGCGAGCTGGCCGGCTGATCGTGGCCGACTTCGCCGGTCCCGACCGTCCGGGCGTCGACGACCCCGGCCGCGGCCGCCGCATCGGCATCGATGTCGGAAGTGTCCGAATCGGGGTCGCCTCGTCCGACCCTGACGGCATCCTGGCCACTCCGGTCGAGACCGTGCCCCGCTCGAAGGAACGCGGGTCCGACGCGCCGGATATCCGGCGCATTGTGGACATCGTCACGGAGTACGAGGCCGTGGAGGTTATCGTCGGACTGCCGCAGACCCTGCGCGGGGAGCCCGGCAAGGCCGCGAAACTGGCCCGTGATTTCGCGGGACGGCTGCGCCGGCGCCTGACCGGGATCCCTGTGCGGATGGCCGACGAACGATTCACGACGGTCACTGCGGCGCGGGCGCTCCGCGAGAGCGGAGTCAGCGCGCGCGGTGCGCGGCCGGTGATCGACCAGGCCGCCGCCGTCGCCATCTTGCAGGGTTGGTTGGACGAGCGGAGTGCAGTTGTGAACGTGGCCGAGGACGGCAAGCCGGGGAGCGGGCAGTGAGCCGGCACGGGCGGCCGGACGACGAGTCCACCGGGGCGGACCACGACTTCCCCGGGGGGCGCTCCGGCTTCGGACCCGCGCAGCAGGACGAGTGGTACCGGCCGCGGCACGGTTCTCCGGGGCCCGACGTCCCGGAGCCGCCGGCCCCGGCCGGGGACGGTTACCGATACGAGCACCCACCGCATCCGGCCGCCGGACATCCCTTCGACGACGCGCCGACCACCGAGCACGTCTACCGGCTCGACGACTACGCCCCCGGCGCCCCGTCGCAGCCCGACCCCCGCCACGACCGGCAGGACCTCGATCCCCACGGCCGGACTCCCACCGACGGGCCGGGCCACGACACCTTCGAGGCCCGGGCCCACGAGACGCAGGGCTACGAGACACAGGGCTACGAGACGCAGGGCTACGAGCCCCGGGACTACGACCCCCGCGACCACGACGGGTACGACCCCGAGCCGGGGGCCTACCGGTACGACGACTACGAGCAGCGGCCGGCCTACGACGAGGCGGGCTACGACCAGTTCGGCTACGCCGCGGTGGACGACGACCCCCGCGGATACGCCGAGACGCCGGCCGCAGGGCGGGACTGGACCGACTCCGCCGACCGCGCCGCCCCCGAAACCGTCGGGGTGTCCCCGGCCCGCCGGGCCCACGCCCGCTCGGCCCGGGCCCGCCGCACCCGCGGCCGGATCGTCGGGATCCTCGCCGTCGCGGCCGTGCTGGTCCTGCTCCTCGGCGGCGGATTCTTCGCCTACCAGAAATTCACCGGCCCGGACCTGCCGCCCGACTACACCGGTGCGGGCGGTCCCGCCGTCGTGGTGCAGGTGCACCCGGGCGACACCGCCGAGCAGATCGGCGCCGTCTTCAAGGAGGCGGACATCGTCGCCAGCTCCGATGCCTTCTACAACGCCGCCGTCCAGGACCCCGGCATGAACTCGCTGCAGCCGGGCTTCTACTCGATCGCCAGCCGGCTTCCCGCCCGCGAGGCCGTCGCCGCCCTGGTCGACCCCGCGAACCGGGTGGGGGCGGTGGTGATCTCCGAGGGCCGGCAGTTGCACGACATCCGTGACGTCAACACCGGCGCGGTGCGCAAGGGCATCTACACCCTCATCGCGGAGGCCAGCTGCCTCGACCGCGACGGGCAGCGCACCTGCCTGACGTACGAGGAGCTCGACGCCGCCGGCGCGAGCACCGACCTCGCCGCGCTCGGCGTGCCGGAATGGGCGCGGGGCGCGGTCGCGAACGTGCCCGACCGCAACCGTCAGCTCGAGGGGCTCATCGCGGCGGGTCGCTGGGACTTCGACCCCAGTGCCGGGGCCGCCGAGATCCTGCGGTACCTCGTCTCCACCAGCGCGCAGCGCTACGACGAGACCGGCATCACCCAGGCCGCGGCGAAGGTCGGGCTGACCCCGTACGAGATGCTCGTCGCAGCGTCCCTCGTGGAACGCGAGGCGCTGCCGGACGACTTCGCGAAGGTCGCCCGGGTGATCCTCAACCGCCTGAAGATCGGGCAGCCGCTGCAGTTCGACTCGACGGTCAACTATGCCCTCGACGAAACCGAGCTGGCGACCACCGACGCCGACCGGGCGCAGGTCACCCCCTGGAACACGTACGCGAGCCCCGGACTGCCCGCCACGCCGATCTCGTCGCCGAGCATCGAGGCGCTGCAGGCCGTAGAGAACCCGGAGGCGGGAGACTGGACGTACTTCGTGACCATCGACGCCCAGGGCACGACCCTGTTCACCAACAGCTACGACGAACACCTGACGAATACGCAGCAGGCTCTGGAAAGCGGAATCCTCGACAGTGGCAGATGACATCGTGACCGGCGGCCGCAAGGCCGCGGTCCTCGGCAGCCCCATCGCGCATTCGAAGTCCCCGCTGTTGCACCTGGCGGCCTACCGGGCGCTGGGGCTGACGGACTGGACGTACGAGCGCATCGAATGCACCGGCGAGCAGCTGCCGGCGCTGGTGGCCGGGCTCGGCCCCGAGTGGGTCGGGGTGTCGGTGACGATGCCCGGCAAGTTCGCGGCGCTCGAGTTCGCCACCGAGCGTACCGACCGGGCGGTGCTGATCGGCTCGGCGAACACCCTGGTGCGGACCGCGGACGGCTGGCGGGCCGACTGTACCGACGTCGACGGCGTCACCGGCGCGCTGCGCGCCGCCGGCGTCGGGGATCTGACCGGCGCCTCGGCGGTGGTGGTCGGGGCCGGGGGGACGGCGCGCCCGGCCCTCGTGGGGCTCGCCGAGCTCGGGGTCACGTCGGTGACCGTCGTCGCCCGCAGCGAGCTCCGGGCCGCCGAGACCTTCGACTGTGCCGAGGCGGTGGGCATGAAGCCGCGCTGGCTGCCGTTCGACGCCCCGGAACTCGGGGAGGTGTGCGCGTCCGCGGGCGCGCTGGTGAGCACCGTGCCGGCGGCGGCGGCCGCGCCCTACGCGCAGCAGCTCGGCCGCGCGCCGTTCGTCCTCGACGCGATCTACGACCCGTGGCCCACGCCGCTCGCCGAGGCCGCCGCGGCGCACGGCTCGGTCGTCGTGGGTGGCCTGCAGATGCTGCTGCACCAGGCGTTCGGCCAGGTCGAGCAGTTCACCGGCCGGCTGGCCCCGCGGGAGGCGATGGCGGCGGCCGTCGCCGGCTGAACCACCGGTAGGTGCTACCGTCCGGTTGCACATCGTCCGGGTAGGTGCAACCATGAAGTTGCATGTCATCGGACGAGGAGGTTCCCATGGACACGCAGGACCGCATCGAACGGGAGATCCGCATCGAGGCGCCCGCCGCTCGGGTGTGGCAGCTCGTCGCCCGGCCCGGCTGGTGGATCGGCGACGGCGACCGTTCCGGGCACACCGTGACCACCGACGGCGACCTGATCGTCGTCCACGACCCGCGGTACGGGAAGTTCCCGATGTACCGGGTGGCGTCCGATGAGCCCCGATACCTCGCGTACCGCTGCTCGGCGGTGATCGACGAGCCGCCCCGTGACGGCGCCGCCACCCTCGTCGAGTTCTTCCTCACCGAGGTGGGCGGCGGCACCGTCCTGCGCGTCGTCGAGAGCGGGTTCGGCGCCCTGGACGGGACCCCGGCACAGCGCCGCGAGGCGTTCGAGGGCAACACCGACGGCTGGCGGCAGCAGCTCGACATCGCCAAACGGGACGTCGAGAGTGCCTGACCCCGCCGATTCCGCCGTCGGCGCGGTGCTCGCGGCGCTGGCCGACCCGACCCGCCGGCTCATCCTCGGCACGCTCGCCGAACTGGGGAGGGCCAGCGCCACCACGCTCGCCGGGCGGGTCCCGGTCTCGCGCCAGGCGGTGGTCAAGCAACTCCAGATCCTCGAGACCGCGGGCCTGGTCGACGCCGCCCGCGCCGGCCGGGAGGTGCTCTACACCCCGCGCCCCGAGACCCTGGACGGCTCGGCCCGGTGGCTCGCCGAGCTGGCCGACGCCTGGGACCGCCGTCTCGGGGCGGTGAAACGCGCCGCCGAAGAGGGCCGGCCCTCCCGCTGACCGGCGGAGGAAGAAAATTCCGCGCCGGATGTCGATCCACCCGCCGGCCGTTCGTGTACAGGTTGGATCACCGGCACGGGGCCGGGGACCGCCACCGCGAGGAGGATCGGCCATGACCCAGTACCTGCTGAGCATCTACCAGCCCGACGGTGACCCGCCGCCGCCGGAGTTCCTCGACCCGATCATGCGCGACGTCGAGGCCGTCGATGCCGAGATGCGTGCCGCCGGCGTCTGGGTGTTCGCCGGGGGACTGCACCCCCCGAGCACCGCCACCGTGCTCCGGCTCGCGGGCGACGGCATCCTCACCACCGACGGCCCGTACCTCGAGGGCAAGGAACACATCGGCGGGTTCACCGTGATCGAAGCGCCCGACCTCGACGCCGCCCTGGAGTGGGGCCGCAAGCTCGCCCGCGCGATCACGCTGCCGATCGAGGTGCGGCCGCTGCAGGGCGGGCACTGCGGGTGACACGCCCGTGCCCGAGGTGACGGACGCGGAGATCGCGCGCGTGTTCCGCGCCGAACACGGCCGTGCGGTCGCCGCGCTCGTCCGCGCCTTCGGGGACATCGACCTGGCCGAGGAATCCGTGCAGGACGCGTTCGCCGTCGCCGTCGCCCGGTGGCCGGTCGACGGGCTGCCGCCGAGCCCGGCCGGGTGGATCGTCACCACCGCCCGGCGCCGCGCGATCGACCGGATCCGCCGGGAGAAGGCCCGCGCCGGCAAGCACGCCGACGCCGCCCGGCTGCACGAATCCGGGGACACCGCCGTCGACGGCGAGGAGACCGTCGTGCCCGACGACCGGCTGCGCCTGATCTTCACGTGTTGCCATCCCGCGCTGGCGCCCGCCGCCCGCGTCGCCCTCACGCTGCGGTTGCTCGGCGGCCTGACCACGGCCGAGATCGCCCGGGCCTTCCTCGTCCCGGAGACGACCATGGCGCAGCGGCTGGTGCGCGCCAAGGGCAAGATCCGCGACGCCCGCATCCCGTACCGCGTTCCGGACCCCGGTGAGCTACCCGCCCGCCTCGGCTCCGTGCTCGCCGTCGTCTATCTCGTCTTCACCGAGGGGCACACCGCGGCCGGTGGGGACCGGCTGGTCCGCGACGACCTGTGCACCGAGGCGATCCGGCTCGCCCGCCTGCTGGCCGAGCTCATGCCCGACGAACCCGAGGTACTGGGCCTGCTCGCGCTGCTGCTGCTCGCCGACGCGCGACGACCGGCCCGCACGAACGCCGCCGGGAATCTGGTGCCCCTCGCCGAGCAGGACCGCGGGCTGTGGGACCGCGACCGGATCGCCGAGGGACAGGCCCTCGTCCGGCGCTGCCTGCGGCTCGGGCGGCCCGGCCCGTACCAGATCCAGGCCGCGATAGCCGCCGTCCACGGCGACGCCGCCACGGTCGAGACGACCGACTGGCGGCAGGTCGTCGCGCTCTACGATCAGCTGCTCGTCGTCGCACCCACCCCGGTCGCCGCCCTGCACCGGGCAGTCGCGGTGGCCGAGGTCGACGGCCCCGCCGCGGGTCTCGCCCTCGTCGACGCCCTCGACCTGGACCGCTACCACCTGTTCCACGCGGTGCGCGCCGACATGCTCCGCCGGCTCGGCCGCATCCCGGAGGCCACCGCGGCGTACGACGCGGCGCTCGCGCGGACCGCCAACGCCGCCGAGCGCGGCTTCCTGCAGCGCCGTCGCGCCGAGCTCAGCTGACCGGCGACTCCTCCGCCGGCGGCCCGGTCCTGCCGTTCTGCCACGGCCACCGGCCGGAGATCTCGAGCTGCAGGGACCAGCTCAAGAAGGTCCGGATGAGGACGATGACCGCCAGTACCCCTACCGAGGTGAAGGTGGGGGTGACGGCGACCGTCTTGATGATGTCCGCGGCCACCAGGAATTCGAGACCGAGCAGGATCGACCGCCCGAGATCGCGCCGGTAGCGTTCGTAGATCGGTGCGGCGGCGGAGCGGCGCCAGGACCGCACGGCGACCCAGCTCGCCACCGCCGCACCGACGACGATCACCGCCACCCCGACCACGTCGACGGCGCCGCCGACGGTCTCGAGCACGCGGGACAGCTCCATGCGAACCTCCGGGGTGCGGACGGGACGATTCGGTCATGTTCGCAGGTCCGGCTCGATCCGTCCCGGCAACCGGTTGTCCACACCCGGACCGGTTATCCACAGATTCCGCCTGCGGGCGGCGAGATCGCCGTGCCGGCGCCGCGCGCGCGGCACGCTGCCGCCATGACCGTATTGCTGTTCGCCGTGCTCGGCGCCGCGGCCGGTGCCGGCGCGCACCGCCTCGTCGCCCGCCTCGCCGGGCGCCACCCACCGCGCGGGGTGTGTGAGGCCGCCGCCGCGGCCGGCGGCGCCGTGGCCGTGCTCGCCACCGCCACGGCACCGGGTGCGGCCGCCGTCGCGGCGCTGATCTGGTGGTGTGTGTGCCTGAGCGCGGCCGACCTGTCGGCGCGGCGGCTGCCGAACGTCCTGACGGTGCCGGGCGCCGCCGTCGTCCTCGCGGTCGCCGCAGGAGCGGGACACGCGGCCCCCGCGCTCGCCGGGGCGGTCCTGCTGGCCGGGCCGTACCTGCTCGCTCACCTGGCCGCCCCGCGGAGTCTCGGCGCGGGCGATGTGAAGCTCGCCGCCGGGCTGGGGGCGGCCGCGGGCGCGAACGGCGCGGCCGCGTGGACGACGGCGGCCCTGCTGCCACCGCTGCTCACCGCCGCGGCGGGCGCCGTCGTCGTCGGCGCGGGTTGGGTACGGGCACATCGCCGCCCGCGCGGTGTGGTGCTGCCGCACGGGCCGTCGATGTGCGCGGCGGCCGTCGCCGCGGTCCTGGCGGCGGGTTGACCGGGGCGGCGTCCTGCCGGTGGCGGTGCACGTGGAAGGATGGGATTGTGCTGCGCTGGATAACTGCTGGAGAGTCCCATGGTCCCGCCCTCGTCGCGATGCTCGAGGGGATGGTCGCCGGCGTCGAGGTGACGTCGAGCGACATCTCGGAGCAGCTGGCGCGGCGCCGCCTCGGCTACGGCCGCGGCGCGCGCATGAAATTCGAGGCCGACAAGGTCACCATCCTCGGCGGCGTCCGGCACGGCCACACCCTCGGCGGCCCGGTGGCCATCGAGATCGGCAACACCGAGTGGCCCAAGTGGGAGACCATCATGTCCGCCGACCCGGTGGACGCCGAACTGCTCGCCGGGCAGGCCCGCAACGCGCCGCTGACCCGTCCGCGACCCGGCCACGCCGACTACTCCGGCATGCTCAAGTACGGCTTCGACGACGCCCGGCCCGTTCTCGAGCGCGCCAGCGCCCGGGAGACTGCGGCCCGCGTCGCCGCCGGCACCGTGGCCCGCAACTTCCTGCGCCAGGTGTTCGGCGCCGAGGTCGTCTCGCATGTGATCTCCATCGGCGCGTCCGAACCCTACGTGGGGGTGGAGCCGACCGGCGCCGACCTCGCCGCCATCGACGCCAGCCCGGTGCGGGCCTTCGACAAGTCGGCCGAGGAGTCGATGATCGCCGAGATCGAGGCCGCCAAGCGCGACGGTGACACCCTCGGCGGTGTCGTCGAGGTCGTGGTGCACGGCTTGCCCGTCGGTCTCGGCTCGTTCATCAGCGGTGCCGACCGGCTCGACGCCCGGCTCGCCGCGGCCCTCATGGGCATCCAGGCCATCAAGGGCGTCGAGGTCGGCGACGGCTTCGAGACCGCCCGCCGCCGCGGCAGCGTCGCCCACGACGAGATGCGGCCCGGCCCCGACGGCGTGCTCCGCTCGACCAACCGGGCCGGCGGCCTCGAGGGCGGCATGACCAACGGCGAGGCGCTGCGGGTGCGGGCCGCGATGAAGCCCATCTCCACGGTGCCGCGCGCCCTCGCCACCGTCGACATGTCGTCCGGCGAGGAGGCCGTCGCGATCCACCAGCGCTCCGACGTGTGCGCCGTGCCCGCGGCCGGCGTCGTGGCCGAGGCGATGGTGGCGCTCGTCGTGGCGCAGGCCGCGCTCGAGAAGTTCGGGGGCGACTCGATCGACGAGACCCGCACCAACGTCCGCAACTACCTCGAGGCCGTCGCGGCCCGGGTGCCACGGTGACGACATGACGCCACGCGCAGTTCTGATCGGGCCGCCCGGGGCCGGCAAGTCGACCATCGGCCGCCGGCTCGCCCAAGCCCTCGACCTGCCGTTGCTCGATACCGACGCCGAGATCGAGCGCACCACCGGGCGCACGATCCCGGACATCTTCGGCACCGACGGCGAACCGGCGTTCCGGCGGATCGAGGAAGAGGTGGTGGCCGACGCGCTCGCCCGTCACGACGGGATCGTCTCGCTCGGCGGCGGCGCGATCCTGTCCGAGCGCACCCGCGCCCTGCTCGAGGGGAGGACGGTGATCTACCTCGAGATCAGCGTCGCCGAGGGCCTGCGCCGCACCGGGACCAACACCACGCGGCCGCTGCTCGCCGGGGCGGATCCCGCGGCGAAGTACCGGGAGCTGATGCGCCGGCGCCGCCCGCTGTACCGGCAGGCGGCCACCATCCGGGTTCGCACCGACGGGCGCAGCCCCGGCCGCGTGGTGCAGCAGGTCCTTGCCAAACTGGAGGCGCAGACGGATCTGGCCGCCACCGGTGCCCACCCGTCCGCTGCCAGCGGGACCAGTACAGAGAATCGGAGCAATCAACCGTGACCGAACCGGTACGCGTCGACGTCCAGACGGCCCAGCCCTACCCGGTGATCATCGGCCGAGGCCTGCTCGGTGAGCTCGTCGACGAACTCACCGGCACCCGCACCGTCGCGATCCTGCACCAGCCGCCGCTCGCGGAGACCGCAGAGGCGGTGCGCACCGCGTTGGCGGAGAAGGGGATCGACGCCCACCGGGTCGAGATCCCCGACGCCGAAGACGGCAAGGACCTCGCCGTCGCGGGATTCTGCTGGGAGGTGCTCGGGCGCATCGGGTTGACCCGCAGCGACGCGATCGTCAGCCTCGGCGGGGGAGCGGCCACCGACCTGGCCGGGTTCGTCGCTGCGACGTGGATGCGCGGGGTGCGGATCGTGCACGTGCCCACCACGCTGCTCGCGATGGTCGATGCCGCGGTCGGCGGCAAGACCGGCATCAACACCGACGCCGGCAAGAACCTCGTCGGCGCCTTCCACGAGCCGTCCGCGGTGCTCGTCGATCTCGCGACCCTCGAGACGGTGCCGCGCAACGAGATCGTCGCCGGCCTCGCCGAGGTCGTCAAGACCGGCTTCATCGCCGACCCGAAGATCCTCGAGCTGATCGAGGCCGACCCGGAGGCCGCGCTCGACCCGGCGGGAACGGTGCTGCCCGAACTGATCCGACGCTCGATCGAGGTCAAGGCGAAGGTCGTCGCCGCGGACCTCAAGGAGTCGAGCCTGCGCGAGATCCTCAACTACGGGCACACCCTCGGGCACGCCATCGAACGGCGCGAACGCTACCGGTGGCGTCACGGCGCCGCTGTCGCCGTCGGCCTGGTCTTTGCCGCCGAGCTGGGCCGCCTCGCGGGGCGCCTGGACGACGCCACCGCCGACCGGCACCGCAGCATCCTCGAGCTCGTCGGGCTGCCCACGACCTACGACGCCGACGCCTTCCCGCAGCTGCTCGAGGGCATGCAGTCCGACAAGAAGAACCGCGCGGGCATGCTCCGGTTCGTCGTCCTCGACGGCCTCGCCAAGCCCGGCAGGCTCGAGGGACCGGATCCGTCGCTGCTCGCGGCGGCGTACTCGGCCGTCGCGCGGGAGGGGACCGCCGACCCGGGCACCGTGCTCCTGTGATCCGCTGAGTCCCCTCGACGGGCCGGCGCACCGAAGGGTGCGCCGGCCCGTTCCCTTTTTCCGGGATCCCCTCGGCTTACTCGGCCCCGAGGTAATTCGAACTGGACGGAATCAAAGAATTTTCCGAATCGAAGGTCGCGGCCCCACCGAACGGCCGACCGCAGCCACGAAAATGAAAGACTTTTCGCCGCAACGTGTTCGGATCCGCCCTCGGCTCTTCGTTGATTTCCGGGTGGTACCGGCCGTACGATTCCCGTCATGATGAACGCTCAGCAGGTCACGACGACGCCGGATGCCTTCCGGCGCCGCGTCGCTCACTGCTGACCCACCACGCGAGCCCCGGGAGTCGACGTCCCGGGGCTTTCGTCGTGTTCGGGCACGTCGCTTCCTCTCGCCGACACGAGAGTCGAGGAACGGATCATGAACGGTGCAGATCACCGAGTGCTCGGTCGCGAACTCGAAATGTTCGCCACCGCACCGATAGTGGGTGCGGGCCTTCCGCTGTGGCTGCCGGACGGTGCGGTGATCCGTGCCGAACTCGAGGCCTTCGCCGCCGAGGTGGCGGCCGAAACCGGCTGTCGCCGCGTCTACACCCCGGTGCTCGCCAAGAAGGAATTGTTCGTCCGGTCCGGCCACTGGTCCAAATTCGCCGACGACATGTTCCCCGAGATGCGGGTCGGAGGCGAGAGTTTCGTTCTCCGGCCCGCCAATTGCCCCCACCACGCCCAGATCTTCGCCTCGCGGGGCCGCAGTTACCGCGACCTGCCGATCCGCCTGTCGGAGCTGGGATCGATGTTCCGCAGCGAACTGTCCGGCGTGCTCGCCGGCCTGAGCCGGGTCCGGCAGATCAGTCTCGACGACGCGCACGTGTTCTGCGCGCCCGAACAGGTCGGCGCGGAGGTGGAACTCGCGCTGAGTGCGATCGAGCGCTGCTACGGGGTCCTCGGGCTCGACGACCGGCGTTACCGCCTGTCCCTGGGTGACGCCGGCGGGCGGTATCTCGGCACCGGCGAGCAGTGGGCGCACGCCCAGGATCAACTGCGCGGAGCGCTCGAACGGCGCGGGCTGGACTTCTTCGAAGCCGAAGGGGAGGCCGCGTTCTACGGTCCGAAGATCGACATCCAGGTCGCCGGCGCGCACGGGCGCGAGGAGACCGTGTCCACCGTCCAGCTCGACTTCACTCAGCCCGAGCGCTTCGGCCTCGAATACACCGGCGAGGACGGGCGCAGGCATCGGCCCGCGATGATCCACCGGGGTGTGCTCGGGTCGATGGAGCGGCTGATCGCGATGCTCGTCGAACGCTTCGAAGGGCGCATGCCGCCCTGGCTGTCGCCCCGCCAGGTGGCGGTCCTGCCCGTCGGGGACGGCCACGGCGACGGGGCCGGCAGGCTGCGGGACAGGTTGGTGGCCGAGGGGATTCGCGTCGACGTGCTCGCCGGGGGTTCGTTGGGCAGCCGTATCCGGGCCGCGCGCCTGCACCGCGACCCGTACATCGCGATCGTCGGCGATGAGGAACTCGCGGACGAGACCGTCAGCGCACTGGTGCCGCAGTCGGGGCAGCGGGCGTGCCTCGGGCGCGAGCAGTTCGTGCAACGGGTGCGGGCCGACGTCCGGGGCCGGGTCCTGCGTCCGTCCGCGCTGCCGTGAACGCCCCCTCGTGGACGCCGGCCGAGGGGGAGCCGGCGTCTCGGGTCATGACCGGGTTCCGGCGATCGGCTCGGCCGCCGTCGGCGCTGGTCGTGCCGTCGCAGTCGGGCTCCGAGCGCGCCCGGCCCGGACTCCGTTGGCGATCACGACGATCTCGGCGACCTCGTGGACGAGGACGACCGCGGCCAGGCCGAGGACTCCGAACAGGGCGAGTGGCATCAGAACGGTGATGATCGCCAGGGACAGTCCGACGTTCTGCAGCATGATCGTCCGCGACCGTCGAGCGTGGCGGAGCGCTCGGGGCAGGTGCCGCAGGTCCTCGCCCATCAGGGCGACGTCGGCGGTGTCGATGGCGACGTCGGAGCCCATCGCGCCCATCGCGATGCCGAGGTCGGCGGCCGCGAGCGCAGGGGCGTCGTTGACCCCGTCGCCGACCATCGCGGTCGGCCGTGTGGCGCGCAGGGTCTCGACGAGACGGGCCTTGTCCTCGGGGCGCAGGTCGGCGTGCACCTCGTCGATACCGGCGTCGGCGGCCAGGGCTCGGGCGGTGCGGTCGTGGTCGCCGGTGAGCATCGCGACGGTGTAGCCGTCACGGCGCAGCCCGGCGACCACCTCGCGCGCTTCCGCGCGGAGCTCGTCGCGGACGGCGACCGCCCCGATCGCGGCGCCTTCGCGTTCGACGAGGACCGCGGTGGCCCCGGCGTGCTGCATCCGCTCGATGTCCGCGGCGAGCGGACCGGCGTCGATCCAGCCGGGCCGGCCCAGCCGGACAGGAGCGCCGGCGATGCGGCCGGTCAGGCCGGCACCGGGGACCGCGTCCACCTGTTCGGCCGGCACGTAGTCGTCGACGGCGGCGAGAATCGCCGGGGCGAGGGGGTGTTCGCTGCGGGCCTCCAGAGCGGCGGCCACGGCGAGAACGTCGTGGGGGGTCGTTCCCTCCGCGGTGGCGACGTCGAGCACGGCGGGCCGGTTCCGGGTGAGGGTGCCGGTCTTGTCCAACGCGATGCCGCGGATGCGGCCGAGAGCCTCGAGGGCGGCGCCGCCCTTGACCAGGACGCCGAACCTGGATGCGGCGCCGACCGCGGCGACGACCGTGACCGGGATCGCGATCGCCAGCGCGCACGGCGACGCGGCGACCAGCACCACCAGGGCGCGTTCGATCCACACGCGCGGATCCCCGGCCAGGCTGCCGACGACGGCGATGGCCGCGGCCGCGACCATCACGGCCGGGACGAGTGGGGTGGCGATCCTGTCGGCCAGGCGTTGCGCGTCGCCCTTGCGGGACTGCTCGGCCTCGACGATCCGCACGATCCTGGCCAGCGAGTTGTCCTGCGCGCCGGCGGCGACCTCGACCTCGAGGACACCGGTGCCGTTGATCGACCCGGCGAACACCTCGTCGCCCGGACCGGCCTCGACGGGCATCGATTCCCCGGTGACGGCGGAGGTGTCCAGGGCGGTGCGCCCGGATCGGACGATCCCGTCGGTGGCGATCCGCTCCCCGGGTTTGACGATCATGACCTCGCCGAGCGCGAGGTCGGCAGGCGGAACGGTCTGCTCGCGACCGTCGCGCAGCACCGTGGCGGTGTCCGGGACCAGGGACAGCAGTGCGCGCAGACCACGGCGGGTGCGGGTGACGGCGTACTCCTCGAGTCCCTCGCTGATCGCGAACAGGAACGCGAGCATCGCGGCCTCGCCGACCTCACCGAGCAGCACCGCGCCGAGGGCCGCGATCGTCATCAGGGTCCCGACGCCGATCCCGCCCCTGACCAGGCGTTCGAGCGTGGCGGGGACGAAGGTGTAGCCGGCGACGATCAAGGCCACCGCCTCGAGTCCCACACCGAGAGCGTCGGGTCCGCCGCCGACACGGACGATCAGGGCCGCCACCAGCAGGACGCCCGCGGCGCGGCCGCCCGGATCTCCGTGATCTGCCACAACTTCTCGGGCGCGTCCTCGTCCTCGCCGGGGAGGCGGGGTTCGGCGTGGCCGCAACCGCAGGCGTCGCTCACGACGCGCTCCCGGTGCCGGTGCCGTAGTTCGGGCACAACGCGACCGCGTTCCCGGTCGCGGCCAGCAACGTCTCGGCCGAGGCGAGCAGATCCATCAACTCGGGTCGGGTCAGCGAGTAGAACACCTGCCGGCCCTGGGGGCGGCCCTCGACGAGGTTGCAGTCCCGCAGGCACGCCATGTGCGCAGAGACCGTCGACTGCGCCAACCGCAGCTCACCGACGAGGTCCGCCACCCGCGCCTCACCCTCGGCGAGCCGTCGCACGATCGCCAATCGGGTGCCGTCCGAGAGGCTGTGGAACAGCGCCACCGCGGCGTCGAGGTCCGACACCGGCCCGGTCGACGTCCGGACCGCACCACCGTCGCGATTGATCGTCATACGGCGATGATAGCGGTTTCAGGCGATGTAACGCTGCGACTACTCGGCGCCGCGCACGACCTGCAGGCCGGGACGGCCGGCACGCGACGGCACGGGCGTTCCGCGGCGGCCCCGGTTGTCCCGGACGGGATGGGAGAGCCGGTGGGCGTGCAGGTAGGCGACGCCCACGCGGGAATACCAGGCGGCGGTCCAGGACGGGATGCCGCCCAGCATCGACAGCGCGAACCCGTGGTGGCGGTCGACGAAGTCGACGGTCACCGCGTACAGATCCACCCCCGGGCACTTCCTGGCCGCCGCCTCGATGTCGAGGTCGTCGGGCCACCAGCTCGCGGGCAGGACGGGGTCGGCCGCCTCGGGGGTGCCCGGGTGGCGGCGACCGAGCACTCGTCCGCGCACCACCTTGGCGGCGGCGCTGCACGAGCCCTTCGCGAGGCCCCACGTCGTGGACCACAGGCCGGCGGGGTGCGTCAGCGGCAGGATCGCCCCGAGCAGTCGTCCCAGCTGCGGTTCACCACCGGTCCGGGAGCACCAAGGCCCACCCTCGTCCGAGCCGTTCGGGGCCGTCTTCCCGTCGGGGCATACCGGAGCGCGCTCTCCCATGGTTCCCTACTCTAAATGTATTGGGCGCCAGTCGGATTGATTTTCGGTGATCGCATCGCGGCAGGGGGATCCGACCGGGCGGCTCCGCCTGCCCGGCATCCGGGTCGCGGACGGGGCGGTGCTGGGGCGGTCGCTGCGCGTGGGGACTCTGCCGAGGATCGGTCTCATCCGCCGTCGAGGCTCCGGTGGGCCAGTTCCTCGCGCGCGGCGGTCTCGACGCCGACCGGGAGGGCAGGGGTGCGGCCCAGTTCGAGGTCGGCCACGAACTCGGCGAGCAGGTCGGTCGGCCATCGATCGAAGTCGGCCATCGCAATCCCCCTCGGTGCGTCCGATCGGGCGAGCGGCTTTCCCTCGCCTGCTCCCGATTCTCGATCCCGATGCTTCACAATTACACCACCGGCACGTCGTGTGACACGACTCCTCGCATAATCGGTCCGTTCCGCCCGTCCCGTCCGATTCCGGCCCGGGCGCGGATCACGCCCGGATGCCCTCCACGGCCGGCGCGGAGCTCGGTTCGGCGCCGTGTTCCCGGCCCAGGTCGGCGATCGCGGAGGTGAACTCCGGGTCGAACAGCAGGAAGCTGAGCAGGTCTCCGCGATCCTCGTCATCGCCGCCGACCAGCCGCGCGACGACGGACGGCGCGGGGTTGCGTAGGAACCGGCGCACGGCGGGCCGGCGATGCACCACGTCCTCCGCGATCTCGGCGATCCGGCCGGCCTGGCCCGGTGGTGGACCGGCGAAGTCGATCCCGATGGGACGGTCGGTCGGGGACACCGCGCGGGTCTGCGCGATCCGTGCGTTGCGGAATTCGAGCGTGTGCAGATCCTCGATCATCCGGTAGCCGAGCATCGCGCGCAGTGCCAGGGCCGCGACGCCGGCCACGTCGGGAGGCGCCGGCCGGTGCCTCCCGGTGCGCGCCGCGACCGGCGGGGGCCACACCCGCGGCTGCGTCGCCACGACGCCGACGTCGTTCGCGCCCAGCAGCAGCGCGGGTTTGATCGGGGTGTTGAGCAGCAGTCCGCCGTCGATGTACCAGCCGGAGCGCTGCGGGGCGCATCGGTCGGTGACGTGGATGGGCCGGAACAGGATCGGGACCGCCGAGGAGGCCAGCAGGTGGTCGACGGTCAGCGTCGTCTCGACGTAGCTGATGTTGCGGCGGATGTCGTACTCGGGCAGGCGCACCGAATCGTTCTTCTCCACGAACACCACCGTCCCGCCGGTGGCCACGGACGTCGTCGCGACGGCGACCGCGTCCACCAACCCGGCCCGGATGTTCTCGTGCAGCCGGGTCCACGGGACGAGGCGCTGCAGGGTTCCCCGGATCGGGGTCGTATCGAGCAGGCTGACGAGACGCGTGCGGGGAAAGCCGATCGCCTGGCCCAGGAAGGCCGCGCCGGTGCCGAGAAGGCTGTGCACCGACGAGTACACGTCGGACGAGACCACCCCGGTCCACAGGTCCACGACCCGTTCCGCGGCCGTGGGCAGTCCCTCGTCGGCAAACGCGGCGAGCCCGAGCACGTTGATCGCGCCCGCGCTGGTCCCGACGAGGATCGCGGGCGCTGCGCCGTGCCGCGTCATCCGGGGAAGCAGGGAGGTGATCGCCCCGGCCTGATAGGCACCGCGCGCGCCCGCGCCCGCGACGACCAGCGCCGTCCGCCGGCGTCCGTGGGTACCGCGCGCCCCGCGTCCGGCCATGGGCGGAACGGTACCTGCCGGCCTCCGGCCACGGACCCGATTCCGCAACCGGCCCGGTCCGATCGGGAGACGCTAGGGGCGGCGGTCCGGATCGATCCGCTCGAACACCTCGGTCGGGGCGTCGTCGTCGCGCCACCCCGGATCCGGCGCCGCGGCCGCCCCGACCGGCGCCGGCCCGGCGTCGGGCTTCGCCTTCGGCGCGGACTTGCGCTGCTCCCGGCGCACCAGGAACCGCCCGAGCATCACCGCGGCCGTCGCGGGGACGTACACCAGCAGCACGGTGAACGCCGCACCCGAGGTCAGTTCGAAGAACAGCGACTTGACCCCGACCTGGATCGGGCTGACCGTGTCGATCAGCCAGGTGAGCAGGCCGGCGACGAGGCCGGTGACCGCCGCCGCCTTCAGCCACAGCATCGTCAGGTCCGCACCGTCCTCCGACTGCGGGTGCGCCCGCTGGTCGCGGATCCCGTCGAGCCCGGCCCACACGATCGCGGCGAGCACGACGACGGCCAGCGCGACCATCCGCAGCACCGAGCCTTGCAGCGGCCATTGCACCAGGGCGGCCCCCAGCAGGACCCGCACGAGCACGTGCACGAGGGTCAGGCCGAGCCCGCGAAGCAACCAGGGTTTCATGTACCTCAGAGTAACGTCTGGATCGGCGGAAGTGTGTTCCGCCCCACATGGTCTCCGCTCCTCATCGTCCTGCTCCTCATCGTCCTGCCCTTCGTCGTCCTGCCCTTCGTCGTCCTGCCCTTCGTCGTCCTGCCCTTCGTCGTCACCGCCCGGGCGGCGGCCGTTCCGGCCGCCGCCGCGGGAGTACGTTGAGCCCATGCCCGCCGATCACGCCTCCCGCCGCGCCGCGCTGCGCCGGCTGCTCGCCGACCGGGACCTCGATGCGCTCCTGGTGACGGACCTGCTCAACATCCGCTACCTCACCGGCTTCACCGGTTCGAACGCCGCGCTGCTCGTCACCGCCGACGACGACGCCGACGAGTCCCGCACCGTCGTGTGCACCGACGGCCGCTACCTCACCCAGATCGCCGCGCAGGTGCCCGACCTGCGGGCCCGGATCGCCCGCGCCAGCGCCGATCACCTGGTCGGTTCCGCGGCCACGCCGGCCCGGTGGGGCTTCGAGAGCCACATCGTCACCGTCGAACAGCACGTGCGCTGGGCGGGGCTGGACAGCCCGCTCACCCTCACGCCCGCGCCCCGGCTGGTCGAGCAGTTGCGCATGGTCAAGGACGAACACGAGGTCGGGCTGCTGAAGGCGGCGTGCGCCGCCGCGGACCGGGCGCTGGCCGACCTCGTCGCCGCCGGCGGGCTGCGCCCGGGCCGCACCGAACGGCAGGTCGGCCGCGATCTCGAGGCCCGCATGCTCGACTACGGCGCCGACGGCATCTCCTTCGAGACGATCGTCGCGACCGGGGCGAACTCGGCTGTGCCGCACCACCGGCCCACCGACGCGGTGCTCGCCGCCGGGGACTTCGTCAAGCTCGACTTCGGCGCGCAGGTCGGGGGATACCACTCCGACATGACCCGCACCTACGTCCTCGCGCGGGCCGCCGACTGGCAGCGGGAGGTGTACGACCTCGTCGCGCGCGCCCAGGCGGCCGGGCGGGCGGCGCTCGTGCCGGGCGTCGACCTGGCCGCCGTGGACGCCGCGGCCCGCGGCGTCATCGCCGACGCCGGGCACGGTGATCTGTTCCTGCACGGACTCGGCCACGGGGTCGGTCTGGAGATCCACGAAGCACCCGGAATCGGCCAGGCGGCGACCGGTACACTTGCCTGCGGTGCGGCGGTGACCGTCGAACCGGGCGTGTACTTCTCCGGGCGCGGAGGCGTGCGGATCGAGGACACGCTCGTGGTGCGTGAGCAGGGACCGGAGCTGCTCACACTCACCGACAAGACATTGACCGTCGTATGAGGGCGGTACCTCGACTCTAGGAGACGCGAAACCAAGTGGCCGATACCAGCGATTTCAAGAACGGGCTCGTGCTGAAGATCGATGGTCAGCTGTGGCAGATCATCGAGTTCCAGCACGTCAAGCCCGGCAAGGGGCCGGCGTTCGTCCGTACGAAGATCAAGAACGTGCTCTCCGGCAAGACCGTCGACAAGACCTGGAACGCCGGGGTGAAGGTCGAGACCGCCACCGTGGACCGCCGCGACATGACGTACCTGTACCACGACGGCACCGACTACGTGTTCATGGACGGCGAGACCTACGACCAGATCTCCATCAACGAGGAGACCCTGGGCGACGGCGCGAAGTTCCTGCTCGAGAACATGCAGGTGCAGGTGGCCACCCACGAGGGCACCCCGCTGTTCGTCGAACTGCCGGTCACCGTCGAACTCGAGGTCACCCACACCGATCCCGGCCTGCAGGGCGACCGCTCCACCGGGGGCACCAAGCCGGCGACCCTCGAGACCGGCGCCGAGATCCAGGTCCCGCTGTTCATCAACACCGGCGACAAGCTCAAGGTCGATTCGCGTGACGGCAGCTACCTCGGGCGAGTGAATTCCTGAGTGTCCGGTACGCAGAAGAAACTCGGAGCCCGGCACAAGGCGCGTAAGCGTGCCGTCGACCTGCTGTTCGAGGCCGAAGCCCGCGACATCGACCCGGTCGGTCTCGCGGCCGACCGCATCGCGCTCGCCGTCACCGACGACCAGGTCGCCCAGGTGCCGCCGTACACGCAGACCGTCGTGCGCGGCGTGGCGGAGCATCTCGACGAGCTCGACCAGGTGATCGCCGAGCACCTGCACGACTGGACGCTCGAGCGGCTGCCCGCCGTGGACCGGGCGATCCTGCGCATCTCGGTGTGGGAGCTGTTCCACGCCTCCGACGTGCCGCCGGTGGTGGCCGTCGACGAGGCCGTCGAACTGGCCAAGCAGCTGTCCACCGACGACTCGCCCGCCTTCGTCAACGGCATCCTCGGCCAGATCGTGGCGCTCGCCGACCAGGTCCGTGCCGCCGCGGCGGCCACCTCGTCGCGCGCCGCCGAGCCGGCCGAGCAGCGGGAGTCCGAGCGGCCCTGACATCGCAACGTGAGCGGGCCCGGCCGGGGACGGAAGTCGCCGGCCGGGCCCGCTCGTCGCTACCGGGACGGCGGCCTGTGGCACGCCTCACCCCGCACCCGTGTCTGGGGGTCACCGGCCGCTGCTAGGCTGATGCACCGTCAGGCATCCTTTAACGATCCGTCCAGCGAGGCGGAGAAGGAGGTCGCAGTATGGCCATGTCCGAAGACGGGTCGCCGGTATCCACGCCCGGTCCGGCCCGCGAATTGCTCTCCGCAGCCGACGTCGGCCGCACCGTCGCCCGCATCGCGCACCAGATCATCGAGAAGACCGCGCTCGACGCCCCCGAGGGCGAGGCCCCCCGCGTCGTCCTCGTCGGTATCCCCACCCGCGGCACCACCCTCGCGCACCGGCTCGCCGAACGCATCGCCGAGTTCTCCGGGGTGACCGTGCCCGTCGGCTCCCTCGACATCACCCTCTACCGCGACGACCTGCGCACCAAGCCGCACCGGCCGCTCGAGCGCACGTCGGTGCCCGAAGGCGGCGTCGAGGACGCCCTCGTCGTCCTCGTCGACGACGTCCTGTTCTCCGGCCGCTCGGTGCGCGCCGCGCTCGACGCCCTGCGCGACCTCGGCCGGCCCCGCGCCGTGCAGCTCGCCGTCCTGGTCGACCGCGGCCACCGCGAACTGCCGCTGCGCGCCGACTACGTCGGCAAGAATGTCCCCACCGCCCGCGCCGAGGACGTGCGGGTCCTGCTCACCGAGCAGGACGACCGCGACGCCGTGGTGATCTCCGGAGGCAAGATTTCGTGAAGCACCTGCTCTCCATCGCGGACCTGACCGAGGCGTCCGCGACCGAGCTTCTCGACGAGGCCGAACGGTTCGAGCAGGCGCTGCTCGGCCGTGAGGTGCGCAAGCTGCCGACCCTGCGGGGCCGCACCGTGATGACGGTGTTCTTCGAGAACTCCACCCGCACCCGGGTCTCGTTCGAGGTCGCCGGCAAGTGGATGAGCGCGGACGTGATCAACGTCAGCGCCTCGAGCTCGTCGGTCGCCAAGGGCGAATCGCTGCGCGACACCGCGCTGACCCTGCACGCCGCCGGGGCGGACGCGTTGATCGTGCGGCACCCCGCCTCGGGCGCCGCGCACCGCATCGCCGACTGGACCGGCGACGGCAACGGCGGCGGGCCGGCGGTGATCAACGCCGGCGACGGCACCCACGAACACCCCACGCAGGCCCTGCTCGACGCGCTGACCCTCCGGCAGCGGCTCGGGTCGATCGCCGGCCGGCGCATCGGGATCGTCGGCGACATCCTGCACAGCCGTGTCGCCCGCTCCAACGCGCTGCTGCTGTCCACGCTCGGCGCCGAGGTGGTGCTGGTCGCGCCCCGCACGCTGCTGCCGGTGGGCGTGGAGACCTGGCCGGTGACCGTGTCGCACTCGCTCGACGCCGAACTGCCCGGCCTCGACGCGGTGCTCATGCTGCGGGTGCAGGCCGAACGCATGAACGGCGGGTTCTTCCCGTCGGCGCGCGAGTACTCGATCGGATACGGGTTGTCGGAGAAGCGGCTGGCGATGCTCGGCGAGCACGCCGTGGTGCTGCACCCCGGTCCGATGCTGCGCGGCATGGAGATCGCCTCCGCGGTCGCCGACGCCCCGCAGACCGCGGTGCTGCAGCAGGTGAGCAACGGCGTGCACGTGCGCATGGCCGTGCTGTTCCGTCTGCTCGTCGGCACGGAGAGCGCGATCGCATGACCGGCTCGCACGTGGACCGCGCAGCCGCGCAGGATACGAAGAACACTGGGACAGGAGAAGATTCGGTGTCGCCGCAGGTGCTCATCCGCAACGTGCTCGTCTACGGGGAGGGCGCGCCGACCGACGTGCTGCTCGGCGACGAGCAGATCCTCGGGATCGGGACCGACCTCGATGCCGGCTCCGACGCCGAGGTGATCGACGGCGCCGGACGGGTCCTGCTGCCCGGCTTCGTCGACCTGCACACGCACCTGCGCGAGCCCGGCCGCGAGGACACCGAGACCATCGACACCGGATCCGCCGCGGCGGCGCTCGGCGGCTACACCGCGGTGTTCGCGATGGCCAACACCGACCCCGTCGCGGACTCCGTCGTCGTCACCGACCACGTGTGGCGGCGCGGGCAGGAGGTCGGCCTCGTCGATGTGCACCCCGTCGGCGCCGTCACCGTCGGCCTCGCGGGCAAGCAGCTCGCGGAGATGGGCACCATGGCCGCCGGCGTCGGCCGCGTCCGGATGTTCTCCGACGACGGGCACTGCGTGTACGACCCGCTCATCATGCGCCGGGCGCTCGAGTACTCGAGTTCGCTCGGGGTGCTCATCGCCCAGCACGCCGAGGAACCGCGGCTGACCGCCGGAGCCGTCGCCCACGAGGGCCCCACCGCGGCGCGCCTCGGCCTGGCCGGCTGGCCGCGCGCGGCCGAGGAGTCCATCGTCGCGCGCGACGCCCTGCTCGCCCGGGACGCCGGAGCCCGCGTGCACATCTGCCACGCCTCCACCGCCGGCACCGTCGAGCTGGTGAAATGGGCTAAGGCGCAAGGGATCCCGATCACCGCCGAGGTCACCCCGCACCACCTCCTGCTGGACGATTCGCGGCTCGAGACCTACGACGGCGTCAACCGTGTCAACCCGCCGCTGCGTGAGCGCTCCGACGTCGAGGCGCTGCGCCGCGGCCTGGCCGAGGGCGTGCTCGACTGCGTCGCCACCGACCACGCCCCGCACGCCGAGCAGGACAAGTGCTGCGAGTTCTCCCAGGCCCGTCCCGGCATGCTCGGCCTCGAGACGGCCCTGTCGATCGTCGTCGAGACGATGGTCCGCCCCGGGCTGCTGGACTGGCGCGGCGTCGCGAAGGTGATGAGCGAACGGCCCGCCGAGATCGTCGGCCTCGACGACCAGGGGCGGCCCCTCGAGGTGGGGGAGCCGGCCAACGTGGTGCTCGTCGACCCCGACGCCGAGTGGACGGTGCGCGGACCGGAGCTGGCCTCGGTCGCGCACAACACGCCGTACGAGGCGATGACCCTGCCCGGCAAGGTCGTCGCGACCGTGCTGCGCGGCCGGATCACCGCGCTCGACGGCACGGTCCGGCCGGCCACCGGAAGCGGGGTGCGGTGATGGACCGCGTGTTGCTCACGCTCGGCTTCGTCGCCCTGTGGGTGGTGCTGGCCCTGCTGATGTGGAAGGGCTGGCGCGGCCGCGGCCGACGCCAGGCCGATGCCGTCGGTGCCCTCCCGCCGGTGCCGGCCGAGCTGGGGGAGCAGCTGGTGGCCCCGAGCACAGGCCTGTACGTGGGCAGCACCCTCGCGCCGAGCTGGCAGGACCGGATCGCCGTCGGCGACCTCGGCCACCGCGCGGCCGGCGAGCTCAGCCGCTACCGCGCCGGAGTGCTGCTCGAACGCGACGGCGCCTCGCCGATCTGGATCCCGCAGGACTCGATCCGGGCGATCCGCACCGAACGGGGCCTCGCGGGGAAGGTGATGACCAAGGACGGTGTGCTGGTGATCCGCTGGCAGCTGCCCTCCGGCACCGAGATCGACACGGGATTCCGCGGCGACGACAAGACCATCTACCCCCTGTGGGTGCAGGAGACGAACGAGAATTACCGGGACAGTGAAAGCTAGGACGACAGCCTGGACGGCTGGTACAGCGACGACGGTACGCGAGATTTCGGCTGATGCGGCGAGCTCCGGTGAGGTCGAGCAGAACGGAGAGAACGCATGAGCGGCAACAACTTCGACACGGACACCGCGATCCTGGTGCTCGAGGACGGGCGCACGTTCCGCGGCACCGTCTTCGGTGCGGTGGGGCAGACCCTCGGCGAGGCCGTGTTCAGCACCGGCATGACCGGCTACCAGGAGACCCTCACCGACCCGAGCTACCACCGGCAGATCGTGGTCTCCACGGCCCCGCAGATCGGCAACACCGGGTGGAACACCGAGGACAACGAGTCCGTCGGGCCCACCGGTGACCCCGCCGGCGCGAAGATCTGGGTCGCCGGCTACGTCGTGCGCGACCCGGCGCGCCGCACCTCGAGCTGGCGCGCGTCCGGCTCCCTGCAGGACGAGCTCGAGCGGCAGCACATCGTCGGCATCGCCGGGATCGACACCCGTGCCCTGGTGCGGCACCTGCGCACCCGCGGCTCGATGCGGGCGGGCGTCTTCTCCGGTGATGCCCTCGCCGACGAGCAGACCCTGCTGGATCGGGTGCGGAGCCAGCCGTCGATGCTCGGCGCCGACCTGGCCGGTGAGGTCACCACCACGAGCGGCTACGTCGTCGAGCCCGACGGCGAGGCCCGCTTCACCGTCGCCGCGATCGACCTCGGGATCAAGACCAACACCCCGCGGATGTTCGCCCAGCGCGGCATGCGCGTGCACGTGCTGCCGTCCACCGCGACGCTGCACGACATCCTGGACCTGAAGGCCGACGGGGTCTTCCTCTCGAACGGCCCCGGCGACCCGGCCACCGCGGACGGCGCGGTGCACCTGACCAAGGAGGTGCTCGGGCAGGGACTGCCGCTGTTCGGCATCTGTTTCGGCAACCAGATCCTCGGCCGCGCCCTCGGCCTGGGCACCTACAAGATGAAGTTCGGCCACCGCGGCATCAACATCCCCGTGATCGAGCACGAGACCGGCCGCATCGCCATCACCGCCCAGAACCACGGCTTCGCGCTCGAGGGCGAAGCGGGGCAGGAGTTCGACACGCCCTACGGCCGGGCCGTGATCAGCCACACCTGCGCCAACGACGGCGCCGTCGAGGGCGTGCGCCTGCTCGACGGGTCCGCCTTCTCCGTGCAGTACCACCCCGAGGCGGCGGCCGGCCCGCACGACGCCTCCTACCTGTTCGACCGGTTCACCAGCATGCTCGAGGGAGAGAAGAACTAAATGCCACGCCGTACCGATCTCTCCCACATCCTCGTCATCGGCTCCGGCCCGATCGTCATCGGCCAGGCCTGCGAGTTCGACTACTCCGGCACGCAGGCGTGCCGGGTGCTGCGCGAGGAGGGCCTGCGGGTCTCCCTCGTCAACTCCAACCCGGCGACGATCATGACCGACCCGGAGTTCGCCGACTCCACCTACGTCGAGCCGATCACCGCCGAGTTCGTCGAGAAGGTCATCGCCGCCGAGCAGGCCAAGGGCACCCCGATCGACGCGGTGCTGGCCACCCTGGGCGGGCAGACCGCGCTCAACACCGCAGTCGCCCTGCACGAGCAGGGCATCCTCGCCAAGTACGACGTCGAGCTCATCGGCGCCGACTTCGACGCCATCCAGCGCGGCGAGGACCGGCAGAAGTTCAAGGACATCGTCGCCAAGTGCGGGGGCGAGTCCGCGCGCTCGCGGGTCTGCTACACGATGGACGAGGTGCGCGACACCGTCGCCGAACTCGGCTACCCCGTCGTGGTGCGCCCGTCGTTCACCATGGGCGGCCTCGGCTCCGGCATGGCCTACGACGAGGCCGATCTCGAGCGCATCGCCGGCGGCGGCCTCGCCGCCTCGCCGACCGCGAACGTGCTCATCGAGGAGTCCATCCTCGGCTGGAAGGAGTACGAGCTCGAGCTCATGCGCGACGGCCGCGACAACGTCGTGATCGTCTGCTCGATCGAGAACGTCGACCCGGTCGGCGTCCACACCGGCGACTCGGTCACCGTCGCGCCGGCGATGACCCTGACCGACCGCGAGTACCAGGAGATGCGCGACCTGTCGATCGCGATCCTGCGCGAGGTCGGCGTCGACACCGGCGGTTGCAACATCCAGTTCGCGATGGATCCGCGCGACGGTCGCCTCGTGGTGATCGAGATGAACCCGCGCGTGTCGCGCTCGTCCGCGCTGGCGTCGAAGGCCACCGGCTACCCGATCGCGAAGATGGCCGCCAAGCTCGCCATCGGCTACACCCTCGACGAGATCGTCAACGACATCACCAGGGAGACGCCGGCCTGTTTCGAGCCGACGCTCGACTACGTCGTCGTCAAGGCCCCGCGGTTCGCGTTCGAGAAGTTCCCCGGCGCCGACGGCACCCTGACCACCACCATGAAGTCGGTGGGTGAGGCCATGTCCATCGGCCGCAACTTCACCGAGGCGTTCGGCAAGGTCCTGCGGTCGCTCGAGACCAAGCGGTCCGGGTTCTGGACCGGCCCCGAGGTCGAGACGGAAGATCTCGGCAGCCTGCTCGAGGAGCTGAAGGTCCCGCACGACGGCCGCTTCTACGGCATCGCCAAGGCCTTCGAGCTCGGCGCCACCGTCGAGCAGCTGTTCGACGCCACCAAGATCGACCCGTGGTTCCTCGACCAGATCCAGCAGATCGTCGAGCTGGGGGAGAAGGTGCGCGCCGCCGGGACGTTCGGTGCGCGGGAACTGCGCTTCGCCAAGCACCACGGTTTCTCCGACCGGCAGCTCGCGGCGCTGCGCCCCGAACTCGGCGACGAGGACGCGGTGCGTGCCCTGCGCGAGCAGCTCGGCGTGCACCCGGTGTACAAGACCGTCGACACCTGCGCCGCCGAGTTCGAGGCCAGGACCCCGTACCACTACTCGACGTACGAGCTCGACCCGGACGCCGAGACCGAGGTCGCCGAGCAGCACGAGCGGCCGAAGGTGCTCATCCTCGGCTCGGGCCCCAACCGCATCGGCCAGGGCATCGAGTTCGACTACTCGTGCGTGCACGCCGCCCTGACCCTGTCGCAGGCCGGCTACGAGACCGTCATGGTCAACTGCAACCCCGAGACGGTCTCGACCGACTACGACACCGCCGACCGCCTCTACTTCGAGCCGCTCACCTTCGAGGACGTCCTCGAGGTGTACCGGGCCGAGTCGCAGTCCGGCACCGTCGCCGGCGTCATCGTCCAGCTCGGCGGCCAGACCCCGCTCGGGCTCGCGCGGCGGCTGAAGGCTGCCGGGGTGCCGATCGTCGGCACCAGCCCGGAGGCCATCGATCTGGCCGAGGACCGTGGCGAGTTCGGCCGGGTGCTCACCGAGGCGGGCCTGCCGGCGCCGAAGTTCGGCACCGCCACCACCTTCGAGGGCGCCCGTGAGATCGCCGCCGGCATCGGCTACCCGGTGCTGGTCCGCCCGTCCTACGTGCTCGGCGGGCGCGGCATGGAGATCGTCTACGACGAGACGGCGCTCGAGAACTACATCTCTCGCGCCACCGAGATCTCCGAGGACCGCCCGGTGCTGGTCGACCGCTTCCTCGACGACGCGGTCGAGATCGACGTCGACGCTCTGTGCGACGGCACCGACGTCTACATCGGCGGTATCATGGAGCACATCGAGGAGGCCGGCATCCACTCCGGCGACTCGTCGTGTGCGCTGCCGCCGATCACCCTCGGCCGCTCCGATCTCGAGAACGTGCGCCGCTCCACCGAGGCCCTCGCGCGCGGCATCGGCGTCAAGGGCCTGCTCAACGTGCAATACGCCCTCAAGGACGACATCCTCTACGTGCTCGAGGCCAACCCGCGCGCCTCCCGCACCGTGCCGTTCGTCTCGAAGGCCACCGCGGTGCAGCTCGCCAAGGCCTGCGCCCGGGTCATGATGGGCGAAACCATCGCCGACCTGCGCGCCGAGGGCATTCTGCCCGCCCACGGCGACGGCGGGCACGCCCCGGCCGACGCTCCCGTCGCGGTGAAGGAGGCGGTGCTGCCGTTCAACCGGTTCCGCCGCGCCGACGGCACCGGCATCGACTCGCTGCTCAGCCCGGAGATGAAGTCCACCGGCGAGGTCATGGGCATCGACGACGACTTCGGCACCGCGTTCGCCAAGAGCCAGACCGCCGCCTACGGGTCGCTGCCCACCTCCGGCTCGGTGTTCGTCTCGGTCGCCAACAAGGACAAGCGGTCGCTGATCTTCCCCGTCAAGCGGCTCGCCGACCTCGGCTTCCGGGTGCTCGCCACGATCGGCACCGCGGAGGTGCTGCGCCGCAACGGCATCCCGTGCGAGCACGTGTACAAGGTGTCGGAGGAGGAGCGGCCCGAGGGGGCACACACCATCGTCGAGAAGATCCGCGCCGGCGAGGTCGACATGGTGATCAACACCCCGTGGGGCAATTCCGGGCCGCGCATCGACGGCTACGAGATCCGCACCGCCGCCGTCGCCGCGAATATCCCGTGCATCACCACCGTGCAGGGTGCCTCCGCGGCCGTCCAGGGCATCGAGGCCGCCATCCGTGGCGACATCGGGGTCCGCTCGCTGCAGGAGATGCACGCCGGGCTCCGCGAGGACGCGGCGGCGGAGTCCGCCGGCGTCGGCGGCCTGCCCGACGGCACCACGGGCCCGGCGTCGTGACGACGTTCGGGCAGCGCCTGCACGCGGCCCTCGCCGAGCGCGGGCCGCTGTGCGTCGGCATCGACCCGCACCCGGAACTGCTCACCGACTGGGGGCTGACGGTCGACGTCGCGGGTCTCGAGCGGTTCGCGGAGGCGTGCGTCGACGCCTTCGCCGGGCAGGTGGCCGTGGTCAAGCCGCAGGTCGCGTTCTTCGAGGCGTTCGGTTCCGCGGGCATCGCGGTGCTCGAACGCACCGTCGCGGCGCTGCGGGGCACCGGCACCCTCGTCCTCGCGGACGCCAAGCGCGGCGACATCGGTTCGACGATGGACGCCTACGCCCGCACGTGGCTGACCGACGCGTCCCCGCTCGGGTCCGACGCGGTCACCGTCTCGCCGTACCTGGGGTTCGGGTCGCTCGAGCCGGCGCTGCGCCGCACCGCCGACGGGCGCGGGGTGTTCGTCCTCGCGGCCACCTCCAACCCGGAGGGGGCGCAGGTGCAGCACGCGCGCGTCTCCGACGGGCGCAGCGTCGCGCAGGTGATGGTCGACGAGGCCGCGGCCCGCAACGCCGGCGCCGACACCCTCGGCTCGGTGGGTGTCGTCGTCGGGGCGACCCTCACCCGGGCGCCGGACCTGAGCGCGCTGCACGGGCCGATCCTGATGCCCGGCGTGGGCGCCCAGGGCGGCACCGCCGACGACGTGCGCCGTCTGGCGGGCGAGCACCTCGACGCCGTCGTGCCGAACGTCTCTCGCGAGGTGCTGCGGGCGGGCCCGACGGTCGCGGCGCTGCGCGGCGCCGTGGCCCGCACCGTGGACTCGTTCGCCTTCCTGCGGGCCTGACCGGCCCCGCACCGCCACCTCCGGCTCGGCCCGGATCCGATTCCCGGATCCGGGCCGAATGTCCGTTCCGACGCAGGTGGGAGCGCCCCGACACGCTCGCGCGCGGAAATTTTCCCGATCCGTTTCCGGCCGGGACGAGCCGGCGTCGGCGTCGCCTCGCAGGCGGACGCCCGCACCGGCCCGCCACGCCGAGCGCAGCGCCTCTACCTGCGGTGATGCCGTGTTCGCCGAGGTGGTGGACGGTGCCCGCGGGGCCCGGCCGGACCGGGTCGGGGACGGCGATCCGGGCGCACTACCGCACGTGTTTTCGAGCCGAAACGGCGGGGGGTGGGTTCGCAATCGTCGTCCGGCGTGAGTACGGTCGCTATCGCCGCTGGTTAACCGGCGGATGAGACTGTTTGCCAACGATGAGACGGAGGAACCGTGGCCCTTCCCCAGCTGACCGACGAGCAGCGCGCCGCTGCTCTGGAGAAGGCGGCTGCTGCCCGTCGCGCCCGGGCTGAGCTCAAGGACCGCCTGAAGCGCGGCGGCACCGACCTCAAGCAGGTCCTGGCCGATGCCGAGAACGACGAGATCCTCGGCAAGATGAAGGTGTCCGCCCTGCTCGAGGCCCTGCCGAAGGTGGGCAAGGTCAAGGCGCAGGAAATCATGACCGAGCTCGAGATCGCCCCGACGCGTCGCCTGCGCGGCCTGGGCGACCGTCAGCGCAAGGCGCTGCTCGCCAGGTTCGACTTCGACGCCTGAGCGACCGGTGGTAGCTGACGCACACACCGTGTCGGACAGCGGTTCCACGACGCGGAGGGGCCGGCTGGTGGTGCTGGCCGGCCCCTCCGCCGTCGGGAAGTCGACCGTTGTCCGCCGGCTCCGCAGCCGGGTGCCCGACCTGCTGTTCAGCGTGTCGGCCACCACCCGCGATCCCCGGCCCGGCGAGGTGAACGGGGTGGACTACCACTTCGTCAGCCGCGACGACTTCGATCGGATGATCGAGTCCGGGGACCTGCTCGAGTGGGCCGAGATCCACGGCGGTCTGCAACGCTCGGGCACTCCCGCGGGGCCCGTGCGGGACGCGCTCGCCTCGGGGCGCCCCGTGCTCGTCGAGGTGGACCTCACCGGCGCCCGGTCCGTGCGCGCCGCCATGCCGGAGGCCGTGCTGGCCTTCCTGGCGCCGCCGAGCTGGGATGTGCTGGTCGCCCGACTCACCGGCCGTGGCACCGAATCGGACGAGGTCGTCCGCCGCCGGCTCGAGACCGCCCGGACCGAACTCGACGCGCGCGACGAGTTCGACACGGTGATCGTGAACGAGGACGTCGACCGCGCGTGCGACGAATTGGTATCCTTGTTGGTCGGTCCCCGCGACGATCCCGCCGACCGTCCGCGGCCGATCACCACATCCCCGGCCTCGACCCCGAACCCCGGACCCCGCCAGAGCTCCGGAACGACACAGGAGAATACCGAGTGAGCAGCACCCAAGCAGCCGTGTCCGACACCGCCGGGCACGACCTGCCGGCCTACGACACCCCGCTGGGCATCACCAACCCGCCCATCGACGAGCTGCTCGAGCGCACCTCCTCGAAGTACGCGCTGGTGATCTACGCGGCCAAGCGCGCCCGGCAGATCAACGACTACTACAACCAGCTCGGCGACGGCATTCTCGAGTACGTCGGCCCGCTCGTCGAGCCGGGCCTGCAGGAGAAGCCGCTGTCGATCGCGCTGCGGGAGATCCACGCAGACCTGCTCGAGCACGCCGAAGGCGAGTGAGCCAGCGCGCCGCGGGCACCGCGGACCACTCGGAATTCGGGCAGCGCCGCCGCGTCGTCATCGGCGTCGGCGGCGGCATCGCCGCGTACAAGGCCTGTGCGCTGATCCGCGCCTTCACCGAGAGCGGACACCACGTACGGGTCATCCCGACGGACTCGGCGCTCGAGTTCGTCGGCCGCGCCACTTTCGAGGCCCTGTCCGGCAACCCCGTGCACACCGGCGTGTTCGCCGACGTGCCGCAGGTGCCGCACGTGCGGCTCGGGCAGGAGGCCGACCTCGTCGTCGTCGCCCCCGCCACCGCCGACCTGATGGCCCGCGCCGCCCACGGCCGCGCCGACGACCTGCTCACCGCCACGCTGCTCACCGCGCGGTGCCCGGTCGTGTTCGCGCCGGCGATGCACACCGAGATGTGGGAACACCCCGCGACGGTGGACAACGTCGCCACCCTGCGCCGTCGCGGCGTCGTCGTCGTCGAGCCCGCCTCCGGCCGGCTCACCGGGCACGACACCGGCGCCGGCCGGCTGCCCGAGCCCGACGAGATCTTCGGCCTGGCGTCGCTGCTGCTCGAACGGCCCGACGCGTTGCCGCGGGACCTGACCGGCCGGCGCATCGTCGTCTCCGCCGGCGGCACCCGCGAACCGCTGGACCCGGTCCGGTTCCTCGGCAACCGCAGCTCCGGCAAGCAGGGCTACGCCCTCGCCCGGCTGGCCGCCCAGCGCGGCGCCGACGTCACCCTCGTCGCCGGGGCCGTGGCCGGCCTGGCCGACCCCGCCGCGGTGGACGTGGTGCGGGTGCAGACCGCCGCCCAGATGCAGGCCGCGGTCACCAAGCACGCCGCCGGCGCCGATGCGGTCGTCATGTCCGCGGCCGTCGCCGACTTCCGGCCCACCACCTTCGCCACCAGCAAGATCAAGAAGGGCCGGGGTGAGCCGGACGCGATCGCGCTGACCAAGAACGAGGACATCCTCGCCGGGCTGGTGACCGCCCGCACCGAGGGCACGCTGCCGGCGAGCACCGTCATCGTCGGCTTCGCCGCCGAAACGGGCGACGCCGAGGGCGACGTCCTCACCCACGCCCGCGCCAAGCTGGCCCGCAAGGGCTGCGACCTGCTGGTCGTGAACGCCGTCGGCGATGGGAAGGCGTTCGAGGTCGACCACAACGACGGCTGGTTGCTGGCCGCGGACGGTTCCGAGACCGCCCTCGCGCACGGCTCCAAGGCGCTGATGGCCAGCCGTGTCCTCGACGCACTGCGGCCGCTGCTGGCGCCGGAACGTCCGTGAACCCGGGGCGGCGCGCCCGTGAACCTTGGGGCGGCGCGCCCGTGAACCTTGGGGCGGCGCGCCCGTGAACCTTGGGGCGGCGCGCCCGTGAACCTTGGGGCGGCGCGCCCGTGAACCTTGGGGCGGCGCGCCCGTGACCCCCGGGGCGGCGCGCCCGTGAGCGAAAGTCTCGCGCCGGCGCGACCGGAACAGTAGCGTCGCCCATATCGTTGACATCAGTTCGTTCGTTCGAGCTAGACACAACCAGTCGAGAGGGAGTTCCGTGAGCAAGACCGGCGGTCGGCTTTTCACCAGTGAGTCCGTGACGGAGGGGCACCCGGACAAGATCTGTGACGCGATCAGCGACTCCGTCCTCGACGCGCTGCTCACCGAAGACCCTCGCGCCCGTGTCGCGGTCGAGACCCTCGTGACCACGGGGCAGGTGCACGTGGTCGGCGAGGTCACCACCTCGGCCTACGCGGACATCCCGAAGATCGTGCGCGACCGGGTCCTCGAGATCGGGTACGACTCGTCCTCGAAGGGTTTCGACGGCAACTCCTGCGGGGTGAACATCGCCATCGGCGCGCAGTCCCCGGAGATCGCCGGCGGCGTCGACGTCTCGCACGAGGCGCGTTCCGGGGTGCTCACCGACGACGAGGTGGCGCTGCAGGGCGCCGGCGACCAGGGCCTGATGTTCGGCTACGCCTGCTCGGACACCCCGGAACTGATGCCGCTGCCCATCGCGCTGGCGCACCGGCTCTCGCGCCGGCTCACCGAGGTCCGCAAGACCGGGGTGCTGCCGTACCTGCGGCCGGACGGCAAGACCCAGGTCACCATCGAGTACGACGGTGACCGGCCGGTGCGGCTGGACACGGTGGTGATCTCCACCCAGCACGCGGCGGACATCGACCTGAACAACCTGCTCACCCCGGATCTGCGCACCCACGTCGTCGAGGCGGTGCTGGCGGATCCGAGCCTGGCCGGGCTCGACACCGCCGAGGTGCGGCTGCTGGTGAACCCGTCCGGGTCGTTCGTGCTCGGCGGCCCGATGGGCGATGCGGGCCTGACCGGCCGCAAGATCATCGTCGACACCTACGGCGGCATGGCCCGTCACGGTGGCGGCGCGTTCTCGGGCAAGGACCCGTCGAAGGTGGACCGCTCGGCGGCCTACGCGATGCGCTGGGTGGCCAAGACCGCCGTGGCAGCGGGCCTGGCCGGCCGGCTCGAGGTGCAGGTGGCGTACGCGATCGGCAAGGCCGCCCCGGTGGGGCTGTTCGTCGAGACCTTCGGCACCGAGAAGACCGACCCGGCGCGGATCCAGCAGGCGATCACCGAGGTGTTCGATCTGCGGCCCGGCGCGATCATCCGGGACCTGGACCTGCTGCGTCCGATCTACGCGCAGACCGCCGCGTACGGGCACTTCGGCCGCACCGACATCGACCTGCCGTGGGAGAACACCGACCGGGCCGAGAAGCTGCGCGCCGCCGCCGGTCTGTAACCCGCCCCGTCAGGGGTCCGGGTGGCCACCGACAGGACCGCCGCCGAGACGGATCCGGTGGCGCGGATCCTGCCGCTGCTGCCGTTGCCGCATCTCGACCGCGAGTTCGACTATCTGATCCCGCGTGAGCTCGATGCCGAGGCGCGGGTGGGCGTGCGGGTGCGCGTCCGGTTCGCCGGCCGGCTCGTCGACGGCTTCCTGCTGGCTCGGGCCCCGAGCAGCGAGCACACCGGCCGGCTCGGCTGGCTCGACCGGATCGTCTCCCCGGAGGTCGTGCTGACCCCGGAGATCGCCGCCCTCGCCGACGCGGTCGCCGCCCGCTACGCCGGCACCCGCGCCGACGTGCTGCGGCTGGCGGTGCCGCCGCGGCACGCGCGGGTCGAGGCGGAGGACCCGCCGCCCGCCGCACCGCCCGCCGCGCCGGAGGTCGACCGGGCCGCCTGGGCCCGGTACCGGCACGGCGAGAACTTCCTCGACGCCCTCGCCGCCGGCCGCACCCCCCGCGCGGCCTGGCAGGCGCTGCCGGGGGAGGACTGGCCCCGCCGCCTGGCCGAACTCGCCGCGTCGGTCGCCGCCACCGGGCACGCCGCGGTGCTCGTGGTACCCGATCAGCGCGACCTCGACCGGGTCGTGGCGGCCTGTACCGACCTCGCCGGCGCCGACTGCGTCGTCGGGCTCGCCGCAGGGCTCGGTCCGGCCGTGCGCTACCGGCGCTGGCTCGCCGCGTTGCGCGGCACCGCCCGCATCGTCGTCGGGACCCGGGCCGCGGTGTTCGCCCCCACCCCGGCCGTCGGGCTGATCGTGGTGTGGGACGACGGCGACGACCTGCACTCCGAGCCGCGCGCGCCGTACCCGCACGCGCGGGAGGTGGCGCTGCTGCGGGCCCACGCCGCCGGCGCCGCCGTCGTCCTGGCCGGGCACGCCCGCACCGCCGAGACCCAGGCCCTCGTCGACGCCGGGTGGGCCCACGACCTCGCCGCGCCCCGCGACGTCGTCCGGGCCTGCGCTCCGAAGATCACTGCGCTCGCCGACAGCGACCAGGCGCTCGCACGCGATCCCGCCGCCCGCGCCGCCCGCCTGCCGGCCATCGCGTTCGCCGCCGCCCGCGCCGCCCTGAAGGCCGACCGGGGGGTGCTGGTGCAGGTGCCACGCCGCGGCTACGTGCCCGCGCTGGCGTGCGCCAAGTGCCGGACCCCGGCCCGCTGCCGGCACTGCAACGGCCCGCTCGCGTTGCCGCAGGCGGCCGGCCCGGACGGCGCCGCGACGCCCGCCTGCCGGTGGTGCGGCATCACCGACGCCACCCATCGTTGCCACGCGTGCGGCGCCCGCGCGCTGCGCGCCGTCGTGGTCGGCGCCGGGCGCACCGCGGAGGAACTCGGCCGGGCCTTTCCCGGTGTCCCGGTGGTCACCTCCGGCGGGGCGGAGGTCAAGGCCACCGCCCCGGAGGGGCCTGCGCTCGTCGTCGCCACCGTGGGTGCCGAGCCCGTCACCGCCGGCGGGTACGGCGCGGCGCTGCTGCTCGACGGGTGGGCGCTGCTCGGCCGCGCGGACCTGCGGGCCGCCGAGGAGACGATGCGCCGCTGGCTCACCGCGTCGTCGCTGGTGCGGCCCTTCGCCGACGGCGGCCAGGTCGTCGTCGTGGCCGACTCCGGCATTCCCACCGTGCAGGCGCTGGTGCGGTGGGACCCGATCGGGCACGCGCAGTCCCAGCTCGCCGAGCGCGCCGAGGTCGGTTTCCCGCCCGCGGTGCACATGGCCGCGGTCGACGGCACCGCGGCCGCGGTCGCCGACCTGCTGGCCGCCGCGACGCTGCCGCCGGAGGCGGAGGTGCTCGGTCCGGTGCCGTTGCCGCCGGGGGAGCGGTTACCGTTCGGGGCCGACGATCCCGAGCCGGACGAGGTGCAGCGCATGGTGATCCGGGTGCCGCGCGGTCGGGGCCTCGCCCTCGGCCGGGCGTTGCGCGAGGCGCAGGCCGCCCGCAGTGCCCGCCGTGGTGAGGGCGCGCTGCGGGTGCAGATCGATCCGCTGCGCATCGGGTGACGGCCGTCGTCTCTCCCGGCCGGGACGGTGCGCGCCGGCTGTGTCCCGCCCGGCCGGGTGCCCCGAGAGGGCGAGGACCCTGCCGTGCGACAGGACGGCAGAACCGCCCGCCACCTGCAGAAAAACGGCATGCCGCGAGAGGGCGACTGTGTCACGATAAATCACAGGGGCAGGGTCGATCCTGGTGAACCGAACCAGTGGCGGACGGTGCGGACCGGCACGGGCGGACCGGAAGGGAGGGGCCGTGAACGGCACACGCAGGATCGTTGCAGCGCTGGCCGGTGCGGCGGCCATGGCCGCCGTGTCCGTCACCGGCGCGGGCGCCGCGCCCTCGGGATCGACAGCGTTCGTGCCCGTCACCCCGGGCCCCGTCGCCACCACGCATGCCCAGGCCGCCGGCTACGCCGAAGACCACCCCGGGGCGGCGCCGGCGCGGTCGAACGACTTCGGGTGCGTGCCCGCCCCGGACCATCCGCGGCCGGTGGTCCTCGCCCACGGCACCGACTCCAACTCCTACTCGGACTGGGCCGCGGTCGCCCCGATGCTCGCCGACGCCGGCTGGTGCGTCTTCGCTCTCGACTACGGAAAGGCCGACGGTGCCGACGACTACGGCACCGGGGACATCCGGGTCAGCGCCGCGCAGCTCGGCGGGTTCGTCGAGCGTGTGCGCGCCGACACCGGCGCCGACAAGGTCGATCTCCTCGGCTACTCGCAGGGCGCCACCGTCGCGCGGTACTACGTCAACCGCCTCGGCGGATCGGCCGTCGTGGACCGCTGGGTGGGCGTGGCCTCGCCGAGCTACGGTGGCACCTTCTACGGGCTCGGCACCGCGGCCGTGGCCGCTCCCGGCGCCACCGACGCGGTCGAGGACTTCTTCTCGGTGGCCCTCGCGCAGCAACTGCAGGGTTCGGAACTGCTCACCGAACTCAACACCCCGGTCGACACCGTTCCCGGCGTCCGCTACACCACCATCGGATCCCGCGTCGACGAGGTCATCCAGCCGTCCACCAACGTGGCGCTGCGCGGACCCGGGGCGGTCAACCTGATGATCCAGGACCTGTGCCCACCGGATCAGACCGGGCACTTCAACATGGTGTACGACCCGTTCTCGCTCACCGTGATCCGGCACGCGCTCGCCCCTGAGCGGTACGCCCTCGGCGAGTGCGTCCCGGTGCCGCTCGGCACGGGCATCCCCGAACTGATCATCGAGAGCAACTCCTGACCCGATCCGCCCCCGGGGCGTGCCCGGTGCCCCGATCATGGGTATGCGGGCGGCACGAGCCCCTGCGGACGACGGTCACCGGCGCCCGGGACAGCGCGCCGAAGGGAGGTAGCGGTGAACCCCCCCTCGCTTCCGGGACGCGCTCTCGCGGTGATGCGGGCGCCGCAGCTGGTGTCGCCGCGCCAGTACCTCCGGGTGGCCGCGCGGTGCGTGTACCTCGCTGCGCTGATCGGCACCGTCGTCACGATGGGCATCCCCGCCGACCGGGTGTACCAGGCGGCCTGGATCGTCGCCGGGCTGATCGCCTTCGCGATCGACCGGCCGTGGCGCGGGCACGTGCGCGTCGTCGTCGACTGGCTGCCCCTGGTCGCGGCGCTCGTGGTCTACGACCACACCCGCGGCATCGCCGACGAACTCGGCCTGCCCGTGCGGGTACACGAACCGGTCGCCGTGGAGAGCTGGCTGTTCGGCGGCACGGTCCCGACGGTGTGGCTGCAGGAACGCCTGCTCGGCGCGGACGGGGAGCGGCCCGGCTGGACCATGATCACCGCCGTCGTCTACACCAGCCATTTTCTCGTGCCGTGGTTGCTCGCGGCCCTGCTGTACCTGTACTCGCGGTCACGCTGGGCCGGGTACATGCGACGGGTGCTGCTCCTGTCGTACTTCGGACTGATCACCTACATCCTCGTGCCGGCGGCCCCACCGTGGTACGCCTCCGAGGTGGGCGTGCTGCCGGACGGCGTCGGGCGGGTCACCGGCTTCGGTTTCGGGGTGGTGCCGATCGACGTCGGCACCCGATGGCTCGAGGCGCAGGGCAACCCGGTCGCCGCGCTGCCGTCGCTGCACTCGGCGTTCGCGCTGCTCGTGGCGGTCGCCCTGTGGCCGATCGCGCGGCGCGGCTGGATGCGGGCGCTGCTGGTGGCGTTCCCGCTCGCCATGGCCTTCACGCTCGTCTACGGCGGCGAACACTACGTGGTCGACGTGCTGCTCGGCTGGGGCTACGTCGGTTTCGCCGCGCTGGCCGCCCGGGCCTGGGAGGCGCGCCGCGGAGCGCGGCTCGCCCCGCAGATCAGTCCACCTGCTCGAGCGGCATCGCCAACGTCACCCAGTCGTGCAGGCCACCGCGGTAGTACGCCAGCGAGGACGCCGGATATCCCGCCTCGAGCAGCTCCCGGATCGCCATCGGGGACTGCGGGCACTGCGGGCCGTTGCAGAACAGGATCGACACCCGGGACGGATCGAGCCGGTCCCGCAGCTCCGTGATCCGGCCGTGCGGCAGGTTGACCGCGCCCGGAATGGACCTGCCCTTGCGCGAGTCCGGGACACGGGTGTCGACGAGCACGGCTCCGTTCGCGACCAGCTCCGTCAGTTCCAGCTCACCGACGGTCACCACCCCGGGCGCGCACTGCAGCGGCTGCAGCTCGCCCCACGTGGTGTCCACCAGGACCACGTCCTGCTCCTGCGCCGCCGGCCAGGGCACGCCCGCGGGGTCCGCCGAGCGCACACGGGGGGACCGTGCCATCCGTTCTCGCGTCTCTGCCATCGGCTCAGCCTATCGACGCTGCACGGCGGTTGCCGGGATTCGTCACGTCCGGCCCGACCCCTCGGGTTCGCGGACGGATGTCACCGCCCGCAGGCCCGGTCCCTAGACTGAGGGCACCATTCGTCGTCGAGATCCGGGAGCAGCATTCGTGAACAGTTCGGTCGGCCCAGCGCAGTCCGCCTCCCGGGACCGGGGCCTCGCTCCTCGCGCGCGGACGGGCCGCTGACGTGCGGCTGGTGTTCGCCGGGACCCCCGAACCGGCCGTACCGTCGCTGCGCCGCCTGCTCGACTCGCCGCGCCACGAGGTGGTCGCGGTGGTGACCCGGCCCGACACCACCGCCGGCCGCGGGCGGCGTGTCGTCCGCTCGGCCGTGGGGCGGCTCGCCGACGACCACGGCATCGAGGTCCTCACCCCGGAGCGGCCGCGCGACCCCGACTTCGTGGCCCGGCTGACCGAACTCGCCCCCGACTGCTGCCCGGTCGTCGCCTACGGCGCGCTCATCCCGCAACCGGTGCTCGACATCCCGAAGTTCGGCTGGGTGAATCTGCACTTCTCGCTGCTGCCCGCGTGGCGCGGCGCCGCGCCCGTGCAGGCCGCGCTCGCCGCGGGGGACGAGGTGACCGGCGCGAGCACGTTCCGGCTCGAGGAGGGCCTGGACACCGGCCCGGTCTACGGGGTGGTCACCGAGACGATCCGGCCCGCCGACACGGCGGGGGATCTGCTCGCCCGGCTCGCCGATTCGGGTGCCGCGCTCCTCGAATCGACTCTCGACGGTCTCGAGGACGGGGTGCTCACGGCCGTGCCGCAGCCCACGGACGGCGTCTCGCACGCCCCCAAGGTCACGGTCGAGTCGGCCCGCGTGAGCTGGGACCGGCCCGCACACCTCGTGGACCGCCACATCCGTTCGGTCACGCCCGCACCCGGTGCCTGGACGATGATCGGCGACCTGCGCGTCAAGCTCGGACCCGTGACCGGCACCGAGGAGACCCTCGCGCCCGGGCAGATCCTGGCCCGCAAGGACGGTGTCCTCGTCGGCACCGGCAGCACCGCCGTGCGGCTCGGGCAGGTCCAGCCGCCCGGCAAGAAGACGATGGCGGCCGCGGACTGGGTTCGCGGCGCCCGGCTCGACCCGGAGGTACGCGCCCAGTGACCGAGTCCCGACGCCCCGCCCGCCGCTCGCGCCGCGGACCCGGCGACCGCAACAACAAGCCTCGGCAGGCCCGCCGGCCGTCCCCCGCGGAGGCCGGCCTCGACCAGGCCCGTCTCGCCGCCCGCGACGTGCTGCGCGCGGTCCGGGAGCGCGACGCCTACGCCAACCTGGTGCTGCCGGCGCTGCTGCGGGAGCGGCGTCTCGACGGTCGCGACGCCGCCCTGGCCACCGAGCTGACGTACGGCGCCGCCCGCGCCCAGGGTCTGCTCGACGCCGTGATCGCCGCGTGCGCCAACCGGCCCGTCACCGAGATCGACGGGGCGCTGCTGGACACCCTGCGGCTGGGCACGTACCAGCTGCTGCGCACCCGCATCGCCCCGCACGCGGCCGTCGCGACGAGCGTCGACATCGTCCGCAGCGAATTCGGCCACGGCAAGTCCGGATTCGTCAATGCGGTGCTGCGGCGCGTCGCGGAGAAGCCCGAGGAACAGTGGATCGTCGAGCTCGCCCCCGACCCGGCTCGTGACCCCGTGGGACACCTGGCATTCCGGTATGCGCATCCGGAGTGGATCGCGAAGGCCTTCGCGGTCGCGCTCGGTCCCGACGCCGGGGAGCTCGAGGAGGTGCTCGCGGCGGACGACGCCCGGCCGGTGGTGCACCTGGTGGCTCGTCCGGGGGTGATCACCGCGGAGGAGCTCGCGCTGGCCACCGGCGGGGAGATCGGCCCCTGGTCGCCCTACGCCGTGCATCTCGACGGCGGCGGCGACCCCGGCAAGCTCGACCCCGTGCGCGAGGGCATGGCCGGCGTGCAGGACGAGGGCAGCCAGCTGGTGGCGCGGGCGCTCACGCTCGCCCCGCTCGACGGACCCGACCACGGCCGGTGGCTGGACCTGTGTGCCGGTCCCGGCGGCAAGGCCGCCCTGCTCGGCGCGCTGGCGGACATCGACGGCTTCACCGTCGACGCCGTCGAGCCGGTCGAGCACCGCGCCGAGCTGATCCGCAAGGCCACCCGCGGCCTCCCGGTCACGGTGCACGTCGCCGACGGTCGCGATCCCGGCCTCGGGTCCGGCTACGACCGCATCCTGGTCGACGCGCCGTGCACCGGGCTGGGCGCCCTGCGGCGCCGGCCCGAATCGCGGTGGCGTCGCAGCCCCGGCGACGTCGCCGAGCTGGTGCGGCTGCAGAAACAGCTCCTCGCCTCGGCGATCGGCCTGCTGCGGCCCGGCGGCGTGGTGCTGTACGCGACGTGCTCCCCGCACACCTCCGAGACCCTCGCCGTCGTCGCCGACGCCGTCCGTCGGCACCAGGTCGAGCAGCTCGACACGCGCGAGCTCGTGCCCGGCGTGCCGCGTCTCGGCGACGGCCCGTCCGTGCAACTGTGGCCGCACCGGCACGGCACCGACGCGATGTTCATGGCCGCGCTGCGTACACCGGCGGGCTGATCCGCGAGCCTGTGGCGCGAACGCCGGAAGAATCGGTCCGCGCTCGGATACGGTCGGACGCAACCCGGCCGCTCCCTGCAGGAGGCACGTCGTGCCCGACATCGTCACTCTGACCATGAACCCGGCGCTCGACGTGACCACCTACACCGCCGAGGTGCGGCCCACCAGCAAACTGCGCTGCGAGGCGCCGCGGCTCGAGGCCGGGGGAGGCGGGATCAACGTCGCGAAGGTCGCCGGGGTGCTCGGCGTGTCGGCCGGGGCGGTGTATCCGGCCGGCGGTCCGACCGGGGATACGCTCTCGGCGCTGCTGGCCGCCGGGGGTGTCGACAGCCGGCGCATCGACATCGACGGCATGACCCGCGAGTCGTTCACGGCGATCGAACGCAGCACCGGCCACGAGTACCGGTTCGTGCTGCCCGGCCCGGAGCTGAGCGTGGAGGACCAGGAACGGTGCCTGGACCTGCTCGTCGAGACCGCCACCGGCGCACGGTACGTCGTCGCCAGCGGCAGCCTTCCGCCGGGCGTGCCGGGCGAGTTCGTCCAGCGCGTGGCCGACGCCGCCACCGACGCCGGTGCGCGCTTCGTCCTCGACTCGTCGGGGGACGCACTGCGCCGCATCAAGTCGGGCGTGCACCTGGTCAAGCCGAGCCTGCGGGAGCTGCGCGAATGGGTGGGCCGGGAACTGCGCACCCCGCACGAACAGGCCGCGGCCGCCCACGAACTCGTCGACGCCGGCGTCGCCGAGGTCGTGGTGGTGTCCCTCGGGCCGGAGGGGGCGCTCCTCGTCTCCGCCGACACCACCGCCCGGCTGAAGGCCCTGGACGTGCCCGTGCGCAGCGCCGTGGGCGCCGGCGACAGCATGGTCGCCGGGCTGGTCGTGGGCCTGCTGCGGGGCCGCTCGCTGCGCGACGCCCTGGCGCTCGGCATCGCGGCGGGCTCGGCGGCCCTGCTCACCCCGGGCAGCCAGGTCTGCCGCCGCGACGACGTCGAGCGGTTCGACGTCCTCGCGCGGCAGCGGTGACGCCCCGAGCGACCGGATCGTTCCCCCCGTCAGGGCGGTCCCGAGCGGCCGACGGCATGGTCCGCTCGCTCGGAGCGCACGACGCGGTCAGTGCTCGTGCCGTGCACGGTCCAGGACGATCCGTTGCTCGGCCTGCGCCACCGTGCGCCGGGTCTGCGCCGCCGCGTCCGGCGTCACCGACACCGACGTGATGCCCCGGCGCACGAGATGCTCGGCCAGTTCCGTGCTGGTGGAGACGGCCTGCCCGCACAGCGACGTGGTCAGGCCGGCCGCCGACGCCCGCTCGATGATGTGGTCGATCGCGTCCAGCACCGCCGGGTCGAGCGTGTCGAACAGGTCCTTGCACACCTCGGAGTCGCGGTCGACGCCGAGCACGAGCTGGGTCAGGTCGTTGCTGCCGATCGACACGCCGTGGATGCCGAGCTTCGCGTACTCGGGCAGCCAGTACACCACCGACGGCACCTCGGCCATGATCCAGCGCAGCATCCGGCGATCCGGGCCGAGCGGATGCGCGTCGAGCTGGGCCAGGCACTCCCTCAGTTCCCAACGGGTGCGCACGAACGGGATCATCAGGTGCACGTTGGGGTGCTGCGCGCGCACGCGGTGCAGGACGTCGAGGTCGAGCGAGAACAGCTCGGGATCGCGCACGTAGCGGAAGCAGCCGCGATACCCGATCATCGGGTTCTCCTCGTCCGGCTCCACCTCGCCCCCCTTCAGGTTCGCGAACTCGTTGCTGCGCAGGTCGATTGCGCGGTACACCACCGGCCGCGGGGCGAAGGCCGCCGCGATCCGCGCGACGCCCTCGGCCATCTTCGACACGTACTCCTCGCGCCGGCCCTGCGCGATCATGTAGGCGGGATGCTCCCCGGCGAGCGCCTCGGTGATCATGAACTCCGCCCGCAGCAGCCCCACCCCGTCGACGTCGGTGGCGGCGACGGCCTGCGCGGCGTCGGGGGTGGCGAGATTGACGTACACGGCCGTCGCGGTGACGGTCGGGGAGGGGGCCGCGGCCGCCGGGGCGGCGGTCTGCGCCGCGGTCGGCCGGTCGGCGCGGACCTCCCCGTCGAACACGACGCCGGCATCGCCGTCCACCGTGATCACCTGGCCGTCCCGCAGGTCCTGCGTCGCGGTGCGGGCGCCGACGACGACGGGCTTGCCGAGTTCGCGGCCGACGATCGCGGCGTGACAGGTGATGCCGCCACCGTCGGTGACGATCCCCCCGGCGCGGCGCAGGATCGGCAGCCAGTCGGGCCGCGTCATCGGGGCCACGAGGATCTCCCCCTCGGTCAGGCGCTTGCCGTCGACCAGTTCCTGCAGCACCCGGACCCGTCCGGTCGCCCGGCCGGGGCCGGCGCCGAGCCCGGTCAGCAGCGGCGTCGCCTGCCCGTTGCCGGACGCCGCGGCGGCCCCGGGCATCCCCAGGGTGGTGATCGGGCGGGTCTGCACGATCCACAGCTCGCCCTCGGCGAACGCGAACTCGAGGTCCTGCGGCCGGCCGTAGTGCTGCTCGACGCCCGCGGCGAGCCGCGCGACCTTCTCGAGCTGCTCCTCGTCGAGCACCCGCGTCTGCCGCGACGAATCGACCGCGACGCGGCTGTCGCCGGTGTCGGTGGAGGCGATCTGGAACTCCTGATGCCCGAGATGCACGTCGAGCACGGCGAAGCCGTCCTTGGCGACGACGTAGGTGTCCGGCTCGACCTGGCCGCCCACGACGACCTCGCCGAGGCCGAGGGCGGCCTCGACGACGATGCGGTCGAGCTCGCCGGTGCGGGGGTCGGCCGTGAACGCCACCCCCGAGGCCTCCGAGCGCACCATCACCTGCACCACGACGGCGATGGACGGTTCGTCGGTCACCCCGCGCAGGCCCCGGTAGGTCCGGGCCCGCTCCGACCACAACGACGCCCAGCACGCCTGCACGGCGCGCACCACCGCGTCGGCGCCGGCGATGTTGGTGTACGACTCGTGGATCCCGGCGAACGAGGTGTCCGCGGCGTCCTCGGCGGGCGCGGAGGACCGCACCGCCACCGGCACGTCCACACCCAGCTTCTCGTAGGCGGCGACGATGTCGGCGCGGATCTCGTCGGGCACCGCGGCCCCGGTCACCAGCGCGGCCAGTTCCGCGGAGGTGCGGATCAGCGTCGCGTCGTCGATGTCGGAGGCCGGGACGGCCTCGGCGCGCAGCCGGTCGCGCACCCCCGCGGCGGCCATCGAATCGAGATAGGCGGCGGTGGTGATCGCGAAGGCGGGCGGCACGGGGAACCCGGCCCGGGTCATCTCCCCGAGGTTGGCGGACTTGCCCCCCACGGTCGGCGCATCCTCCGCGCCCACCTCGCCGATCGGTCGAACCCACACCGTGTGCGTGGCCATCGTCGCTCCCCACTGCCGCTTCGGGCCCAGCGGATCCGGGCCCGCCACCGTCCACTCAAGCATCGCCCAGAGGGTCGAACCAGGGGTCGAAAGTCATGAAAACCTGTCCCCGGGCGGGCGGGCGCCGCGACGCGCGGCGGGCCCCGCCGGCGGGACCGTTAAACTCGGTGGACGTGGCCCACCCGATGATCGCCCCCTCCATCCTCTCCGCGGATTTCGCGCGCCTGGCCGACGAGGCCGCCGCCGTCGCCGACGCGCACTGGCTGCACGTCGACGTCATGGACGCGCACTTCGTGCCGAACCTGACCCTCGGCCTGCCGGTGGTGCAGTCGCTGCTGAAGGCAACCGACATCCCACTCGACTGTCATCTGATGATCGAGGACCCGGGCCGCTGGGCGCCGCCCTACGCCGAGGCGGGCGCGCACAATGTCACCTTCCACGTCGAGGCCACCGAGAATCCCGTCGCCGTCGCCCGCGACATCCGGGCCGCCGGCGCCAAGGCCGGCCTGAGCGTCAAGCCCGGCACCCCGCTCGAGCCCTACCTCGAGATCCTGAAGGAGTTCGACACGCTGCTGGTGATGAGCGTCGAGCCCGGCTTCGGCGGCCAGTCGTTCATCCCCGACGTGCTCGACAAGGTCCGCGCGATCCGCCGTCTCGTCGACGCCGGGGAGCTGACCCTGCTCGTCGAGATCGACGGCGGCATCAACGCCGACACCATCGAGGCGGCCGCCGAGGCCGGGGTGGACTGCTTCGTCGCCGGGTCGGCCGTGTACGGGGCCGACGACCCGGGCGAGGCGGTGCGCAAGCTGCGCGAACGGGCCGCCCACGCCTCCCCGCACCTGACCCTGGCCACGTGAGCGATGCACCGCTCGAGGCGGCCGTGAGCGGTGCCCCGCTCGAGGCGGCACTGCGCCTCGCGCTCGACGCCGGGGAGTCGGTGCGCGGCACCACCAGCCCCAACCCGCCCGTCGGCGCGGTGATCCTCGACGCGGCGGGACAGGTCGCCGGGGTCGGGGCGACCCGGCCGCCGGGCGGCCCCCACGCCGAGGTCGTCGCACTCGAGGCGGCCGGGGAGCGGGCCCGCGGCGGCACCGCCGTCGTGACCCTGGAGCCGTGCAATCACACCGGCCGTACCGGTCCGTGCGCGCAGGCCCTGCTGCGCGCCGGCGTCGCCGCCGTCTACTACGCGGTGGCCGATCCCCACCCGGCGGCGGCCGGGGGTGCGCGGACGCTGCGGGACGGCGGCGTGCGGGTGCACGGCGGGTTCGGCGCCGAGCCCGCCGAGGCGGGAGCCCTGCGTGCCTGGCTGCACCGGCAGCGCACGGGACGGCCCCACGTGACGTGGAAGTACGCCGCGAGCCTGGACGGGCGCAGCGCCGCCGCCGACGGCACCAGCCGCTGGATCTCCGGCCCGCAGTCACGCGCCCGCGTGCACGCCGAGCGCTCGCGGCTCGACGCGATCGTCGTCGGCACCGGCACCGTCCTCGCCGACGACCCGTGGTTGACCGCCCGGCTGCCGGACGGCTCGCTGGCCCCGCACCAGCCCCTGCGCGTGGTCGTCGGCAGGAGCGAGATCCCGAAGACCGCAAGAGTTCTCGATGATGTCGCGCCCACCCTGGTGCTGCGCACCCACGATCCGGACGAGGTGCTCGGCGCGCTCGCGGACCGGGTGGACGTGCTGCTCGAGGGCGGCCCGCGCCTGGCCGGTGCGTTCCTCGCCGCGGGCCGGGTCGACCGCATCCAGGCCTATCTCGCGCCGGTGCTGCTCGGGTCCGGACCGTCCGCAGTGCGGGACGCCGGCGTGCGCACGATCGCCGAGGCGCTACGGTTTCGTCGGGAGCGCGTCGAAACCGTCGGCGCCGACGTGTTGCTGACCCTGGTCCCCGACCGGGAGTGAAGGAGCGAGCTGTGTTCACCGGGATCGTGGAGGAACTGGGCGAGATCGTCGCGCGGGAGGACCTGGCCGACGCGGCGCGGTTCACCGTCCGCGGACCCGTCGTGACCTCCGACGCCGGCCACGGCGACTCCATCGCGGTCAACGGTGTGTGCCTGACCGTCGTCGACGTCCCGGGCGGCGACTCCTTCACCGCCGATGTGATGAAGGAGACCCTCGACCGTTCGAGCCTGTCGCAGCTCGGTCCCGGCAGCCGCGTCAACCTCGAGCGGGCCGCCGCGCTGAACAGCCGCCTCGGCGGGCACCTGGTCCAGGGCCACGTCGACGGCACCGGCACCGTGCTCTCGCGCACCCCGTCGGAGAACTGGACCGTGGTGCGGATCTCGTTGCCTGCCGACGTGTCCCGGTACGTGGTGCACAAGGGCTCGATCACGGTGGACGGGGTCTCGCTGACCGTCTCCGCGCTCGGCGGCGAGCCCGGCGACGAGTGGTTCGAGATCTCCCTGATCCCGACCACGCTGTCGCTGACCACCCTGGGCAGCGCCGCCCCCGGCACGCTCGTCAACCTCGAGGTCGACGTCATCGCGAAGTATGTGGAGCGGCTGCAGGCCGCCGGCCGCTGAGTCGTACTGTTGAACTCGGCAATCAGTTTGTCCGTACACGAGATTTTGGAGCCCACGCAAGTGACGAGGTTCGACACCATCGAGCGCGCGATCGCCGATATCGCAGCCGGCAAGGCGGTCGTCGTGGTCGACGACGAGGACCGCGAGAACGAGGGCGACCTCATCTTCGCAGCCGAGAAGGCCACTCCCGAACTGGTGGCGTTCATGGTGCGCTACACCTCCGGGTACCTGTGCGTGCCGCTGGCCGGGGAGGACTGCGATCGCCTCGGCCTGCCCCCCATGTACTCGACCAACCAGGACAAGCACGGCACCGCCTACACCGTGACCGTCGACGCGCGGGAAGGGATCGGCACCGGCATCTCCGCCTCGGACCGGGCCACCACGATGCGGCTGCTCGCCGATCCGAACAGCACCGCACAGGACTTCACCCGCCCCGGGCACGTGGTGCCGCTGCGCGCCAAGGAGGGCGGCGTGCTGCGCCGGCCCGGCCACACCGAGGCCGCCGTCGACCTCGCCCGCATGGCCGACCTGCGCCCGGCCGGCGTGATCTGCGAGATCGTCTCGCAGAAGGACGAGGGCCACATGGCTCAGACCGAGGAACTGCGGGTCTTCGCCGACGAGCACAAGCTCGCCCTGATCTCCATCGCCGACCTGATCGCCTGGCGCCGCAAGCACGAAAAGCACGTCGTGCGCATCGCCGAGGCCCGCATCCCCACCCGGCACGGCGACTTCACCGCCGTCGGCTACCAGAGCGTCTACGACGAGGTCGAGCACGTCGCGCTGGTGCTCGGCGACATCCCCGGCCCGGACGGTGAGGGTGCCGACGTGCTCGTGCGGGTGCACTCGGAGTGCCTGACCGGCGACGTGTTCGGCTCGCTGCGGTGCGACTGCGGCCCGCAGCTCGACGCCGCACTCGAGATGGTGGCCATGGAGGGCCGCGGTGTGGTGCTGTACATGCGCGGGCACGAGGGCCGCGGCATCGGCCTGATGCACAAGCTGCAGGCCTACCAGCTGCAGGACTCCGGCTCGGACACCGTGGACGCGAACCTGCAGCTCGGCCTGCCCGCCGACGCCCGCGACTACGGCATCGGCGCGCAGATTCTCGTGGACCTGGGCATCTCGTCGATGCGGTTGCTGACCAACAACCCCGCCAAGCGGGTCGGCCTCGACGGCTACGGGCTGCAGATCACCGAGCGGGTGGCGATGCCGCTGCGCGCGAACTCCGAGAACATCACCTACCTGCGCACCAAGCGGGACCGCATGGGTCACGACCTGATCGGCCTGGACGACTACGAGGCGGGGGACGCGTAGATGAGCGGCGAAGGACTGCCCGAGCTGCAGCTGTCCGAGGCGGCCGGGCTGCGGCTGGCCATCGTCGCCGGCCGCTGGCACGCCGAGATCTCCGAGGCGCTCGTCGCCGGGGCGCAGCGCGTCGCCGAGCAGGCCGGCGTCACCGACGTCACCCTCGAACGTGTCGCCGGCGCGATCGAGCTGCCGGTCGTCGCCCAGCAGCTGGCCCGCACCCACGACGCGGTCGTCGCCCTCGGCGTCGTGATCCGCGGCGGGACCCCCCATTTCGAGTACGTGTGCGACGCCGTCACCTACGGGCTCACCCGCATCGCGCTGGACGAGGGCACCCCCGTCGGCAACGGGGTCCTCACCACGAACGACGAGCAGCAGGCGATCGACCGGGCCGGACTGCCCGGCTCCGTCGAGGACAAGGGCGGGCAGGCGTGCGCTGCCGCCCTCGACACCGCCGTGACCCTGCGGCGGCTGCGCGGGGCCGCGCGGTGACCTCCGCCGCCGACACCCGCTGGGACCTCGAGGTCCGCAGCCGCAAGATGTCCCGGTGGGCGATCGTCGCGGCGATCGTGCTCATGCTCGGCCACATCGGGGCCGCGCTCGTGCTGCGCGCCGGCGGCGACACCGGCGTGAACCTGCGCGTCGCCGACCAGATCGCCATCGTCTGTGTCGGCGTCGTCGTCTCCGGCAGTGTGCTGCTGCTGACCCGGCCCCGATTGCGTGCCGGGGCGTCCGGCGTGGTGGTGCGCAACGTCCTCGGTGAGAAGGCGTTCGGCTGGGACCAGGTGCGGGGCATGACCTTCCCCCAGGGCAAGCCGTGGCCCCGGCTCGAGCTGCCGCAGGACGAGTACGTGCCCGTCGTCGCTGTGCAGGCCCGCGACGGGGAGTACGCCGTCGCGGCGCTGGCCGCGTTCCGCGAGCTCGAACAGCGGTACGGCGGGGGTGTCGGCTCGGCCGACTAGCCTGGACCCGTGCCCGACCCCTCGACCTACCGCCCTGCCCCCGGCACCGTCCCGGTGGAGCCGGGGGTGTACAAGTTCCGCGATCCGCACGGCCGCGTCGTCTACGTCGGCAAGGCCAAGAGCCTGCGGTCGCGGCTGAACTCGTATTTCGCCGACGTCGCGTCGCTGCACCCGCGGACCCGGCAGATGGTGACCACCGCCGGGTCCGTCGAGTGGACGGTCGTGGGCACCGAGGTCGAGGCGCTGCAGCTCGAGTACAACTGGATCAAGGAGTTCGATCCCCGGTTCAACGTCCGCTACCGCGACGACAAGACCTACCCCATGCTCGCGGTGACGTTGAACGAGGAGTACCCACGGCTGTTCGTCTACCGCGGGCCGCGCCGCAAGGGCGTGCGGTACTTCGGTCCCTACTCCCACGCCTGGGCCATCCGCGAGACCCTCGATCTGCTGCTGCGGGTGTTCCCGGCCCGCACCTGCTCGGCCGGAGTGTTCAAGCGGCACGCGCAGATCGGCCGCCCGTGCCTGCTCGGCTACATCGACAAGTGCTCGGCACCGTGCGTGGGCCGTGTCGACGCGGCCGGGCACCGGCGCATCGTCGAGGACTTCTGCGACTTCCTCGCCGGCCGCACCGACAAGCTGGTCCGCGACCTCGAACAGCGCATGCAGGCCGCCGCCGAGGACCTCGACTTCGAGACCGCCGCGCGGCTGCGCGACGACCTCGGTGCGCTGCGCCGCGCCCTGGAGAAGCAGGCGGTGGTGCTCGGCGACGGCACCGACGCCGACCTCGTCGCCTTCGCCGGCGACGACCTCGAGGTGGCCGTGCAGGTGTTCCACGTGCGCGGCGGCCGCGTGCGCGGCCAGCGGGGCTGGGTGGTGGAGAAGTCCGGCGACGTGGTGGACCGGCCCGAGGACGCGGCGGGTGCCTCCGGCACCGCCGAGGCGGAACTGTCGCTGCTGGTCGAGCAGTTCCTCACCCAGTTCTACGGCGAGGAGGCCGCCCTGTCGGCGGCCGGCGCCGAACCGGCGGGCAGCGCCGTGCCCCGCGAGGTGCTCGTGCCCGCCCTGCCGCCCGAGCCGGAGGAGATGAGCCGCTGGCTCGGCACCCTGCGCGGCGGCCCGGTGCGGCTGCGGGTGCCGCAGCGCGGCGACAAGAAAGCCCTCGCCGAGACCGTGCAGCGCAACGCGCACGAGGCCCTGACCCAGCACAAGCTGCGCCGCGCCGGCGACTTCACCGCCCGCTCGGCCGCCCTGCAGGGCATCCAGGAGGCCCTCGACCTGGACTCGGCGCCGCTGCGCATCGAGTGTGTCGACATCAGCCACGTGCAGGGCACCGACGTCGTCGCGTCGCTGGTGGTGTTCGAGGACGGCCTGCCCCGCAAGGCGGACTACCGGCACTACGCCATCCGCGAGGCCGCCGGCGACGGCCGCTCCGACGACGTCGCCTCCATCGCCGAGGTGACCCGGCGCCGGTTCCTGCGGCACAACCGGGACCTCGCCGCGGCCGGCGGTGACCCGGCCGCGGCCCGCGGCGGTGACCCGGCCGCGGCCCGCGACGGTGACCCGGCCGCGGCCCGCGACGGTGACGGCGGCGACCTCGCCCCGGAGGCCGCGCTCGATCCGGCCACCGGGCGGCCCCGCCGCTTCGCGTACCCGCCGAATCTGTACGTCGTCGACGGCGGTGCCCCGCAGGTCGCCGCCGCGGCGGAGGTGCTCGACGAACTCGGCATCACCGACGTCGCGGTGATCGGACTGGCCAAGCGGCTCGAGGAGGTCTGGGTGCCGGGGGAGGAGGACCCGGTCATCCTGCCCCGCACCAGCGAATCGCTGTACCTGCTGCAGCGGGTCCGGGACGAGGCGCACCGCTTCGCCATCACCTACCACCGCAGCAAGCGATCCCGGCGCATGACCGCTTCCGCGCTCGACGGGGTGCGCGGGCTCGGGCAGGCCCGCCGCAACGCGCTCGTCGCGCACTTCGGGTCGGTGGCCCGGCTGCGGGAGGCGACCGTGGAGGAGATCACCGCGGTCCCCGGCATCGGCGTCGCCACCGCCCGCGCCGTGCTCGACGCCCTGCGCGGCGACGTCCCGGACACCGTGCCGGCCCCGGCGGGTGAGGCTGCGGCGGACACGCCGGTGGGTGATGATGGCACCGTCGGCGTGTCGGGCGGACGAACGGAGTCGGAACTGTGACACACGAGGCGGAGACGGCGCAGCCTCGGCCCCGGCCCCGGGACGACCACCGCCCGCGGGCGGAGGTCGCCCTGGTCACGGGCCTGTCCGGAGCCGGTCTGAGCACCGCCGCGACGGCCCTCGAGGATCTCGGCTGGTTCGTCGCCGAGAACCTGCCCCCGCAGCTGGTCACCTCGATGGTCGATCTCGCGGTGCGGGCCGACCCGCCGCTGCAGCGCCTCGCCGTGGTCATGGACGTACGCAGCCGCCTGTTCACCGGCGACCTCGGCTGGGTCGTCACCGAACTGGCCGCCCGGCCCGTGCGCACCCGCGTGCTGTTCCTCGAGGCCACCGACGAGGTCCTCGTGCGTCGTTTCGAGCAGGTCCGCCGCAGCCACCCGCTGCAGGCCGACGCCGCCGACCGCACCCTCACCGACGGCATCGCCACCGAACGCGCCCAGCTCGCCGCGGTCAAGGCCGCCGCCGATCTGGTGGTCGACACGTCGTCGCTGTCCGGTCCGGAACTGCGCCGCAAGATCGAGTCCGCGTTCGGCGACGGCGACGCCGACTCGATCCGGGTCACCGTGGAATCGTTCGGATTCAAGTACGGTCTGCCGATGGACGCGGACGTGGTGTGCGACGTGCGGTTCCTGCCCAACCCGCACTGGGTGCCCGAGCTGCGTCCGCACACCGGCCAGGACGTCGACGTCCGCGACTACGTGCTGAGCCGGGACGGGGCGCAGGAATACCTGCAGACCTATCATCGGCTGCTCGAACTGACCACGGCCGGTTACCGCCGGGAGGGGAAGCGTTACATGACGATCGCGGTGGGCTGTACCGGTGGCAAGCACCGCAGCGTGGCGATGAGCGAGGCGCTCGCCGCGCGGCTCGACGCCGACCCGACGCTGTCGGTGCACGTCGCGCACCGGGATCTGGGGCGCGAATGACGGGGCCCGGTTCCGCGGCCCCGGCGCCCGGGACCGGCGGCCCGGCCGGCGGGCAGGGCACCGCGCCGAATCCGTCGATCGTGGCCCTGGGCGGCGGCCACGGCCTGTACGCCACGCTCAGCGCCGTCCGCCGGCTCAGCGACCGCGTCACCGCCGTCGTCACCGTCGCCGACGACGGCGGTTCCTCCGGCCGGCTGCGCGCCGAACTCGGCGTCATCCCGCCCGGCGACCTGCGCATGGCGCTGGCCGCGCTGGCCGCGGACACCCCCGGGGTGCACACCTGGACCGAGACGGTGCAGCACCGGTTCGGCGGCACCGGCGCGCTCGCGGGCCACTCGGTGGGCAATCTCATCCTGGCCGGGCTGACCGAGGTCCTCGGCGATCCCGTGGCCGCCCTCGACCGCGTCGCCGAACTGCTCGAGGTGCGCGGCCGGGTACTGCCGATGTCGCCGATCGCCCTCGACATCGAGGCGGACGTGTCCGGCCTCGAATCGGATCCGCGGGCCAGCCGCATCATCCGGGGGCAGGTCGCCGTCGCCACCACCCCCGGCAAGGTCCGGCGCGTGCGGCTGATCCCGGCCGACCCCCCGGCGTGTCCCGACGCGCTCGACGCGGTGGGCGCCGCCGACCTCGTCGTGCTCGGGCCCGGCTCGTGGTTCTCGAGCGTCATCCCGCACGTGCTCGTCCCCGACCTGCTCGAGGCGCTGGTGACGGCGCCGGCCCGCAAGGTGCTGGTGCTCAATCTGGCCGCCGAACCGGGGGAGACCGCCGGGTTCTCCTCCGAGCGGCACCTGCACGTGCTGGCCCAGCACGCCCCGGAGTTCCGGGTCGACCACGTGGTGGTCGACTCCGCATCGGTGCCCGAGGGCCGGGAACGCGAACACCTGTGCCGGGCCGCCGCCGGATTCGGCGCCCAGGTGGTCTACGCCGACGTGGCGGAGACCGGCACCCACCGACACGACCCCGCCAAGCTGGCGGCGGTCCTGGCTCAACACCTGCCCGACGCGGCCCGCCCCCGGGACCTCGCGCAGCGGGACGGAAGGGAGATCCCCACGTGGCAATGACAGCGGAGGTCAAGGACGAGCTGAGCCGGCTGGCGGTCACCCGCACCAGCAGCCGCAAGGCCGAGGTGTCCGCCCTCCTGCGCTTCGCCGGCGGGCTGCACATCGTCGGGGGCCGTGTCGTCGTGGAGGCCGAGGTGGACCTCGGGTCGATCGCCCGCCGGTTGCGCCGCGAGATCTTCGAGCTCTACGGCTACTCCGCGGAGGTGCACGTCCTCGGCGCCGGCGGGTTGCGCAAGAGCTCGCGCTACGTGGTGCGCGTCGCCAAGGAGGGCGAGGCCCTGGCCCGCCAGACCGGTCTGCTCGACGTGCGCGGCCGCCCGGTCCGCGGCCTGCCCGCGCAGGTCGTCGGCGGCAGCATCGCCGACGCCGAGGCGGCGTGGCGCGGCGCATTCCTCGCCCACGGCTCGCTCACCGAGCCGGGCCGCTCGTCCGCCCTCGAGATCAGCTGCCCGGGCCCGGAGGCCGCGCTCGCGCTCGTCGGCGCCGCCCGGCGCCTCGGCATCGCCGCCAAGGCCCGCGAGGTGCGCGGCGCCGACCGGGTCGTCGTCCGCGACGGCGACGCCATCGGCGCGCTGCTCACCCACATGGGTGCCCAGGACACCCGGCTGACCTGGGAGGAGCGCCGGATGCGGCGGGAGGTCCGCGCCACCGCCAACCGGCTCGCCAACTTCGACGACGCCAACCTGCGCCGCTCCGCGCGCGCCGCGGTGGCCGCGGCCGCCCGCGTCGAGCGGGCCCTGGCGATCCTCGGCGACGACGTGCCCGACCACCTCGCCGCGGCCGGTGCCCTGCGCGTGCAGCACCGGCAGGCGTCGCTCGAGGAACTGGGCCAGCTCGCCGACCCGCCGATGACGAAGGACGCCGTCGCCGGACGCATCCGCCGGCTGCTGTCCATGGCGGACCGCCGGGCCAAGGATCTCGGCATCCCGGACACCGAATCCGCGGTGACCCCGGAGCTGCTCGACGAGGCCTAGCCGGCCGGCCCCGGGCGGCGGCCGCGCCGCCCCGGGCCTCCTGCCGCGCCCCGCCGGCCCCGCAGATAGGGTAGGGGTCACATCGACCGATGAGTCCTGCCGACCGGCGCCGATGTCTCCGGCACCGCGGTGGGCACCACTGGCACAACCAGCAGAGATGGGCAAAGGAGCGTAATTGTGACTGTCCGGGTAGGCGTGAACGGCTTCGGTCGTATCGGACGTAACTTCTTCCGGGCTGTCGAGGCGCAGAGGGCGCTCGGCACCACCGACATCGAGATCGTCGCGGTCAACGACCTCACCGACAACGCGACTCTGGCCCACCTGCTCAAGTACGACTCGATCCTCGGCCGCCTGCCGCAGGACGTCAGCCTCGACGGTGAGGACACCATCGTCGTCGGTGACCACCGCATCAAGGCGCTCGAGGTCAAGGAAGGCCCGGCCGCGCTGCCGTGGGGCGACCTGGGCGTGGACGTCGTCGTCGAGTCGACGGGCATCTTCACCGACGCGTCGAAGGCCAAGGGCCACCTCGACGCCGGCGCCAAGAAGGTGATCATCTCGGCGCCCGCCAAGGGTGAGGACCTCACCGTGGTGATGGGCGTCAACGACGACAAGTACGACGGCAGCCAGAACATCATCTCCAACGCCTCGTGCACCACCAACTGCCTCGGCCCGATCGCCAAGGTCCTCGACGACAGCTTCGGCATCGTCAAGGGCCTGATGACCACGGTCCACGCCTACACCCAGGACCAGAACCTGCAGGACGGCCCGCACAAGGACCTGCGCCGCGCCCGCGCCGCCGCCCTGAACGTCGTGCCCACCGGCACCGGCGCCGCCAAGGCGATCGGCCTCGTCCTGCCGCAGCTGGTCGGCAAGCTCGACGGCTACGCCCTGCGCGTGCCGATCCCGACCGGCTCGGTCACCGACCTGACCGCCAACCTCGCCACCCCCGCCTCCATCGAGGAGATCAACGCGGCGATGAAGGCGGCCGCCGAGGGCCCGCTCAAGGGCATCCTCAAGTACACCGAGGACGAGATCGTCTCCTCCGACATCGTCACCGACCCGCACTCGTCGATCTACGACGCCGGCCTGACCAAGGTCATCGACGACCAGGTCAAGATCGTCTCCTGGTACGACAACGAGTGGGGCTACTCCAACCGCCTGGTCGACCTCATCGGCCTGGTCTCGAAGTCCCTCTGACCGAACAGGACAGTCGAACAGTGGCAGTTCAGACCCTGAAGGATCTGCTCGACGCCGGCGTCGAGGGTCGTGGCGTGCTGGTGCGCTCGGACCTCAACGTCCCGTTGGACGGCGCGACGATCACCGACCCCGGCCGCATCGTCGCGTCCGCCCCGACGATCGCCGCGCTCGCCGAGGCGGGCGCGAAGGTCGTCGTCACCGCCCACCTGGGCCGGCCCAAGGGCGAGCCCGATCCGAAGTTCTCCCTCGCCCCGGTCGCGGCGAAGCTCGGTGAGGTGCTCGGCCGCAACGTCCAGCTCGCCGGCGACGTCGTCGGACAGGACGCGCTGGCCCGCTCGGAGGGCCTGACCGACGGCGACATCCTCCTGCTCGAGAACATCCGTTTCGATCCGCGCGAGACCAGCAAGGACGAGGCGGAGCGGCAGGCGCTGGCGCGCGAGCTCGTCGAACTCGTCGGCGAGGACGGCGCGTTCGTCTCCGACGGATTCGGTGTGGTGCACCGCAAGCAGGCGTCGGTGTACGACGTGGCGAACCTGCTGCCGCACTACGCGGGCAACCTCGTCGCCGCCGAGGTCGAGGTGCTGGCCAAGCTCACGGCCGATCCGGAGCGGCCCTACGCGGTGGTGCTCGGCGGCTCGAAGGTCTCCGACAAGCTCGCCGTGATCGAGGCCCTCGCCCCCAAGGTCGACACCCTCGTCATCGGCGGCGGCATGTGCTTCACCTTCCTTGCGGCGCAAGGTATCTCGGTGGGCAACTCGCTGCTCGAGGAGTCGATGACCGAGACCTGCAAGGGCCTGCTCGAGCGGTTCGGCGACGTCATCCACATCCCGCAGGACGTGGTCGTCGCCGACGCGTTCGCCGCCGACGCCGAGGCCGAGACGGTGCCCGTCACCGAGATCCCGGACGGCTGGATGGGCCTGGACATCGGACCCGAGTCGGTGGCCCGGTTCGCCCAGTACCTCACCGGCGCCAAGACCGTGTTCTGGAACGGCCCGATGGGCGTGTTCGAGTTCGAGAAGTTCGCGGCCGGCACCAAGGGGGTCGCCGAGGCGATCGTCGAGGCCACCCGCGCCGGCGCGTTCAGCGTCGTCGGCGGCGGCGACTCGGCCGCGGCGGTGCGCCTGCTCGGCCTGCCCGAGGACGGGTTCTCGCACATCTCCACCGGCGGCGGCGCCTCCCTCGAGTACCTCGAGGGCAAGGAACTGCCCGGCATCGCTGCACTGGAGGCCTGAGATGACCCGTAAGCCGCTCATCGCCGGCAACTGGAAGATGAACCTCAACCACCTCGAGGCCATCGCCCTGGTGCAGAAGATCGCCTTCGCGCTGCCGGAGAAGTACCTCGAGAAGGTGGACGTGACGGTGCTGCCGCCGTTCACGGACATCCGCAGCGTCCAGACGCTGATCGAGGGCGACAAGCTGCTGCTCACCTACGGTGCCCAGGACGTCTCCGCCCACGACTCCGGCGCCTACACCGGCGAGATCAGCGGTGCGATGCTGGCCAAGCTGGGCTGCGCCTACGTCGTCGTCGGCCACTCCGAGCGGCGCACGCTGCACGGCGAGACCGACCAGATCGTGCTCGCCAAGACCAAGGCGGCCCTGCGGCACGGGCTGACCCCGATCGTCTGCATCGGCGAGGGCCTCGACGTCCGCGAGGCCGGCCGGCACGTGTCCCACAACGTCGCCCAGCTGCGCGGGTCCCTCGCCGGGCTCTCGTCCGACGAGATCGCGAAGATCGTCGTCGCGTACGAGCCGGTGTGGGCCATCGGCACCGGCAAGGTGGCCTCGGCCGCCGACGCCCAGGAGGTGTGCGCCGCGGTGCGCGCCACCCTCGCCGAGCTCGCCTCCCCGGAGGTCGCCGACGCCGTCCGCGTGCTCTACGGCGGCTCGGTCAACGCCAAGAACGTCGGCGAGCTCGTCGCCCAGCCCGACATCGACGGCGGTCTCGTCGGCGGCGCCTCGCTCAAGGCCGACGAGTTCGCACAGCTCTCCGCGATCGCCGCGGGCGGCCCGCTGTAAGCACCCGCGGCGCCCTTCCGGATCCCCCCGAGGCCCGGAAGGACGCCGCGACGGCGCCCTGTAGTCTGGCGCCATGGCACTGTTCCTCGACATCCTGCTGATCACCACCAGCCTGCTGCTGATCCTGCTCGTGCTGCTGCATCGCGGTAAGGGCGGCGGTCTGTCCACCCTGTTCGGTGGCGGTGTCCAGTCCAGCCTGTCCGGCTCCAGTGTCGCCGAGAAGAACCTCGACCGGCTGACCGTCTTCACCGGCATCGTCTGGCTGATCGCCATCCTCGGCATCGGCCTGCAGATCAAGTTCAGCTGATCGCTCCGCACGACGGCGCGACCCGGAATTCCGGGTCGCGCCGTCGTGCGTCGGCCGCGATACTGACCGGATGACGGATACCGCCCGCCCGGCCGACCCCTCCGGGTCCCGCTCCGCCACCGAGCCCCTGCGCCAGGACATCCGGCTGCTCGGCGGGATGCTGGGCCGCATCGTCCGGGAACAGTCCGGCGAGCACCTCTTCGCCCTCGTCGAACGCGCCCGCGTCGAGAGCTTCCGGGTGCGCCGCTCCGAGATCGACCGGGCCGAGGTCGCGGCGATGTTCGCCGACGTCCCCACCGACGACACCCTCCCCGTCATCCGCGCCTTCAGCCACTTCGCGCTGCTGGCGAACCTCGCCGAGGACCTGCACCGCGAACGCCGCCGCGCCGTGCACGTGCGCGCCGGGGAACCGGCACAGGACAGCTCGCTGGCCGCCACCTACCGCAAACTCGACGCCGCCGAACTCGACCCCGCCGAGGTCGCCGCCGCGCTCGACGGCGCCCTCGTCTCCCCGGTGATCACCGCCCACCCCACCGAGACCCGCCGCCGCACCGTCTTCGACGTGCAGAGCCGCATCACCGACCTCATGCGCCGCCGCGAACGCGCCGAGCCCGACGAGCATTCCGACATCGACCTGCAGCTGTGGCGGCAGATCCTCACCCTGTGGCAGACCGCCCTCATCCGGCTCGCCCGCCTCCGCATCCAGGACGAGATCGAGGTCGGCCTGCGGTACTACGACGCCTCCCTGTTCCGCGTCGTCCCGGCCCTCAACGCCGAGGTCCGGCGCGCCCTGCGCGAACGCTGGCCCGGCGTCCCCCTGCTGCCGGACCCGTTGGTGCGCACCGGAACCTGGATCGGCGGCGACCGCGACGGCAACCCCAACGTGACCGCCGAGGTCGTCCACCGCGCCACCGACCGGGCCGCCGCGACCGCCCTCGGCCACCACCTCGCCGAGCTCGAACAGCTCGAGCGGGAACTGTCGATGTCCGCGCGCCTGGTCCGCATCACCGACGACCTCGGCCGGCTCGCCGACGCCTCCGGTGACGACGCCCCGTCGCGCGCCGACGAACCGTACCGCCGCGCGCTGCGCGGCATCCGCGGCCGCCTGACCGCCACCGCGGCACGACTGCTGGACGAACCGCCCCCGCACGCGCTGCCGAGCCCACTGGCCGGCTACGACACGCCCGCCGACCTGCTCGCCGACCTCGACATCCTCGACGTCGCCCTGCGCGCCGGCGGCGGCGCCGCCCTCGCCGACGACCGGCTCGCGCACGTCCGCGGCGCCGTCGAGGCCTTCGGCTTCCACCTCGCCTCCCTCGACCTGCGGCAGAACTCCGAGGTGCACGGCCGGGTGATCGCCGAACTGCTCGCCTGGGCGGGCGTCACCGACGACTATCCGACCCTGCCCGAGGACGAGAAGGTCGCCCTGCTCGCCGCGGAGTTGCGCACCCGCCGGCCCCTCAGCGCGCCCGGCGCGCGGCTCGGCGCCGACACCACCCGCGAACTCGGCGTGCTGCGCGCCGCCGCCGACGCCGTCGCGCGCCTCGGACCCCAGGCGGTGCCGCACTACATCGTCAGCATGTGCGGGTCGGTGTCCGATCTGCTCGAGGCCGTGATCCTGCTCGACGAGGTCGGTCTCGTCGAGCACGACGTCGCGGGACCGCGCTGCCCGGTCGCGGTGATCCCGCTGTTCGAGACCATCGACGATTTGAGGCACGGCGCCGAGATCCTCACCGCCGCCCTTGCCGTCCCCGAGTTCCGCAACCTCGTCGACGCCGCCGGCGGCGTGCAGGAGGTCATGCTGGGCTACTCGGATTCGAACAAGGACGGCGGGTACCTCGCCGCGAACTGGGCGCTGTACCGGGCCGAACTCGACCTGGTGGAGGCCGCGCGCACCGCCGGGATCCGGCTGCGCCTGTTCCACGGCCGCGGCGGCACCGTCGGCCGCGGCGGTGGCCCGAGCTACGACGCGATCCTCGCGCAGCCGCCCGGGGCCGTCGCCGGCTCGCTGCGGCTGACCGAGCAGGGCGAGGTGATCGCCGCGAAGTACGCCGAGCCGAAGCTGGCGCGCCGCAACCTCGAATCACTCGTCGCCGCGACCCTCGAGTCCACCCTCCTCGACGTCGAGGGACTCGGCAGCGACGCCGCCCCGGCGTACGCGGTGCTCGACGAGCTCGCCGAACTCGCCCGCGCCGCCTACAGCGACCTGGTACACGAGACCCCCGGCTTCGTCGAGTACTTCCGGACCGCCACGCCGGTCGCGGAGATCGGGGCCCTGAACATCGGCAGCCGGCCCACCTCCCGCAAGCCGACGTCGTCGATCGCCGACCTGCGGGCGATCCCCTGGGTGCTGGCGTGGACCCAGTCCCGGGTCATGCTGCCCGGCTGGTACGGCACCGGCACCGCCGTCGAGACCTGGATCGGCGGCGACGACGAGCGTCTGGCCACCCTCACCGGCCTGTACCGCCGCTGGCCGTTCTTCCGCACCGTGCTGTCCAACATGGCGATGGTGCTGGCCAAGTCCGACCTCGGTCTCGCGGCGCGCTACGCCGAGCTGGTGCCCGATCCCGATCTGCGGCACCGGGTGTTCGACAAGATCACCGCCGAACACGACCGCACCGTGCGCACCTACCTGGCGGTCACCGGTCACCCCGACCTGACCGCGGACAACCCGGCGCTGGCCCGATCGGTGCACAACCGCTTCCCGTACCTCGAGCCGCTGAACCACCTGCAGGTCGAACTGTTGCGCCGATTCCGCGCGGGCGAGGACACCGACCGGGTCCGCCGCGGCATCCAGCTGACGATGAACGGGCTCGCGACCGCGCTGCGCAACAGCGGCTAGCGGCGGGGTGACAGCGGCCGAACGCCGGGGCCCCGTGCCCGCTCAGCGGGAAGACGGCGCCCCGAACGGCCGTGAGCCCGCTACAACGGGACAGGTGACACACGACCGCGAACAGATCATCGAACGGCTCGCCGAGCTCGCCGCCGCCCTCGACCGCCGCGACTGGGAGGCCCTCGGGGCCGCCTTCACCGACTCTGCCACCGGCTACGGTGCCGCGGGCCGCGACGGCATCGTCGCCGTGGTCCGCGCGCACCTCGGTGGCTGCGGACCGTCGCAGCATCTGCTGGGCAACCACCGTGTCGAGGTCGACGGCGACCGGGCCCGGTCACTGACGTATGCCCGCGTCCACCATCAGGGCGCGGGTCCGGCCGCCGGAGCGAGTTACGAGTGTTTCGGCGAATACGACGATCGGTGGACCCGCACCCGGGACGGCTGGCGCCTGACCTCCCGCACCTTCACCGTGTCCCACGACCTCGGCGACGCCGCCGTGCTCAGGCCCGGCTGACCTCCGGACCGCGCCGCGGTCCCGGCAGCGGCGGGAGTCAGGGCGTGACGATCGCGAAGTCCGGATCCACCGGTGCGAGCACCTCGAAGAGCCGGCCCGCCACCGTCGGGTCGCCCGTCACCGCGATCGTCCCGTCCGCGAGGGCCGTCGCCGGATCCAGCTGCCCGGTGAGCGCACCGATCAGCGTGCGGCGGGTGAGGGTGAACACCGTGCTGCCCGGCAGCGGCGCGTCGACGGTCCGGTGGTTGAGCACGCCGTGCTGCAGCTCCGTGAGATACGTGATCCCGAGGTCGGTGAGGATCCACGAGATCACGAGCCGCAGGTCCCACGCACGCGGCCCGTCCACCCGCACGGCCAGGCTGTCGAAGAGCTGCGGGACGGTCAGCGCATCGAGGAAGTCGCCCGAGGACTGCACGGGCGAGCCGAAGATCCCGTCGCGGAGCTCCTTCGCGCCGGCCAGGTAGATGCAGCGCCAGGTGCCGTTCTCGGAGCCGTACGCGAGTTGCTCCATCGCGTCGGCCTGCAGGGCCCGGGCGGCCTGGTCGGTGTCGTCGGTGAACAGCAGATGCTTGCAGACCTCGAGCACCCAGCGGTAGTCGCCCTCCTCGAAGGCGTCCCGCGCGACGGCGAGGGCGGCGTCGGCGCCGCCCATGGCGTCGACGTACCGGCGGGCTGCCTCGACCGGGGGATGGGCCCACAGGTTGGCGGGATTGCCGTCGTACCACCCCATGTACCGCTGGTAGATCGCCTTGACGTTGTGGCTCACCGAGCCGTAGTAGCCGTGGGTGTGCCACGCGGCCGCCAGGGCCGGGGGCATCTCGAACCGCTCGGCGATCTCCGCGCCCACGAGCCCCTGGTTCATCATCCGCAGCGTCTGATCGTGCAGGTACAGGTACATGTCGCGCTGCACGGACAGGAATTCGAGCGCACGTTCGCGGCCCCACGTCGGCCAGTGGTGCGAGGCGAACACGATGTCGAGTGCGTCGCCCCACAGGCCGATCGTCTCGTTGAGGTAGTGGCCCCAGGCGTGCGCGTCGCGCACCACCGCGCCGCGCAGCGTGAGGATGTTGTGCATGGTGTGGGTGGCGTTCTCCGCCGCGCACAGGGCTCGCCGATCGGGGAACCAGATGTTCATCTCGGCCGGGGCCTCGGTGCCGGGGGTGAGCTGGAAGACCATCCGCACCCCGTCGACGGTGAGTTCCTGCCCGGTCGCGGTGATGTCGACGGTCGGCGCGATGAGCGTGACGGTGCCGGCCGAGCTGGTCTGGCCCAGCCCGGCCCCGATCTGACCGGCCGGACCCTTCTCGAGCGCCGCGCCGTACATGTAGCCCGAGCGGCGCGACATCGCCGTGCCGGCGAAGAGGTTCTCCGCCACCGCGTGTTCGAGGAACCCGGCCGGGGCGACGACGGGGACCGTCCCGGCCTCGACGAGCCCCGGGTCGAGCACACCCTTGACACCGCCGAAGTGGTCGACGTGGGAGTGGGTGTAGATCATCCCGGAGACGGGTCGGTCGCCGCGGTACCCGCGGTACAGGGCCAGGGCGGCCGCGGCGGTCTCCGCGCTGATCAGGGGGTCGATCACGATCACCCCGGCCTCACCCTCGACGACGGTCATCACCGACAGGTCGAATCCGCGCAGCTGGTAGATCCCCGGCACCACCTCGAACAGGCCGTCCTCGGCGAGCAGCCGTCCCTGCCGCCACAGGCTCGGATGCGCCGTCTCCGGCGCGGACCCGTCCAGGAACGCGTAGGCGTCGAGGTCCCACACCACCCGCCCGTCCGCGCCGGTGATCCGCCGCTGCTCGCTGCGGCCGACGAACCCGCGCGTCACGTCCTCGGAATCCTGCCCGTCGTCCGCGGGCAGCGCGGCCGCCGCGGCCTGCAGGTTCCGCCGGGTCGTCTCGCTGGCACCGCCTGCGCTCATGACGCCGCCCTCCTCGGAATCTCGGCTGTGTCGAGGGTACGGTCGGCCCGTCGCGGCGGGTGCACGGAATCGGGGAATCCGCCGCCGGCGCTGCCCGCCGCCGGCGAGGCGGCCGGACCCGTGCAGACGGAGCGTGCGGCTCCGGCGTGCGCGTGCGCAGTCACCGATCCGGACCGTCGGCCTCGTCCAGTTCGACGCGGGCAGCGGTGCCCGCCGCCTCGACGGTCGGATGCGCGTGCGCGAGCATGGCCTCGTCCCCGGCGGCGACGAGCACGTCGCGGACCACCCCGCTGTCGCGGGCCGGGTACAGACGGATTCCGCGGTGGCCGAGGGCGTCGGCGAGCCGGCCCAGCACCTGTGCGGTGTTCAGCGGTACTCGTCGGCGAGGTCGAGGTAGCCGTCCCAGCGGGGCAGGGCGCGGCCGGCGAGCACGGCGTCGAGCCGGTCGAGATAGTACTGCCAGCCGGGACCGACCTCCGAGGTCTCCGACCGCGGTACGTGCCGGTGGGAGAACTCGAGCGTGGTGACGACACCGACCTGCTTCACGGTGACCTCGAGATGCCACCCGTCCTGGTCGACGCCGAGCTCGTGGGGTGGATCGCAGCGCAGGATCCGCACGTCCGTCGTCGCCGTGTCGTGCTCGTCGGTCATCGTCAGCCGCACCCGTCCGGAGGTGGGGTCGCCCGTCCACCGTCCGTACCAGCGTTCGAGCCGGTCCGACTCGGTCAACGCCGCCCACACCTCGCCCACCGGCAGCGCGAAACTGCGCACGTAGTGCAGGGTCACGAGCGAGGACCCGTCCGGACAGCCGTGCTCGGGACGGATCTCGCCGAGGACGGTGGTCGGGGTGCTCATCGAACGCTCCTTTCCACGCAGTGCTGTCCCCATTGTGATCCGCCGGGTGTCACCCTGCCGGGTTCGGGGTCGGACCGACTCGGCGGGGAACCGCCGGGGCGGCCGCGGCGTCGAACGAGGCAGGGAACACCACAGGGGAGGAGCCCCACCATGGACCGTAGGACGGTGCGCTGCAGCCGTGCCCGCCTCACCGGGCTGCACACGACCCGCAACCCGAGCTGGACCGCGCGCCTGCGCTGCGGCGTGACCGACGGCTGCCGGCCCCCGGATCCACGGGCGGGCGAGCCCGACCGGGACGGACCGTGGCGGTGACGGTCAGTCGGCGGGCAGTGCCGCGGCGGCCTCCGCATCGAGGAACCACACGGTCTGCTCGCGGCCCCGCGCCCCGGCCGCCGGGACGTCCACCGGGGCGGCGCCGCCCACCGCGGCCGCGACGGCCTCGGCCTTGGCCGCACCGGTGACGAGCAGCCACACCTGCCGGGCGCGACGGATCGCGGGAAGGGTGAGCGTGACCCGCGCGGCGGGCGGCTTGGGGGAGTCCTCGACGCCGACGACGAAGCGGTCCTGCTCGCGCACCGCGTCGGTGTGCGGGAACAGGGAGTTGATGTGGCCCTCGCCGCCCATGCCCAGCAGGTGCACGTCGAACTCGGGGGTCGTGCCGTCGGGGGAGTTCGCGGCGAGCACCTCCTCGTACGTGCGCGCCGCCGAGTCGGGGGAACCGGCCCCGGCCTCGTCGAGGGTGGGCATCGCGTGCACCCGCGCCGGATCGAGCGGCACGTGGTCGAGCAGCGCCGCGCGCGCCTGGACCTCGTTGCGCTCCGGGTCGCCCGGCGGCAGATATCGCTCGTCGCCGAAGTACACGTCGACCGCGGACCAGTCGATCCCACCGGGGGCACGCAGGACCGCATCGAGCACGGCGATGCCGGTGCCGCCCCCGGTGAGCACCACCGACGCGCGGCCGCGGGCGTGCTGCGCGGCGACCACGGCCTCGACGAAGGCTGCGGCGGCCGCTCGCGCGACGTCGTCGCCCGTCTCGCAGCGCCGCACGCGGACGTTCTGGGAAGTGTCGTGCACGTCAGACATACTCCACCTTGGACAGTGCGGTCAGGGCCGAGTGGTACACCTCGTCGGGGTCGAGCCGTCGCAGTTCCTCGGCGAGGCATTCCGAGGAGTCGCGGCGTGCGAGCGTGATCAGCGAATCGGGTTTACCGGTGCGCCGCAACGTCGCGACACGCCCGTCCTGGGGCCGCTCGAGCGAGATCGTCTGGGTGCGGGTGCGCAGTTCGACCCGCAGATCGCCCACCGCGCGCTGGACCGGGCCGTCGATCCGGCTCGCGAGCCAGCCCGCGAGCAGATCCACCGCGGGTTCGCTGCCGAGCCCCGACACCAGCGCCGACTCGATCGGCTCGAACGGCGGCTGGTCGAGCGCGGAGACGAGCAACGCCCGCCAGTAGGTGATCCGGCCCCACGCGAGGTCGGTGTCGCCGGGGGTGTAGCCGGGCAGCCGGGAGACGATCTCGGCCATGGGGCGCGACGAGTTCGTCGCGTCCGTCAGGCGACGCACGGCGAGCCGGCCCACCGGATCCGCCGCGGGCACCTCCGGGGGCGTGTTCGGCCACCACACCACCACCGGGGTGTCCGGCAGCAGGAACGGCACGATCACCGATTCCTGGTGGTCGGCGAGCGGGCCGTGCAACGCGAGGATCAGCACCTCCGAGGCGCCGGCGTCGCCGCCGATGCGGATCTCCGCATCCATGCGCGGTTCGCCGCCCGCGCGGCCGCGGCCGACGACGATCACACGGCACGGATGCTCCCGCGACGCCCCGATGGCCGCGGTGATCGCGGCCTCGAGTCCGCGCGGACCGTCGGTGCACACCACCAGCGTGAGCACGCGCCCCTGCGTGACGATGCCCCCGGTCTGCCGCAGCTGGACCAGCTGCTTGCTGATGTCGATCGCGGTCGCGTTGCGCAACTGCATTCTCACGGGCGTCTCCATTCGCGGCCCGAGCGACGGAGCATCTCGTCGGCCGCCGACGGTCCCCAGGTGCCGGCCTCGTACGGTTCGGGCTTACCGTGTGCCGCCCAGTGCTCGAGCACGGGGTCGAGGATCTTCCACGACAGCTCGACCTCGTCGTCGACGGGGAAGAGGGACGGCACGCCGAGCAGCACATCGAGGATGAGCCGCTCGTACGCCTCGGGGGAGGACTCGGTGAACGCCTGGCCGTAGCTGAAGTCCATGTTGACGTCGCGGACCTCCATGCCCGACCCGGGCACCTTGGAGCCGAAGCGGAGGGTGACCCCCTCGTCCGGCTGCACCCGGATCACGAGTGCGTTCTGGCCGAGCTCGGTGGTCATCGTCTGATCGAACGGCAGGTGCGGGGCCCGCTTGAACACGATCGCGATCTCGGTGACGCGCCGGCCCAGGCGCTTGCCGGTGCGCAGGTAGAACGGCACTCCGGCCCAGCGGCGGGTGTCGATCTCGCACGTGATCGCCGCGTACGTCTCGGTGGTCGAGTCGGCCGCGAAGCCCTGCTCCTCGTGCAGGCCGACGACCTGACCGCCGTTCTGCCAGCCCGCGATGTACTGGCCGCGGGCGGTGGTCTCGTCGAGGGGCTCGGCGAGCCTGGTCGCGGAGAGCACCTTGATCTTCTCCGCCCGCAACTCGGCCGGGTCGAAGCTGATCGGTTCCTCCATGGCGATGAACGCGAGCAGCTGCAACAGGTGGTTCTGGATCACGTCCCGGGCGGCGCCGATGCCGTCGTAATAGCCGGCGCGGCCGCCGAGGCCGATGTCCTCGGCCATCGTGATCTGGACATGGTCGACGTAGTGCGCGTTCCACAGCGGGTCGAACAGTTGGTTCGCGAACCGCAACGCCAGGATGTTCTGCACCGTCTCCTTGCCGAGGTAGTGGTCGATGCGGAACACCGCCTCCTCGGGGAACACCTCGGCGACCAGCCGGTTCAGCTCCCGGGCGCTCGTCAGGTCGTGGCCGAACGGCTTCTCGATGATCACGCGGCTCCACGTGCCCTCCCGCGCGATCGCGAGCCCGGACTGCTTCAGCTGCGCCGACACCACCGGGAACGCATTCGGCGGGATGGAGAGGTAGAAGGCGTGGTTGCCGCCCGTGCCGCGGGCCTTGTCCAGTTCGGCGAGCGTCGACGCGAGTTCGGCGAACGCGGCGTCGTCGTCGAAGCTGCCCTGCACGAAGCGAATGCCCTCGGCCAGGCGGTTCCACACCTCCTCGCGGAATTTGGTGCGCGAGTTGGCCTTCACCGCGTCGTGGACGACCCGGCCGAAGTCCTCGTCGACCCAGTCCCGCCGGGCGAAGCCGACGAGCGCGAACCCGGGCGGCAGCAGGCCGCGGTTGGCCAAGTCGTACACCGCCGGCATCAGCTTGCGGCGGGCCAGGTCACCGGTGACCCCGAAGATCACCAGGGCGCACGGCCCGGCGATCCGGGGCAGCCGCCGATCGCGCTCGTCCCGGAGTGGGTTGACCCACGCCGCCGTCTCGGGTTCGCGCACCGCGTCAGCTCTTCGCGCCGTGCGCGATCAGCTGCTCGGAGGTGGCGGCGAGCAGCTCGTTCCAGGACACCTCGAACTTCTCGACGCCCTCGTCCTCGAGCTTGCGGAACACCTCGGGCAGGTTCACCCCGATCGTCGACAGCGCGGAGAACACGTTCGCGGCGGCCTTCTCGGTGCCGGTGACCGTGTCGCCGGTGACTTCCCCATGGTCGGCGACGGCCTCGAGGGTCTTCTCCGGCATGGTGTTGACCGTGTGCGGGGCGACCAGCTCGGTGACGTACAGGGTGTCCGAGTACTCCGGGTTCTTCACCCCGGTCGACGCCCACAGAGCGCGCTGCGGCCGCGCCCCGGCGGCGGCGAGCTGCTCGAACCGGGCACCCGACTCGAACGCCCGGCGGTACGCCGCGTACGCCAGGCGGGCGTTGGCGACGCCGGCCTTACCGCGCAGCGCGAGGGCCTCGGGGGTGCCGATGGCCTCGAGCCGCGCGTCGATCTCGGTGTCGACGCGGGAGACGAAGAACGAGGCCACCGAGTGGATCGTCGACAGGTCGTGGCCGGCCGACTTGGCGGCGGTCAGGCCGTCGAGGTAGGCCTCGATGACCCGCTCGTAGCGCTCGACCGAGAAGATCAGCGTCACGTTCACGCTGATGCCCTCGCCGATCACGCGGGCGATGGCGGGCAGGCCGGCCACCGTCGCGGGGATCTTGATGAGCAGGTTGGGGCGGTCCACGATGCGCCACAGCTCGATCGCCTGCTGCACGGTCGCATCGGTGGAATGCGCCAGCCGCGGGTCGACCTCGATGGAGACGCGGCCGTCGACGCCGCCGGTGGCCTCGAACACCGGGGCCAGGACGTCGCACGCGGCGCGCACGTCGTCGGTGGTGACGGTGCGGATGGTGGTGTCCACGTCGGCGCCGGCCAGGGCGAGCTCACGGACCTGGGCGTCGTAGACGTGACCCTTGCTGAGCGCGGCCTGGAAGATCGACGGGTTGGTGGTCACGCCCACCACGCTGCGGGTGGCGATCAGCTCGGCAAGGTTGCCGGACTCGATGCGGTCCCGGGAGAGGTCGTCGAGCCACACGGACACACCGGCGGCCGAGAGCTGGGCGAGGTTCTCGTTCTGGGTTACCTGCTGGGTCATCGGGATCATCCCTTCACTCGGGTCAGCGAGCGGCGGGCGGCGTCGACGACGGCCTCGGCGGTGATGCCGAACTCGCGGAACAGGGTCTTGTGGTCGGCGGAGGCGCCGAAGTGCTCGAGCGAAACGGCCTCACCGGCGTCGCCGAGCAGGCGGTACCACGGCATCGCCAGGCCGGCCTCGACGGAGACGCGGGCACGCACCGCCGGCGGCAGCACCGCGTCGCGGTACGCCTGGTCCTGCTCGAGGAACCAGTCGAGGACCGGCACCGACACCACGCGGGTGGGGACGCCGTCGGCCTCGAGGACCTCGCGGGCCGCGACGGCGAGCTGCAACTCCGAGCCGGTGCCGAGCAGCACCACCTCCGGGGTGCCGCTCGACGCCTCGGCCAGCACGTACGCGCCGCGGGCCAGGCCCTCGGCGGCCCTCTCGCGGGTGCCCTCCAGCACCGGCACGTCCTGGCGGGTCAGGGCCAGGGCGGTCGGGCCGGTCTTGTTCTCCAGCGCGGCGGCCCACGCGAACGAGGTCTCGTTCGCGTCGCCGGGGCGGATCACGGCCAGGTTGGGGATGGCGCGCAGCGCCGTGAGGTGCTCGACCGGCTGGTGCGTCGGGCCGTCCTCGCCGAGGCCGATCGAGTCGTGGGTCCACACGTAGATCGCCGGGGTCTGCATGAGCGCGGCGAGCCGCACCGCGGGACGCATGTAGTCGCTGAACACCAGGAAGGTGCCGCCGTAGGGGCGGGTCGGGCCGTGCAGGGCGATGCCGTTGAGGATCGAACCCATCGCGTGTTCGCGCACGCCGAAGTGCAGCGTCCGCCCGTACGGCTGGGCGTTCCAGTCCTTCGTGGAGATCGACACCGGGCCGAACGAATCCGAGCCGGGGATCGTGGTGTTGTTCGAGCCCGCCAGGTCCGCCGAACCGCCCCACAGCTCGGGCAGCACCGGACCGAGGGCGGCGAGGGCGCTGCCGGACGCCTTGCGGGTGGCCGGGCCCTTGGCGGCGGGCTCGTAGGTGGGCAGCACCTCGGTCCAGCCGGCCGGGAACTCCCCGGACTGCAACCGGTCGAACAGCTCCTTGCGCTGCGGCTCCCGGCCCGCCCACGCGTCGAACTCGGCCTGCCATGCGGTGCGGGCCGCCGCGCCGCGCTCGACGACGGCGCGGGTGTGCTCGATCACGGCCGGGTCGACGTCGAAGTGCTTGGCGGGGTCGAAGCCGAGGGCGGTCTTGACGGCGGCGACCTCGTCGGCGCCGAGGGCGGCGCCGTGCACGTCGCCGGTGTTCATCTTGGTCGGCGCCGGGTAGCCGATGATGGTGCGCAGCACGACGAGCGACGGCTTGTCGGTGACGGCCTTGGCGGCCTCGACGGCGTCGAGGATCGCGGTGACGTTCTCGCCGCCCTCGACGGTCTGCACGTGCCAGCCGTACGCCTCGTAGCGCTTGGCGACGTCCTCACCGAGCGCGATCGCCGTGTCGTGCTCGATGGAGATCTTGTTGTCGTCGTAGAAGACGATCAGGTTGCCGAGCTGCTGCACGCCCGCGAGGGACGAGGCCTCCGACGTCACGCCCTCCTCGATGTCGCCGTCGGAGGCGAGGACATAGACGTGGTGGTCGAACGGGCTCGCGCCGGTCGCCGCGTCCGGGTCGAACAGGCCGCGTTCGCGGCGCGCCGCCATCGCCATGCCCACGGCGGAGGCCAGGCCCTGCCCGAGCGGGCCGGTGGTCATCTCCACCCCCGCGGTGTGCCCGAACTCGGGGTGGCCGGGGGTCTTCGAACCCCACGTGCGCAGCGCCTCGAGGTCGGCGAGCTCGAGCCCGTAGCCCGACAGGTACAGCTGGATGTAGAGGGTCAGGCTCGAGTGTCCGCACGAGAGCACGAACCGGTCCCGCCCCACCCAGTGCGGGTCGGTCGGGTCGTGCCGCATCACCCTCTGGAACAGCGTGTAGGCCACCGGGGCCAGGCTCATCGCCGTGCCGGGGTGTCCGTTACCCACCTTCTGGACCGCGTCGGCGGCGAGCACGCGGGCGGTGTCGACGGCCTTGGTGTCGAGGTCGGTCCAGTCGGCGGGGTGCACTGCCTGGGTGAGAGAGCGGATCTCGTCTGTGATCGACACGAGCAGAAGTCTCCTGACATGGGTATACGGGGAGCGTGCGGGCGCGAAAGCCTCGAGCGCCCCTCCAGAGTAATGTGCTGCGCTTTGCGGGTCGATTCGGTCCGGGCCTGCGCGACGTCTACCATCGTTCGTAGTAGGGCGACGGCGAGCGAAGGTGCGTAATCGCGTGGTGCAAGGAGACAGGGTGCGGGCAGGGCAACGGCCGGGAGGACACGGCTTCGGCGCCCCCGAGACACCCCGGGCGCCTCGCCCCGACACGGTGTGGGGACGCGTTTCGGGCACGGTGCTCGCCTATATCGCGCTGACCAAGCCGCGCGTGATCGAGCTGCTGCTGGTGGCGACCATCCCGGCGATGCTCTTCGCCGACCGCGGCGAGGTCGACCTGGTGCTCATCCTGAGCACCCTGTTCGGCGGGTGGATGGGCGCGGCCAGCGCGAATGCGCTGAACTGTGTCGTCGACGCCGACATCGACAAGGTGATGAAACGGACGGCGCTGCGGCCGCTGGCCCGGCAGGCCGTCCCGACCCGGCACGCGTTCGTGTTCGGCATGGTGCTCGGCGTCGTGTCGTTCCTGTGGCTGTGGTGGCGGGCGAACCTGCTCGCCGGCCTGCTCGTCGTTGCCACGATCGCCTTCTACGTGCTGGTCTACACGATGGTCCTCAAGCGCAGGACCTGGCAGAACGTGGTGTGGGGCGGGGCCGCCGGGTGCATGCCGGTGATGGTCGGCTGGGCCGCGGTCACCGGCTCGCTGAGCTGGGAACCGATCGTGCTGTTCCTGGTGATCTTCTTCTGGACGCCGCCGCACACGTGGGCCCTGGCGATGCGCTACAAGGAGGACTACAAGGCCGCCGGCGTGCCCATGCTGCCCGTGATCGCGAGCGAGCAGCACGTCACCAAGCAGATCCTGCTCTACACGTGGGCGACCGTCCTGGCGACGCTGGTGCTCGTGCCGGCCGCCGGCCTGGTGTACGCGGTGGTGACCGTCGCCGCGGGCGCGTGGTTCCTGCTCGTCGCGCACCAGCTGTACCGCAGCGTCCGGGGCGGAGCGGCGGTCAAGCCGCTCAAGCTGTTCCTGCAGTCCAACAACTACCTCGCCCTGGTGTGCCTGGGCCTGGCCGTGGACTCGGTGCTCGACCTGCGCACCGTCGCCTCGTTCTTCTGATCCGCGTCAGCGTCCGCGCCGGGGCCGAGCGAATGTATCGTCCGCTGCCGCTGAGCGACGGAACGATACATTCGCTCGGGGCGGGCCTCAGGGGACCAGCACAATCGAGCCGGTCGTGCGGCGGGCCTCGAGGTCCCGGTGTGCCTGCTCCGCTTGCGCCAGCGGATACCGGGCGCCGACACGGACGGTCAGGGTGCCGTCGGCGACGGCGGCGAACACGTCGCCCGCCCGCCACATCAGCTCCTCGCGCGTTCGCACGTGGTGCGCGAGGGTGGGGCGGGTGACGTACAGCGAGCCGGCCGGGTTGAGTCGCTGCAGGTCGAACGGCGGCACCGGGCCGCTGGCGGCGCCGAACAGCGCCAGCGTGCCGCGGATGCGCAGCGATGCGAGCGACGACTCGAACGTGGCGGCGCCGACCCCGTCGTAGACGGCCGCGACGCCCTCCCCGCCGGTGAGGTCACGGACCCGCTCGGCGAGGTCGTCGGTGTAGCGCAGCACCTCGGCCGCGCCCGCCTCCCGCGACAGGGTCTCCTTCTCGTCGGTGGAGACGGTCGTGATCACCCGCACGTCCTTCGCGGCGGCGAGCTGGGTGAGCAGCAGGCCCACGCCGCCGGCGCCCGCGTGCACCAGCACCGTCTCGCCGGGCTGCGCCGGATACGTCGAATTCAGCAGGTAGTGCGCGGTCATGCCCTGGAGCAGCGCCGACGCGGCCTGCTCGGCGGGAACGGGGTCGGGCACCGGTACGGCCACCGCCGCCGGCACGAGCACCTGTTCCGCGTAGGAACCGTCGGCCGACGCCCAGCTCACCCGGTCGCCGACCCCCACGTCGGCCACGCCCTCACCCACCGCGACGACGCGGCCGGTGCCCTCGGTCCCGGGGACGTACGGCAGCTCCCGCGGGTACAGCCCGGTGCGGAAGTAGGTGTCGATGAAGTTGATGCCCACGGCGTCGGTCCGTACCAGCAGCTGACCTGGGCCGGGCTCGGGAGCCGGGAGGTCGACGAGGGTGAGCACCTCGGGGCCGCCGAACCGTGCCACTTCGATTGCGCGCATGCGTTCACAGTATTCTGCAGGCATGAGCGCCGATACTCAGGTCGTGGCCGCACCGGCCGACATCGTGAAGTCCTTCCGCAGCTTCGTCGCCGCGCACGGTGGCTCCGCCAAGGCGGTGCTGCAGCCGGTCGCGCGGGGCGCGGTGCGCATCACCCTCGTCGCCGAGGACGGGGTGCTCGGCGACCGGGTGGTGCGGGATCTCGCCACCGCGCACGCCGTGGTCGAGGCGTTGCCGGACGTCACCGTCTCGGAGTGGGACCGGGAGGTGACCAGCATCGCGACCCCGCAGCAGGGCCACTGGAAGAAGATGGCCGGCTGGGTGGCCAACCAGACCCGGTTCCCGCGGGCGCGCAACGAGCGCTGACCGATCCTCGAAACGGCTCCGGGGGCCGCCCGCCACGGGCGGCCCCCGGAGCCGTTTCGCCGTATCGCGTGCGCCGGCGTCAGACGGTGACCGGTTCGCGGACCGGTTCGGTGGTGCGGACCCGCCCGGCCGCCCACACCGCCGCCGTGGCGGCCGTGCACAGCCCGGCACCGGCGACGTGCACGGCGACGAGTGCGGCGGGCACGTCGGTGAAGTACTGCACGACCCCGACCAGGGCCTGGGCGACGACGAGAGCGAGCAGCACGTGCAGGCGCTTCTTCACCGGATGGGGGGCGGCGACGGCGTACAGCGCGAAGGCCAGGCCGACGAGCAGGCCGAGGTATCCGACGAGCAGCTCGGCGTGCAGGTGCACCAGCGACTCGATGTCCATCTCGAGGCGCGGCACCGGCCTGTCGGCGCTCTTGTCGCCGGCGTGCGGGCCGGCGCCGGTGACCATCGTGCCCGCGACGAGCACCCCGGCGAGCAGCGCGGCGGACAGGGCGGTGAGGGTCCGCAGCGGGCGGGGGATCGTCTCCACGACCACCCCGTCGTCGGGCTCGCCGACCTTCGCGTACAGCAGCACCGCGAGCCACACCATCAGCATCGACGCCAGCAGGTGCACCGCCACGGTCCACCAGGCCAGGCCGGCGAGCACGGTGATGCCGCCGATGACGGCCTGCAGGACGGTGCCGGCGGGCATCAGCCAGGCATAGGTGAGGACCTCGCGGCGGCGCCGGGCGCGGGTCACGGCCAGCACGACCGCCGCGGCGGAGGCGACGACGACGAAGGTCAGCAGCCGGTTGCCGAACTCGACGACCTGGTGCAGGGTGGCGACCTCCTCGGACACGCCGACGGGCACGAAGCTGCCCGGGAAGCACTGCGGCCAGGTGGGGCACCCCAGGCCGGACGCGGTCACGCGGACGATCGACCCGGTCACGGCGATACCGCCCTGGGTCAGGATCGCGATCAGCGCGAGCAGCCGCTGGGTCCGCAGGGACGGCAGGGGCAGACGGTCGACAAGGCTCAGAAAGCCGCGATACAGCACATGACGATGGTACGGGCCGGTCCACTACAGGCTGTAGTGGGGTGGGGTGCCGGGTCAGACGAAGCGGAACAGCCGGCTCGCCAGGAAGCCGCCGACGGCCGCCCACGCGCCGAGGATCGCGACGGCCAGCCAGTCGATGCTGCCGCGCAGCGCGTCGTCGAGGGCGAGGGCGAGCGCCCCCGACGGAACCAGGCGGGCCACGTGCACCACCGCCTCGTGCAGGCCGTCGCCGGCGAGGACGACGCTGCCGATGCCGAGCAGCACGAACCAGATGATGTTGGCCAGGGCCAGCACGATCTCGGCGCGCAGCGTGCCGCCGAGCAGCAGGCCCAGCGTCGCGAACGTCACGGTGCCCAGCGCGATGACGACGGCCCCGAGGAGCAGCCCGACCGGCTCGGGGCGCCAGCCGAGGGCGAGGCCGATGCCACCCAGCAGAATCGATTGCAGCGCGACGACGAGCGCGACCGCACTGCTCTTGCCTGCGATGATGCCCCATTTCGGCAGCGCGGTGGCGCCGAGTCTTTTCAATGCACCGTATCTGCGGTCAAATCCGACCGCGATGGCCTGCCCGGTGAACGCCGTGGACATCACCGCGACCGTCATCACGGCCGGCAGGACCCGGTCGACCCGGGTGGCGCCGAGGTCGCCGATCGGGAGCAGGGTGAGCCCGATCAGCAGGGTGATCGGGATGAACATCGTCAGCAGCAGCTGCTCGCCGTTGCGCAGCAGCAGCAGCAGTTCCATGCGGGTCTGCGCGGCGAGCATCGCCGCCGGGGCGTTCGGCCGGGGCCGCGGGCTGAAGGTGCCGGGGGCGAACCGGTTGGCCGCCAGCCGCTCGTGCGACATGCTCATCCTCGGATCTCCCGTCCGGTCAGGTCCAGGAACACGTCCTCGAGGCTGCGCTGGTCCACCCGGATCTCGCTGGCCAGGACGCCCTGGTCCGCGCACCACGACGCGGCCACCGCGACGACCTGCGGATCGATGGGGCCCTCCACCAGGTACCGGCCGGGACCGGCCTCGCGCACCCGGAACGTGTCCGGCAGGGCGGCGCGCAGGGGAGCGAGGTCCAGACCCGCGGCGGCGGTGAGCCACAACTGGCCCTCCGCGCCGGTGCGGGCGACCTCGGCGGGGGTACCGGCGGCCACGATCCGGCCGTGATCGATGATGACGACCTCGTCGGCGAGCTCCTCGGCCTCGTCCATCAGGTGCGTGGTGAGCAGCACCGCGACTCCGTCGCGCCGCAGGGCGTCGATCAGTTCCCAGACCAGCAACCGCGCCTGCGCGTCCAGACCTGCGGTCGGCTCGTCGAGGAAGACGAGTTCCGGCCGGCCGACGAGCGCGCACGCCAGCGCGAGCCGCTGCTGCTGCCCGCCGGACAGCCGCCGGTACGGGGTGCGGCGGGCCTCCTCGAGCCCGAGGCTGCGCAGCAGCCAGGCCGGATCCAGCGGATCCGCGGAATAGGCAGCCACCAGGTCGAGCATCTCCCCGGCCTTGGACCCCGGGTAGGCGCCGCCGCCCTGGAGCATGACCCCGATCCGCGGGCGCAGGGCCTCGGAGTCGGCGATCGGGTCGAGCCCGAGGACGCGCACGGTGCCGGAATCGGGTGCGACGAAGCCCTCGCACATCTCCACGGTGGTGGTCTTGCCGGCACCGTTGGGGCCGAGCAGCGCGAGTACCTGGGCGCGTTCGACGGTCAGGTCGAGACCGTCGACCGCGGTGAGGTCGCCGAATCGCTTGACGACGCCCTCCAGGCGTACGGCGGGTGGCGCAGCGACGGGGGATCTCGAGGTCACGAGGTTCCAGCGTAGGCGCCGGGCGAATCGGCGGGACGCGGTGGTGCGTCCTCCTCGTCGCGCCAGGGCAGCCGGTTGCGGGTGGCGAAGATGGCCAGGCCCACGACGACGACCGTCGCGATGGCCGCCTGGACGATGATGAACGGCTGGTACTCGCCGCCGTTGGGCATGAGGATCACGCTCACCAGCGACGAGAACGCCACCGTGGGGAGCCGGAAGATCGGCCGGGTGGCCCACGCGGCCAGGGGGATCACCGCCCACAGCAGGTACCACGGCTGCACCACCGGGAACAGCAGCACGATCGCGCCGAGGGACACGCCGAGCGCGCCGACGGGATGCAGCCGGCCGGTGAGCACCGCCAACATCATCCGCACCGTCACCAGCGCCGCGATCAGCGCGGCGACGGGCCGGGTGAGCGACAGGATCGCGGTGGTGTGGTCGCCGAGCCCGAGCAGCACCCCGGCCAGGCCGGTGCCCAGGCCGAGCAGCGTCGGGATGGACATCCAGCTGCGCACCTCGGTTGCGGTGCCGAGCGTCTGGGTCCAGCCGAAGCCGAGGCCGCTGCCCCAGCTGACCGCGCCCACGACGACGGCGGCGACCACGGCGAGCAGTGCGGCGGCGGCGGCCACGGCGCGCAGGGTGCCGCCCCAGCGGTGCGCGAGCGCCATCCCGACGAAGCCGAGGGCGAGCAGCGACGGGACCTTCACCATCGACGACAACGCGATCACGGCGGAACCGGCCAGCAGCCAGGCGAGTGCCCGGCCGCGCAGCGGCCCCGCCGGAGCGGGGGTGTGGATGCCGCGCAGCGCGAGCTCGAGGCCGGCGAGCATGAGGCCGAGCATCAGGGCCTCGTTGTGGATGCCGGCGACGAGGTGGAACAGCAGCAGCGGGTTGGCCGCGCCGAGCCACAGGGCGCTGACGGAGGCGACGCCGCAGCGGCGCGCGAGCCGCGGCAGCGCCCACACGATCAGCGCGACCCCGGCGAGCGCGGAGACGCGGTGCAGGAAGACCCCGGCGACGATGTTCTCGCCGGTCAGGTCGGTGATGCGCTGCCCCAGCCACAGGATCGCCGGTCCGTAGGGGGCGGGGGTGTCGCGCCAGATGTTGGGCACGGTACGGGTCAGGACGTGGTCGACGCCCAGGGCACCGGCCGGGCCGATCCCGTACGGGTCGAGTCCGCGGGCGGCGATCTCGCTCTGCGCGAGATACGAGTACACATCCTTGCTGAACATCGGGGGTGCCACGATCAACGGCAGGATCCACAGCAGCAGCGTGCGGTCGAGCTGGGAGCGGGTGAGCCGGCGGGGCACCCCGTCCGGGTCGCGGCGGCCGATCGCGAAGCGGCCGAGCAACAGCCACGCGAGGACCACCAGCACGGTGCCGGTCATGGTGAGGGTCAGCGCGGCGCTGGGCATGCGCGCGGGCAGCCCGAGCAGGCGCAGACCCTGGACGGGATTCTGCAGCACCGGCTGCGCGCCGGCGCCGAGCGCGCCGACCGCCATGAGCACGGTGCCCGTCGCGCCGAACAACCGGATCCGGTGCAACTGGGTGGTCTCGGTGGCGTCGAGGCCGCGGCCCTCGAGTTCGTCGCCGTGCAGGATCGCGGCCACGGCCGGGTCGCCGCCGCGGCCGTCGAGTCCGAGGGCACGGCGGCCGAGTTCCACGGCACGGGCTCCGAGGTCCGCGGCGCGGCGGCTCGGCGCCGGGCCGGACGGGTCGGGTTCCACGGTGGGCGACGGCACCCGAGCAGCGTAGCGGGGGCGGGAACCGGGCCCCGCCGCAGTTAGGTAGGGCACCCTTTGTGGACCGGCCCGGGGAATTCCGTCACACTGGTGTTGTGAAAACGACGTCCGCTGCCCGGGTGCACGAGGAACGCGCAGGTCACACGCCTGTCGCCGCGTTCCCGGTCACTCAGGCGCCGGGCGCGCACGAGGGCCAGACCCGGGCGGCGGTGGTGCAGCTGCTGCTCGAGGAGGGTCCGATCACGGCCACCGAGATCGGTGCCCGGCTCGGCCTGAGCGCGGCCGGGGTGCGCCGCCACCTCGACGCCCTCATCGACACCGGCGAGGCCCAGGCCGCTCCGCCGCCGCGGCGGGAGGGCCGGGGACGGGGACGGCCGGCGCGCCGATTCCAGCTCACCGCGGTGGGCCGGGCCCGGCTGGGACACTCCTACGACGACCTCGCCAGTGCTGCGATGCGGCACCTGCGGGAGGTCGGCGGCGAGGCCGCCATCGAGGACTTCGCCCGGCGGCGCGTGCAGTCCATCCTCGGCGGGGTCCCGCCCGCGGAGTCCGGGAGCGCCACCGAGATCGAGGCCACCGCCGAGGACATCGCGGCGGCGTTCACCGACGCCGGGTTCGCGGCGTCGACCCGGCGGGTGGGCACCGGCGTGCAGATCTGCCAGCACCACTGCCCGGTCTCGCACGTGGCCGAGCAGTTCCCGGAGCTGTGCGAGGCCGAACGGGAGGCGTTCACCGAGATCCTGGGCACCCATGTGCAGCGGCTGGCGACCATCGCCAACGGCGACAGTTTCTGCACCACCCACGTCCCGGTGCTGCCGCCGGACATCGGCAAGACCTGAGCACGACCCGCTTCCCCCGACAGAGCAACACGTTGTCCGCCGGCGATCAGCCCTCGCCGGCACCGAACAAGACTCCGGAAGGAGCTCACATGACCGTCACATCGGATCAGGCGTCGGCCGGCACGCCGCTGACACAGGAGGAGACCATCGCGTCCCTCGGTCACTACGGCTACGGCTGGTCGGATTCCGACGCCGCCGGCGCCACGGCCCAGCGAGGCCTGTCCGAGGCGGTCGTGCGCGACATCTCCGCGAAGAAGGACGAGCCCGAGTGGATGCTCGACATCCGCCTCAAGGCGCTGCGCACCTTCGAGAAGAAGCCGATGCCGGTGTGGGGCTCGAACCTGGAGGGCATCGACTTCGACAACATCAAGTACTTCGTGCGCTCCACCGAGAAGCAGGCCGCGAGCTGGGAAGAGCTGCCCGAGGACATCAAGAACACCTACGACCGGCTCGGCATCCCCGAGGCGGAGAAGCAGCGCCTCGTCGCCGGTGTCGCCGCGCAGTACGAGTCGGAGGTGGTCTACCACCAGATCCGTGAGGACCTCGAGTCCCAGGGTGTGATCTTCCTCGACACCGACACCGGCCTGCGCGAGCACCCGGAGATCTTCAAGGAGTACTTCGGGTCGGTCATCCCGGCCGGCGACAACAAGTTCTCCGCGCTGAACACCGCCGTGTGGTCGGGCGGCTCGTTCATCTACGTCCCGCCCGGCGTGCACGTCGACATCCCGCTGCAGGCCTACTTCCGGATCAACACCGAGAACATGGGCCAGTTCGAGCGGACCCTGATCATCGTCGACGAGGGCGCCTCCGTGCACTACGTCGAGGGCTGCACCGCCCCGATCTACAAGTCGGACTCGCTGCACTCGGCGGTGGTGGAGATCATCGTCAAGAAGGGCGGGCACTGCCGCTACACGACCATCCAGAACTGGTCGAACAACGTCTACAACCTCGTCACCAAGCGCACCAAGGTCGAGGCCGGCGGCTCGATGGAGTGGATCGACGGCAACATCGGTTCCAAGGTCACCATGAAGTACCCGGCCGTGTGGATGATGGGTGAGCACGCCCGCGGCGAGGTGCTGTCCGTGGCGTTCGCCGGCGAGGGCCAGCACCAGGACACCGGCGCGAAGATGCTGCACCTGGCGCCGCACACCTCCTCGACCATCGTGTCGAAGTCGGTGGCCCGCGGCGGCGGTCGCGCCTCCTACCGCGGCCTGGTCCAGGTCAACAAGGGCGCCCACGGGTCGAAGTCGACCGTCAAGTGCGATGCACTGCTCGTCGACCAGATCTCCCGCTCGGACACCTACCCGTACGTCGACATCCGTGAGGACGACGTGACGATGGGCCACGAGGCGACCGTCTCCAAGGTCTCCGACGACCAGCTGTTCTACCTGATGAGCCGCGGACTGACCGAGGACGAGGCGATGGCGATGGTGGTGCGCGGCTTCGTCGAGCCCATCGCCAAGGAACTGCCGATGGAGTACGCGCTCGAGCTCAACCGCCTGATCGAACTGCAGATGGAAGGGGCAGTCGGCTAAATGACTGCGGAAGCGAAGAACACCCCCACCGCCACCGGGGTGCAGGGAGCCGTGCGCTCGGAGAACGCCGCCGGGCCCGCGATCAAGACCGCCCGCGGGCCGGCCGTCAACAAGGGGGAGGTCTTCACGTCGTTCGACGTGAACGCCTTCGAGATCCCCTCCGGTCGCGACGAGGCCTGGCGGTTCACCCCGCTGCGCCGGCTGCGGGGCCTGCACGACGGCACCGCGGTCGCCGACGGCGCCCCCACCGTCGAGGTCACCCCCGTCGAGGGGGTGCAGGTCGAGACCGTCGGCCGCGACGATGCCCGCCTCGGCCAAGGCGGCGTGCCGGCCGACCGTGTCGCCGCCCAGGCCTACTCGGGCTTCACCACCGCCACCGTCGTCACCGTCGGCCGCGAGGTCGAGGTCACCGAGCCGGTCACGATCACCGTCACCGGCCCCGGGGAGGGGAAGGTCGCGTTCGGACACCTGCAGGTGCGGCTCGAGCCGTTCGCGTCGGTCACCGTCGTCCTCGACCAGCGCGGTTCCGGCACCTACGCGGAGAACGTCGAGTTCGTCCTCGGCGACAGCTCGCGCCTGAACATCGTCGCCATCCAGGACTGGGCCGACGATGCGGTACACGTGACGGCCCACCACGCCCGCCTCGGCCGCGACGCCGTGCTGCGGCACTTCACCGTCGGCCTCGGCGGTGACCTCGTGCGCGTGTCGCCGACCGTCAGGTACGACGCGCCCGGTGGCGACGCCGAAATGCTCGGTCTGTACTTCGCCGACGCCGGCCAGCACCTCGAGCAGCGCCTGCTCGTGGACCACGCGCAGCCGCACTGCAAGTCCAACGTGGTGTACAAGGGTGCCCTGCAGGGCGATCCGGGCTCCGGCAAGCCGGACGCGCACACCGTGTGGATCGGGGACGTGCTCATCCGCGCCGAGGCCGAGGGCACCGACACCTTCGAGCTGAACCGCAACCTGGTGCTCACCGACGGTGCCCGCGCCGACTCGGTGCCCAACCTCGAGATCGAGACCGGCGAGATCGTCGGCGCCGGTCACGCCAGCGCCACCGGCCGGTTCGACGACGAGCAGCTGTTCTACCTGCGTGCCCGCGGCATCTCCGAGGAGCAGGCGCGCCGCCTGGTGGTCCGCGGATTCTTCCACGAACTCGTCGAGAAGATCACCGTGCCCGCCGTCCGGGAGCGGCTCGAGGCCGCCATCGAGGCCGAGCTCGCCGCCGTCGGCGCCTGACCCCCACCCGTTCTCCCCATCTTCGCGAAGGAACCGTTACCGACATGTCCCCCGAGCAGAACGTCCTCGAGATCAAGGACCTGCACGTCCGCGTCGCCCAGACCGACGACAACGCCGAGCCGATCAACATCCTCAAGGGCGTGAACCTCACCGTCCGGTCCGGGGAGACGCACGCCATCATGGGCCCCAACGGGTCGGGCAAGTCCACCCTGTCGTACGCCATCGCCGGCCACCCCAAGTACGAGGTGACCTCCGGGTCGATCACCCTCAACGGCGAGGACGTGCTCGCGATGAGCGTGGACGAGCGGGCCCGCGCCGGCCTGTTCCTGGCCATGCAGTACCCCGTCGAGGTTCCGGGCGTGTCCATGTCGAACTTCCTGCGCACCGCCGCGACCGCGGTCCGCGGCGAGGCGCCGAAGCTGCGGCACTGGGTCAAGGAGGTCAAGTCGGCGATGACCGAACTCGACATCGACCCGGCGTTCGGTGACCGCTCCGTCAACGAGGGCTTCTCCGGTGGCGAGAAGAAGCGCCACGAGATCCTGCAGCTGGGCCTGCTCGCGCCGAAGATCGCCATCCTCGACGAGACCGACTCCGGCCTCGACGTCGACGCGCTGCGCGTGGTGTCCGAGGGCGTCAACCGCTACCAGGAACGCGAGCACGGCGGCGTGCTGCTGATCACCCACTACACCCGCATCCTGCGCTACATCAAGCCGCAGTTCGTGCACGTGTTCGTCGGCGGCCGCGTCGTCGAGTCCGGCGGCGCGGAGCTGGCCGAGGAACTCGAGACCAACGGTTACGTGCGCTTCACCCAGGCCGCCGCCGCGGCCGCGGGTGCCGACAAGTAAGGAGCAGTGAGCCGATGACGGTGCAGGTGCCCACGGTGGACGTCGCCCGGATCCGGGCCGACTTCCCGATCCTCGGGCGCACGGTGCGCGACGGAAAGCCCCTGGTCTACCTCGACTCCGGGGCCACCTCGCAGCGCCCGACGCAGGTCCTCGACGCCGAACGGGCGTTCCTGACCACCTGCAACGCGGCCGTGCACCGGGGAGCGCACGAGCTCTCCGAGGAGGCCACCGACGCCTACGAGGGCGCCCGCGCCGTGATCGCCGACTTCGTCGGCGCGGATCCCGACGAGGTGGTGTTCACCAAGAACGCCACCGAATCGCTCAACCTCGTCGCCTACGCCTTCGCCGACGCCCGGTTCCCGCGGCGCCTCGGGCCCGGCGACGAGATCGTCGTCACCGAACTCGAACACCACGCCAACCTGGTGCCCTGGCAGGAACTCGCCCGGCGCACCGGCGCGACGCTGCGCTGGTTCGGCGTGACCGACGACGGCCGCATCGACGTCGACTCCCTCGAACTCACCGACCGGGTCAAGGTCGTCGCCTTCACCCACCAGTCCAACGTCACCGGGGCCGTGGCGCCGGTCGAGGAGCTGGTACGGCGCGCGAAGGCCGTCGACGCGATCGTCGTGCTCGACGCCTGCCAGTCCGTGCCGCACATGAGCGTGGACTTCCACGCGCTCGGCGTCGACTTCGCCGCGTTCTCCGGCCACAAGATGTTCGGCCCCTCCGGCGTCGGCGTCCTCTACGGCCGCCGTGAGCTGCTCGCCGACGTGCCGCCGTTCATCACCGGCGGCTCGATGATCGAAACCGTCACCATGGAGGCGTCGACGTTCGCGCCGCCGCCGCAGCGCTTCGAGGCCGGCTCGCCGATGTCGTCGCAGGCCGTCGGTCTCGGCGCCGCGGTGCGGTACCTGCAGCAGATCGGCATGGACGCCGTCGCCGCGCACGAGCACGAGCTCACCGCGGCGGCCCTCGCCGAACTCGCCGGCATCGACGGTGTGCGGATCGTCGGCCCCACCACGGCCGAGCAGCGCGGCGGGGCGGTGTCGTTCGTCGTCGACGGCATCCACGCGCACGATCTCGGGCAGATCCTCGACGACGAGGGCGTCGAGATCCGCGTCGGGCACCACTGCGCGTGGCCGCTGCACCGTCGATTCGGGGTCGCGGCGACCGCCCGCGCCTCCTTCGCCGTGTACAACACGCTCGACGAGGTGGCCGCGCTCGGCGCGGCGATCCGCCGGGCCCAGGCCTTCTTCGGAGCGCGCTGATGCGGATGGAGCAGATGTACCAGGAGGTCATCCTGGACCACTACAAGCACCCGCACCACCGGGGTCTGCGCGAGCCCTACGGCGCGGAGGTGCACCACGTGAACCCCACCTGCGGCGACGAGGTGACGCTGCGGGTGCATCTCGCCGACGACGGCACCGTCGCGGACGTCTCCTACGACGGGCAGGGCTGCTCGATCAGCCAGGCGTCCACCTCGGTGCTCACCGACCAGGTGATCGGGGAGCCGCTGGACCGGGCCCTGGCCACCGTCGACGCGTTCGCGGAGATGGTCGGCAGCCGCGGGACCGTCGAGGGCGACGAGGACGTACTCGGCGACGGCATCGCCTTCGCCGGCGTCTCGAAATACCCGGCGCGCGTGAAGTGTGCGCTGCTGGGCTGGATGGCCTTCAAGGACGCCGTCGTGCAGATCGCCGACAGCATCCACAGCACCCACAGCACTCACAGCACCGCACCCGTAGCCAGCGGAGGACAGAACTGATGACCGAACCCGTGACCCCGGCGGACGAGACCACCGCCGCAGCCCCGGACGCGGCTCCCACCCTCGACCCCGAGCGGTTCGAGGAGCTCGAGGAGGCGATGCGCGACGTCGTCGATCCCGAGCTCGGAATCAACGTCGTCGACCTGGGCCTGGTCTACGGCATCACCGAGGACGACGAGGCCGTCACCATCGACATGACGCTCACGTCGGCGGCCTGCCCGCTCACCGATGTGATCGAGGACCAGTCCCGCAACGCTCTCGTCCGCAGCGGCCTGTGCGACGAGCTGCGCATCAACTGGGTGTGGATGCCGCCGTGGGGGCCGGACAAGATCACCGAGGACGGTCGCGAGCAGCTGCGCGCGCTCGGCTTCACCGTCTGACGCGGCCGGTGACCCGGCCCAGCTCCCAGGCGCCCCCGGATCCGGGGGCCGGCAGCTCCCCGGATCCGATCACCGCCCTCGAACACGAGTTCATGGCGCTGATGCGCCGCGGCCGGGCACAGATGGGGGAGCGGGCCCGCGCCGTCCACCCCCGGCTGGATCCGGCGTGCTACCCGCTGCTGGTGCTGCTCGGCCGCGCCGACGCGGTGGCGATGTCGGAGCTGCTCGCGGATCTCGCCATCGAGAAGTCGACGTTGACGCGGCGCATCGACGCCGCCGCCCGGCTCGGCCTGGTCGAGCGGACGACGGACCCGCAGGACGCGCGGGCGCGGCTCGTGGCGCTCACCCCGGAAGGCCGGGAGCGGCTGACCGCGTTGCAGCGCGAGCAGACGGCGCGGTGGCGTCGCCGGCTGTCCGCATGGGACACGGCCGACGTGGAGCAGCTCACGGCGCTCCTGCGCCGCCTCGGCGACGGACTGGACTGAGATGTGGTGCCGGCCGCGGCCGGCACCCATCCGACACCTGAGGCCCCGGCCGGTGCCGGGGCCTCAGGCCCGCTTGCGCGCGGTGGACTTCTTCGCGGGGGCCTTCTCGGTGGTCTTCTTCGCCGCCGTCTTCTTCGCGGTGGGCTTCTCGGCCGTGGTCTTCTTCGCCGGCGTCTTCTTCGCGGCGCTCTTCCTGGCGGGTGTCTTCTTCGCCGCCGCGCCCCGGGCGGGCGCGGCCGCGCCCGACTCGTCGCCGGCCGCGGCGGCGTCCACGCTGCGCTGCAGCGCAGCCACCAGGTCCAGCACCTCGGCGTCCTCGGCGGCGGGTTCCCCCGCCGGGGTCACCGGCAGCACCTTCTCGCCGCCCCGGGCGATGATGTCGTCGATCAGCGACCGCAGCTCGACCTGGTACTCGTCGGTGAACTCGTCCGGACGGAAGTCGTCGGCCATCGACTCGACGAGCATCTCCGCCATCGCCAGTTCCTTCTGCTTCGGCGGCTCCGCGTCGTCGAGCACCGGGAACGCCACCGACCGCACCTCGTCCGGCCACAGCAGGGTCTGCAGCACGAGCACGCCGTCGCGGTTGCGCAGCGCCGCCAGCCGGGTGCGCTGCCGCAGCGTGAAGTGCACCAGTGCGGTGCGATCGGTCTGCGTGAGCGTCTCGGCCAGCAGCGTGTACGCCTTCGGCGACGACGAGTCCGGCTCGAGGTAGTACGACTTCTCGAACAGGATCGGGTCGATCTGCTCGGTCGGGACGAACTGCAGCACCGGGATCTCGTGTTTCTCCGCGACGGGCAGCTTGTCGAAGTCCTCGTCGGCGAGCACGACCCGCACGCCCTCGTCGGAGTCGTAGGCCTTGTCGATCTCGGCGTAGGGCACCGACTCGCCGCACTCGGTGCAGATCCGGTCGTACTTGATCCGCCCGCCGTCCTTCGCATGCACCTGGTGGAACCGGATGTCGTGGCTCTCCGTGGCCGAATACACCTTCACCGGCACGTTCACCAGCCCGAACGCGATGGAACCCTTCCAGATCGAACGCATGGTTCCATCATGATCGAGATCGGCGCCCGCCGCGCGGAACCGGGCGAACTCCTCACCACAGGGCGCGCAGCATCGCCCCGCGCAACGCCGGCGAACCCGTCGCGAACATCCGGGTCATCGCCGCCACCGTCCCGCCGAGGTCGGTGCGGCCCGACAGGTAGGAGCGCTGGCGTTCCGGTGGCAGCGTGAAGAACCCCGCGAAGAACGCCGGGGTCTGTTCCGGGCGTAGTCCCAGCAGCACCCGCAGCCCCGAGGCGCGCAGCTGCGCGACCGCACGCGCGGACGGGGACCACAACGCCGCCGTGGCGCTGCGGCCCCCGGCGAGCGCGTGCGCCACCGGATCGGCCGCCGCCAGCGACGCCGCCACCGCGTAGCCGGTGCCCGGGTGCATCAGCCCGCCGCGGGCGCCGAACCGGGCCACCCCGCGCGCCGACCCCGGCGGGGGTTGCACGGCGAACCGCACCCGCTCCACCGGCTCCGTCCCGCTCAGCGTGACCCCGCGCGCGGCGAGCCGGGCCTCGAGGCGGCGCCGCAACTCGGCGAGCGGAATGGCGGGCCGCCCCACCAGGCAGGTCTCCTCCAGCAGCACCCGGCCGCCGCCGAGCGGCACCGCGTACAGGAACGACGGCGCATCCCCGGAGCGGGTGCGGTTGTCGCGCCGCCAGTCCATGAACCAGGCGGCGCGGCCCTCCAGCACGGGTGCGGCAGTGGCGGTGTCGACCGTGACCCCGAAGGCGGTCTGCTGGGCGCGGGAGCGGTCGGCGGGCACCCCGCGCGCGTCGATCACGCTCCGGGCCCGCAGCACGCTTCCGTCCGCGAGGGTGACGCGATCCGGGGCGACGGCGTCCACCCGGCCGGCCCGTACCCGCGCCGGCTCCAGCGCCAGGCTTCGCTGCAGTGCCGACGCATCGAACACACCGTAGGGGCGCTCGATCCGGTGTGGCCGCACCGTCCACGCCGCCGGCTCGTCCACCCGCGCCGCGAGCACCGAGGGGGGCAGCCACGACGGCAGCTCGTCGAGCCACGCCGCATACGTCGCAGTCCACGGCCGATCCGGCTGCGGGTCCACGGCCAGCACGTCGAGACCCGCGGCGACCGCCCGGTGTGCCACCGCACGCCCCGCCGGCCCGAGCCCGACGACCAGCACCTCCGCGTCTATCACCCGCTACATCGCTCCCGTCGCCAGCAGTCCACCGTCCACCCGCACAGTCTCCCCGGTGATCCAGCCGGCCGCATCGGAGACCAGGAACGCGACCAGCTCGGCGACGTCCTCGGGCGTGCCGAGGCGGCCCATCGGGTATCGGGCGGCGGCGGTGTCCTCACCGCCGGCGACGAGCGCGGCCGCGAACCTCGTCTTCACCACCCCGGGCGCGACCGCGTTGACGCGCACGCCCGGCCCCAGCTGCCAGGCCAGCTCCTCGGTCAGCCGGATCAGCGCCGCCTTCGACGCCCCGTACGCGGCGATCACGCCGGTCGAGCGCAGGCCCGCCACGCTCGCGACGTTGATCACGGAACCGCCGTGCTCGGCCATCCACGCGCGGTAGGCCTGCTGCACGAATCCCAGCGCGGCGACGACGTTGACGTCGAAGATCTTGCGGACGGCGTCCAGGTCGGCGTCCATCAACGCCCCGTAGACGGGGTTGATGCCGGTGTTGTTGATCAGGATGTCGAGCCCGCCGAGCTCGGCGACGGTGCGGCGCACCGCCTCGGCGCGGGTGTCGGCGTCCCCGGCGTTACCGGGCAGCTCGAGCACCTGCCCGCCGTGTCCGAGGGCGCGCAGCTCGCCGGCGGCCTCGGCGAGCGGCTCGGCGTGGCGGGCCGTGAGGGCCACGCTCGCGCCGCGGGCGAGCAGCGCCGCGGCGATCGCCTTGCCGATCCCGCGGCTCGCTCCGGTGACCAGCGCCGCGCGGCCCGTGAGGTCGGAGCCGGGGGAGGTGTCGGGGGAAGTGGTCATGCCGGCGAACGTAGCGCATCTCACCCCGGCATCCCGGGGTGGACACGGTAAAATGAATGGTTCGTGCGCCTGCCCCTGCGGCATCATTGGCAGCCAATCCGAGTCGTCCCCGAGGAGCCTCACGCGTGATCACCGCCACCGATCTGGAAGTCCGCGCCGGCGTGCGGACGCTGCTCTCGGCGCCGGGCCCGGCGCTGCGGGTGCAGCCCGGCGACCGGATCGGGCTGGTCGGGCGCAACGGTGCCGGCAAGACCACCACCCTGCGCATCCTCGCGGGGGAGGGCGAGCCGTACGCGGGCGCCGTCGTCCGCTCCGGCGACCTCGGCTACCTGCCGCAGGATCCCCGCGAGGGCAACCTGGACGTCCTGGCCAAGGACCGTGTGCTCTCCGCCCGCGGCCTCGACGAGATCCTGCGCGCGATGGAGAAGCAGCAGGCCGTCATGGCCGAGGCCGTCGACGAGAACGTCCGTGACCGGGCGGTACGCAAGTACGGGTCGCTCGAGGAACGCTTCTCGGCCCTCGGCGGGTACGAGGCCGAGTCCGAGGCCGCCCGGATCTGCACCAGCCTCGGACTGCCGGACCGGGTCCTGGGCCAGCCCCTGCGCACCCTGTCCGGTGGTCAGCGCCGCCGCGTCGAACTCGCCCGCATCCTGTTCGCCGCCTCCGACGGCTCCGGCAAGTCCACCACCACCCTGCTGCTCGACGAGCCCACCAACCACCTCGACGCCGACTCGATCACCTGGCTGCGCGGATTCCTGCAGAACCACGACGGCGGCCTGGTCGTCATCAGCCACGACGTGGACCTGCTCGCCGACGTCGTGAACAAGGTGTGGTTCCTCGACGCGGTGCGCGGCGAGGCCGACATCTACAACATGGGCTGGAAGAAGTACCTCGACGCGCGGGCCACCGACGAGGCGCGCCGTCGCCGCGAACGCGCCAACGCCGAGAAGAAGGCGTCCGCCCTGCGGCAGCAGGCGGCCAAGCTCGGCGCGAAGGCCACCAAGGCCGTCGCGGCGCAGAACATGGCCAAGCGCGCCGACAAGCTGCTCGCCGAGCTCGACGAGGTGCGGGTGGCCGACAAGGTGGCCAAGATCCGGTTCCCGGAGCCGGCGCCGTGTGGCAAGACCCCGCTCATGGCCGAGAGCCTGACGAAGGTGTACGGCTCGCTGGAGATCTTCACCGGTGTGGACCTGGCGATCGACCGGGGCAGCCGCGTCGTCGTGCTCGGTCTCAACGGTGCCGGAAAGACCACGCTGCTGCGCCTGCTCGCGGGGGTGGAGACCCCGGACGCGGGCCGGCTGGCGCCCGGCCACGGCCTGAAGATCGGCTACTTCGCCCAGGAGCACGACACCCTCGACGACGACGCGACGGTGTGGGAGAACATCCGGCACGCGGCGCCGGACGCGGGGGAGCAGGACCTGCGGGGGCTGCTCGGGGCGTTCATGTTCACCGGCCCGCAGCTCGACCAGCCGGCCGGGACGCTGTCCGGCGGTGAGAAGACCCGGCTGGCGCTGGCCGGACTGGTGTCGTCCGCGGCGAACGTGCTGCTGCTCGACGAGCCGACCAACAACCTCGATCCGGTCTCGCGGGAGCAGGTGCTCGAAGCGCTGCGCAGCTACGCCGGTGCGGTCGTGCTCGTCACCCACGATCCCGGCGCGGCCGAGGCGCTCGATCCGGAGCGGGTGATCCTGCTGCCGGACGGTTCCGAGGACCACTGGTCGCAGGAGTACCTGGAGCTGATCCAGCTGGCGTGAGGTCCGGCCCTGCGTGACCGTGCGCGGGAGTACCCGGAGCCGATCGTGCCGGCGCGGGGTGCGGCCGCGGCCCGGACCTGCGCGATTCCTCCCGGCACCTCGCCCCGTCCACTAGCCTGGAAGCGGGGCCTTGCCGAGCCGACGGGAGGATCCGATGGCACGCAAATCCGGGCACGCCGGGAATGTACTGACCAAGGGCACACGGGTCACGGGGGAATCGCGTGACCGTCTCCAGGCAGAACTGAAACGCCGCTACGAGGCCGGGGCGAGCATCCGGACGCTGGCGCAGGAGACGGGCCGTTCCTACGGGTTCGTGCACAACGTGCTCGTGGAGTCCCATGTAGCGCTGCGTGGCCGGGGCGGACCGAACCGGCGGAGCGCGGCGCGCGCCTCGACCTGAGCGGGTCAGCCGGCGGCGGTCCGTCGCACGGACTCCTCGACCAGGTCCAGTACCGCCGACAGTTCGCTGTCGGCGGTGCCCGAGGCGAGCCGCGCGATGAGGCCGTCGAGGACCAGGTCCAGGTAGCTGAGCACCACCTCGGTCGGCACGTCGTCGCGCAGCCGGCCGGCTTCGCGTTGCCGCTCGAGCCGGCCCACGGTCGCCTTGGTCAGCTCGGCGGAGTGCTGTGTCCACGCCTTCGCGAAGTCCGGGTCGGTGCGCAGGCGCCGGGTGATCTCCAGCCGGGTGCCGAGCCAGTCGAACTGCTCCGGTGAGGCGAGCATGTCCCGCATCACCTGCACGAGGCCCTGCTCGGCGGCGACGTCGGCCATCCGCGCCGCATCCTCCTGGGCCAGCGCCAGGAACAGCCCGTCCTTGTCCTTGAAGTGATGGAAGATCGCGCCGCGGGACAGTCCCGTGGCGTCCTCCAGGCGGCGCACCGTGGCGCCGTCGTAGCCGAACTCGGCGAAGCACCGTCGCGCGCCGGCGAGGATCTGACTCCGGCGTGCGGCGAGGTGGTCCTCACTGACCTTGGGCACCGCGAACGTCCTTTCGGGGAAGAGACGGCGGGCCCGAGACGAGACGTCCCGAGCCCGCCGCCGGTGCACTGCGTGTGCGGTGAACCGATCTCGGACGTCAGCCCTTGATCATGTTGCGCAGCACGTACTGCAGGATGCCGCCGTTGCGGTAGTAGTCCGCCTCACCGGGGGTGTCGATCCGCACGACCGCGTCGAAGACGACCTTCTCGCCGTTCTCCCGGGTCGCGGTGACCTTGACGGTCTTCGGGGTGACGCCCTCGTTCAGCTTCTCGATGCCCTCGATGTCGTAGACCTCGGTGCCGTTCAGCTTCAGCGAGGCGGCCGACTCGCCGGCGGGGAACTGCAGCGGGACGACACCCATGCCGATGAGGTTGGAGCGGTGGATCCGCTCGAACGACTCGGTGATGACGGCCTTGACGCCGAGCAGGCTGGTGCCCTTGGCGGCCCAGTCCCGCGAGGAACCGGAGCCGTACTCCTTGCCGCCCAGCACGACCAGCGGGATGCCGGCCTTCTGGTAGTTCTGCGACGCGTCGTAGATGAACGCCTGCGGGCCGCCGTCCTGCGTGAAGTCGCGGGTGTAGCCGCCCGAGACGTCGTCGAGGAGCTGGTTGCGCAGCCGGATGTTCGCGAACGTGCCGCGGATCATCACCTCGTGGTTGCCGCGCCGCGAGCCGTAGGAGTTGAAGTCCTTGCGCTCGACACCGTTGGCCTCGAGGTACTGCGCGGCCGGGGTGCCCGCCTTGATGTTGCCGGCGGGGGAGATGTGGTCGGTGGTGACCGAATCGCCGAGCAGCGCGAGCACCCGCGCCCCCTTGATGTCCGTGACCGGAGCCGGGGTCTTGGGCATGCCCTCGAAGTACGGGGGCTTACGCACGTAGGTGGACTGGGGATCCCACTCGAAGGTCTTGCCCTCCGGGGTGGGCAGGCCACGCCAGCGCTCGTCGCCCTTGAACACGTCCGCGTAGCCCTTGACGTACATCTCCTGGCTGATCGCGGAGCCGATGGTGTCCTGGATCTCCTGGGCGGAGGGCCAGATGTCCTTCAGGAACACGTCGTTGCCGTCGGCATCCTGGCCGAGGGCGTCGTGCTCGAAGTCGAAGTCCATCGTGCCGGCGAGGGCGTAGGCGATGACCAGCGGCGGGGACGCCAGGTAGTTCATCTTCACGTCGGGGGAGATGCGACCCTCGAAGTTGCGGTTGCCGGAGAGCACCGCGGTGGCCGTCAGGTCGTTGTCGTTGATGGCCTTGCTGATCGCCTCGTCCAGCGGGCCGGAGTTGCCGATGCAGGTGGCGCAGCCGTAGCCGACGAGGTAGAAGCCGAGCTTCTCGAGGTACGGCCACAGGCCGGCCTTCTCGTAGTAGTCGGTGACGACCTGCGAGCCGGGGGCCATGGAGGTCTTGACCCACGGCTTGGCCGACAGGCCCTTCTCGACGGCGTTGCGGGCGAGCAGCGCGGCGCCGAGCATCACGGACGGGTTCGAGGTGTTGGTGCAGGAGGTGATGGAGGCGATCACGACGGCACCGTGGTCGAGGACGAACTCGCCCTTCTCCTCGGAGACGACCTTGACCGGCTTGGTCGGCCGGCCCTCGGAGCCGTTCGCGGCCGACTGGACATTCACGGCACCGTCGTCGGCGAAGGACAGGGCGACCGGGTCGGACGCCGGGAAGGACTCCTCGACGGCCTCGTCGAGCTGGGTGTGGTCGGCCGGGTGGTGCTCCTCCACGTAGTTGTGGATGTCCTTGCGGAAGGCGCTCTTCGACTCCGACAGCAGGATCCGGTCCTGCGGGCGCTTCGGGCCGGCGATGGACGGAACCACGTCACCGAGGTCGAGCTCGAGGTACTCGGAGTACTGCGGCTCGACATCCGCGTCGTGCCACAGGCCCTGCTCCTTGGCGTAGGCCTCGACGAGGGCGAGCTGCTCGTCGCTGCGGCCGGTCAGGCGCAGGTAGTTCACGGTCTCCTCGTCGATCGGGAAGATCGCCGCGGTGGAGCCGAACTCGGGGCTCATGTTGCCCAGGGTGGCGCGGTTGGCCAGCGGCACCTCGGCGACGCCCTTGCCGTAGAACTCGACGAACTTGCCGACGACACCGTGCTTGCGCAGCATCTCGGTGACGGTGAGGACCACGTCGGTGGCGGTCACGCCCGGCTTGATCTCACCGGTGAGCTTGAACCCGACCACGCGCGGGATGAGCATGGAGACCGGCTGGCCGAGCATCGCGGCCTCGGCCTCGATGCCGCCGACGCCCCAGCCGAGCACGCCCAGGCCGTTGACCATGGTGGTGTGCGAGTCGGTGCCGACGCAGGTGTCGGGGTAGGCCTGGCCGTTCCGGACCATGACGGTGCGCGCGAGGTGCTCGATGTTGACCTGGTGCACGATGCCGGTGCCGGGCGGGACGACCTTGAAGTCGTCGAAGGCGCCCTGGCCCCAGCGCAGGAACTGGTAGCGCTCCCCGTTGCGCTGGTACTCGATGTCGACGTTGCGCTCGAAGGCGTCGGCGCGGCCGGCGACGTCGATGATCACGGAGTGGTCGATGACCATCTCGGCGGGGGCCAGCGGGTTGACCTTGTTCGGGTCGCCGCCGAGGGTCTCGACGGCCTCGCGCATCGTGGCGAGGTCGACGATGCAGGGCACGCCGGTGAAGTCCTGCATGATCACGCGGGCGGGCGTGAACTGGATCTCGACGCTCGGCTCGGCCGACGGATCCCAGCTCGCGATGGCACGGATGTGATCGGCGGTGATGTTCGCACCGTCTTCGGTGCGCAGCAGGTTCTCGGCGAGAACCTTCAGTGCGTAAGGGAGTTTCTCGGTGCCCGGAACGGCCGAGAGGCGGAAGATCTCGTAGGAGTTCTCTCCGACCTCCAGCGTCCCCTTGGCGCCGAACGAATCAATACTGGTGCTCACGTCAGCTCCACTCGTCGATGAGGCTCGCCGCCGACGGGGCTGTGTCGACGGCCGAAGCGAGGCCCCGGAGCCGAGCCGGGCCGCAGAACAGGGCCGGACGGCGTCGGAGGCGTCTCGCGGCAAGTCTAACAGTACGCTTGTCCTGTGAACCGATGGGACACAACCGCCGATCCGGCGTCCGGCCGCCGCCGCGGCGCCGTCGCGTAGGGTACGAACGGCGCCGCACGAGCGGCGGCCGTCGAGCCCCACGGAGAGAGATGTCTGCGCCCCTGTCACGTGTCCTGACACCGTCGGCCACCGACCTCCCCCCGGGTGTCTCGCTCGAGCAGGTCCTCGCCGATCTCGCCGACGACCAGGTCTCGGCACCCCCGGACCGCGTCGACGACCTGGTCGCCGTCGTCGAACGCGCGCAACAGCACGGCATCGACCTGAGCATCGTCGTGCTCGACCGCGATCCCCGGCTCGACTCGCAACTGCGCGACCTCGCGACCGACGTCGCCGGCGAGGACGGCGGCACCGTGCTCGTGCTGAGCCCCGGCTGGGCCGGCGCCCACAGCGACAGCATCGACCGGGTGCTCCTCGAGTCCGCGCAGGACCGCACCTACACCGGCGATCCGGTCGTCTCGGCGTCCAACTTCGTCGACGCACTCACCGAGCCCGCGCCGCCCTGGACGCTGCTGACGGTGCTGCTGCTGCTCGCGGTCGCGGGCGCGGCGGGGGCCACGTACCTCGCCAAGGCGGTCCGTCGCCGCGGCGACACCGGCGGGGCGGAGACGGTCGCTGCCGACCGGCCCGCCCGCTGACCGGACCGCACCGAGAATTTTCCCGGCCACCACTGTGGCCGTCGTCACAGTTCAGGGCGTTGACACAGGTCGAATTACCCTTCTGTTATTTGTGACTGGAGTTTCCTCGGGGTGCAAAGTGTCGTACGGTGCACTTGGCGCTCTTGGGGAAGGGGTGTCACACATACCCGGAGTCGGGTCGCGGTGCGAACCGTGAGGCGACGCCGGGCTGCCGAGCGATGCAACCGCGGCCTCGTCCGCGGTGGATCGCTGCTGCGGCGACCCCTTTCCAGGTTGCGCTCGGGTGCGTCCCGCCGGCGCGACCGAGGGAGGGCGATGTGAGGCGTAGCGGTATACGGCAGGCGATGTCCCGACAGCCGTCGCGGACGCCCCGAAGACGCCGACTGTCCCGCACGACCCGGCTGGTTCTCGGTCTCGGCCTGGCCGCCTCCCTGATCGCGGGTACCGCCGCGTCCGCCGGCGCGGTACCGTCCCCGCCGCCGAATCCCAGCGATGCCGATCTCGCGGCCGCCGGGGTGGCCGTCGCCGCCGGGGTGGACCAGGTGGGCAGCCTCATCCTCCGGATCGCCACCGCCGACCAGCAACTCGCCGAACTCGAGAATCAGGTCGCGGTCAAGCGGGAGAACGTCAACCGTGCCCTCGTGGACCTGCAGTCCGCCCGCGACGCCGCCGACGCCGCCGCCCACGCGGTCGCCCTGTCGCAGCAGGCGCTGAAGGACGCGGGCACCCGGATCCGGCAGGCGCAGCAGGACTTCGACGCGTTCGCCCGCGACAGCTACGTCCAGGGCACCAATGTCGCCTCCCTCGCCTCGTTCATCGGCTCCACCGGTCCCGACGACCTGCTCGACCGCGCCCAGATCATGCGCCTGCTCTCCGCGGGCCGCACCGTCGTCCTCGACGCCCTCGAACGCGCCCGCACCGAGCAGGCCAACCGGGACTCGCGGGCGCGGGCCAGCAAGCAGGAGGCGGACGCCGCCGCCGCCGCGGCGGAGGAACGCCGGGCCGCCGCCGAGGCGGCGATCGCCGAGGCGCGCACCGCGCTGGCCGCGCAGACGGCCGAGAAGCAACGCATCGAACAGGACCGCGCGCAGGCGCAGGCCGAACTCGACCGGGCCCGCGGCACCGTCACCGGGCTCGAGGGCCAGCGCGCGCAGTACGCGGAGTGGGATCGGCAGCGGCAGGCCGAGGAGGCCGCGGCGGCCGCGGCCGAGACCGCCGCCCGGCAGGCTGCGGCCGACGCCGCCCGGCGCGTCGCCGCCGACGCCGACGCCCGCGCCCGCGCGGCCGAACTGGCCAACGGGCAGCGGCCCCACACCCAGATCGACGACTACGTGCGGCCCCGGCCGGCGGCCGCCGAATCCGGCGAGTCCGAGGTCGGATTCGAGTCGCCGCTGCCACCCACCTCCGACGCGACCACCACCCGGCCGGGCCGCACCACGCCCGAGCAGGACGAGTCGGGTACCGACGGGTCGGGCACCGACGGATCCGAGGACGGCACCGGCGGGTCGGGCACCGACGGACCCGGGGACGGCACCGACGGATCGGGGGACGGCACCGACGGATCGGGCGAGCCGACGACCGACGGCAGCGGCGAGTCCGACTCGGAGGACTCGACGATCCCCGACCGCGCCGACCCGGTCGAGGAGGAGGGCACCACCACGTCTCCGCCGACCCGCAGCCGGCCCAGGACCACTCCCAAGCCGGGCTCGACCCTCGGCGGCACCGCCGCCGTCGAAACGGTGATCGACCGGGCGATGTCGCAGATCGGGGTGCCCTACGCCTGGGGTGGTGGCGACGAGAACGGTCCGACCCTCGGCATCCGCGACGGCGGCGTCGCCGACAGCTACGGGGACTACAACAAGGTCGGCTTCGACTGCTCCGGGCTGATGATCTACGCATTCGCCGGGATCGGGATCTCGCTGCCGCACTACACCGGCTACCAGTACACCGCGGGCGAGCAGGTGCCGTCGGCCGAGATGCGCCGCGGCGACATGATCTTCTACGGCCCGAACGCCAGCCAGCACGTGGGCCTATACCTGGGCGACGGGCAGATGATCGAGGCGCCGCAGTCGGGTTCGCACGTGAAGATCTCACCGGTACGCTGGGACGGCATGACCCCGTACGTGGTACGGATGGTGTCCTGAGGCACCGCTTCGGCCCGGCCGGAGGCGGGCTCGCTCGACACCGGTGACCGCGGGCGTCGGCTCGGCGACGGCGGGGGCGTCCGGCACCTGGAATAGTGGTGTGGGTAGGTGACTTCGAGCAGGAACGACCTAGGCGAAAGCGGTGGATTCTTGGTGACCTCACGCGAGGGTGGCACGTCGGGCACGGCAACGTCGGACGCGAAGACCGCCACGGCGGCCGCGGCCGCCCCGGCCGGGGACGCGGCACGCACGTCGGACCAGGCACACGATGTGCGCCTGCTCGAGCAGGCGATCTACGAGGTCAAACGGGTGATCGTCGGTCAGGACCGGCTCGTCGAGCGGATGCTCGTCGGCGTCCTCGCCCGCGGCCACGTGTTGCTCGAAGGTGTTCCCGGCGTGGCCAAGACCCTCGCGGTCGAGACGTTCGCGAAGGTCGTCGGCGGCTCGTTCTCCCGCGTGCAGTTCACCCCGGACCTGGTGCCGACCGACCTCGTCGGCACCCGCATCTACCGGCAGGGCCGCGAGGCGTTCGACACCGAACTCGGGCCCGTCGTGGCGAACTTCGTGCTCGCCGACGAGATCAACCGGGCCCCGGCGAAGGTACAGTCCGCGCTGCTCGAGGTGATGGCCGAACGGCACGTCACGATCGGTGGCAGGACCTTCCCCATGCCCGACCCGTTCCTGGTGATGGCCACCCAGAACCCGATCGAGAACGAGGGCGTGTATCCGCTGCCGGAGGCCCAGCGCGACCGGTTCCTGTTCAAGGTCCTCGTCGACTACCCCACGGTCGAGGAGGAACGCGAGATCGTCTACCGCATGGGGGTGGCCGCACCCGAACCCAAGCAGGTCCTCGACAGCGACGAGCTGATCCGCCTGCAGCAGGTCGCCAACCGCGTGTTCGTCCACCACGCCCTCGTCGACTACGTGGTGCGCGTCATCTTCGCCACCCGCGCCCCCGGCGAGATCGGCCTGACCGAGGTCGACGGGTGGATCGCCTACGGGGCCTCCCCGCGGGCGACCCTCGGCATCATCTCCGCCGCGCGCGCCCTGGCGCTGCTGCGCGGTCGCGACTACGTCGTGCCGCAGGACGTCGTCGACATCATCCCGGACGTGCTGCGGCACCGGCTGGTGCTGTCCTACGACGCCCTCGCCGACGACGTCACGCCCGACCAGATCATCGCCCGCATCCTGCAGACCGTCGGCATGCCGCAGGTCGCCCCGCAGGCCAACCCGCCCGCCCCGGTCCCGGTCGGGGCCGCGGCCGCGCCGGCGGCAGGCGTGACCGGGCCGGAGGCGGGTGCGGGGCAGCGGTGAGCCGACGCCCCCCGGTGACCCCGCCGACCTTCCGTTCCGGCGAGCTGCGTGACCCCGCCCTCACGGCGGCGCTGCGGACCCTCGAGCTGACCGTGCGGCGCCGCCTCGACGGGGTGCTGCACGGCGACCACCTCGGGCTCATCCCGGGGCCCGGCTCGGAGCCCGGCGACGCCCGCGAGTACCAGCCCGGCGACGACGTGCGGCAGATGGACTGGTCCGTCACCGCCCGCACCACCCACCCGCACGTGCGGCAGACCGTCGCCGACCGCGAACTCGAGACCTGGTTGGCGATCGACCTCTCGCCCAGCCTCGACTTCGGCACCGGGGTCTGCGAGAAGCGGGACCTCGCCGTGGCCGCCGCCGCCGCGGTCGGCTACCTCGCCGGCGGCGGCGGCAACCGGATCGGTGCCGTCGTGAGCACCGGGGCGCGCACCCACCGCGTGCCCGCCCGCGGCGGCCAGTTGCACACGCAGGCGATGCTCCGCTCGATCGCGACGACCCCGCACGCCCCCGACGGCACCCGCGGGGACCTGCGCGGGCTGATCGAGTCGCTGCGCCGCCCGCAGCGTCGCCGCGGCCTGGCCGTCGTCGTCAGCGACTTCCTCGGCCCCATCGACTGGGAGCGTTCGCTGCGCGCCCTGTCCGGCCGGCACGACCTGCTCGCGGTGGAAGTCCTCGACCGCCGCGACCTCGAACTGCCCGACCTCGGCGACGTCGTGCTGCACGACCCCGAGACCGGGCACACCCGCGAGTTCACCACCAGCGAGCAGTTGCGCGCCGACTACGCCCGGGCCGCCGCCGAGCACCGCGCCGCCGTGCGCAAGGCCGTCCGCGGCTGCGGCGCCCCGCTGCTGAGCCTGCGCACCGACCGCAACTGGATCGACGACGTGGTCCGGTTCGTCGCCGCCCGCCGCCACAGCTTCGGCGCCCCGGTGAAGGGGGGCCGGTGAGCATCTCCGACTTCACCGCGCCGTGGTGGTTGCTGTTCCTGTTCGTCGTCGGGGCCCTCGCCGCCGGATACGTGGCGGTGCAACGCCGCCGGATGCGGCACACGCTGCGGTTCACCAACCTCGAGCTGCTCGAGAAGGTCGCCCCCCAGCGGCCCGGCCGCAGCCGGCACGTCCCGGTCGCGTTGCTGCTGGCCGGGCTGGCGCTGCTCACCGTCGCCGCTGCCGGGCCCACCGCCGAGCAGCGGGTTCCGCGCAACCGCGCCACCGTTGTCCTGGTGATCGACGTGTCGCTGTCGATGCAGGCCACCGACGTCGAGCCCACTCGCCTCGCCGCCGCGCAGGCCGCCGCCAAGTCGTTCGCCGACGACCTGACTCCCGGCATCAACCTCGGCCTGGTGGCGTTCTCCGGCACCGCGTCGGTGCTCGTCTCGCCGACCACCAACCGGGAGGCCACCAAGACCGCGATCGACAACCTGCAGCTGAGCGAGCGCACCGCCACCGGCGAGGCGATCTTCACGGCCCTGCAGTCCGTCGACACCCTCGCCGCGGTGCTCGGCGGCGGCGACCAGGCACCCCCGGCGCGGATCGTGCTGCTCTCGGACGGCAAGCAGACCGTCCCGGAGAGCCCCGACGACCCGCGCGGCGGCTTCACCGCCGCCCGGCAGGCCGCGGACAAGGACGTGCCCGTCTCGACCATCTCCTTCGGCACCGAGTACGGCACCGTCACGATCGAGGACGAGCGCATCCCGGTGCCGGTGGACGACCCGTCCCTGAAGGAGATCGCCAACCTCTCCGGCGGCACCTTCTTCACCGCATCGAACCTGCAGGAACTCGAGGACGCCTACAACACCCTCGAGGAACAGATCGGGTACGAGACCACCCGCGGCGACGCCAGCCGCCCGTGGCTGATCCTCGGTGTCCTCGCCGTCGCCGGGGGTGTCGCCGCCGCCCTGCTGCTGCGCCAACGCCTGCCCTGACCTGCGCCGCGGACCGCGTGCCCGCCGCCGCGGGCGCCTTGTTACCGACCCGTACCGCCACCAGATAGGGTTTGACCCCATGACTGACGCAAGCAGCCCCGCCGGATCGCCGCGCCCCGCGGCCACCCCCCGCTCGGTTCTCGTCACCGGCGGCAACCGCGGCATCGGCCTCGCCGTCGCTCGCCGCCTGCAGGCGGACGGCCACAAGGTCGCCGTCACCCACCGCGGCTCCGGCGCCCCGGACGGACTGTTCGGCGTCCGGTGCGATGTCACCGACAGCGCGTCCGTCGACGCCGCGTTCAAGGAGGTCGAAGAGCACCAGGGCCCGGTCGAGGTCCTGGTCGCGAACGCCGGCATCACCGACGACACGCTGCTGATGCGGATGACCGAGGACCAGTTCGCGAAGGTCATCGACGCCAACCTCACCGGTGCGTTCCGGTGCGCGAAGCGCGCCAACCGCGCGATGCTGCGGGGGCGCTGGGGTCGGATGATCTTCCTCGGCTCGGTCGTCGGCATGGCCGGTCAGGCGGGGCAGATCAACTACGCGTCCTCGAAGGCCGGCGTCATCGGCCTGGCCCGCTCGGTGACCCGCGAACTCGGCTCGCGTTCGATCACGGCGAATGTCGTCGCGCCCGGATTCATCGAGACGGACATGACCGCCGAGCTCTCCGACGACGTCCGCGACACCGCGAAGAAGTTCATCCCGCTGCAGCGTCTCGGCAAGCCCGAGGACGTCGCGGCGGTCGTGAGCTTCCTCGCGTCCGACGACTCCGCCTACGTCTCCGGCGCGGTCATCCCCGTCGACGGCGGCCTCGGCATGGGGCACTGACGCCGGCACGCACGCCACCACATCCGAAACTCACTGGAGGACCGACACACTCATGGGCGGACTGCTCGAGGGCAAGACCATTCTCGTCACCGGCATCATCACCGACGCCTCCATCGCCTTCCACACCGCGAAGGTCGCGCAGGAACAGGGCGCGAAGGTCGTCGTCACCGGCTTCGACCGGCTGCGCCTGATCGATCGCATCGCGCAGCGGCTGCCGCAGCCGGTGCCCCCGGCCCTCGAACTCGACGTGCAGAACACCGACCACCTCGACACCCTCGCCGGCCGGGTGCGCGAGCTCGCCCCCGAGGGCCTCGACGGCGTCGTGCACTCCATCGGCTTCGCCCCCCGCTCGTGCCTGGGCAGCCCGTTCCTCGACGCGCCGTGGACCGACGTCGCCGTCGCCCTCGAGGTCTCCGCCTACTCCTACGCCGCGCTCGCCAAGGCCCTGCTGCCCGTCCTCAACGACGGCGCCTCCCTGGTCGGCATGGACTTCGACCCCGCCCGCGCCGTCCCGTTCTACAACTGGATGGGCGTGTCCAAGGCCACCCTCGAGTCCGTCAACCGGTACGTCGCCAAGGAGGTCGGCGGCCGCGGTATCCGCTCCAACCTCGTCGCCGCCGGCCCGATCAAGACCCTCGCCGCCAAGGCCATCGCCGGCGACGCCACCGGCCCCGGCGCCGAGATGAACCGGCTCAACGAGGGCTGGTCCGCGGCGGCCCCGATCGGCTGGGACGTCGACGACCCCACGCCCGTCGCGAAGACCGTGTGCACGGTGCTGTCCGACTGGCTGCCCGGCACCACCGGGTCGATCGTCTACGTCGACGGGGGATTCCATTCCCAGGTCGGCTTCGGTGCCGGCGCCTAGGGTCGAGCCATGACCCGTACCTCCGAGCCGTACGACGCACTGCTGGTGCTCTCGTTCGGCGGTCCGGAAGGGCCGGACGACGTGCGCCCGTTCCTCGAGAATGTCACCCGGGGCCGCGGCGTGCCGCCCGAACGCCTCGACGAGGTCGCCGAGCACTACCTGCACTTCGGGGGTGTCTCACCGATCAACGCCCTCAACCGCGACCTCATCGCGCGCCTCGAGGCGGACTTCGCCGCCGCCGGGCTGGATCTGCCGATCTACTTCGGCAACCGCAACTGGCACCCGATGATCGAGGACACCGTCGCGGCCATGCGCGACGACGGGGTGCGCAACGCGCTGGTGTTCCCCACCTCGGCGTGGGGTGGCTATTCGGGGTGCCGGCAGTACCACGAGGACATCGCCCGCGCCCGCGCCGCCGTCGGCGACGACGCACCCGTGCTGACCAAGCTGCGGCACTTCTACGATCACCCGCTGTTCCTCGACGCCGTCGCCGACGCGGTCGCCGCGGCGCGGGCACAGCTGCCCGCCGACCGCCGCGACGCGGCGCGCCTGGTGTTCACCGCCCACTCGGTGCCCACCGCCGCCGACGCCACCGGCGGCCCACCCGAGCTGGGCGGGCACCTGTACAGCCGGCAGGTCGCCGAGGCGGCCCGCCTGGTGGCCACCGCCGCCGGCAGCGCCGACCACGACCTGGTGTGGCAGTCCCGATCCGGGCCGCCGCAGGTGCCGTGGCTCGAGCCGGACATCGTCGACCACCTCGAGGCCCTGCACGCGCGCGGCGTCGACGCGGTCGTCGTCGTGCCCGTCGGCTTCGTCTCCGACCACCTCGAAGTCGTCTGGGACCTCGACACCGAAGCCCGCGACCGGGCCGCGGAACTCGGCATGGCGTTCGCCCGCGCCGCCACCGCCGGCCCCGACCCGCGGTTCGTGCAGATGGTGCGCGAGCTGGTGCGCGAACACCTCGACGGCGCCGCCCCCGTGCGGCGCGGCACCCAGCCGCTGCTGGGCGTCGGCTGCAACGGCGTGCTGTGCGCACCGGAATGCTGCCGGCCACCGGCCCGGCCCCGCCGCTGACCGGGCGGGCTCAGCCCACCACCCCGGGCTCGGGGTAAGAGAACGAGGACGCCGGGCCTCTCCGAGGCGTGTCCGCGGCATCGGGTCAGGCGTGATGCCCCGCCCGGACCGCGGCCGCCACCGCCCCGAGCCGGGCGGCCCGCACCGCGGCCCACAGCGGACGCAGCGCCTCCTCCCGCGCGGCCTGCCCGCTGGCCGAGGCGGCCCTCGGTTCCACACCGCGGCCGGCGACCGTGAGGATGGCCGCGACCTGATCGGCCGAGTCGAGGATGCGGGCCGCGCGCCCCGGCATCGACTCCGGATACCGGTGCCGCGCATGTTCGGCGACCTCGGCCGCGATCTGCTCCCGGGGGTCGGCGGTACGGCCGTCCGCGCCGACGGTCAGCACCCGGCCCACCCTCGCCGCGGCGTCCCGCACCGCCTCGCGCATGGCGAACTCGGCCTCCCCGAGGCCGGGCTCGGCGGGCGGCTCGGGCACCGCCGGGACCGCGAACAGCGTCCAGCGCAGCACGTCGGGCCCCTCCACCGAGGGGACGAAGCCGAGACCGGGGGTCCCGGGTGCGCCGGCGAGCACCGCCTCGCCGGCCGCGACCGCGGCGCGCGCCAGCTCGGTGCCCGGCGGCAGGCCCCGCACGTCGCCGGGCACGGGCAGCACCAGCCGGATCCCGTCCACGCCGGCCGGATCGGCCCGGCGCAGCGCGGACAGCAGCACGGCGGCGCCGTCCACGGGCGAATGCTCGGGCACGGCGGAGAAGTCGGCGGCGGGCTCGTCGCGGGAGACCACCAGATGCATCGGCGCCCAGGCGTGCAGGGCGTCGATGACGTCGTCCGGTGCGGCGTGCCCGGCCAACCAGGAACCGGCCCACACCGTCAGGGTCTGACCGGGTGAACTCACGGTTTCCGAGCATAGGCGCCGTCCCGGCGACGGGGCCACGGCCGGTCGGCGTGCCCTCCCGCCGCGGCGGCCGCGGCGGCCCTAACGTGGCGGGCGTGAGTCCCGACATGTACGGCGGCGACATCTTCGCCGGCCATCCGCGCGCCCGTAAGCCCACGATCCCCGAGGTGCCCGCCGAGAAGGACCTGGTGGTCGAGGACGTCGCGTCCGGTTGGTGCGGTGCGATCGTCGGCATCGAACGCACCTACGACGGCGACTTCGTCCGGCTCGAGGACGCTTCGCGGTGCACCCGGCTGTTCGCGCTGCGCCCCGCCGCGTTCCTCCTCGACGGCCGGCCGGTGACGCTGGTGCGGCCCGCGCCGCGGCCGAGGGCGGGCGGCCCCACCCGGTCCGCGTCCGGGTCCACGAAGGTCGAGGGGTTGCGGGCGCGGGTCGCGCGCGGCAGCCGCATCTGGGTGGAGGGCGTGCACGACGCGGCCCTCGTCGAACGCGTGTGGGGGCACGATCTGCGCGTCGAGGGGGTCGTGGTCGAGCAACTCGAGGGCCTGGACAATCTCGGGGAGCGGCTCGCCGGGTTCGCGCCCGGTCCCGGCCGCCGCGTGGGGGTGCTCGCCGACCATCTCGTCGCCGGATCCAAGGAGGAGCGGCTGACCGCGAACCTCGGGCCGCACGTGCTCGTCACCGGGCATCCGTTCGTCGACGTGTGGCAGGCGGTGCGGCCCAAGGCGCTGGGAATCGAGGCGTGGCCGACGATTCCGCGCGGGCAGGACTGGAAGACCGGGGTGTGCCGGGCGCTGGGGTGGGGCAGCCCGCAGGACGGGTGGCGCCGCGTCTACTCGGCGGTGTCGAGCTTCCGGGATCTCGAGGCGCCGCTGATCGGGGCGGTCGAGCGGCTCGTCGACTTCGTCACCGAGCCCACCGGGGACTGACCGCGCCGGGGCCGTGACCTGCGGAGCCACCCGCGATGTCCGATTTGTGGTTGGATGGCGTCGTGTCGGCATTGATATGGCTGATCGCCGGGCTGGTGCTCGCCGCCGCGGAGGCGCTGACGGGTGATTTCGTCCTGCTGATGCTCGGCGGCGCGGCCCTGGCCACCGCCGGGGTGTCCGCCGCGACGGATCTGCCGGTGTGGGCCGACGCGGTGGTGTTCGCGGTGTCGTCGCTGGTGCTGCTGGGCGGGGTGCGGCCGGTGCTGCGCCGGCGCTACGCCCTGCCGCCGGCGAAGGCGACGAACGTGGACGCCCTGCCGGGCAAGCAGGCACTGGTGCTCGAGGAGGTGGCCGCGCACTCCGGGCAGGTGAAGCTGGACGGTGAGGTGTGGACCGCGCGTCCGCTGGACGTCACCGAGGTGTATCCGCCCGGCACGACCGTGACCGTGATGCAGATCGACGGCGCGACGGCCGTCGTGTGGAAGGGGCCGTAGATGGAAGCGCTGATCGTGCTCGCCGTCGTCGTGGCGTTCGTGGCGCTGGTGGTCGTCAAATCGGTGGCGCTGGTGCCGCAGGCCGAGGCCGCGGTGATCGAGCGGCTCGGCCGCTACTACCGGACCGTGTCGGGACAGCTGACGTTCCTGGTGCCGTTCGTCGACCGGATCCGCGCCAAGGTGGACCTGCGCGAGCGGGTGGTCTCGTTCCCGCCGCAGCCGGTGATCACCCAGGACAACCTCACCCTGAGCATCGACACGGTCGTGTACTTCCAGGTGACGAATCCGCAGGCCGCCGTGTACGAGATCAGCAACTACATCGCGGCGGTGGAGCAGCTGACGGTGACCACGCTGCGCAACGTGGTCGGCGGCATGACCCTGGAGGAGACGCTGACCTCCCGCGATTCGATCAACGGGCAGCTGCGCGGCGTGCTCGACGAGGCGACCGGCCGCTGGGGACTGCGCGTGGCCCGGGTGGAGCTCAAGAGCATCGATCCGCCCCCGTCGATCCAGGAGTCGATGGAGAAGCAGATGAAGGCGGACCGGGAGAAGCGGGCGATGATCCTCACCGCCGAGGGGCACCGGGAGTCGGCGATCAAGACCGCCGAGGGCGACAAGCAGTCCCGGATCCTGTCGGCCGAGGGCGCCAAGCAGGCGGCCATCCTCGAGGCGGAGGCCGATCGCCAGTCGCGGATCCTGCGCGCCCAGGGTGACCGCGCCGCGAAGTACCTCGAGGCGCAGGGCCAGGCGAAGGCCATCGAGAAGGTGTTCGCGGCGATCAAGTCCGGTCGGCCGACGCCCGAGTTGCTCGCGTACCAGTACCTGCAGACGCTGCCGCAGATGGCGCAGGGCGACGCGAACAAGGTGTGGATGGTGCCGAGCGATTTCGGGGACGCCCTCAAGGGCTTCGCCCGGCACCTCGGTGCGCCGGGCGAGGACGGGGTGTTCCGGTTCGAGCCGAGCCCGGTCGACGAGAGGCTCCCGCGGCCGGAGGACGACACCGACGAGGTGGCCGACTGGTTCTCCACCGCGCGCGACCCGGAGGTCGCGCAGGCCGTCGCCGCCGCCGAGGCCGTCGCCCGCAAGCCGGTCGATCCGGCGCTGCACAACCCGACCGGCGCCGAACGCCGGGGCGGGGAGCCGGCCGCGTCCCCCACGACGGCGTTGCCGCCGTCGGAGCCGATCACGGGCGGATGGGTGCAGCCGCAGCCGGGGCAGCGGCACGGCGAACCCCGGTGACCGGAGGGCCGCTCAGGTGAGCAGGCCCCGCCCGACCCCGCACACCGCGATCGCCCACAGCACGCTGGTGAAGGTGCCGATGATGAACTGCTCGGAGGCCTGGGGTTCGCGCAGTTCGGGGTAGCGGGCCAGGCCCTTGACGGCCAGCACGACGGCGATGCCCTCCGGCCAGCCGGACAGGATCGCGGCGGCGACCGCCGCCCGCTCGAGCAGGCCGATCACCCGCCCGCCGCGCAGCGGCCCGGGCGGCGGTTCGGGGCCGGCCGGCGACGGGGAGGGGGCCGGTCCCGCGTCGGGCTGGCGGCGGGCGATGCGGAACGAGGCCAGCACGGCGGGGGCGCCCCCGGTGACCGCCGCCAGGGTCGTGAGCACCAGGGTCGCGGCGAGGGCGACGCCGTGCACGGCGGGCGTGGCCGTCGCGGTGAGGGCGGCGCCGGCGAGCGCCGCCGTAGCGAGCCCGGCGACGAGCCACACCGGTGCGCCGCGGCGCAGGCTCAGGGCCGGAGCCAGCGCGGCGACGGCGAGCAGAACCAGGGTGACGACGGTCAACGGTCGGCCCTTTCCAGGAGGCGGCGGGCGAGGTCGCGCCCGGCCGGTTCGGCCTGCCAGCCGGCGGCGGCCAGGCGCTGCGACACCGCCTGGGTGCTGATGCCGAGCCGCGCGGCGGCCTCGGCCTGCGTCAGCCCGCCCCGGACGAGGTCGACGGCCTCGTGCCCGGCGTCGGACCGGCGGGTCACCAGCAGCGCCACCAGGGTGAGGGCGGCGTCCGCGTCGGCGGCCGCGGCGGCGTCCGAGCCCTCCACGGCGACCCGCGCGGGGGCGTTCTTGGCGCGGTCGACGGCGCGGCGGGCATGCTCGAACGCCGGTCCCCGGCCGGCGCGGGTCTGCGCCGGCAGGGGCTGCTCGACGGCGCCGGCGCCGATGCCGACGCTCCAGCAGCCGCGGCGGACGAGGTCGAGTGCGAGATCGACGACGACGGCCGGGTCGTCGGCGACGGCCTGGACCTCGTCGCCGGCGGTGCGTTCGAACGGGCGCAGCAGCTCGGCGTCGCGCAGCTCGGTGAGCAGGTCCGCGACCCGGTCGACGTCGCGACGGCTGCCGCGCTGGTCGACGGTCAACACGAACATGACTCAAGGATGCAGACTTGAATATGGAAAATCAAGTTTTCAGACTTGACCGGTCGGGCGCGGGGCGGGGCGCCGGGAGGCGCGACTCGAGCCACAGTCCCGACGCGCCGAGAGCGATGCACACCGCCGAGACCGCCAGCAATGCGGGATCGGTCCGTCCCGTCAGGGCGTCGCCGAGCAACACCACGCCCACCGTGCCAGGCAGGATGCCGGCGACCGTGCCCAGCGTGTACGGGACCAGCCGCACCGACGAGACCCCGCAGCAGTAGTTGACCACCGCGAACGGCAGCGGCGCGATCAGCCGCAGCGACCCCACCGCGAGCCAGCCCCGGCGGGCCAGCCGCTCGTCGACCGCCTGCGCCGTCGGATGATTCAGGTGGGCCTCGACCACGCCGCGGCCGATCGCGCGCACCAGCAGCAGCGCCAGCACGGCGCTGACGGTCGTGGCGGCGACGGTCACCGCGATCCCGGTGGCCGACCCGAACAGCACCCCGGCGCTGAGGGTGAATACCGTCCGCGGGAACGGGGCCACGGTCACCACCGCGTGGATCAGGAAGAACAGCAGCGGGAAGAGCGGCCCGGCCGACTCGGCCCACGCACGCACCCCGGCGACGGACGGGTGGGGGAGCAGCACCGCGACGACCGCGAGCGCGGCCAGTACGGCGAGGGCACCGAGGATCCGGCGGTCCCGCAGCATCCTCGTCACGAACGGTCACGATACCGGGGCCGGGGGCCGGACGAGCGGTTGCCTCGGCACGCGGTAGATTCCTTAGGCGACGACATTATCGATCGCTAGGGAAACTGTGGTGATCCCCACAATAGGGCCGGCGTGTATGCGGCTAGCATCACATCGGAATCGGTTTAAGGTTTCCCACGGCCGTGTTCGGCGAGCCCGCCCGCTGCGTACGAGAGGACCCTCACGTGTCATTAGCTTCAGAAGCCGAGGACGCTGCGCGCGCCTATGCGCAGTGGCAGGAGGCGGTGGCGGGGGTGCTGGCCAAGTCCCGCCGCGTCGACCCCGCGGAGCTCGGACCGGAACCGCAGCGGCTGCTCGCGACCACCACCTACGACGACGTCGCCGTCGCCCCCCTCTACGGCGTGCGCGACGAGCGTCCCGAGGCGCCGTTGCCCGGCTCCTTCCCGTTCGTCCGCGGCGGTTCCGCGACCCGCGACGTCAACACCGGCTGGCTCGTCAGCGCCCGCTTCGGCGACACCGCCGGTGACGTGAACGAGCGCATCCTCGACGCCCTCGAGAACGGCGTCAGCGCCCTGTGGCTGCGCGTCGGCGCGGACGGCATCGCGATCGCCGGCCTGCCCGCCGCGCTCGACAAGGTCCTGTTCGACCTCGCGCCGGTCACCCTCGACGCCGGCGCCGACACCGCCGCCGCCGCGGCCGCCCTCTACGCCCTGCTCGATGCGCGCACCGACGTCGCCGACCGCGGCGCCGTGTGCCTGCACCTCGGTGCCGCGCCGCTGACCAGCGCGTTCTCGGGTCGGGCCGACGTCACCGTCGCCCAGGCCGTCGAACTCGCCCACGCCGCCGCGGACCGCGCCGAGACCGTGCGGGCCCTCACCGTCGACGGCACCGCGTTCCACAACGCCGGGGCCGCCGACGCCGAGGAACTCGGGGCCGCCGTCGCCGCCGGCCTCGAGTACCTGCGCGAGCTGACCGGCAGCCGCCAGTCCGCGGCCCGTGCGCTCGGCCAGATCGAGTTCCGGCTCGCCGCCACCGACGACCAGTTCCAGACCATCGCCAAGTTCCGCGCCGGCCGGCAGCTGTGGGCCCGCATCGCGCAGGTCGTGGGCGCCGCCGACGCCGGCCACGCCCCCCAGCACGCCGTCACCTCCGCCGCGATGATGACCCAGCGCGACCCCTGGGTGAACATGCTGCGCACCACCCTCGCCGCGTTCGGCGCCGGCATCGGCGGTGCGGACGCGGTCACCGTGCTCCCGTTCGACACCGCCCTGCCGACCGGTGCGCTCGGCGTGTCGGAGGCCTTCTCCGCGCGCATCGCCCGCAACACCCAGCTGCTGCTGCTCGAGGAATCCAACCTCGGCCGCGTCCTCGACCCGGCCGCCGGGTCCTGGTACGTCGAGGAACTCACGGCGCAGATCGCGGCCAAGGCGTGGGAGTTCTTCCAGCAGATCGAGGCGGCCGGCGGCTACCGCGCCGCCCTCGACGACGGCCTGATCGGCGAGCGCATCGCCGCCACCCGCGCCCGCCGGGACTCCGACATCGCCCACCGCCGGACCGCGGTGACCGGCGTCAACGAGTTCCCGAACCTCGCCGAGGCCCCGCTGCCCGCGGAGACCGCCGACGCCGGCGCCGATGTCGCCCGGTACGCCGCGGCGTTCGAGGCGCTGCGCAACCGCTCCGACGTCCATCTCGCCGCGCACGGCACCCGGCCCAGGGCGCTGCTCGCCCCGCTCGGCCCGATCGCCGAGCACAACATCCGCACGACGTTCGCCGCGAACCTGCTCGCCTCCGGCGGCATCGAGACGGTCAACCCCGGCCCGCTGTCCGTCGACGACGACAGCATCGCCGCCGCCGTCCGCGACTCGGGCGCCACCGTCGCCGTCGTGTGCGGCACCGACAAGCGCTACGGCGAACAGGCCGCCGCCGCGGTCACCGCGCTCCGCGGCGCCGGGATCGGTACCGTCCTGCTGGCCGGGCCGGAGAGGGCCGTGAGCGAGACCACCGGCGCCGAGCGCCCGGACGGGTTCCTCACCGCCAAGATCGACGCGATCGCCGCGCTGACCGACCTGCTGACCACCCTGGGAGCGTAAGTGAGCATCGAACACGAGATCGGCAGCTTCGCCGACGTCCCGCTGACGGATCCGGCGGCGCCGGCTCCCGCCGCCCCCACCGAGGAGCAGGCCACGGCGCTCGTCGCATCGGTCGCCGCCGCCAACCACTACACGACCGATCAGGTGGTGTGGTCCACGCCCGAGGGCATCGACGTCAAGCCCGTCTACACCAAGGCCGACCGCGACCGGATCGTCGCCGAGGGCTACCCGCTGGGCAGCTACCCGGGCCTCGAGCCGTTCGTGCGCGGCCCGTACCCGACGATGTACGTCAACCAGCCGTGGACCATCCGCCAGTACGCGGGCTTCTCCACCGCCGCCGAGTCCAACGCCTTCTACCGGCGCAACCTCGCGGCCGGGCAGAAGGGCCTGTCGGTGGCGTTCGACCTGGCCACCCACCGCGGCTACGACTCGGATCATCCCCGCGTGCAGGGCGATGTCGGCATGGCCGGCGTCGCGATCGACTCGATCCTCGACATGCGGCAGCTGTTCGACGGCATCGACCTGTCGCAGGTGTCGGTGTCGATGACCATGAACGGCGCCGTCCTGCCGATCCTGGCGCTGTACGTCGTCGCCGCGGAGGAGCAGGGCGTCAAGCCCGAACAGCTGGCCGGAACCATTCAGAACGACATTCTGAAGGAGTTCATGGTCCGCAACACCTACATCTATCCGCCCAAGCCGTCGATGCGGATCATCTCCGACATCTTCGCCTACACCAGCGCGAACATGCCGCGCTTCAACTCCATCTCGATCTCCGGCTACCACATCCAGGAGGCCGGTGCGACCGCCGACCTCGAGCTGGCCTACACCCTCGCCGACGGCGTCGAGTACCTCCGCGCCGGCCTCGACGCGGGCATGGAGATCGACAAGTTCGCCCCGCGCCTGTCCTTCTTCTGGGCCATCGGGATGAACTTCTACATGGAGATCGCCAAGATGCGGGCCGGCCGTCTGCTGTGGGCCGAGCTCGTCGAGAAGTTCCACCCGAAGTCGGCCAAGTCCAAGTCGCTGCGCACCCACTCGCAGACCTCCGGCTGGTCGCTCACCGCGCAGGACGTGTTCAACAACGTCGCCCGCACCTGCATCGAGGCGATGGCCGCGACCCAGGGCCACACCCAGTCGCTGCACACCAACGCCCTCGACGAGGCGCTGGCACTGCCGACCGACTTCTCCGCCCGCATCGCCCGCAACACCCAGCTGCTGCTGCAGCAGGAATCGGGCACCACCCGGCCGATCGACCCGTGGGGCGGCTCGTACTACCTCGAATGGCTCACCCACGAGCTCGCCAACCGCGCCCGCAAGCACATCGCGGAGGTCGAGGAGGCCGGTGGCATGGCCCAGGCCATCTCCGAGGGCATCCCGAAGCTGCGCATCGAGGAGGCCGCGGCCCGCACCCAGGCGCGGATCGACTCCGGCCGCCAGCCGGTGATCGGCGTCAACAAGTATCAGGTCACCGAGGACCACGAAATCGAGGTCCTCAAGGTCGAGAACTCCCGCGTGCGGGCCGAGCAGATCGCCAAGCTCGAGCAGTTGCGCGCCGACCGTGATCCCGAGGCCGTGCAGGTCGCGCTGGACGCGCTGACCCGCGCCGCCGGCTCGGCCGACGGCGGCCCGGACCACAACCTGCTGGCCCTGGCCATCGACGCGGCCCGCGCCAAGGCCACCGTCGGCGAGATCTCCGACGCCCTCGAGAAGGTGTACGGACGGCACCAGGCCGAGATCCGCACCATCAGCGGGGTCTACCGGGACGAGGCCGGAAAGGCAGGCAACATCAGCACCGCAACCGAACTCGTCGAGAAGTTCGCCGAGGAGGAGGGCCGCCGGCCGCGCATCCTCGTCGCGAAGATGGGGCAGGACGGTCACGACCGCGGGCAGAAGGTGATCGCCACCGCCTTCGCCGACCTCGGCTTCGACGTCGACGTGGGACCGCTCTTCCAGACCCCCGAAGAGGTCGCGAACCAGGCGGCCGACAACGACGTGCACGTCATCGGCGTGTCGTCGTTGGCCGCGGGACACCTGACCCTGGTGCCCGCGCTGCGGGAGGCCCTCGCCGAGGTGGGCCGCCCGGACATCATGATCGTCGTCGGCGGCGTCATCCCGCCCGGCGACTTCGACGAGCTGTACCAGGCCGGGGCCGCGGCGATCTTCCCGCCCGGCACCGTCATCGCGGACGCCGCGGTGGGCCTGCTGCACAAGCTCGCCGACCAGCTCGGTCACGACCTGGGAGCCTGACCCGGCATGGGCAGCACCCCGGTCGGCAGTCCCACCCGTCGGCCCGCGGTCGACGTCGACGCCCTCGCCGAGGCCGTGCTCGCCAACCGGCGGGCCGGCCTGGCGAAGGCGATCACCCTGGTCGAATCCACCCGGGACGACCACCGGGAGCAGGCACAACAGCTGCTGCTGCGCCTGCTCCCGGAGGCGGGCGGCGCGATGCGCGTGGGCATCACCGGCGTCCCCGGCGTCGGCAAGTCCACCTTCATCGACGCGTTGGGCATGTACCTGCTCGGCAAGGGCCACCGGGTGGCGGTGCTCGCGGTGGACCCGTCGTCGACCCGCACCGGCGGCTCCATCCTCGGCGACAAGACGCGCATGGCCCGGTTGTCGGTGCAGCGCGACGCCTACATCCGGCCGTCCCCCACGGCCGGCACCCTCGGCGGCGTCGCCAAGGCCACCCGCGAGACGATGGTGCTGCTCGAGGCCGCCGGATTCGACGTGATCCTCGTCGAGACCGTCGGCGTCGGGCAGTCCGAGGTCACCGTCGCGAACATGGTGGACTGCTTCACCTTCCTGACCCTCGCCCGCACCGGCGACCAGCTGCAGGGCATCAAGAAGGGCGTCCTCGAACTCGCCGACCTCGTCGCGGTGAACAAGGCCGACGGGCCGTTCGAACGCGACGCGCGGGTCGCGGCCCGGGAACTCGCCGGCGCGCTGCGGCTCGTGCACCCGCACGACGCGGTGTGGAAACCCCCGGTGATCACCATGAGCGGCCTGGAGGGCGCCGGCCTGGACACGTTCTGGGACACCGTCCTCGAACACCGCCGGGTGCTCACCGAGGCGGGCCTGTTCGAGGAGAACCGGCGCCGCCAGCTGGTGGACTGGACCTGGACCATGGTGCACGACCAGCTGCTGCGCCGGCTCGAGACCAACCCGCGGGTGCGTGCGCTCCGCGGCGACGTCGAACGCGCCGTGCGCGACGGCTCCCTCACGGCAGCCCTGGCCGCCCAGCAGATCCTCGACGCGTTCGACGCCGCACCCTAGACACCGGAGCCGGGGCCCAGGCCGCCGGATCGGCGCCCCACGCGCGGGCCGGGAACGGATAGTCCGGATACTCGGCGAGCGCGGGCCGGGCCGCGGTCACCGCCGCGTGCGTGGCCACGGTGCCCGCGCCGGGGCTCGCCGGCGTCGCCGGGTGCGGGTTGCGGCCGGGCGCCTGCAGCAGCCACGCCCCGGTGCGGGCCAGCGCGACCGCTGCGTCGCGGCCCCGCCCGTCCCGGAGCCGCGCGGTGAGCGCGTCGAGCACCCCGGCCGCGAGCAGGTAGCCGCTCGCGTGGTCGAGAGCCTGCACCGGGAGCACTCCCGGCGCGTCCGGGCGGCCCTCGACGACGGCGATCCCGGAGGCGGCCTGCACGATCGAGTCGAAGCCGCGACGGGGCGCCCACGGCCCGGACCATCCCCACGCGCACACCCGGCCGTGCACCACGCCCGGCCGGGCCTGGTGCACGGGTGCGCCGATCAGCGCGTCGAGCGCCCCGGGCCGGTAGCCGGTGAGCAGCACGTCGGCGTCGGCGAGCAGGCGGCGGCACGTCTCCCGGCCGCGGGCGGTGCGCAGGTCCAGCAGCGCGGTGCGCTTGCCCTGCCCGTTCTCGGCGTGCTGCCAGGCGATCTCGGGCAGCGCGGGCGGATCCACCCGCAGCACGTCCGCCCCCAGCAGGGCCAGCGCCCGGGCGGCGACGGGGCCGGCGATCACCCGGGTCAGATCCAGCACCCGGATCCCGGTCAGTGGCCGCGCCGGATCGCCGCCCGGCCGGGTCTCGCCGGCACTGTCGGACCGGGCGAGGATCCGTACCAGCGGGCCCGCCGCCGCGCCCCGGCCCTGCGCGCTCGTGGCCCACTCGTGCTCGGTGCGCACCCGCACCGCGATCGCGTCGTGCGCGGCGGCCGCGTCCTCGACCGCCGCGGCGGGCAGCTGCCGGATCCGGGCGGCGCAGTCGTCCCGGCCCGCACCGTCCGGCAGGTCGAGTGCGCGGAGCAGACGCACGCGGTGGTGCGGGTAGTTGGCGTGGGTGCGCACCCACCCGTCGGCGGCGGCGAAGTACCCGGACAGTGCCGCGAACCCGTGAACGGGCCGGCCGGCCAGGCGCAGCATCCGGTCCCCGGCGAACGAGGCGGCGATGCGCTCCGGGTCGAGCCGCGCCCCCTGCGGCTCGAGTCCGCGGGTGTGGCGGTATCGGTCGGCGGCCGACGCGAAGGCCGCCACGGCCCCCGTGGCGAGGTCGCCCACCGGCAGCCGGGCGGCGAGGAAGTGCCCGGCCGGGGCGCAGCGGATGCCGGTGGCCGGGTCGGCCGGGACGTCGAGGCCGGCGTCGGCGAGGGCGGCGCTGTAGTCGTCGAGCAGGGCGAGGGGGCGCGTCATGCGCCGAGCCTAGAGCGAGGTTCAGCTCGTGCGGTCTGCGGCCGGCTCGCGCAGTTCGGGGCGGGCCGGCTCGAGGCGTTCGAGCGCACCGGCGGATTCGGCGCGGGTGAGCCGGGAGCGGCGCCACGAGACCGTGAGCAGCGCGATCCATCCGGCCACGATCAGCAGGTACAGCAGGGTGGAGGCCGTGCCGGAGATCTCGAACGCCGTGAACAGCTTCTGCGCGTTGGTCAGCACGATGACGCCGCCGACGGCGGTGCCGAGCAGGGTGGCCGGCACCCGGCTGACCAGCCATGCCGCGATCGGCGCGGCGATCGCCCCGCCCAGGGCGAGACCGGCCACGACGAGGAGGTTGCCGAGCGATTCCCGGCCGAGACCGACGAGGAAGCCGATGCTGGCGGCGAGCGCGACGAGGAACTCGGAGGCGCTGACCGAGCCGATCACCGTCCGCGGGGCCGTCTTGCCGCGGGAGAGCAGGGTGCTCGTGGTGATCGGCCCCCATCCACCGCCGCCGCTGGCGTCGATGAACCCGCCGAACAGGCCCAGCGGAGACAGGAACCTCGCCGAGTGCGGCGAGGTGCGGGCGTGCGCGACGGCGGGCGGCCGGACGGAGAACCGCAGCGCCACATAGACACCGATGGCCAGCAGGATCGTCGATGTCACCGGAATCGCGGCCTCGGTGGACAGGCTGGAGAGCACGGTGGCGCCGAGGAATGCGCCGACCGCGCCGGGCACGCCCAGCTTCGCGACCACCCCCCAGTCCACGTTCCGGAACCGCCAGTGCGAGGCGCCGGAGACGAGGGTGGTGCCGACCTCCGCGAGGTGCACGGCGGCGCTGGCGTGTGCGGGGCCGATCCCGCTGAAGATCAGGAGGGTGGTGGCGGTGACACCGAAGGCCATGCCGAGGGCACCGTCGACGAGCTGTGCGCCGATACCGACGAGCGTGAACACCAGGAGAGCGAACATGCAGAAGACTCCGACCACGAAGGAGCGAACCGGGGGAGGGTGGGCGGCGGACGCCGCTCAGCAACACTCCTGGTCGAAGCACGCGCCCCGTCGGGTGGGCCAGAACGCCATCAACGCGAGCAGGGTGGCCGGAGCCGCCGCGATGCTCGTCGCCTGCACGTTCGTGTCCCTTCGCCGGTCTGCTGTCCGCCGCGCTCGCGACGATCCGTCCGAGCATAGCCGGTCGTGCGCGGCGGCGGCATCTTCGGGCGGCGTGTCGCGCCCGGGGATGCCGCCGCGGCCGGTCACGGCAGGCGCCGGGCCGTGATCTCGAATCCGGCGGCGCGCAACCGGTCGGTGAGCACGTCCCCGAAGGCCGTCGCGGGGGTGAGCACCCCGCCGCCCGCGTGGAGACGGTCGCCGCCGAGGATCAGCGACAGCGCCGACTCGCCGAGCATCACCGCGGTCGCCTTGTACCCGGGATCGCCCTGGGCGGCGACGCGTGCGGTGTAGCGGGCGCCGGTGCTCGTCGTGGTGTACAGGTCGATGGTGAAGAAGCCGCGTTCGCGCGCCGACTCGGACGGGCCCTGCCCGGGCGCGGGCAGCACCTTGTCGAGCAGGAACCGGGTCGGGGGGAACGCCAGGCCCGCCACCAGCGCCCCGAAGCCGGCCGCGACACCGGTCGCCACGAGGGGCGACAACCGCGACGAGCCGACGTTCATCACCTCCCGGTAGCGGAACCGCGGCCCGTACGCCCAGCCGGTGAGCGCGTTGCTGCGGCGCACCACCCGCGTGTTGTAGGGGCCCATGAAGAACGGTGCGAGCCGGCCGGACAGCTCGGGGGCGACGGACTTCCCGTCGACGGTCGCCAGGTCGTTCTGCCGCCCGAGGTCCGGCTCGCGGGACCGGTCCGGCGACAGCGAGTACGGGGCGAGGGCGACCTTGCGGGCCTCGGCGTCCCGGCGCACCACGTCCACCTGGGTGCGCATCGAGTCGATCGTGCCGCCGCTGACGCCGCCCCGCATCGCACGCACCACCAGGGTCGTGTCGGTCAGGTCGCCGGCGCCGTCGGCCTGTACGGCCCGGTGCAGCGCGTGCACGCCGAGGTCGGAGGGGATCGAGTCGAATCCGCAGGAATGGACGATGCGGGCGCCGGTGCGGCGGGCCACGTCGTCGAACCGGTCGATGCTCTCGCGGTGGAACAGCACCTCGCCGGTGAGATCGACGTAGTCGGTGCCCGCCTCGGCACAGGCCTGCACCAGCGGCAGCCCGTACTTGGCGTAGGGCCCGACCGTCGTGACCACCACGCGGGTCCGGGCGGCGAGGGCGGCGAGCGACTGCGGGTCGCCGGCGTCCGCCGCGAGCACCGGCCAGGCCGCCGCGGCGGCGCCCAGCCCGGTGCGGATCCGTTCGAGGCGCTCGGCGGAGCGGCCGGCGAGCGCGATGCGCACCCCTTCGGGGGCGTGCTCGGCGAGGTAGGCGGCGGTGAGCCGGCCGACGAAGCCGGTGGCGCCGTAGACGACGATGTCGAGATCGCGGGAGGCAGTCATGCGCCACACCCTACTGCCGGGTAAGTCGGGATGCGACGCGGCTCACACGACGGCGCCGCAGCCACCAGCCGAGCCAGGACACCACGATCGTCACCGCCACCGCGGCCCGCACGAGCCCCACCGCCGATTCCGGGTAGATCACCCCGGTCAGGTAGTGGTCGATGAACCCGCTCGGCGGCAGGCCGGCGATCCCGGCGCGGCGCCGCGCCCAGTTCTCCAGATCGGTCAGCGGGCAGTCGAACCCGACGAGGACGGTGGCGAACCCCCACACCACCGCCACGACGTGCAGCACCAGCGTGCGGGGCCACCGCCACGCCAGGAAACCGCCGAACGTCACATACAGCAGGAAGGCCAGGTGCACGACCACGGTGACGTCGGCCAACAGCCGGTACGCCATGCCGCCAGCCTATCCGGATCGGGCGGGGGAGCGGCAGTTCCGGGCTTCTATCCTGCGTCCGCGTCGGTGCCCTTGACGACGAGGACGGGCACCGGCACCTCGAGCAGCAGCCGCTGCAGGCGTCGTTCCAGCAGGAACTTGCCGAGCGCGTTGCGGTCGCGGGTGCCCACCACGAGACGTTCCGCGCCGGACCGCTCCACCAGGTCGACGAGGGCGCCGACCGGGTCCCCGTCGTGCACCGCCGTCCGCAGCTCCCACCCGTCGGCGCCGAGGGCGGCGGTGACGTCCGTGCGGACCGACTCGAGTTCCCGCTGCCCGGACGGGCCGTCGTCGTCGACCGCGACGAGCACGAGGGTCGTGCCGTCGCTGTGTGCGGCCTCGCGGGCGGCCGTGGTGAGCGCGGCATGTCCTTCCGGGGTCGCGGCGTGGACTACGGCAACGGGCATGGGGTCCTCCGGGGCGGCGGTGACGTGTGCCTTCCAGTATCCCCGTCCGGGGGTCTCCCTGGCCGCTCCCGGCGGTGTGGAACTGGTCTCCACCTGCGGGGACGTGTCGGATGGATCTCAGCTGCCGGGTGCCGGCGCGCTCACCACGGGGCCGGGCGGTAGTCCTTGAGGAAGCAGCCGTACAGGTCCACCCCGGCCTCGCCCTGCACGATCGGGTCGTACACGCGGGCCGCCCCGTCGACGAGGTCGAGCGGGGCGTGGAAGCCCTCGTCGGCCAGGCGCAGCTTCGTGTGGTGGGGCCGTTCGTCGGTGATCCAGCCGGTGTCGACGGCGGTCATGAGGATCCCGTCGGCGCGCAGGTCCTCGGCGCTGGTGCGGGTGAGCATGTTCAGCGCGGCCTTGGCCATGTTGGTGTGCGGGTGCCCGGCGCCCTTGTACCGGCGCCCGCCGAACTGCCCCTCCATCGCCGAGACGTTCACCACGTACGTGCGGCGGGCCGGGGACGCCGCCAGGGCCGGTCGCAGGCGATTGACCAGGATGAACGGGGCCACGGAGTTGCACAACTGCACCTCGAGCAGTTCGAGCGGCTCGACCTCGCCGACCGTCTGCACCCAGCTGTTGGTGTGCACCAGGTCGGGCAGCAGGCCGCCGGCGTCGACCGCGACCCCGGCGGCGATCCGTGCGGGAGTCGCCGACCCGGCGACCAGCGCGAGCGAGGTGAGCGACTCGGCGGTCAGCTCGGACGGCAGCGACCCGGCCAGCGCGGCCGGATGGGCGTCCGAGGGTTTGCCGAAGGTGAGCACCTCCGGCAACGGACCCGCCGGCAACGGGCCGGACTCGGACTCGGCGAGGGCGGAGTACGCGCCGGGGGAGCGGCGCACGGTCTGCGCGGCGTTGTTGACGAGGATGTCCAGCGGGCCCTGCGCGGCCACGTCGTCCGCGAGCGCCACGACCTGGGCGGGGTCGCGCAGGTCGATGCCGACGATCCGCAGCCGGTGCAGCCAGTCGGGGCTGTCGTCCATGGCGGCGAAGCGGCGGATCGCGTCGTTCGGGAAGCGGGTCGTGATCGTCAGGTGGGCGCCGTCCCGCAGCAGCCGCAACGCGATGTACATGCCGATCTTGGCGCGGCCGCCGGTGAGCAGCGCCCGCCGTCCCGTCAGATCGGTACGGGCGTCCCGTTTCGCGTGGTTCTCCGCGGCGCAGCGCGGACACAGCTGGTGGTAGAACGCATCGACCCGGGTGTACTTGTCCTTGCACACGTAGCAGCCCCGCGGCCGGATCAGGGTGCCCGCGCTCGCCCCCGGTGCGTTCGAGCTCAGCGCGATCCCGGCCGTCTCGTCGTCGATGCGGGTGGGCGATCCGGTCGCCGTCGCCGCGAGCACCTGCCGGTCCGCGGCGACCTTGGCCCGGCGGGTCTCGTTGCGGCGCAACTGCTTGAGCTTTTTGAACATGCTCCCGACGGCGCGCTGCACCGTCACCGAATCCGGATGGTCGGCGTCGAGCTCGTCCACGAGGGACAGGACGCGGAGGCAGGTGGCGAGGTCGGCCGGGTCGATGCCCGACGCGTCGGTGTGCGAAGTCATGGGCCTGTTCGTCGTGTGGTGCGGTACCGACCGATGGTATCCGGCGGTGCGCGCGGGGCCGACCCCGCGGGACCTGTGGCCCTGCCCACGGCGCCCGAAACCTGGCAGGCTCGGGCCGGAAGGATCCCCGACCCCAGGAGACGACGATGACCGCACGGCGCCGCCCGAAGTTCCGCGACCTGTCCCCGTGGCAGCAGACGCTCGTTCTCACGCTCGCCTGCGTGCAGCTCTCGCTCGCGGCGACGGCATGGATCGATCTGGCGCGGCGCCCGGCGGACAAGGTTGGGGGCAGCAAGGCGAAGTGGGCTGCGATGATCGCCGTGAACTGGATCGGTCCGATCGCGTACTTCCGCCGCGGCCGGATCGGCTGAACGGCTCCGGCGCCGCAACGGCGAAGGCCCTGAACCTGATCGGTTCGGGGCCTTCGCCGTCTGTCTCGACTCGGAGTGTCCGAGGGGGGACTTGAACCCCCACGTCCGTTAATAGGACACTAGCACCTCAAGCTAGCGCGTCTGCCATTCCGCCACTCGGACATGCTGATGCTCCCCGCTCCCGCGGGTGCCGTTTCAGCGTAACCTACCCGGGCGCGCGGTCCCAATCCGCTGGTCAGCGGCCCGCGTCCGGCCGCCCCCGGCGTCCGGGGGAAACGCTCCGGCGGTGCGCGCCGCCGGGCCCGACGGACGGCCGCGCGGCGCCGCAACGGCGAAGGCCCCGAACCTGATCGGTTCGGGGCCTTCGCCGTCTGTCTCAACTCAGAGTGTCCGAGGGGGGACTTGAACCCCCACGTCCGTTAATAGGACACTAGCACCTCAAGCTAGCGCGTCTGCCATTCCGCCACTCGGACCTGCTCCGCTCCCACTTCCGCGGGCGCTGTGAAAGAGTAACCCACCGCGTCGCGGCGCCCAAATCGCCCCGCCCACCTGCGTGTTTGCCGAGATCGATGGTAGACAGGGGACCGTGTCCACAACATCGAATCCCGCCCAGCCGGCCGGCGGATCCCGCGCCGAGGCCGAAGTCGTCGACCTGGTGTCGCAGCTGATCCGCTTCGACACCTCCAACACCGGAGACCTCGCCACCACCCGCGGCGAACGGGACTGCGCGATGTGGGTGGCGGCGCGGCTCGAGGAGGTCGGCTACACCACCGAATACGTCGAATCCGGGGCTCCCGGCCGGGGCAACGTGTTCGCCCGCCTGCCGGGTGCCGACCCGTCCCGGGGCGCACTGCTGCTGCACGGGCACCTCGACGTGGTCCCCGCCGAACCGGCCGACTGGAGCGTGCACCCCTTCTCCGGCGCCGTCGAGAACGGCTACGTCTGGGGTCGCGGCGCGGTCGACATGAAGGACATGGTCGGGATGATGCTGGCCGTCGCCCGCCGATTCAAGGCCGAGAACATCGTGCCGCCGCGCGACCTGGTCTTCGCGTTCCTCGCCGACGAGGAGGCCGGCGGCACCTACGGCAGCCACTGGCTCGTGCGGCACCGCCCCGACCTGTTCGACGGCATCACCGAGGCCGTCGGCGAGGTCGGCGGATTCTCCCTGACCGTGCCGCGCCGGGACGGCGGGGAGCGCCGCCTCTACCTCGTCGAGACCGCCGAGAAGGGCCTCGGCTGGATGCGGCTGACCGCCAAGGGCCGCGCCGGCCACGGCTCGTTCCTGCACGAGGACAACGCCGTCACCGCCCTCGCCCTGGCCGTCGCCCGGCTCGGCACCCACACCTTCCCGCTCGTGCTGACCGACTCCGTCGCCGAGTTCCTCGCCGCCGTCGCCGAGGAGACCGGACTCGACTTCGATCCAGCCTCGCCCGACCTCGACGGCACCCTCGCCAAACTCGGGTCCATCGCCCGCATCGTCGGCGCGACCCTGCGCGACACCGCCAACCCCACCATGCTCGACGCCGGGTACAAGGCGAACGTCATTCCCCAGACGGCGCAGGCCGTCGTCGACTGCCGCATCCTGCCGGGCCGGCGCGCCGAGTTCGAACGCACCGTCGACGAACTGATCGGCCCGGACGTCACCCGCGAGTGGATCACCGACCTCGACTCGTACGAGACCACATTCGACGGCGACCTCGTCGAGGCGATGAACGCGGCGATCCTCGCCCACGATCCCCTCGGCCGGACCGTGCCCTACATGCTCTCCGGCGGCACCGACGCGAAGGCCTTCGCCAAGCTCGGCATCCGCTGCTTCGGGTTCGCCCCGCTGCAGTTGCCCCCGGAGCTGGATTTCGCCGCGCTGTTCCACGGGGTGGACGAGCGTGTCCCGGTCGACGCGCTGCGTTTCGGCACCCGCGTCATGGAACACTTCCTGCTGCACGCCTGAGCACACCAGCACCCAGAGAAAGGACCGGTATGGCCCACGACCCGTACGCGCCGCTGCCCGACCTGCCCACGTTCGAGCTCACCAGCGAGGACATCACCGACGGTCGGCCGCTGAAGCCGGCACAGGCCAGCGGGATCTTCGGGGTTCCCGGCGGGCAGGACATCTCCCCGCAGCTGTCGTGGTCGGGCTTTCCCCCCGAGACCAAGAGCTTCGTCGTCACCGTGTTCGACCCCGACGCGCCGACCGCGTCCGGGTTCTGGCACTGGGCGGTGGCGAACATCCCGGCCTCGGTGACGTCGCTGCCCGCCGGCGCCGGCGACGACACCGGCTCCGGCCTGCCCGAGGGCGCGGTCACCCTGAAGAACGACGGCGGCCTGCACCGCTTCCTCGGCGCGGCCCCGCCGGCCGGGCACGGCCCGCACCGCTACATCGTGGCCGTGCACGCCCTCGACGTGGACAAGCTCGACGGGGTGGGCACCGGCTCGACGCCCGCGTTCCTCGGCTTCAACGTGTTCTCGCACGCGATCGCGCGCGCGACGCTGCACGGCACGTTCGAGCAGTAGACCGCGTTCCGCGGATCGCCTCCGCACCGGAATCGGACAGGCACACCCGTCCGGACGGGTGTGCCTGTCCGGACGGGCGTGTCCCGGCCCGCCGAGCCGGGCTCGGCGGATCAGACGCGGGCGTCCGCGCCGACCGCCTCGGCGACCGAACCGAAGCCCGCGGCCCGCACCTTGCGGGCGAGGCCCTTGTGGATGCGGCGCGCCCAGAACGGGCCGCCGTAGATGAAACCGGTGTAGCCCTGCACCAGCGACGCGCCGGCGAGGATCCGCTCCCACGCCTGCTCGGCGGTCTCGACGCCGCCGACCGAAATCAGCACCAGCCGGTCACCGACCCGCGCGTGCAGCCGGCGCAGCACCTCGAGCGAGCGCTCCGCGACCGGCGGACCGGACAGGCCGCCGGCGCCGATCTCCGCGATCCGGGCCGGGTCGGTGCGCAGCCCGTCCCGCCGGATGGTGGTGTTGGTGGCGACGATGCCCGCCAGCCCGAGCTCGACGGCGAGGTCGGCCACCGCGTCGATGTCGTCGTCGGACAGGTCGGGGGCGATCTTCACCAGGACCGGCACGTGCACGGTGTCCAGCACCGCCGCGAGCAGCGGCCGCAGCGACTCGACCGCCTGCAGGTCCCGCAGCCCGGGCGTGTTGGGGGAGGAGACGTTGACGACGAGGAAGTCGGCGAGCGGGCCGAGCAGCCGCGCGCTGGCGGTGTAGTCGTCGGCAGCGTCCCCGGGCGCGACGATCTTGGTCTTGCCGATGTTCGCGCCGATGGGGACCGTGTGCACGCGGGTGCGCAGGCGGTTCGCGGCCTCCCCGGCCCCGTGGTTGTTGAAGCCCATCCGGTTGATCAGCGCCCGGTCCGCGGGCAGGCGGAACAGCCGGGGCGCCGGGTTGCCGGGCTGCGCCTGGGCGGTGACGGTGCCGATCTCGGCGAACCCGAAGCCGAGGGGGCCCCAGGCGTTCACCCCGGCGGCGTCCTTGTCGAAGCCGGCCGCGAGGCCGAGCGGGGCCGGGAACGTCACCCCGAACACCGTGTTGCGCAGCACCGGATCGTCGACGACGAGGACCTTCGCGATCAGCGCCCGCAGCGGCGGGACCCGGGTCGCGAGCCGCATCGCCGTGAACGCGATGTGGTGGATCCGCTCCGGCGGCAGCAGGAACAGCAGTCGAAGGAACAAGCGATACACGTAACACTCCCTGCAGGCCCGGGCGGTGCCCGGGGTCGGCGTCAACGAACGGTGGGTTCGGGAACGTGGTGGCCGGTCTTGCGGCGGCGCAGCAGCACCCGGCGGCTGCCGTCGGGATACAGCCGCACCCGCGTCAGCTCCCAGCCGTGGAACTCGGCCTGGATGGCGAGCCGCAGCGACGCGCTGACCCGGGACACGTCGCGCGGCAGCCGCAGCGGCACGTACTCGTACTCGTCGTTGCTGGTGTCCCAGCCCACCGGCAGCCGGGTCCACCGGCCGCCCACCTCGCGTGCCCCTGCCATCACACACCCCCGATCGGGATCCGCTGCAGTCCGTCCCCGGTCGCGGACCCGATCACCAGGACCGCGTCGGTGGCGTCGACCGCCACCGAGTTCGGTTGCCGCACCGTCGCGTACCGGCCCCGCTCCTGCGGAATCCCGGTCGACAGATCGTAGCCGATGACCTCGTTGCTGCCGGTCGAGGTGACCCACACGAGATCGTTCGCGGTGTCGTAGGCGACGCCGTACGGGGCGTTCGGCACCGGGTAACGCTGGCGCAGCACCAGCGGGTCGAGGGTGTACACGTGCAGTTCCCCGCCGCGGGTGTCGGTCACCAGCACCCGGCCGAACGGATCGGTGGTCAGCTGCGTGGCGCCCTCCCCGGCGCGCAACGCCAGCCCCAGATCACCGTCGGCGACGTCGACCTCGGTCAGCGAGGTCTGGCGACGGTCCAGGGCGGCGAGCGACGTGCCCACGGCGGCGAGCGCGTCGACCGAGGCCAGGCCGGGGACGGTCTGCGTCGCACCCGACGCCGGGTCGACGACGTGGGTGACACCGTCGGCGGTGCCCACGGCGAGGCGGCCGTCCGCCAGCACGGCCGCGGCGCGGGCGTCGCCGTCGACCGGCACCTCGGCGACGGTGCCCGCCCGCACATCCACCCGCGCGACGACTCCGGGACCGGGGGCCAGGACCTCGCCGTCGGCCCCGGGAACCACGGTCACCGCCGCGGCCGGCAGCGCGACCTCGCGGGGCGTCGCGGCCGGATCGGCGGCCCCGAGCAGCAGCAGCCGCGACCCGTCGTCGGTGAGCGCGGCGACCGTACTCGTGCCAGGATCGACGGTGAGGGCGTCGACGGCACGGCCCAGCGCCTGCACCGTTCCCGCCGGCGGGACGGCCGGCGCCGGAGCCACGGCCGGCGTGGCCGCGTCGATGGTGGGCAAGTTGTCGCCGCTGTTCGAGGAGGAACACCCGGTGACCAGCGCCAACGCGAACCCCACCGCCGCGGCGGCGCCACGTGCTGCCGGTCTGCCCATCGTCTCGCTCCTCGTACTCGTCCACGGTCGGTCCGGGGCGGCACCGTCGCCGGCCCCGCACCCGACCCCCAGTGTTCCTGATCGCCGCGGCGCCGCCGCAGGCGCCTCGCCCGCCCTCCACCCCGCGAGGAGACCGATGTGACCTGGCCCACCGGCTCGGCCGACGTGCCCGCCGACGGCTTCGCCGTCGAATACGTCAGCCCGGGCGTCCACGCGCACGGGTTCGGTCGCACCGACGAGGGACAGCCGTTCTCGTTCCGGGTGCGCCGCAAGACGCTGCGGGTGGAGGTGTACCGGCCCGCGGGCCGTGTCGCCGTCCCCACCGCGGCGGACGTGATCGCCCGGGCCCGGGCGTCGGTCGCGGAGATCGACCTCGCCGACGAACGCAGCGTGGTGGCGGCGGTGCGGGACACCGTCGCGCGCGCCCGGCCGTGCCGGTCACCGACGCTGCTCGACCGCGTGCTCGGGCTGCTGCCGGGCCGCTGACCCCGCCGCACCCGCCTCGCGGTGCCGCGGCGGCCGGTGCGGCAGCACCAGCGGTGCGCCGGTCTCGGGATGGGCGTGGACCCGCACCGGGTAGTCGTACACGCGGGTGAGCAGCTCGCCGGTCAGCACCTGCGCGGGCGGGCCGTCGGCGGCGACGCGGCCCCGTTCGAGCACGCAGATCCGGTCGGCGTACGCCGCGGCCAGGTCCAGGTCGTGCAGCACCACCACGACGGCGGTGCCCGCGTCGGCGCGGGCCCGCACCACCTGCATCACCGTCTCCTGATGGCCCAGATCGAGCGCGGCGGTGGGCTCGTCGAGCAGCAGCGTCTCGGTGTCCTGGGCCAGTACCCGCGCCAGCGCCACCCGGGCCCGTTCGCCGCCGGAGAGCGCGGGGAACGGCCGGTGCGCCAGGTGCGTGACGTCGGCCTCGGTCAGCGCGGCTGCCACCAGGGCGTCGTCGTCCCGGCTGCGCCCGGTGCGCGCCCACGCCGCGCGACCCATCCGCACCACCTCCAGCGCGGTGAACGCGAAGCCGACGGCGTGCTGCTGCGGCAGCACCGCCCGTCGACGTGCCAGGGCGGCGGCCGAGAACTCCTCCAGCGGGCGGTCGCCGACCGCCACGCGGCCCGCGGCGACGGGATGGTCGCCGGCGAGCGCGGCCAGCAGGGTGGACTTGCCGGCGCCGTTGGGGCCGACGAGCGCGAGCACCTCCCCGACCCGCACCTCGAGGTCGACGCCGTCGAGGACGACGCGGTCCCCGCGGCGGACCCGCACCCCGGCGGCGCGCAGCGTCACCGCGCCGCGGCCGGCACGGGCCGGTACATGCCGGTCCGGCCACGGCAGGCGCGGGCTCACGCCCAGCCTCCCTGGCGCGCCCGGGTGCGGCGCAGCATCCAGAAGAACACCGGGCCGCCGACCAGCGAGGTCAGCATGCCCAGCGGCAGGTCCGCGTTCTCCACCAGGGTGCGGGCGCCGAGGTCCGCGGCCAGCAGCACCACCGCGCCGCACAGCGCGGCGGCGGGGATCAGCACGCGGTGCGCGGGCCCGAGCGCGATCCGCATCAGGTGCGGCACCACAAGGCCGACGAACAGGATGATGCCGGTGAACGCGACCCCGGAGCACACCAGCACGGCGACGATCACGATGGCGGCCTGCCGCACCCGTTCGACGTCGACACCGAGATGCCGCGCGACGTGCTCGCCGAGGGCGAGCAGGTCCAGCTTCGGGGCGAGCACGACGGCCGCCGCGATCCCGCCCAGCGCCAGCGGCGCGACCACCGCCACGACGTCCCACGTGGCCCCGCCCAGGCTGCCGAGCTGCCAGAAGACGATCTGGTCGCGGGCGGCGGGGGTGGCGACGAAGGTGAACAGGGCGATCAGGCCGCCGGCGAACGCGTTGACCGCCACGCCGGTGAGGATGACCGTCACCACCTCGGTGCGGCCCTCGGAACGCGAGAGCACGTACACCAGGCTCGTGGTCAGCAGACCGGTGGCGAACGCGGCGCCGGCCAGGGCCCATCCGGCGGTGAACGCGCCGCCGAGCACGATCGCGGCGCACGCGCCGACGGCGGCGCCCGCGGACACGCCGATCACGCCGGGCTCGGCCAGCGGGTTGGCGAACACCCCCTGCAACAGGGCCCCCGCGCAGCCCAGCGACGCGCCGACCAGGACGGCCAGCACCACCCGCGGGAACCGCACCTCCCACAGCGTGACCTCCCCGGCCGGGTGGGCGGGCAGCGGCCCCAGGTCGAGCCCGGCGCGGTGCAGCACGCTGCCGATCACCTCGGCCGGCGACGTGGGCACCTGCCCGAGGCACGCCGAGAGCACCGCCAGCACCAGCAGCGCGACCGTCAGGCCCGCGACCACCGCGGCGGTCCGGCCGCGGTGCGCGGCGGGCAGCCGGGCGGGCGCGGCGGTGTCGACGGCGCTCATGCCGGCGCGGCGGGATAGAGCGCAGCGGCGAGCGCGGCGAGCACCCGCCCGGTGTCCGGGCCGAAGCTCAGCAGCACCGAGTCGGCCATGTCGACGACGTTGCCGTCGCGCCCGGCGGGGGTCTGCGCGACGCCGGGCAGCTGGGCGAGCCCCGCGGGTCCGCCGACGGAGGCGAGGCTCTCGGTCATGATCAAGATCACATCGGGGGCGGACGCGATCATCGCCTCGCTGGTGATCGGGGTGAACTCGGAGGTCAAGCCGGCGACGGTGCCCGCGTCGCGGCCACCGAGGGCCTCGACGAGCGCGTCGGCGCCCGACCCGGGACCGCCGAGCATCTTGATCGCCGACCCGCGCAGGTACAGGAACGCCACGGTCGGGCGGTCGCCGTCGTCCGGCACGGCCGCGCGGGCCGAGGCGATCTCGTCGTCGGTGCGCTGGGCCAGGGCCTCACCCGCCGCGGGCACGCCGAGGGCCCGGGCCACGAAACGGATCTGCTCGCCGACCGTCGCGAGAGTGCGGCGCGGGTCGACGAACACCACCGGCACGCCCGCGGCCCGAAGCTGCTCCTGCACCGCCAGCGGGCCGACCGACGTGTCGGTCAGCACCACCGTCGGGGCCAGGGCCAGGATCGCCTCGGCCGAGAGCCCGTGCCCACCGGGGGTGACATTGGGCACCTGCTCGACGGCGGGGAAACCCGCCGTCGACCGCCCCACCAGCCGGTCCCCGAGACCGAGGGCGAACACGGTCTGCGCGAGGGTGCCCGACCGGTCGGCGGTGACGATGCGGGCGACGTCGGTGACGGTGACCTCGGCGCCGTCGACGCTGCGGACCGTCACCGGCAGCGCCGGGGCGGGAGCCTCGGTGATCGGCCGCGGGTTCGGGTCGTCCACCACCGCGGTGCGCGCCCCGGTCCCGGCACCCCCGGTCGGGGCGGCCGAACAGCCGGCGACGAGCGCGACGAGCGCGAGCGCCGCGGCGAGGAACGCGAAGAGGCCGCGCCGCGTCATGGCAGGGGAGGGGTCGTGCGGTACCGATCGAGGTCGGCGGCCAGGTCGGCGAACAGGTCGCCGTTGAGCCCGAACACGAGGTTGGCCTCGTCGATCACCGTGCGCTGCTGCACCTCGTCGAGCGGCGCCGCGTCCAGCTTCGCCCGGTAGGCGTCCTTGAACGGTTTGGGCTTGGGAATGTCGTCGAAGATGTAGAACCGCAGCCCGTCCCGGTCGAACCCGTAGGCCCGCTCGAGCATGCGCCGGATGATCTGGCCGCCGGACAGGTCCCCCAGATACCGCAGGTAGTGGTGGGCCAGGAACACCTCCGGCCGCGCCGCGGCCACCCGCTCGAGCCGCGCGACGTACCGCTCGGCCGCGGGCAGCGGCGCGATGGTCTCCCGCCACCGCGGGCCGAGCAGGAACGTCAGATCCGCCTCGAGCGCCGGGGTGCGCAGCAACGCGTCGTCCAGGAAGGGCCCGGCGATCGGGTCCCCGGCGTGGCCCCGGCCCACCCGCTCGAGCGCCTCGTAGACGAACCACGACTGGGCGAGCAGCGCCGCGTAGCCCTCCCGGGTGAGCCGGCCGGCCAGCAGTTCGGTGACGAACTGCGCGTTCTCGGTGTCGCTGTGCGCCTGCGCCGTCTCGCGCCGGAGCCGTTCCGCGAACCCCGTGACCTCGATCGCGGTCATCGACCGGTTCCTCCTCGTGCCCGACGTCCACCGTCGGCGCACCCACGCCGACCTAGAAGACAGGCTAACCTGACCCGGCGGCGGATCCGGGGGGCGACGTGTCCGAGGTCACGCACTGACGTCGTCGAGCGCGGCCGCGATCGCGGCCGGCAACTCCAGCTCCTCGGCCACCAGCACCCCAGTCAGCTGCGCCAGATCCCGCGCGCCGACCACCGTGGACGCCACCGCCGGCCGGTCCCGCACCCACGCCAGCGCCACCGCCAGCGGCGACGTCCCGAGCCCGTCCGCGGCCGTCGCCACCGCCTCGACCACCCGCGCCGCCGGCTCGGTCAGATAGCTGCGCACCTCCTCGGTGTGCACGTCGTCGGCGCCGCGCGAGTCCGCCGGGATGCCGTCGCGGTACTTGCCCGTCAACACCCCGCCCGCCAGCGGCACCGCCGCGAACACCCCCACCCCGTGGTGCAGCGCCGCCGGGATCAGCTCCTCCTCGACCCCGCGCGCGAGCAGCGAGTACTCCACCTGCGTCGCCACCAGCGGCGCGTGGCGCGTCGCCACCGCCGCGGCCGTCGCCAGCTGCCAGCCCAGGTACCCACGCACCCCCACGTACCGGGCCCGGCCGCTGGTCACCGCGAACTCCAGCGCCGCCGCGACCTCGTCGACCGGCGTCCGCGGATCCCACGTCGCCACCTGCCACAGGTCCAGGTGGTCGGTGCCCAGCTCCCGCAACGTGCGGTCCAGCTGCGTGAGCAGGCCCGCACGGGAACAGTCCACCCGGCCCGCCCCGACCTTCGAGGTGTCGATGCCCGAGCTGCCGGACACCACCAGCTGATCCCGCGGCACCACGTCGTCGAGCAGCTCCGCCAGGATCCGCTGTGCCACCCCGTCGCCGTAGGCGGGGGACGTGTCGACCAGGGTGCCGCCGGCGTCGACGAACGCCGACAGCTGCGCCGCCGCCTCGTCCCCGTCCGTGCCGCGTCCCCAGCTCAGGGTGCCCAGACCGAGCCGCGAGACCCGCAGCCCGCTCGCACCCACCGTTCTGTGTTCCATATCCGCCCGCGCCTCGTGACCATCCGACCGACGGGGCCGATCCGCCGCAGCCGCGACCGCCGCCCCTGACCCAGCACCCTAGTGCCGCGAGGCCGCGAAAACCGTTCCGCCGCGCCGCGTACCCTCGCCCAGGTGAAAATCGACCCCACCCCCGGCGACCGTCCCCACGATCACCCGGAGGTCGCCGCGTGATCGGCGAATCCATGACCTGGCTCCAGACCCTCGTCCTCGGCCTCGTGCAGGGTCTGACCGAGTTCCTCCCGATCTCGTCCTCCGGCCACCTGCGGATCGTCTCGGAGATCTTCTTCGGCACCGACGCCGGCGCGTCCTTCACCGCCGTCACCCAGCTCGGCACCGAGGCGGCCGTCCTGGTCTTCTTCGGCAAGGACATCGTCCGCATCGTCGCCGCGTGGTTCCGTGGCCTCGCCCACCGCGAACACCGCAGCGACCTCGACTACCGCATGGGCTGGTACGTGATCGTCGGCACCATCCCCGTCGGCGTCCTCGGATTCCTGTTCAAGGACCAGATCCGCACCGGCGCCCGCAACCTGTGGCTCATCGCCACCATGCTCATCGTGTTCGCCCTCGTCATCGCCGCCGCCGAACGCTACGGCCGCAAGACCCGCAAGCTCGACGAACTCACCCTCCGCGACGGCATCCTCATGGGCAGCGCGCAGGCACTGGCCCTGATCCCCGGGGTGTCCCGCTCCGGCGGCACCATCAGCGCCGGCCTGTTCCTCGGCCTGACCCGCGAGGCCGCCGCCCGGTACTCGTTCCTGCTCGCCATCCCCGCCGTCGTCGCCTCCGGCCTGTTCAGCCTCCCGGACGCGTTCGAACCCGCCGGGGAGGGCCTCAACGCCTCCGGCGCCCAGCTGTTCGTCGCCACTGCCGTCGCATTCGCCGTCGGCTACGCCTCGATCGCCTGGTTGCTCAGGTTCGTCGTCAACCACTCGATGTACTGGTTCGTCGGCTACCGCATCGCCCTCGGCGCCGTCGTCCTGGCCCTGCTCGCCACCGGCACCATCTCGGCCACCTGACCCCGGGACCCACGCCGGGCCCGCTCGTCGGGCGCCCGGCCCATTAGGCTGGCTTCATGACGGTCATCCTGCTGCGGCACGGGCGCTCGACGGCGAACACCTCCCGGGTCCTCGCCGGCCGCACCCCCGGCGTCGAACTCGACGAGATGGGCCACATCCAGGCCAAGGGCCTCGTCGACCGGCTCGCCGGCCTCACCATCGCCGAGATCGTGCACTCGCCGCTGCTGCGCTGCCGCCAGACGGTGACCCCCCTCGCCGCCGACCGCGGCCTGACCCCCCTCGTCGACGACCGCCTCGTCGAGGTGGACTACGGGCAGTGGACCGGCCGCGAACTCGGTGACCTGCTGAAGGAACCGCTGTGGAAGGTGGTCCAGCAGCACGCCTCCGCCGCGGTGTTCCCCGACGGCGAAGGCCTCGCACAGGTCCAGGCCCGCGCCGTCACCGCCGTCCGCGAACACGACGGCCGCCTCGCCGCCGCCCACGGCGGCGACGTCGTCTGGATCGCCTGCACCCACGGCGACGTCATCAAGGCCGTCCTCGCCGACGCGCTCGGCACGCACCTCGACGGCTATCAGCGCATCGTCGCCGAGCCCGCCTCCCTCAGCGTCGTCCGCTACACCGAGACCCGCCCGTTCGTGCTGCGCGTCAACGACACCGGCTCGGACCTGTCCGGGCTCGCGCCGCCGGCGCAACCGGCGCCCGTGCCGGGCGGGGAGGTCGGTCCCCGCGGCGGATAATGGGAGAGCGACACCGGATGGATTCGACAACGAGGAGGTGCGATGGCCCGCGCGATACATGTCTTCCGGACCCCGGACCGGTTCGTCGCCGGCACCGTCGGTGAACCCGGCGACCGGGTGTTCTATCTGCAGGCCGTGCACGCCTCCCGGGTGGTGAGCGTGATGCTCGAGAAGCAGCAGGTGCAGATCCTCGCCGACCGCATGGGCCTGCTGCTCGAGGAGGTGCACCGCCGCTTCGGCACGGACCTGCCCGAGGACGCGGACGTCGACATCAGTCCGCTCGTCACCCCCATCGACGCGGAGTTCCGCGTCGGGACCATGGGCCTGGGCTGGGACGCCGACAGCGGCAACGTCGTCGTCGAGCTGCTCGCCGTCACCGAGACCGAAGTCGACGAGTCCGTCGTCCTCGACGACGCCGAGGAGGGCCCGGACGCGGTCCGCGTCTTCCTCACCCCCCAGCAGGCCCGCGAATTCGCCGCCCGGTCCGAACTCGTCGTCGCCGCCGGCCGCACCCCGTGCCCGCTGTGCGGCGAACCGGTCGGCGGCGGCCACATCTGCGTACGCACCAACGGGTACCTGCGCACCGAGGGCTTCGATCCCGCCGCCTGGCTCGGCGAGGAGACCTGAGCCGGTGGGCAGCCCCGACGTCCGCACCGTGCTCACCGACGGCGAACTCACCGTGGTCGGCCGCGTCGTGCACGCCAGCAACGCCACCCTGGTGTGCGACGCCACCCTCGACGCGACCACCGTGCGCTGCGTGTACAAGCCCGTCCGCGGCGAACGGCCCCTGTGGGACTTCCCCGACGGCACCCTCGCCGGCCGGGAGGTGGCCTCCTACCTCGTCTCCGAGGCCCTCGGCTGGGGCGTCATCCCCACCACCGTGCTGCGCGAGGGACCCTTCGGGACCGGCATGGTGCAGCGGTGGATCGACACCCCCGACCCCGCCGACCCGCCCGGCCGCCTCGACCTGGTCGACCTGTGCCCGATCGGCGCCGTCCCGCCCGGCTGGCTGCCCGTCCTGCGCGCCCGCGACCTCGACGGCACCGACGTCGTCCTCGTCCACGCCGACGACCCGCGACTGCAGCGCATGGCCGTGCTCGACGTGATCCTCAACAACGCCGACCGCAAGGGCGGGCACGCCCTCGAGGGCGTCGACGGCGGCGTGTACGGCGTCGACCACGGCATCTGCCTGCATCGGGAGAACAAGCTGCGCACCGTGCTGTGGGGCTGGGCCGGCAGCCAGGTCGACCCGTCGCTGCTCGTCGACCTGGACAAACTCGCCCGCGAACTCGACGGCGAACTCGGGCAGCGGCTGGGCACCCACATCACCGCCGGCGAGGTCGCCGCCCTGCGGGGCCGCGTCGGCGCCCTGCTCCGCCGCCCCGTCATGCCCCGCCCGGTCGGAGAGCGGCGCATCCCCTGGCCGGCGTTCTGAGGACCCGGCCTCCGTCCGGAGCCGCCCGCGCCCTCTACTAGGCTCGTGCGCATGCTGTCATGGTCCGACATCGCGCTCCCGTCCGTCCCCGGTCAGGGCCCCCCGCTCCGGCTGTACGACACCGCCGATCGCGCGGTCCGCCCCGTCACCCCGGGCCCCACGGCCACGATGTACGTCTGCGGCATCACCCCCTACGACGCCACCCACCTCGGTCACGCCGCCACCTACCTCGCCTTCGACCTGGTCCACCGCGTGTGGCGCGACGCCGGCCACGACGTGCACTACGTCCAGAACGTCACCGACGTCGACGACCCGCTGTTCGAACGGGCCGCCCGCGACGGCGAGGACTGGATCGTCCTCGGCATGCGCGAGACCGCCCTGTTCCGCGAGGACATGGAGGCGCTGCGCGTCCTGCCGCCCCGCGACTACATCGGCGCCGTCGAATCCGTCGGCGAGGTCGTCGAACTGGTCGAGAAACTCGTCGCCTCCGGCGCCGCGTACATCGTCGACGACGCCGAATACCCCGACGTGTACTTCCGCGCCGACGCCACCGAGCAGTTCGGCTACGAATCCGGCTACGACCGCGCCACCATGGAGCACTTCTTCGCCGAACGCGGCGGCGACCCCGACCGGCCCGGCAAGCGCGACCCGCTCGACGCCCTGCTCTGGCGCGCGCAGCGGCCCGGCGAACCGGCCTGGCCGTCCCCGTTCGGCGACGGCCGCCCCGGCTGGCACATCGAATGCGCCGCCATCGCCCTCAACCGCATCGGCAGCGGCTTCGACGTCCAGGGCGGCGGCAGCGACCTGATCTTCCCCCACCACGAATTCTCCGCTGCCCACGCCGAGGCAGTCACCGGCGACCGCCGCTTCGCCCGGCACTACGTGCACACCGGGATGATCGGCCTCGACGGCGAGAAGATGTCCAAGTCCCGCGGCAACCTCGTGTTCGTCTCCAAGCTCCGCGGCCAGGGCGTCGACCCCGCCGCCCTCCGCCTGGGCCTGCTCGCCGGGCACTACCGCACCGACCGCGCCTGGACCGATCAGGTCCTCGCCGACGCCCAGGCCCGCCTCGCCCTGTGGCGCGACGCCGCGGCGCTGCCGTCCGCGGCTTCGGTCGACGACACCGTCGCCCGGCTGCGCCAGCACCTCGCCGACGACCTCGACACGCCCAAGGCCCTCGACGCACTGGATGCGTGGGCGAAGTTCGCGGTCGAGCGCGGTGGCGACGACCCGTCGGCACCCGCCGCGTTCGCGGACGCCGTCGACGCCCTGCTCGGCATCCCGCTGCGATAGAACGCATTTCGAGTGTGCACATCTCGTCGCGACACGCCGAGGCGTAACAACGAGATGCGCACACTCGACTCTCTATACATGGGTGACGGATGAGATCGAGAGGTGCGGGACCAGGTGCAGAGTGACCGTTGGGTCGAGATCAGTCCCTCGCAGTTCGAGCATGAGAAGCTCGGCCTCGACTTCGTCAAGAGCCTGTTGCCGGATGCCCCGCCGTTCCGCGCTTGGTCCAACTTCGAGTTCCGCGACAACCGCGGTCGCTGGCACGAGGTGGATCTGCTCGTTCTGAGCCGCGACACCCTCTACCTGATCGAACTGAAGTACTACAGCGGCACGCTGCGCGGCAACGACCACGTGTGGAGCCGTGGCGGCTACCGGTCCGAGGATTCGCCGCTGCTGCTCACCCGCAAGAAGGCCCAGTACTTCTCGTCGCTGCTCAAGGACCGCTTGGCCGAGAAGACCGGGCAGAAGAACCTCAAGGGCGTCATCCCGTTCGTGCAGGAGTTGGTGTTCCTGCACCACCCCGACCTCCGGTGCGCCCTGCCGGCCAGCTCCGCGATCAACCTGTACGGCCTCGACGGCAACGAACGCCGCAGCGGCCTGCCCGGCATCGGCGAGCGCCTGCTCGCGCCGTCCAAGCACGAGCCGGTCAGCGAGGAGAAATCCCTGCTGATCCGCGATCTAATGACCGCGATCGGACTCGCACCCCGTCGGCAGCGGGAACTCGGCTCGTGGGTGATCGACGAACAGCCCTTCGGCGACGGCGAGGGCTGGCAGGACTGGCCGGCCTTCCACCACGTCGACATGGAACGGGAAGCGCGCATCCGCTTCTACCTGCCCAAACCCGGCGCCACCTCCGCGGAGGAACATGCCCGGGCGCGCGGCGTCGAACACGAATACAAGTTGCTGTCGCGGCTCAAGCACGACGGCCTGCAGGTGCCCGTCGACGTCGTCAAGGACAAGGAACTCGGCATCGGCCTGGTGTTCCTGCAGTCCAAGGACGAACTGCGGTTGGACCTGTGGCTCGCCGACCACCGGACCGCGCTCACGCTCGAGCAGCAGCTCGAACTCATCGCTCAGATCGCCGAGATCGTGCACTACGCGCACCGGCATCGGGTGGTGCACCGCACCCTGAATCCGCGCGCGGTCGTCGTGCGCGACCGCGCCGCCGGTCCGCAACCGCAGGTCACGGACTGGGACACCGCCGGGGTGCTGCCCGCCAACGCCGAGACCGGCGTCACCCGCCTGTCCGCCGGCCCACTGAGTCTCATGGCGGGGGCGCTGAGCGACCAGGCCCGCCTGTTCGCCGCCCCGGAAGGCGCCAGCCCCGCCGACCCGGCCCGCATGGATGTCTTCGGGCTCGGCGCGCTGGCCTTCTATCTGCTCAGCGGTGGAGTCTCTCCGGCCACCGAACGCGGTGAACTGCTCGACCGGCTGCGCCGCGACGGCGGCCTCGACCTGGCCGTGGAACTGCCGCAGGTGCCGTCGGTGCTGCGGCAACTCGTCCTCGACGCCACTGATCCCAGCCCGGCGGAGCGCATCGCCACCGTCGCCGAGTTCCTCGACCGCCTCGAACAGGTTCGTGGCGAGCTGTTCCGCGCGGAAGGCGAAACCGACCCGCTCGAGGCCAAGCCCGGTGACGAACTCGGCGACGGCCGCTTCGTCTACAAGCGCCGCCTCGGCGCCGGCTCCACCGCGGTGGGCATCCTCGTCGTCGACCGCAAGGCCGGCGACCACGAACGGGTGCTCAAAGTCGCCCGCGACGACGAGGCCGCCGCCCGTCTCCATGCCGAAGCGCAGGTACTCGCCAAGCTCGACGATCCGCGCATCGTCCAGCTCGCCTCCGAGGAGCACGTCGGTGGGCGTGCCGCGCTGGTGGTGCATGACGCCGGTCGCACCACCCTCGCCGAGGAGTTGGCTGCCAAGGGTGGCCGGCTGTCGATCGATCTCCTCGAACGGTGGGGCACCGACCTGCTGCAGGCGTTGATCGCTCTCGAACGCGCCGGCGTCACCCACCGCGACCTCAAGCCGTCCAATCTCGGTGTGCACCAATCGAGTTCACGTGCCGATACGCACCTGAGGCTGTTCGACTTCTCGATGGCCGGGGTCGACCCGCGCAACATCGAGGCCGGTACCCCGCCGTATCTGGATCCGTTCCTCGGTACCGGCGGTCGCCGCCAGTACGACACCGCCGCCGAACGGTACGGCGCCGCGGTGGTGCTGTTCGAGATGGCCACCGGCACCGCCCCGCAGTACGGGCCCGACCCGCAAGCGAACCCGGCCACCGTCGACGACGACATCACCGTCGACCCGGCCATGTTCGAGACGCCGGTCGCCGCGGCGCTCACCGCGTTCTTCACCTCGGCGCTGTCCCGCGACGCCGCCGCACGCCCCGACACGGCCGAAGACATGCTGCGCGCGTGGCGCCGAGCGTTCACCGACCTCGATGCTGCCCCCGCACCGGTCCAGAAGATCGAGGCCGGAACGGCTCTCGCCGCGGCCGGGTTGAGTGCCCGCGCGGTGTCGGCGCTCGCGGCCGCGCAGGTAACCACGGTAGGGGAACTGGTGGTGCTCGACTCCACCCGCCTCAACCGGCTCGTCGCGAAGGAAGCGAAGGCCACCCGCACCGAGATCCGCGACCGGCACCGCGCCTGGGTCAAGGAACTCGGCCGGTCCGCCACGAAGCCACCGAGCACGCAGGGGTTGCTCGGGCTCGACGAGGCGGTGACGCTGCTGCTGTCCGCAGTCGCGACGGGCCGCACCAGCACCCGACGCCAGGCCGCGGAACTGCTGCTCGGCACCACCGGCGCGCTCGATGCGTTCGCGTCCGGCAACGAACTGGCCTCCGCGCTGAAGAAGACCAGCCCGCGCGGCCATCAGCTCCTGAAGGAACTGCAGGCCGACTGGGCCGAGAACCCGGCCACCCGTGAACTGCTCGACGAACTGATCGCCGTCGCCGAACAGGTGCTGCGCGACTCCGGCGGGGTGGTGGCCGTGGCCACCCTCACCGCCGAGATCCGCGGGCGACTGCCGCAACCGCCTGTGTTGCCGTCCGATGCCGTGGCGCCGCGCCTCGCCGAACGCGCTGCCGCGGGTCTGCTGCGTGTCGCCCTCGACCGGCTCACCGAACACGAGACCGCGGAGGGCACCCGCCGTTGGGTGCGGCGTCGTCACGCCGGGCGTCTTGCTCTCATCGCCGAGGACGAGTTGCTGCTCGCCGGTGCCGAAGCGGCCGGGCATCGCGCCGACGATCTGATGGTCTCGACGCCCGCATCGGAGGTGGTGCGGGTCAGCACCGCCGCTCGTGACCTGCGTGCGGCCTTCACCCGCGCCTACAAGGGCGCCGCGGGACCGGATGCCCAGGTGCCGCTTCCGTCGGATGCACGCTTGATCCGCCTGGCCGCAGCCATCTCCAAGTACGCCGCCGTGTCCGGGCGGGGTGAACTGCATCGCCGCAATCTCGGTCCGTCCGACGCGCTGCGCGTCGCGCTCGCCGGTCTCGCGCAGACCGAGGCGCTCTCGCCCACCGAGGTGCGGGCTCGTGTGGCGGCTCGTTTCCCGGAACTCGACCGTCTGCCCGGCCGTCCGGCCCTCGACGGGCACATCGAGCGTGCAGGCCTCGGGTTGACGTGGGACGGCACCGGCTACCGCTACGAGCAGGCCACGCCCGCCAGCGAAACCAGCCTGAACACCCGCACCGCCACCTACACCGGCCCCGCCGGCGACACCGCGGGCGCATCCGTCGGCGGTGGCTCGGTGCGCGGATCGCTCGTCGCGACGTCGCTGCGGGAGAACGGCTTCCTCGCATTCGGTGTGACGGTGCACCGTCCCGGCGACCATCAGAAGGTCGCGGCGGACCTGGCCGCAACCCACGACGGTGACATGGTGGATGTGACCGGGGAGATCGTCGAGGCGATGCGCGCGTTCGCCGCCGAGAAGGGTGTGTCGTGGGACCTGATCCGCAGCGCCGACGCCGCGGAGGCCGGTAGCCGGGATGCGCGGGGCCTGCGTGCGGTGCTCGACCAGGTGATGCCGCGGGTGTGTGCCCGCATCGAGGGGCAGGTGTTCGACGACGGCGTGCCGGCGGCGCCGCTGGTCCTCACCGAGTTGTCGCCGCTGGCCCGCTACGGCTACCTCGATCTCGTGGCGCGACTCGCCGACCTGTCGGCCCCGCGTCGGCGGCCGGTGTGGGTGGTGTTGCCGCAGATGCGGGGGCAGCGTGGGGCGGTGGTCGATGGTGAGCCGATTCAGTTGGGTTCGCCGGGTGGGCAGTTTGTGACGTACTCGGTTGGGAAGACCGAGGCAGTGGAGAGCGAGAGGGTGTGATGGCGGACTTTTCCGCGACCGAGTTGGTGAAGGCGCTGCGTAAGCAGGTCACGGTCCTCGAGGACGATCTGCGTGCGCGTGTCGACGGCGCGGATGTCGATGCCCGGCAGGCGGGTGTGGGGGAGCGGTGGCGCGCCGAGCACACGGCCGCGCTGACGGCGCAGCGCACGGCAGCGTCGTGGCAGGCGTGGCGCGACGAACGCGTGACGCAGGCCGCGGTGGCGTGGGTGCTGCTGACGGTGTTCGCCCGGTACTGCGAGGATCATGCGTTGGTGTCGAAGGCGTGGATCTGCGGCCCGAACGCCGATGCGCGCCAGCAGGCCCTCGACGCCCGCCGCGCCTATTTCACCGAGTTCCCGGAGCACACCGACCGCGAGTGGCTCGAGACGATCATCGCGCATTTCGGGAAGATGGAAGCCACCCGTGGTCTGGTCGACGACTACTCGCCGCTGCACCAGGTCGCACCGTCGGGTGACGCGGCGCGGACGCTGCTCGAATTCTGGTGGGACAAAGATGCTTCCGGGGAGCCGTTGTGGAGCTTCGTCGGCGTGGACACCCGCTTCCTCGGCGACGTCTATCAGGATCTGTCGGAATTCGCGAAGAAGACATACGCGCTGCTGCAGACCCCGGAGTTCGTGGAGGAGTTCATCCTCGACCAGACCCTCGAACCGGCGCTCGCCGAACGGCCGCTTGAGGGGTTCACGGTGATCGACCCGACCTGCGGGTCGGGTCACTTCCTGCTCGGTGCGTTCCACCGGCTGCTCGACAGGTGGCAGCGTGAAGCGCCAGGTCTGGGCCCGCGCGTGCTGGTGCAGAAAGCCCTCAGTTCGGTGTATGGGGTGGACGTCAACCCGTTTGCGGTGGCGATCGCGCGCTTCCGGCTGATGGTTGCGGCGTTGGATGCGAGCGGGGACAAGTCGATCGAGAAAATGATCGACATCGAGTTGAACCTCGCTGCGGGTGATTCGCTGCTATGGGGAGCGCGGCAGCAGGCAATCAGCGACGACCTGTGGTCGACTGGCACCGAGCAGATGGCATACGCGACGGAAAACGCGGACGCGTTGAAGGCGATCCTGCAGCGGGAACACGATGTGGTAGTGGGGAATCCGCCCTACATCCAGGTCAAAGACAAGGCGCTCAACAAGACTTACCGAGAGCTTTACCCCACGTGCCACGGTAAGTACGCGTTGACTGTGCCGTTCATGGAATTGTTTTTCGACCTCGCGAAGAACGGTTCTGGCGGCAAGGCTGGATGGGTCGGGCAAATCACTTCGAACTCGTTCATGAAGCGTGAGTTCGGGTCCAAGCTCATCGAGGAGTTCCTCGCGAACCGTGACCTCAATCGGGTCATTGACTCCTCGGGAGCCTATATTCCCGGACACGGCACGCCGACGGTGATTCTGGTGGGTCGCAATCGTGCGCCGCTGGGGGATACGGTTCGTGCTGTACTGGGCGTGCGGGGTGAGCCGGGACGGCCGGATGAGCCGTCGAACGGTATTGTGTGGTCGGCGATCGTTAAGCATGTGGATGAGCCGGGCTTCGACAATGGGTGGATCAGCGTTGCAGAGTTGGACCGGGCGATGCTGCGAGAGCATCCCTGGAGCCTTGCAGGTGGCGGTGCGCCGGAACTGAGTCAGGCCCTTGATGCAGGCTCGGTAGCCCGACTGGGCGATAGCGCAGCAATCGGCGTGTATGCGGTTGTAGGTGAGGAAGAGCCGTACGAACTTCCGCCCCGGACGCAGTTGCCGAAGCGTGTATTTGTCGACGGTGATGTCGTGCGGGACTTCTCGATTACCTCGGGGTATTACCGCTACTGGCCTTATGAACTGGTTGACGGTGTATACGCTGTCGCCGATGATCATCAGGCACCGGCTGAGTTGTGGCCGTTCAGGACCTCGGTTCGGAACTATTTGTGGTTCGGCAAGACAAAAGACCAACGGGGGCAGGTGTGGACCGAATACGGCCATCTGCACAAGGACTTCTCGGTTGCTGACCAACTGATCACCTTCGCCGAAGTAGCCACCCACAACCACTTCGTACTGGACCGCGGTGGCAAGGTGTTCAAGCAAACCGCACCGGTGATCAAGCTGCCGGAGGGCGCGACCGAGGACGACCACCTACGTCTGCTCGGCGTGCTGAACAGTTCGGTGGCGTGCTTCTGGCTGAAGCAAAAGTGCCACGCCAAGGGCATCGGTGGTGTGAATCAGGAGTCGCGCACCGAACAGTGGGAAGGTTTCTATCAGCTGAACGGGACGAATCTTAAGGATTTCCCGTTGCCGAGGGCCTACCCACTTGCGCGGGCTCGCAAGATCGATCAACTCGCACAGGATGTCACGGCCTCTTCGCCGCGTGCAGTTGCTGGGCGCATGGTCCCGACTGGCGGGGCAATGAAAGCTGCTCGTGTCGATGTTGAGCATGCCCTCGCGTTGATGATCGCGCACCAAGAGGAACTCGATTGGGAGTGCTACCAGCTCTACGGACTCATTGACGAGGACCTCACGTATCAAGGTGACATCCAGGGAATCAAGTTAGGGGAGAGGGCCTTCGAAATTCTTCTCGCGCAAGGGATTTCTAAGGGAAGTTGGACCGATTGGTTCAACCGTCACCGATCCACGCCCATCACCGAGATTCCGCCGCACCTTCCGGCTGACTACCGCGACCTGATTCAGCGCCGGCTCGGCATCATCGCGTCGAATCCTCACATTCGATTGCTGGAGAAGCCCGAATACAAGCGGCGCTGGGCGAGTGAACCGTGGGACAAGCGCGTCACCGAAGCCCTGCGCGATTGGCTACTCGACCGTCTCGAGAATCGCGACCTGTGGTTCGAGGATGGGCATCCGACCCCGCGCAGCGTCGCGCAACTTGCAGACAAGCTGGACCGCGACGAGAACTTCCGAAGTGCGCTCCGGCTGTGGGCCGGCAATACCGAGGTATCCACCGGCACCGCGCTCGCGAAGCTTCTTGATGAGGAGGGTGTGCCCTACCTCGCCGCGCTGCGTTACAAGCCGTCGGGCCTTATCAAACGCGAAGCCTGGGAGCACACGTGGGACTTGCAGCGTCGCGAGGATGCGGGGGAGAAGCTGGATGGCCCGATTCCGGTTCCGCCCAAGTACAAGCCCGCCGATTTCGTGAAGAGTTCGTACTGGTCGCGGCGCGGCAAACTCGACGTTCCGAAGGAACGCTTCATTTCGTATCCCAATGCGAATCGTGACACCGACCCGACGATGCTCCTGGGCTGGGCAGGTTGGGACCACGCCGAACAGGCTCTGGCCCTGGCGGGTCTCGTCGATGAGCGTGTCACCGTCGATGGGTGGGATCAGGAGAGCCCTGACAAGCTGATTCCGATGCTGGCCGGTCTGGCCGAGTTGTTGCCGTGGGTGCGGCAGTGGCACGGCGAAATCGACCCCGAGTACGGCGAATCCGTCGCCGACACCATCGAGGAAGTGCTGCGCTCCCACAGTGCCGACCTGGGCGTCACCACCGACGATCTTGCCGCGTGGCGGCCCCCGACGCCCACCCGTGGACGGCGCACCGCCAAGAAGTCCACGAAGGAGGACGTCTCGAGCTGAAGGTGTCGTCCCTCCTTCGCGCGTCTATGCATCGCGCGCCGCAGCAACGGTAGGGACATGGCCGGGGCGGTACGTTGTCGTCCCGGCCACGTCGCCGATCCCAACGGCACGTGACCCTTCGCAGACGGTGCCACCCAGTCACCGCGAACGCGTTGCTGCACATCCATCGGCAATGTGGGGAATCGGAACCTGGCCACGATAGGCCGACCGCGATGTCAAGCAGACCAGTGAGTATCGGACTCTAGAGTATTCGGCCTGGGTGAGAGTTTCAGGGCTCTTCCGGAATTAGAGTGCGTCGATCGCGCGGGGGAGATTGCCGCAGTGCAGCAGTGACTGGATCCGGTAGTGGAGTAGGTTGCGGAACCCGAGGGCGTGCCGACGCAATGCCTCGAGCCGGCCGTTGATCGCCTCGGTGGGTCTGTTCGAGGCCCGGAACTCGAAGTAGGCCAGCACATCGGCCTGGCGCCGGTGCAAGGTTCGCCCGAGCTGGGCGAGTTCGTCGAGACCGTCGGGTACGCCGGTGCGAATCGTGTCGATCACCTGGGTCAGTTTCGTCCTGCCACGACGACGGTCGGTATTGGCGTAGGCATCGATGACGTCCTGGTCGACCCGCCACGCGTCACCGCGAACGGCAGATGCCGATCCTCGGCGAACACCGCCTCGAGACGGCGACGTTGCGGGCCTGAGAGCAACTCCTGCCGGGTGCGGGCGGTGCGACGAACCCCGTAGAGCGGATCCCCCGAACGGCCCTGGTGTCCGCGGGTGTGCTGCTGGACGCGCTGACGGCACAGATCCAGCTTGGTGCCAGCCAGGGCGACGACGTGGAACGGATTCATCACTGTCACCGCATCGGGAACGTGGCTGGTCGCGGCGTGCTTGTAGCCGCCGAACCCGTCCATCGCCACGACCTCGATCCTCCTGCGGAACGCAGCACCCCGGTGCTCGAGCCAGGTGCTCAGCACCGCCGACGACCGGCCCGCCACTAGATCGAGCAGACGGGCCGGTCCGGTGCCGTCGAACACCGGTGTCAGGTCCACGATCACGGTGACATACCCGTCGCTGGCCGCCCGGCGGGTGTGCGCCCATCGGTGCTCGTCGACCCCGATCACCCGCACCGACTCCAGAAGGGAGGTGTCAGTGGTGATCAACGTCGTGGTGGCCTCGACCGCAATCGCATTGACCGTGTCCCACGACAGACCCAGTTCTCTGGCGATCGCGGCAACCGAAGTGCGGTCGAACATCAACCGCCGCAGGATGTGCCGGGCGCAACGTCGGGTGGTCGACCAACCGGGACGAGCCAGACGATCGGTGTTGTGCCGGAACACCTCCCGCTCACACGAGGCGGAGACACACCGGTAGCCAGGAACCCGCACCCGCAACTGGAGCGGATGGCCGGCCACCGGCAGATCCGTCACCGTGCGCACGATCGTGTCCCGGTACGTCCCTGCCTGGCTGCAGCGCGGGCACCGGCCGGGTCCGTCGACCAGCAGATCGCAGAACACCACGGTGACCTGGTCGTCGAGGGCGGCGTCGGTGATCGTCACGCCGGTTTCGATCGTGCGCATGATCGTGTCGGCGACGATCGAGGCGGGCAGGCAAGTAGGCTCGGACATGGGGGTCCCGGGTGTGGATGACGATTCGGTGTAGGAACCTTCATCATCTGCCACCTGGGGCCCGTCTCACCTCACCGACACCGACGGCACCGAATACCTCGCCTCGCCTTCAGGTGCACTCCATTTCCGGAAGAGCCAATTTCGGACCTTACCGCTTGCGCGCGTTGCTCGGCCGTGGAGGAATGGGCCAGGTCTGGAGAGCCTTCGACACCGCCACTGATCGCGAGGTGGCGCTGAGAGCGTGTCTCTTATGGATTAGATCGTGTGTGCGGCATGATGACGGTCGTGGTCGATGCGTTGTCTTCCCGGTTGGTGCCGGATGCGTTGTGGGAGATCGTCGAACCGTTGCTGCCCGGATTCCGGGCGCGGCCCCAGGGTGGTGGGCGGGCGGCGCTGGACGATCGGGCGGTGTTCACTGCCATCGTCTATGTGCTCACCAGCGGTTGCGCGTGGCGGCACCTGCCACCGTCGTTCGGGGTCAGCGTCCCGACCGCGCACCGCCGCTTCGCCGCGTGGGCCCGGGCCGGGGTGTTCGACGAGCTGCACCGCCAGGTCCTCGACCGGCTCGGCGCCGGCGGGGACCTGGACTGGTCCGCGGCGATCCTGGACGCAGCCCACGTCCGGGCAAAAAGGGGGGCTCTCTGACCGGCCCCAGTCCGGTCGATCGCGGCAAGAAACGGCTCGAAGATCCACATCCTCTCCGACGCCGACGGCATCCCGCTCGTGACCGCGGTGAACTCGGCGAACACCCACGACAGCGTCATGCTGCAACCGATGGTGACCGCGATCCCGGCGGTGCGCTCGCGCCGCGGGCCGCGGCGCCGGCGACCCGGCCGGTTGCGCGCGGACAAGGGCTACGACTACCCCGTCCATCGCCGGTGGCTGCGCGCCCGACGTATCGTCCCACGCATCGCGCGCCGCGGCGTCGAGAGCAGCGAACGCCTCGGCCGGTACCGGTGGAAGATCGAACGCACCCTGGCGTGGCTGACCGGCTACCGCCGGCTGACGATTCGCTACGAACGTCACGGCGAGCACTTCGCCGGTTTCCTCCAACTCGCCGCCGCGCTGACGTCCTGGAAGAAGCTCCCCAAATGAGACATCCCCTGAAGGTGCTGTTTGCGGACTGGGCAGACGACGAGGGCTATAGGGTCCGATTCGAAGAGGAAGCCCGCACCGCCTCGAAACTCCAGACGCCGCTACATCCGATCTTCTCCGCCGGGACATCACGCCAGGCGATGTTGGTGCGCAGGACGAACATGATGCCTGCCAACGCGACACGATCGTCGACCGGCTTCCGACCCGGGAACCGGTACCGACGTTCAGGCCTGGGCGGGAGTAGCGGCGCTACTCGCTCCCGTAGTCCTCAGGAACAAGATCAACAGACACTACCGAGACGGTGCCCGAAACCGTCCTCGAACGCCGTCTACCACGCCGAACTCATCCTGAAGCGGTCAGTGAAGGCAATGGGTCGACGGCGCACCTGGTGGCCCAGACTTCACCGTCGTCGGGATCCGGAGCCTGGTCAAGTCCCTGGAGGTGGTGTACGACGTCGTCGCGTGATTCCTCGGGAGTGGGTCAGGCAGTCAAGGCCGGTGTCACCTCCCCGGTCTCCTCGGCGACACTGTCGGCGGGCTTGTCGGTGCGGGA
>NZ_JAALEG010000200.1 GCF_011058165.1 Rhodococcus aetherivorans
GATGCGTCCGGCGGCGGAGCAGGCCGTGGCGGACGCGACGTCGGCGGCGAAGGACGCGCTGATGCCGCACCTGCCGGCGGAGGCGGCCGCGGTGCTCGAACCGCCGCCGGCGCCGGTGGAGAACCCGGTGCAGGCCGTGCTCGAACAGGTGCCGTCGGTGCCGGCGCCGGCCGCGCCGGCGGGACGGCCGTCGGTGTTCGGGGCGCCGGCCACCGGGGCGACGGGCAGCGACGCGTGGGCGCCGGGTCCGGCGTGGGGTGGCGGCGCGGTGACGTTGCCGTCGATCCCGGCGATCCTGCCCGGGACGAACCTGGCGCCGATCGGCGCGATCGCGGTGTTCGCGCCGTGGCTGCGCAAGGCCGGCCAGTTGTGCGACGGGGTCGGCGCGCCGGTGCTGGCGGCGCTGTACTCGGCGGAGAACGGCTTCCGGTACGGGCCCAGCGCCCCGGTCTCGCCGGTGGGGGCGAAGGGGCCGGGGCAGTTCATGCCCGGAACCTGGGATGCCTACGGCAAGGACGCCGACGGGGACGGGCGGGCCGATGTGCTGGGCATCGCCGATCCGGTGATGGCGTCGGGGAATCTGTTGTGCGACAACTACCGGCAGATCGAGCAGTGGAAGGCGCAGGGGGTGGTGCGCGGGGACACCCTGGACCTGACGTTGGCGGCGTACAACGCCGGGCTGGGGGCGGTGCGCCGGTCCGGGGGGATGCCGTCCGGGTCGCCGGACTACGAGAACCAGACCAAGCCGTACGTGGCGAAGATCCGGGCGACGGAGATGGTGTTCGCGCGGCTGCTCTCGCCGTTCTTCGGGCTCGGGTTGCCGGGGATGACCGAGACCGGCAACCGGGTGGTGGACCTGGCGTTCCGGTATCTGGGGTTGCCGTACGTGTGGGGTGGCGGCAACGTCAACGGTCCGTCGGGGGGCGGGTTCGACTGCTCGGGCCTGACGTCGTACGCGGTGTACGCGGCGACCGGGGTGAGGTTGCCGCGCACCTCGCAGACGCAGTGGCGGGTCGGCACCGAGATCCCGATCCAGCTGGCCCGGCCGGGGGATCTGGTGTTCGGCAACTGGCAGTCCGACGGGCCGGGGCACGTGGGCATCTACATCGGCGGCGGTCAGATGGTGCACGCCCCGACGTTCGGGGACGTGGTGCGCGTCGGCGCGGTCTTCCCCGGCATGAAGGCCCGGCGCCTGCTCTGAAC
>NZ_JAALEG010000201.1 GCF_011058165.1 Rhodococcus aetherivorans
TCGTGACCAGTTCTGTCATCGTTGCCGGAGCCCGGACCCCGATGGGGCGTCTGCAGGGCGCCCTGAAGGACCTCTCCGGTTCGGACCTCGGCGGGGTCGCCATCGCCGGTGCCCTCGCCAAGGCCGGGGTGGCCCCGGAGCAGGTCGAGTACGTGATCATGGGTCAGGTGCTCACCGCCGGCGCCGGCCAGATCCCGGCCCGGCAGGCCGCGGTGGCCGCCGGCATCCCGATGGACGTGCCCGCCCTGACCGTGAACAAGGTGTGCCTGTCCGGCATCGACGCGATCGCGCTGGCCGACCAGCTCATCCGCGCCGGCGAGTTCGACATCGTCGTCGCCGGCGGCCAGGAGTCGATGAGCCGGGCCCCGCACCTGCTCGAGCACTCCCGGGCCGGGTTCAAGTACGGCGATGCGACCCTGCGCGACCACATGGCCTTCGACGGGCTGCACGACATCTTCACCGACCAGGCCATGGGCAACCTCACCGAGGCCGCCAACACCGGCACCCGGTTCGTCTCCCGCGCCGAGCAGGACGCCGTCGCCGCCGCCAGCCACCAGCGGGCGGCCCGCGCGCAGAAGGACGGGCTGTTCGACGCGGAGATCGTGCCGGTGTCGATCCCGCAACGCCGCGGCGAGCCGGTCGTGGTCACCGCCGACGAGGGCATCCGCCCGGAGACCACCGCCGAGTCGCTGGCGGCGCTGCGGCCGGCGTTCGCGAAGGACGGCACCGTCACCGCCGGGTCGGCGTCGCAGATCTCCGACGGGGCGGCCGCGGTGGTGGTGATGAGCCGGGCCAGGGCCGAACAGTTGGGTCTGTCCTGGCTCGCCGAGATCGGCGCGCACGGGGTGGTCGCCGGCCCGGACTCGACGCTGCAGTCCCAGCCGGCCCGGGCGATCGCCAAGGCCTGCGCCCGGGAGGGCCTGGACCCGGCCGGGCTGGACCTGGTGGAGATCAACGAGGCGTTCGCCGCGGTCGGGATCGCCTCCGGCCGCGAGCTGGGGCTGGACCCGGCCCGGATCAACGTCAACGGCGGCGCCATCGCGCTGGGGCACCCGCTGGGGATGTCCGGGGCCCGGATCGTGCTGCACCTGGCGCTCGAACTGGCCCGCCGCGGCGGCGGTGTCGGGGCCGCGGCCCTGTGCGGCGGCGGCGGCCAGGGCGACGCCCTCATCGTCCGCGTCCCCAAGGCGTAG
>NZ_JAALEG010000202.1 GCF_011058165.1 Rhodococcus aetherivorans
GGGAAAGACAGTAGGGGTGGGCCGTCAGAACGTGAGGCCCGTCGTGCGGAAGAAGTACAGCGCCGAGGTCGACCACACGACCACGATCGCCGTGAACAGGGCGCCGCCGGCCACCGGAACCGCCCATCCCGGCAGGCCTCGCCGGCTCAGCAGCAGCATCTTGGCCACGAACGCCCCGTAGAGGAGGCATCCGGCCAGCGAGTGCCACAGCACCCGCGGCTCGCCGGTGCGAAAACCGAGCGCGTACAGGCAGTGCACCGCGACGGGGACGGTGGCCAGCACCGCGAGGCGGCCCGACCACACGTGCAGGGTCCCGATCCAGCTCGGCGCCCGCAGTCCCGGCATCCGTCCGTACATCACGGCCGCCGAGGCGAGCTGAACCAGTGCAAGCACGCCGGCGAGGGTCGCCAGCCAGGCCTTGACGGCGGTCGGACTGGAGAACCCGGCGACGTTGATCGAGAAGAAGGTCGGCTCGTGCACACTGCCGTACACACCGAGCCCGACCGCGACGAGGGCACCCACCAGGAACGCGACCACGACGGGGGCCGTTCGCGGCGGTGCGACGGGATGGACCTGCGGTGTGCTCATCCGTCCTCCTCCCGGTGTCACCGCGCGGTGGCACCGTCAGAATGTGTCGCTGCCGGACACCGGGTCCGCGGTTACGACCACCCCGTCGACGACCGCCGTCCCGTCCGGCGCCAGGGCCGGGGCGGGCGCGGTGCCGCCGTCGCCGGCGCGGCGCACACCGGTGACCGTCCCGTCCTGCGTGACGATCCAGCTGGCCCGGACGTCGCCCACGTTCGCGAGGTAGAGGCCGGCCGGAGGTTCGGCCGGCGCGGCGTCGAAGGTCCAGCTCCGGTCACCGAGCCACAGGGTGCCGCGCACCGTCGTGCCGTCGAACTCGCCGTCGAGGCGGGCACCGTCTCGGCCCTCGAGCTCGAGCCTGCCGTCCTCGGCATCGCCGGACAGCCAGGACTCGACTGCACTGCCGTCGCACGCGTACGCGACGGCGTCCTCGCCCTCGACGGCGATCGCGAGCGTGAGGGTTCTGGTGGCGACGGGGATCTGCGCGACGTAGGTGGCCTGCGCGGGGAAGGCCACGGCGGTCGAGGGCGCAGCCGTCGTGGTGGGGGCCGGCGCGGACGTGGCGGCCGGGCCGGGGG
>NZ_JAALEG010000203.1 GCF_011058165.1 Rhodococcus aetherivorans
CGGCGCGCCTCCTGCCGGCGTCGTGGGCGAACCCGCGCTGGATGAGCCGGTCCAGCGCACCGACGACGACCTCGGGGAACTCGAGCTGGACCAGGTGCCCGGCCCCGCGGACCCGCTTGAGCTCGACGTCCGGCAACGCCGCCGCGAGCTCCTCGGAGCCGGAGAACGGGATGATCATGTCGGCGTCCCCGCACAGCACCAGCACGGGCACCTGTCCGAGCACCGGCAACGCCGCCGACTCGTCGTGCAGTTCGAGGGTGCGCAGGAAGTTCACGATGGTCAGCACCGAGGTTTCCGCCAGCATCCGGTCGGAGAACTCCACCAGCTTCGGGCTGACCACCGTCCCGTAGGACGCGGCGCGCAGGATCGGCGCGATGATCGCCTTGGCGGCCCCACGGGCGTACTGCACGAACCCCGGCGCGGTGCGCGCCAGATGCCGGAACGCGTCGATCACCGGGTTCTCGAGGTTACGGCCGATGCCGGTCTTGGTCAGCCCGGCGGCGGTGGTGGCGAGCAGGCCCACCCCGACGATGCGTTCGTCGAACAACTCCGGGCGCTGGGCGGCCAGGGCGATGGTCGTCATCCCGCCCATCGAGTGCCCGACCACGACGACCGGGCCGGTGGGGACGACGGTGTCGATGACGGTGCCCAGATCGCGGCCGAGCTGGGCGATGGTGCAGGACTTCGACGTCGACACGGCGGATTCCCCGTGGCCGCGCTGGTCGTAGAAGACCATCCGCACGTCCTTGCCCCACCGCTCCTGCAGGTGGCGCATCTGCAGATGCCAGGACTGCATGCGCAGGCAGTACCCGTGCACGAACACGATCGTCAGCGGCGCCAGGGCCGAACCCACCTCCCGGACGGCGAGGTCGACGCCGTCCTCGGTACGCACGGTGCGCTTGGGCAGCGCGAGCATCGCGTCGAAGTCTTCCTCGCCGTAGATCTCGTGCGCGGGCAGGCCCGCGGTGCGCACCGCGTACAGCCCCGCGTTCGAGCCGAGCGTGGCCAGGCTCGCACCCAACAGCCCCAAACTGCCCAACAGCGTCATCGCTGCTCGCCTCCTCCGCCACCGACGTAGGTGCG
>NZ_JAALEG010000204.1 GCF_011058165.1 Rhodococcus aetherivorans
GGCGCGGGGCACAACCCCGCCGGCGCGGGAGTGGTCGCGCCGGCGGGACTGTCGGCCACCGCTCGCGTGGTGGGGGGCGGTGGAGCGATGGCCCGTGCCGCCCGGCAGGCGATGCGGACGACACCGCACACGCTAACTACTTTCCCCACCGGCCGGGGGGATTCGGAAATTGCCCTGCGTCGGTGCCACCGCTCCGCCGCGGAACGGTGCTGCGGCAGCACGACGGGGTTGATTTTCCGAAAGGACATACACCAGTGCCGGGTCGAGATTTTCCGAGGGTGAAGGAGACATCGGCCCGATACCAAGCAGACCGGCGCACCCGTGCACCCGCTACCGCCGGTGGTCCCAGCGTCGCCGAATACTCGGCCGGTCCTACCGCGGTCGGCCCTACCGTTGTCCTATCCGTGAGCGAGATGCTCTCGACGGCATGACGGCGACCGAGGCACCGGCCTGCTGGTCGGCAGCTGCCGCCTGCCTTCGTCGGCCGGATCGGTATCCCCCTTGCGGGGCGAGGCGGTCCGGTGCGGGTCGACCCCGGGCTCCGACGTGCCCTGGTGCCCCGGGGAGCATCCGGCGAGCGCATACCGCCTCGCGTCGGTCACCGCCGGGCGGCGCTCCGATCCGACGAACCAGCGAGGTCACCGTCGCCATGCGCGGTTCTGCTGGCGTGGTCGCCCCGGGTGTCGGGCCGAGCGGCCACGCCCGCCGCGGGGGTGGCCGGGCAACCGGTCGGGCGGCTCATCCACCGGTGCAGGACGGGACCGATGTGGGCCAGTGCCGTGGGGGTCGTCATCCGGATGTGCGCGGCGTCGATCGGTTCGATGTGCACGGCGCCGCTCACGTGCCGACGCCACCCGCCGTCGGGGTCGAGGCCGGCGCGGCGGTCGCGCAGGGCGGAAAAGTACAGCAGGTCGCCGTGGAACCGGCCCGGGGTGAAGGTGGGCAGCACGGCGCGGGCGTGCTCGATCGCGGCCAGGACCCCGGCGGTGACGGGAGCCGGCACCGACCCGGTGTCCAGGCCGAGTTCGGCCAGCACCGCGGCGGTGGCGGGGCCACCGCCGCGG
>NZ_JAALEG010000205.1 GCF_011058165.1 Rhodococcus aetherivorans
GCATGAGGGTCGAGAGCGGGTAGTAGATCATCGGCTTGTCGTAGACCGGTACGAGCTGCTTGCTCACTCCCAGGGTGATCGGGTGCAGGCGGGACCCGGTGCCGCCGGCGAGAATGATTCCGCGCATTGGTTAGTCCTTCACCTGGAACCGACGCACTTGACTCTGAGTTCGCCGTCCCCCGTATCGGTTTGCCGCTCCAGCATCGGTGATTCCCGTTGGCTCCACAGCGCATTCCGACATCGCGTAGGCCTGCTCGGTGGCGTCCTTCTGCGGTCGCCACCAGTGCTCGTGGGTGCGGTACCAGTCGATGGTCGCGGCCAGGCCCTCGCGGAACTCCCGGTAGCGGGGGGTCCAGCCGAGCTCGGTGCGCAGGCGGGTGGCGTCGATGGCGTAGCGCAGGTCGTGGCCGGGGCGGTCGGTGACGAAGTCGAAGTCGCCCCGATCCTTACCGCACAGCTCGAGGATGGTCTCGACGACGGTGCGGTTGTTCGTCTCGCCGTCCGCGCCGATCAGATAGGTCTGGCCGATCTCGCCCTTGTCGATGATCGTCCACACCGCCCGGTTGTGGTCGTCGACGTGGATCCAGTCCCGCACGTTCGCCCCGGTGCCGTACAGCTTGGGCCGGATCCCGTCGAGGACGTTGGTGATCTGCCGCGGGATGAACTTCTCCACGTGCTGATAGGGGCCGTAGTTGTTCGAGCAGTTCGAGATCGTCGCGGCCACCCCGAACGAGCGCACCCACGCGCGCACCAGCAGGTCCGAGCCGGCCTTGGTCGACGAGTACGGGCTCGACGGGTTGTAGGCGGTGGCCTCGGTGAACCGGGCCGGATCGTCGAGCTCGAGATCGCCGTACACCTCGTCGGTGGAGATGTGGTGATACCGCACCGAATGCCGGCGCACCGCCTCGAGCAGGGTGAACGTGCCGATCAGGTTGGTCTGCACGAACGGCGACGGATCGGCCAGGGAGTTGTCGTTGTGCGACTCGGCGGCGAAGTGCACCACCAGATCCGACTCGGC
>NZ_JAALEG010000206.1 GCF_011058165.1 Rhodococcus aetherivorans
TCGCGGCCGCCCTGGCGAAGGTGCCGGAGCTGGACCCGGCCCAGATCGACGACCTGATGCTCGGCTGCGGCCAGCCCGCCGGCCAGTCCGGGTTCAACATCGCCCGCGTCGTCGCCGTGCAGCTGGGCTACGACTTCCTGCCCGGCGTGACCGTCAACCGCTACTGCTCGTCGTCGCTGCAGACCACCCGCATGGCGCTGCACGCGATCAAGGCCGGCGAGGGGGACGTGTTCGTCTCCGCCGGTGTCGAGTCCGTCTCCAGCTTCGTCACCGGCAACGCCGACGGCCTGCCGAACACCAAGAACCCGCTCTTCGCCGACGCCGAGGCCCGCACCGCCACGCTCGCCGAGGGCGGCACCGCGTGGACCGACCCGCGCAGCGAGGCCCTGCTGCCCGACGTCTACATCGCGATGGGCCAGACCGCGGAGAACGTCGCCTCGCTCACCGGCATCTCCCGCGAGGACCAGGACCGGTGGGGTGTGCGGTCGCAGAACCGGGCCGAGGAAGCCATCAAGTCGGGCTTCTTCGAGCGCGAGATCAGCCCCGTCACCCTGCCCGACGGCACCGTCGTGACCACCGACGACGGGCCGCGGCCCGGCACCACCTACGAGGCCGTGAGCCAGCTGAAGCCGGTCTTCCGCCCCGACGGCACCATCACCGCCGGCAACGCCTGCCCGCTCAACGACGGCGCCGCGGCCCTGGTGATCATGTCCGACACCAAGGCCGAGGAGCTCGGGCTGACCCCGCTGGCGCGGATCGTCTCGACCGGCGTGTCCGGCCTGTCGCCGGAGATCATGGGTCTGGGCCCGATCGAGGCCGTGAAGAAGGCGCTCGCCCACGCCGGCAAGACCATCTCCGACATCGACCTGTTCGAGATCAACGAGGCGTTCGCCGTGCAGGTGCTCGGCTCCGCCCGCGAGCTCGGCATCGACGAGGACAAGCTGAACGTCTCCGGTGG
>NZ_JAALEG010000207.1 GCF_011058165.1 Rhodococcus aetherivorans
TTCCGGGGGGTGTGGGCTTTCGGGCCACGGCTCCTCTTAGTGTCGCGCGGTGTGACCCGCGGGCGTGCGGCCCGCGGGCTAACACAGCCTACGCGAGGAGGGTCACCGTGCGAGGGCCGCGCCCTCGGCCTCGTTCCTGATGCGCGCGAGGGTGGCGTTCATGCCGACCACCATGTCGTCGTCGAAGGCGGTCGCGCCACCGAGGACCTTGTCGATGAGGAACTGCGAGACCTTGCTGGTCCCGGTGGGCGCCTCCCGTCGCTGGATCACCCGGGTGCCGGTGTCGGTGGGCTCGAGGGTGAACGACCAGACGGTGCGGTTCTCGTTGACCCGGAAGCGGAGCAGGCGCCCCGGCTCGAAGGCGAGCACCTTGGCGGTGGTGGGCCACACGAGCAGGCCCTTGCGGTTGACATTGATCGTCTTGGTCCCGACTCCGACGGGTCCGCCGAGCACGGCCATCTTCCGGCACTGCGGGCTCCACTCGCCCATCCGCTTCAGGTCGGAGATCACATGCCACACCTGCTGTGGCGATGCGGCGATCTCGACGGTGGCTTCGAGGGTCTTCGACACGGGGCCTCCCTGATTCTTCGCGTAACCGCGAGTTACAAATACAGCCCGTCGATCATAGCCGAGTCTGTGACGCCCGCCACCCGGACGTGCACCACCCGCCGGCGGGGAGGGCCCGCGACGAGCCGCGGCCGGGGTGCGCCCGGTGGCCGGCGCCTTCCCGTCCGGCGAGGGTCCGGCCGAGCAGTACCAGGCCCCACGGCCCGATCACCCAGACCGGCCACGGGTACACGGCCGCGCCGACGGCGATCGACACGATCGCCCAGATCACGAGGTTGATCGTCCCGGCTGCGGCCCAGGCTCCCCACTCGATCCGCTGATGCAGGGGGAGCCGGCGGTCCGCGGTGCGGGCC
>NZ_JAALEG010000208.1 GCF_011058165.1 Rhodococcus aetherivorans
GGGATGACGGTGTCGCCGATCCACGGCTCGGGGTCGCGGGCCATCGACTCGGTGAGCGACCAGAACAGGTTGCGCCAGCCGATGACCTCCCCGACGCGGGTCTGCACGCCGCGGAAACCGCCGGCGCCGGTGGCGTCGAGGGCCTTGAGCAGCAGGCCCGCGATGAAGTCGAGCTTGACGGCGAGGCGGGTGCAGCCCTGGAAGGTGAACCGCGGCAGGAATCCGGACTGCGGGAAGAACGCGTTGATCTTCTCCACATCGCCGTACATGAACACGTTCTCCCACGGCACGAGCACCTTGTCGAAGATGAAGATCGCGTCGTTCTCGTCCATGCGCGAGGACAGCGGGTAGTCGAACGGGGATCCGACGACGTTGGCGTTCTGGCTGTAGGAGGCCCGCGAGATCAGCTTGATGCCGGGCGCGTCCATCGGCACCGTGCAGATCAGGGCGAATTCCTTCTTCTTGATCGGCAGGCCGTAGTGGGCGATGAAGTTGTAGTTGGTGATCGCCGAGCCGGTGGCGACGACCTTGGCGCCGGAGACGATCAGGCCCGCGTCGGTCTCCTTCTCGACCTTCATGAACACGTCGCCGACCTGGTCCGGGGGCAGTTGCCGGTCCACCGGGGGGTTGATGATCGCGTGGTTCCAGTACAGGACCTTCTCCTGCGATTCGCGGTACCAGCGCTTGGCGTTGTCCTGGAACGGGGCGTAGAGCTCGCTGTTGGCGTTGAGGGTGCCGAGGAAGGAGGCCTTGTAGTCGGGGGACCGGCCCATCCAGCCGTAGGTCATCCGCGCCCAGGTGGCGATGGCGTCGCGTTCGGCGAGCAGGTCGTCGGCGGAGGTGGGGGTGCGGAAGAACGGCATGGTCACCCCGCCGTTGCCGGTGTCGGTGGGACAGGTGAGGGTG
>NZ_JAALEG010000209.1 GCF_011058165.1 Rhodococcus aetherivorans
CCGCTGATCCCCGGGCTCAACATCCCGGTACCGACACTGCCGCCGCTGCCGCCCCTGCCCACGATCGAAGTGCCGCCGGAGCTGCGGCTACCGATCTGACGGACCCCTCCGCCGCCGGGGAGCCTCGTGGCCGATGGCGCCCGGCGCGACGGGTTAGAGTACAGACGATGTTTTCGCCGCAGAACACCCCGCTGTGCGACTCGGTCACGCTGGCCTATCGGCGCGTGCGCGCCGAGCCCGGTCAGCTGACCGTGCTGCGGCGGGCCCTGGAGCGCTGGCTCGACGCGGTGCACGTGCGCCCCGAGCTGACCCGCGACGTGCTGCTGGCCAGCTACGAGGCCCTCGCCAACGCCGTCGAGCACGCCTACCGCGACGGTGCATCGGGCACCCTCGACCTCGAGGCGACGCTGATCCCGGGCGACCGTCAGGTCGAGGTCGCCATCATCGACCGCGGCAGCTGGCGCGCGAACGACACCGACCCGGGCACCAGCTCGCGCGGGCACGGTCTCACGCTGATCAAGTCCCTGGCCGACACGGCGACCGTGGCCCCGGCCGACACCGGGACCGTCGTCACCATGCGCTGGAGCATCTAGCCAATATGTCCCTGTCGGGACGCCCGTTCCGGGGTGAAAATGGTGTGGTGGTCGCCCGTCGACGCCGTGCCACTATGGTCCTTCGAGGCCGTCGTCTAGCCGGGCGTTGGGGGTCACGCCGC
>NZ_JAALEG010000020.1 GCF_011058165.1 Rhodococcus aetherivorans
ATTCGTCGGCAGCGTCAGCTGTGTATAAGAGACAGGTCCGAACCCGGCCGCGATGCCGCAGCGTGCTGCGCGTCCCGGCCCGACCGGTCGTCCCGGCCGTCCCGGCGCGCCCGGCGGACGTCCGGCCGGCGCTGGTGGCGGCGGCGGTTACCGCGGTGGCGGTGGCGGTGCTCCCGGCGCCGGTGCCGGTGCCGGTGCCGCCGGTGGTTTCCGCGGTCGTCCCGGTGGCGGTGGCGGTGGCGCCGGCCGTGGTGGCCGCGGCGGAACCGCGGGTGCCTTCGGTCGTCCCGGTGGCGCTCCGCGCCGTGGCCGCAAGTCGAAGCGGCAGAAGCGGCAGGAATACGATTCGATGCAGGCACCGTCGGTCGGTGGTGTGCGGCTGCCGCGCGGCAACGGCGAGACCATCCGTCTCGCCCGTGGCGCGTCGCTGTCCGACTTCGCGGAGAAGATCGACGCGAACCCGTCGGCCCTGGTCCAGGCGCTGTTCAACCTCGGTGAGATGGTCACGGCCACTCAGTCGGTGAACGACGAGACCCTCGAGCTGCTCGGCTCGGAGATGAACTACAACGTTCAGGTCGTCAGCCCCGAGGACGAGGACCGCGAGCTGCTCGAGTCGTTCGACATCACCTACGGCGAGGACGAGGGCACCGAGGAAGACCTCGTGCAGCGTCCGCCGGTGGTGACCGTCATGGGTCACGTCGACCACGGCAAGACCCGCCTGCTCGACACGATCCGCAAGGCCAACGTCCGCGAGGGCGAGGCCGGCGGCATCACCCAGCACATCGGCGCCTACCAGGTGATGACCCACCTCAACGGCGAAGACCGGCTGATCACCTTCATCGACACCCCGGGTCACGAGGCGTTCACCGCCATGCGTGCCCGCGGCGCGAAGTCGACCGACATCGCGATCCTCGTGGTCGCGGCCGACGACGGCGTCATGCCGCAGACGGTGGAGGCGATCAACCACGCGCAGGCTGCGGACGTGCCGATCGTGGTCGCGGTGAACAAGATCGACAAGGAGGGTGCGAACCCCCAGAAGATCCGCCAGCAGCTCACCGAGTACGGACTGGTCACCGAGGAGTACGGCGGCGACACCATGTTCGTCGACATCTCGGCGAAGCAGGGCCTGAACATCGACCAGCTGCTCGAGGCCGTGCTGCTCACCGCGGACGCGTCCCTCGACCTGCGGGCCAACCCGGACATGGAGGCGCAGGGCGTCGCGATCGAGGCGCACCTCGACCGCGGCCGCGGCCCCGTGGCCACCGTCCTGGTCCAGCGCGGCACGCTGCGCGTGGGCGACTCGATCGTCGCGGGCGACGCGTACGGCCGTGTCCGCCGAATGGTGGACGAGCACGGCGACGACGTCCTCGAGGCGTTCCCGTCGCGTCCGGTCCAGGTCATCGGCTTCACGTCGGTGCCCGGCGCCGGTGACAACCTCGTCGTCGTCGAGGAGGACCGCATCGCACGGCAGATCGCGGACCGCCGCAATGCGCGCAAGCGCAACGCGCTGGCCGCCAAGAGCCGCAAGCGGATCAGCCTCGAGGACCTCGATGCCGCGCTCAAGGAGCACAACGAGCTCAACCTCATCCTCAAGGGCGACAACGCCGGTACGGTCGAAGCCCTCGAGGAGGCCCTCATGGGCATCGAGGTCGGCGACGAGGTGCGCCTGCGGGTCATCGACCGCGGTGTCGGTGGTGTCACCGAGACCAACGTCAACCTGGCCGCCGCGTCGAACGCCGTGATCATCGGCTTCAACGTCCGCGCCGAGGGCAAGGCCACCGAGCTCGCCAACCGCGAGGGCGTCGACATCCGCTACTACTCGATCATCTACCAGGCGATCGACGAGGTGGAGAAGGCCCTCAAGGGCATGCTCAAGCCGATCTACGAGGAGGTCGAGCTCGGCCGCGCCGAGATCCGGGCGATCTTCAAGTCGTCCAAGGTCGGCAACATCGCGGGCTGCATGGTCCAGTCGGGTGTCGTCAAGCGCAATGCGAAGGCCCGTCTGCTCCGCGACAACAACGTGGTCGCCGAGACGGTCACCATCTCGTCGCTGCGGCGCGAGAAGGACGATGTGACCGAGGTGCGGGAAGGCTTCGAGTGCGGTCTGACGGTCACCTACTCCGACATCAAGATCGGTGACGTGATCGAGGCGTACGAGCTGCGCGAGAAGCCGCGCGACTGACGCAGCCGGACACAACCGACGGCCTCGTCGGCGGCGGTGGGCGAGATGATCGCCCGCCGCCGTCGGCGTGCCGGAGGACCGGCACCGGACGACACCGGAGGGTGGATGTATCTCGGGGCACTGGAACTGGACGTCCTGCTCGGTGACGTGCGCTCGCTCAAGCAGAAGCGGTCCGTGATCCGGCCCGTCCTCGCCGAGCTGCGGCGGATGGCGGTCAGCGCCGCCGAGACCGGCGACCAGGACCTCTACCGTCGCGCCGAGATCGGCGTGGCGGTGGCCGCATCGGCGGTGCCCTATCTCAACGAGGTGCTCGACACGTGCGAGCGGCTCGTCGCCGGCCGCCCGGAGTTGCAGCTGCTCTCCGTGCGGCGAAGAATTTTCGGTCCGGAGGACTGACCGGACCGGTGGAACAAACATGTGGTCGCCGCCGGCGGCCGGGGAGAGGAACCGACTGACATGGCCGATCCAGCACGGGCACGTCGACTGGCCAAGCGCATCGCCACGATCGTCGCCACGGCCATCGATCACGAGATCAAGGATCCGCGGCTGGCGTTCGTCACCGTGACCGATGCGAAGGTCACCGCAGATCTGCACGACGCCACCGTCTACTACACGGTCCGCGGCGAGGACCTGGACACCGAACCCGACCTGGCCGCGGCCGCCGCAGGCCTGGAGAAGGCCAAGGGCGTGCTGCGCTCGAAGGTCGGGGCGGGCACCGGGGTGCGGTTCACCCCCACCCTGACCTTCGTCACCGACACCGTGCCGGACACCGCCCGGCACATGGAGGAACTCCTCGAACGGGCACGGGCCGCCGACGAGGAACTCGCCAAGGCCCGCGAGGGCGCCGCTCCCGCCGGCGAGCCGGATCCCTACAAGGAACCACGGGTGCGTCCCGACGACGGTGACGACCTGTAGCGCACCGATGGCCGAGTCGATCCAGGCCGCCACGGCGGTCGATCTGCGCGACGCCGTCGCGCTCCTCGAGGACGCCACCTCGGTGACGATCCTCTGCCACGTCCAGCCCGACGCCGACACCTTCGCCAGCGGCCTGGCACTCGGCACGGTGCTCGAGCGGCGCGGCATTCCGGTGCAGGTGGCGTTCGCGTCGCCGGCCGCCGTCCCGGCGTCGATGCGCGACCTGCCCGGCGGGCACCTGCGGGTGCCCGCCGGGCAGGTGCGCCGCGAGGTCGACCTGCTCGTCACCGTGGACTGCGGCACGGCCGGCCGGCTCGGGCATCTCGCGGACCGGCTGGCAGGCGCGAAGCACACCCTGGTGATCGACCACCACCGCTCCAACACCCGGTTCGGCACCCACAATCTGATCGACGAGGCCGCCGAATCCACCACCGCCGTGCTCGCCGAGCTGTTCGACGAGTGGGGCGTGGAGATCGACGCGGACCTCGCCCACTGCCTGTACGCGGGGCTGGTCACCGACACCGGCTCGTTCCGGTGGGGACGCGCCGGGGGACACCGTCTGGCCGAGCGCCTGCTGGCCACCGGCATCGACGGGGCCGCCATCACGCGACGGCTCCTCGACACGCACCCCTTCGGGTGGCTGCCGATGCTGTCGCGGGTGCTCGCGTCGGCGACGCTCGTTCCCGACGCCGCCGGCGGACGCGGACTCGTCCACGCGACGGTGCTGCGCGCCGATTCGGCGCACCTCGGCGCCGAGGAGGTCGAAAGCGTCATCGACATCGTCCGGACCACCGCCGAAGCGGAGGTCGCCGCCGTGTTCAAGGAGTGCGGCCCGGACGTGTGGACGGTATCGCTGCGCTCGAAGAACGCCGTCGACGTCTCCGTCGCCGCCACCGCCCTCGGCGGAGGTGGGCATCGGTTCGCATCCGGATACACCGCGTACGGCGACCGCGACCGGGTCGTCACGGCGCTGCGCGCGGCCCTGGACTGACGGTGCCGGCGCCGCAACCGCGGGACACCGCCGGCCCGGAACCGGACGCGCCCCCGCACGTCGTCCCCGAGGCCACCGCCCGGCGCATCCTCGGGCTCGCGGTGCCGGCCCTCGGGGTGCTCGCCGCCGAGCCGCTGTACCTCCTGTTCGACATCGCCGTCGTCGGCCGGCTCGGCGCGCTCGCGCTCGCGGGCCTCGCCATCGGCGGCCTCGTCCTCGCCCAGGTCAGCACCCAGCTGACCTTCCTGTCCTACGGGACCACGGCCCGCGCCGCCCGCCTCCACGGCGCCGGCCGGCGTGACGCCGCCGTCGCCGAGGGTGTGCAGGCCACCTGGCTCGCGCTCGGTGTCGGCACCGCGATCCTGCTCGTCGGGCAGGTACTGGCGGAACCGGTGGCCGCGCTGATCGCCGGGGACCCGGAGATCGCCGACGCCGCAGTGTCGTGGCTGCGGGTCGCCCTGTTCGGCGCACCGCTGATCCTCGTCGGGCTCGCCGGCAACGGCTGGATGCGAGGCGTGCAGGACACCGCCCGCCCGCTGCGGTACGTGCTCGCCGGGCTCGCGCTCTCGGCGGTGCTGTGCCCGGTGCTCGTGCACGGCCTGCTCGGCGCCCCCCGCTGGGAACTCGCCGGTTCCGCCGTCGCCAACGTCGCCGGACAGGGTGTCTCCGCGGCCCTGTTCGTCGGGGCACTGCTCCGGGCCGGTGTGCCGCTGCGGCCTCGTCGCGCGGTGATCGTGGCGCAGTTGCGCCTCGGCCGCGATCTGATCGCCCGCAGCCTCGCCTTCCAGGCGTGCTTCCTGTCCGCGGCCGCGGTGGCGGCCCGCTTCGGTGCCGCGGCCGTCGCGGCGCACCAGGTGGTGCTGCAGCTGTGGAACTTCGTCGCGCTCACCCTCGACTCGCTCGCCGTCGCCGCGCAGGCCCTGGTGGGTGCGGCGCTCGGGGCGGGGGCCCGGTCCGGCGCGAAGCGCCTGGCCTGGCGGATCACCGCCTGGTCCACGGTGTTCGCCGCCGGCCTGGCCCTGGCGTTCCTGCTCGGCGGCGACGTGATCCCGGCGCTGTTCACCGACGACCCGGCGGTCCTCGAGCAGATCGACGTCGCCTGGTGGTTCTTCGTCGCGCTCATGCCCGCCGCCGGAGTGGTGTTCGCGCTCGACGGGGTGCTGCTCGGCGCCGGTGACGCCGCCTTCCTGCGCACCGCCACGCTCGCGTCCGCGCTGTTCGGCTTCCTGCCCGTCGTCTGGTGCTCGCTGGTGTGGGGCTGGGGGCTCGCGGGTATCTGGACGGGGCTTACGGTGTTCATCGTGTTCCGCATGGCGGCCGTGGTCTGGCGGACCCGGTCGGGGCGGTGGGCCGTCGCCGGTGCGGACCGGCAGATCCGGCGCGAGACGGTACGGGACGAGACAGAAGGGCAGGACCGGTGACGGGGAAACTCTGGGCGGTCAGCGACATCCACGTCGGGCATCGAGGCAATCGCCCCGTCACCGAGGATCTGCACCCCGAATCCCCGGACGACTGGTTGATCGTCGCCGGCGACGTCGCCGAGAAGTCCGACGACATCCGCTGGGCGCTGTCGCTGCTGCGCAGCCGTTTCGCCAAGGTGATCTGGGTTCCCGGCAACCACGAGCTGTGGACCACCGCCAAGGACCCGGTGCAGATGCACGGCGCCGCCCGGTACGACTACCTCGTGACGATGTGCCGCGAACTCGACGTGCTCACCCCGGAGGACCCGTATCCCGTGTGGCACGGGGAGGGCGGGCCGGTGACGCTCGTGCCGATGTTCCTGCTCTACGACTACTCGTTCCTGCCCGAGGGCACCACGACGAAGGCCGAGGGCCTGGCGCTCGCCCGCGAACGCAACGTCGTCGCCACCGACGAGTTCCTCCTCTCACCCGACCCGTACGTCACCCGCGACGTGTGGTGCCGCGTGCGGCTCGACGACACCCGCAAGCGCCTCGACGCCCTCGACCCGGCGCTGCCGACGGTGCTGATCAACCACTTCCCACTGGTCCGCGAACCCACCCGGATGCTGTTCTACCCGGAGTTCTCCCTCTGGTGTGGCACCACCGAGACCGCCGATTGGCACCTGCGCTACCGCGCGTTGTGCGCCGTGTACGGACACCTGCACATCCCGCGCACCACGTACTACGACGGCGTCCGCTTCGAGGAGGTCTCCCTCGGCTACCCACGGGAATGGCAGCGCCGGGGTCTGCCCGAGCCGCTGCTGCGCCAGATCCTGCCGGTGCCGGAGTATCCGCCGGGATCGCTGAACAAGTGGGGCGGGCACTTCCGGGTGACCCCCGAGATGGAAGCCGAAGTCGAGAAGATGCGCGCTGAGCGCGCTGCACAGAACACGCGCACTGGGGAGCTGCGATGACCGACCCGACGACCTCGACCCGCACCGGGCTGATCACCCGGATCCTGCCCGACGGCATCGCCGCCGCGGAGTTGTTCGAGGACCCGCCCGGCCTGCGACCGCACCCGCAGGAGGAGGCGCTCGTCGCCCGTGCGGTGGACAAGCGGCGACGGGAGTTCGCGGGGGCGCGGCACTGCGCGCGGCTCGCCATGCGGCAGCTCGGGATGGAGCCCGGGCCGGTGCTCAAGGGCGACAAGGGGGCGCCCGTATGGCCGCGGGGAGTCGTCGGCAGCCTCACCCACTGCGACGGTTACCGCGGCGCCGTCCTGGCCTACGCGCTGCAGGTGCGGTCGCTGGGGATCGACGCGGAGCCGCACGGTCCCCTGCCCGACGGGGTGCTCGAGGCGGTGTCCCTGCCGCAGGAGCGCACCTGGCTCGCCGGCACCGAGCCGAGCCTGCACTGGGACCGCCTGCTCTTCTGCGCGAAGGAGGCCACCTACAAGGCGTGGTTCCCGCTCACCGGGCGCTGGCTGGGCTTCGAGGACGCCCACATCACGTTCGAGCGCGACGGCGCGGCCGCCGTACCGAGCGCGGCCGCGTCGGGCACGTTCCGTTCCGACCTGCTCGTACCCGGCGACACCCGCGACGGTGCGCCGCTGTCGGCGTTCGACGGGCGGTGGTTGATCGCCGACGGGCTGGTGCTCACCGCGATCGTCGTGCACTGACACCGGGGCCGCCGCGGCAGGTGGCAGAATCGGGCCCCGTGTCTGCCTCCGAGAACCCCGCCCTCGCCCGTGCCGGCCTGCTCGTCGTCGACAAGGACCCGGGTATGACCAGCCACGACGTGGTGGCCCGCTGCCGGCGGCTGCTCGGCACCCGCAAGGTCGGTCATGCCGGCACCCTCGACCCGATGGCGACGGGCGTGCTCGTGCTCGGGGTGGAGCGCGCGACGAAGATGCTGGGCCTGCTCGCCCTCACCACCAAGGCGTATTCGGCGACGATCCGGCTCGGGCAGAGCACCGTCACCGACGACGCCGAGGGTGAGGTGCTCGCGACCACCGACGCCTCCGCCGTCGCGGACGAGGCGATCGCGGCGGCCGTTGCCGCGCTCACGGGGGAGATCTCCCAGGTGCCTGCCAGCGTCAGCGCGATCAAGATCGACGGCAAGCGCGCCTACGCCCGGATGCGCGAGGGGGAGACCGTCGAGCTCGCGGCCCGGCCGGTCACGGTCTCGCGGTTCGAGGTGCTGTCCCGGCGGACCACCTCGGACGGGTTCGTCGATCTCGACGTCGAGGTGGAGTGCTCGTCCGGCACCTACATCCGGGCGCTGGCCCGGGATCTGGGGGCCGCCCTGGGCGTCGGCGCGCACCTGACGGCGCTGCGGCGCACCCGGGTCGGCCCGTTCGGGCTCGAGCACGCCCGCACGCTCGCCCAGCTCGAGGAGAGCCCGACCGTGAGCCTGGACATCGATGCAGCCGTCCGCACCGCGTTCCCGTGCCGCGACGTCACCGCGGCGGAGGCGGAACTGCTGGCGAACGGCCGGTGGCTGGATCCGGTGGGGATTCCCGGCGTGTACGCGGCGATCGACCCGTCCGGCCGGGCCGCGGCGCTGCTGCAGGAGAAGGGCAAGCGGGCCTCGGCAGTGTTCGTCGTGCGCCCGGCCACCATGTAGCGGTGTGTCCTTCGGGCTGCTCCCGCCGCCCGAAGGACACACCGGAGGCGCGGCCGCCTACACCAGCCAGATCGCGTCGGCCGCGGGATGCCCGAGGTCGACCGTCGTGCCGCCGTCGCCGCCGATGCGGACCGAGACGGTGCCCGCGAAGTCGCGGCGTTCGACGACCCGGATGTCGGTGTCGAGGGCTATGCCCACGTCGTCGAAGTAGCGCAGCATCGCCGGGTCCGCGTCCGAGATGCGGGCGACGCGGCCGTGCTCGCCGTCGACGAACGCGCTGAGCTGCCGGGCCGGGGGAGTGGGGATCGTGCCGTCGTCCGCCGGAATCGGGTCGCCGTGCGGGTCCCGCTCGGGATGGCCGAGCTTGGCGTCGATGGCGGCGACGAGCCGGTCGGAGACGGCGTGCTCGAGGACCTCGGCCTCGTCGTGCACCTCGTCCCAGCCGTAGCCGAGTTCCTGGACCAGATACGTCTCGAGCAGACGGTGCTTGCGGACCATGGCCACGGCGGCGGCGCGCCCGGAGTCCGTGAGGGAGATCGCGCCGTAGCGGGCGTGGTCGACGAGGCCCTGATCGGCGAGCTTGCGGACGGCCTCGGAGACGGTCGACGCCGACACTCCGAGCTTCTCCGCGAGCAGCTTCGTCGAGACCTTCTCCCCCGACCATTCCCGCACGGTCCAGATGATCTTGAGGTAGTCCTGCGCGACCGGCGTCAGCGTGTCCGCCGTCGCCACCTCGGTCGTCCCGCTTCTCTCGCCCACGGGGACAGCTTAGGCAAGTCTCACCGCGGATTCATCCGCGTCGCGCAGCCGTGCCCGCCGCCGCAGCGCCCCGGTGATCAGTCCCTGGTGCGGCGAGAAGAGGTAGGCCACCGTGAACACGACGGCCTGCGCCAGGACGACGACACCGCCGGTGGAGGCGTCGGTGTAGTAGCTGACGTACACCCCGGCCGCCGATGTCAGCGCGGCCAGGGTGGGGGCGAGCACCAGCATCCGCGACAGCCGTTCGGTGAGCAGGTACGCCGTCGCACCGGGGATGATCAGCATCGCCACGACGAGGATCACCCCGACGGCCTGGATGGCGGCGACGATGGTGACCGCGAGGAGAGCGAGCAACAGGGCGGACAGCCGGGCCGGGGAGATCCCGAGGGCGTGGGCCTGCCCCCGGTCGAACGCGAACAGGGTCAGGTCGCGGCGCTTGGCGATCAGCACGACGAGCACCGCCACCGCGAGGGCGGTGACCTGCCACATGTCCTCGGTGGCCAGGCCCAGCAGGTTGCCGAAGAGCACGTGGTGCAGGTCCACCTGGCTCGGGTTCTTGGAGATCAGGACGACGCCGAGGGCGAACAGCGTCGTGAACACCACGCCGATCGCGGCGTCCTCCTTGACCTTGGTGGTGCTGCGCACGAGCCCGATCAGGGCGACGGCGGCCCCGGCGAACAGCAACGCGCCCAGGGCGAACGGTGCCCCCACCAGGTAGGCCAGCACCACCCCCGGCAGCACGGCGTGGGAGACGGCGTCGCCCATCAGCGACCAGCCGATGAGGACGAGCCAGCAGCTGAGCAGGGCACACACGACCGTGGCGGCCACCGCGACGACGAGCGCACGCTGCATGAAGCCGTACTGCAGCGGTTCGACGATCAGTTCGACGAGGTTCACCGCGCCTCCTGGGGAACGTAAGGGGTCGGCACCAGCGGGTCGACGCCGAAGGCGCGGGCGAGGTTCTCCGGCCGGAGCACCTCCTCCGGGGCGCCGTGCACGAGGATGCGACGCTGCAGCAGCGCGGCCTCGTCGCACAGCGTCGACAGCCCGGCGAGGTCGTGGGTGGCGACGAGGATCGTGTGCCCGGAGCCGGCGAGGTCCCGGATCACGCCGGTCAGCGCCGCCTCGGTGCGCTTGTCCACCCCGGCGAACGGCTCGTCGAGCAGCAACAGGGGAGCGCCCTGGGCGATGGCGCGGGCGACGAAGACCCGCTTGCGCTGACCGCCCGAGAGCTGCCCGATCTGCCGCTGCTCGTAGCCGGCCATGTCGACGCGTTCGAGCGCGGCCCGGACCGCGGCGTGGTCGGCAGGCCGCGGCCGGCGCAGCCAGTTCTGGTGGCCGTAGCGGCCCGTCATCACGACTTCGCCCACGCTGATGGGGAAGTCCCAGTCGACGGCCTCGCTCTGCGGCACGTACGCGACGGCTCCGGCCTTGCGGGCGGTGACGGTGTCGGCGCCGCCGATGGACACGGTGCCGGCGCTCGGCCGCACGATGCCCATGATCGCCTTGAAGAGGGTCGACTTGCCCGAGCCGTTGGTGCCGACGAGCCCGCACACCCGGCCGGTGGCGAGGGTCAGGTCGACGCCGTCGAGCGCGGTGACGGTGCGGTAGTGCACGCTCAGGCGGGAGACGGCCAGTGCGGGGGCGGGTGTCGCGGTCATGGGCGCAGCCCTTCGGTGATGGTGCGGACGTCGTGCCGGAGCAGCTCGAGGTAGGTCGGCACGGGGCCGTCCGGCTCGGAGAGCGAGTCGACGTACAGGGTTCCGCCGAACCGGGCACCGGTGTCCTCGGCGACCTGCCGCTGGGCCTTGTCCGAGACGGTGGACTCACAGAACACGGCGGGCACGGCGTTGGCCCGGACGAAGTCGACCGTACGGGCGATCTGCTGGGGGGTGCCCTGCTGGTCGGCGTTGACCGCCCACAGGTACGCCTCGCTCAGGCCGGCGTCGCGGGCCAGGTAGCTGAAGGCGCCCTCGCAGGTGACCAGCGCTCGGTGATTCGGCGGCAGCACGGCCAGGTCGGCGACGAGCTGTTCGTGCACCGCCTGCAGTTCGGCGCGGTACGCCGCGGCGTTGGCGGCGTAGTCGGAGGCGTGCTCGGGGTCGAGCTCGGCGAACGCGGCGGCGATGTTGTCGACGTACGTCTGGGCCGCCAACGGGGACATCCACGCGTGCGGGTTGTGCCGCCCCGCGTAGGCGTCCTCGCCGATCGGCAGCGGCGGCACGCCCTCGCTGAGGACGGCGTGGGCGGCGTCGGTGTCGGCGAGGAACTGTTCGAACCAGCGCTCGAGGCCCAGGCCGTTGTCGAGGACGAGGTCGGCCCGGGTGGCGTAGCGCAGGTCGCCCGGGGTGGGCTCGTAGCCGTGGACCTCGGCACCGACCTTGGTGATCGACTCGACCCGCAGGTGTTCCCCGGCGACGTTGCGGGCCATGTCCGCGAGCACCGTGAAGGTGGTCAGCACCAGGGGGCGGTCGTCGTCGGAACTCTGCGCCGAGCTGCAGCCCGCCAGGATCGCCGTGGCCGCGAACGCCACGGCGATTTTGCGGAGTCCAACGAAAATGTTCGGCATACCGAAATTATGGCGGTGTGCCGTCGGCGTTGTCCATGCGACGCCCCGGGCGAGCCGGAGATGACCGTCCGGCCGCCGGGTCGTAGGCTGCGCTTGTGCAGAGATGGCGAGGTCTCGACGAAATTCCCGCGGATTGGGGTCGTTGTGTCCTGACGATCGGGGTGTTCGACGGTGTGCACCGCGGGCACCAGCAGCTGATCGCGCGGGCAGTGAAGTCGGCGAAGGAACGCGGCACAGCCAGCGTCCTGATGACGTTCGACCCGCACCCGATGGAGGTCGTGCGGCCGGGCAGTCACCCGGCGCAGCTCACGACCCTCGCGCGGCGGGCAGAACTGGCCGAGGAGCTCGGCATCGACGTCTTCTGCGTCATGCCGTTCACCCCCGAGTTCATGAAGCTGTCCCCGGAGCGGTACGCCCACGAGATCCTCGTCGAGCGGCTCCACGTCGCCGAGGTCGTCGTGGGCGAGAACTTCACCTTCGGCAAGAAGGCCGCCGGCAACGTCGACCTGCTGCGCACCATCGGCGAGCGCTTCGGCTTCGCCGTTCAGGGCCTGACCTTGCTCAGCGAACATGCGGTGACGTTCTCCTCCACCTACATCCGCTCGTGCGTCGACGCCGGCGACGTCGCCGCCGCGGCCGACGCGCTGGGCCGCCCGCACCGCGTCGAGGGCGTCGTGGTGCACGGGGACGGCCGCGGCCGCGATCTCGGCTTCCCCACCGCGAACGTCGCGCCGCCCATGTACTCGGCCATCCCCGCGGACGGCGTCTACGCCTGCTGGTTCACCGTCCTCGGCCCGGGCACCGGGGGGCTCGGCACCGTCACGCCGGGGGAGCGGTACCTCGCGGCGGTGTCGGTGGGCACCAATCCGACCTTCTCCGGGCGCACCCGCACCGTGGAGGCGTTCGTCCTCGACGAGGAGGCCGACCTGTACGGCCAGCACGTCGCGGTCGACTTCGTCGAGCGGCTGCGCGGCATGGAGCGGTTCGAATCGGTGGAGGCGCTCATCTCGGCGATGCACCGCGACGCCGAGCGGGCCCGCGAGGTGCTCGAGCGCACTCGCGGCTAGGGCCGTTCCGGTCCGGGCCCCGCCCGGATCGGGGACAATTCCCGGTGTGTCGATACGTCAGTGGCGACACGCGCGCCTGACCTGGGCGGACGCCGCGAACTATCACGAGTCGAAATCGGACCGGCCGACCGACTGGTCCGCCTTCGTCGTGTTCGACGAGCGGGACGGTGCGATCCGCGGCCCCGAGGACGCGTCCGCTCACCTGCGCTCCCGGGCGCATCTGCTGACCGTGCTGGACCGGCGGATCGTCGAGGCGCCCGGCCGGCTGGACTATCCGTACTGGGTGCGGGCGCAGCTGCCGCCCGAGGAGCGCATCGAGTACCACGAGTGGGCCGGCGGCTCGTTCACCGCGTGCATCGACGCCATCGCCGACCTGTGCGCGGACCCGCTGGACGTCCGGCGGCGCGCGTGGTGCCTGCACGTCTTCGTCGCGGTGTCCGACCCGGACGATCCGGGCGCGACCGTGACGGTCGTCGTGCTGCAGGTCAGTCACGCCGTGATGGCAGGCTCGGCGCTGCCCGCCTTCCTCGGCGCGCTGTTCGGCGCGGACGGGCAACCGCTGCGCGTTCCCGGCCTGCCGCCGGCCGCGGCGCGACCGCAGCACGTCGCCGCAGCGGTCTCGGGTGTGGCGCGCTTCGCCCGCTGGTACCTGCGGCTCGGCTACCTGACGCTCGGCGCGGTCCTGGTGCGGCGCGCGGCGTCGGCGCGGTCCGCGGACGCCCCGACGGTCCCGTCCCCGGCGGCGCGGCCCGCAGCGGTGCTCGCCGGGGCGCCCGGCCCCGACCGGGTGATCCGGATCGTGCGGCCCGACCTGGGCAGTCTCGTCGGCCGGACCTACACCGTGACGGCCATGGGCCTGGCGGCGGTGTCCCTCGCGATGCAGCGTTACTTCGGCGAGCGCGGCCGGCCCGTCGTGGGCGCCCACGTCGCGGTTCCGGTCGCGGTCGGCGCGGCCGGTGCCGCGCTGGGCGTCAATCGGCTGACCGCCGCGATCGTTCCGTTGTGTACCGAGGTCGCCGATCCCCGCGACCGGGTGGCGGCCGTGGCCGACGCGCTCGCCGGCGAACGGCGGGTCGCGACGTCCCCCGAGGTGCTGCACCGCCTCGCGGGTGCGGGCGCGGTGCCGTATCCGCTGTACCGCCGGGCGGCGGACCGGCGCGACCGTGCGGCGGCGGCGGGCGGGTTCGCGGCACCCGCCGAGACCGCGGTCACCAGTGTCGACTGTGGCGCCGACACCGGCTGGACCTACCACGGCGGAACGTTCCGTTTCGTCGCGGGCATCCAGTCCCTCCGCCCGGGGATGGGTCTGGTGCACTCCTTCAGCCGGGCCGGCGAAGCGTTCGCCGTCACGGTCATGAGCTCGCCGCTGCTGATGCCGGATCTCGATCGGTACGCGACCCTCCTCGAGGAGGCGTTCGCCGAGGTGATCGAAGCCACCGGAGGCCGCCGATCCGGCACCGGATCCCGCGGCTGAGGGTGGCCGGGGCCGGCACCTGCCCCTCTGGTACGCTCATCCGCTGGTGTGTGCTGCGGTTCGCGGTGGCCGCACCGACGGGCATCGGCCCGTTCCACGAAGCGCGCGGACGTCATCGATCAGGAGTATCCCAGTGGCATTGACCACCGAGCAGAAGAAGCAGATCCTCGGCGAGTACGGCCTCCACGAGACCGACACCGGATCGCCCGAGGCGCAGGTCGCGATGCTCACCAAGCGCATCCAGGACCTGACCGAGCACCTGAAGCAGCACAAGCACGACCACCACTCCCGCCGCGGCCTGCTGCTGCTGGTCGGTCGTCGTCGCCGGCTGCTCAAGTACGTCGAGAAGGTCGACGTCAACCGCTACCGTTCGCTGATCCAGCGTCTGGGTCTGCGCCGATAGGAGCGCGGCGAAGCGACGACGCGATCTGCGTTCGCTGATCTTTCCGATAGCCAACGAGGCAATGCTTAGACTGAGCCTCGTTGGCTATCGGTGTTTGGCCGCTGCGCGGCCGGAGGTGGGTGACGTGCCCACCGGACACCGGCAGCGGCACCCGCGGACGGCGACACCGCCCGCGGAACCGTATGCACCGACGGTGTCGGTCTTCGGTAGTGACCTTCCGGACCCGGTCCGGACGGTTTCGATCGACGACCGCCTCCGCACGCTCGGCCCGTGAGACGCGGGCACGGGCGATCGGTGCGCAGCCGCAGCCACGAGGGTTGTGGCGCCCGCGCGGGTACGGCGAAGACGAGAGGGAAGAGAAGAGTAGAGATGACCAGCAATTCAGCAGTCGAGGTCGACGAGGGCGTGTTCGAGTCCGTCGCAGTCCTCGACAACGGGTCCTTCGGCACCCGCCAGATTCGTTTCGAGACCGGCCGCCTCGCCCAGCAGGCCGCCGGCTCCGTCGTCGCGTACCTCGACGACGAGACCATGCTGCTGTCGGCGACGAGCGCCAGCAAGCAGCCCAAGGAGCACTTCGACTTCTTCCCGCTGACGGTGGACGTCGAGGAGCGCATGTACGCCGCGGGCCGCATCCCCGGCTCGTTCTTCCGTCGCGAGGGCCGGCCCTCCACCGACGCGATCCTGACCTGTCGCCTCATCGACCGGCCGCTGCGCCCGTCCTTCGTCGACGGCCTGCGCAACGAGATCCAGGTCGTGGTGACGGTGCTCAGCCTGAACCCGAACGACCTGTACGACGTCGTCGCGATCAACGCCGCGTCGGCGTCCACCCAGATCGCCGGCCTGCCGTTCTCCGGCCCGGTCGGCGGCGTGCGGGTCGCGCTGATCACCTCCGAGGAGAACAAGACCGGCCAGTGGGTCGCGTTCCCGACGGTCGAGCAGCTCGAGAACGCCGTGTTCGACATGGTGGTCGCGGGTCGCATCGTGGGTGGCGGCGACAACCCCGACACCGCCGACGTCGCGATCATGATGGTCGAGGCCGAGGCCACCGAGAACGTCGTCGAGCTGGTCGCCGGCGGTGCGCAGGCGCCGACCGAGACCGTCGTCGCCGAGGGTCTCGAGGCCGCCAAGCCGTTCATCGCGCGGCTGTGCGTCGCCCAGCAGCAGCTTGCCGCCGCGGCCGCGAAGCCTACCGGTGACTTCCCGCTGTTCCCGGCCTACGAAGCCGACGTGTACGAGGCCGTCGAGGCCGCCGCGTCGACCAAGCTGGCCGAGGCGCTGACCATCGCCGGCAAGCAGGAGCGCGACGAGCGGACCGACGAGGTCAAGGTCGAGGTCCTCGAGCAGGTCGCCCCCAACTTCGAGGGCCGTGAGAAGGAGATCGGCGCGGCGTTCCGCTCGCTCACCAAGAAGCTGGTCCGCCAGCGGATCCTGCGGGACAAGTTCCGCATCGACGGCCGCGGCATCACGGACATCCGCGCCCTGTCCGCCGAGGTCGCGATCGTGCCCCGGGCCCACGGCTCGGCGCTGTTCGAGCGTGGCGAGACCCAGATCATGGGTGTCACCACGCTGGACATGGTGAAGATGGCGCAGCAGATCGATTCGCTCGGTCCCGAGACCAGCAAGCGGTACATGCACCACTACAACTTCCCGCCGTACTCCACCGGTGAGACCGGCCGCGTCGGCTCGCCGAAGCGCCGCGAGATCGGCCACGGCGCCCTCGCCGAGCGGGCCCTGATCCCGGTCCTGCCCAGCCAGGAGGAGTTCCCCTACGCGATCCGTCAGGTCTCCGAGGCGCTCAGCTCGAACGGCTCCACCTCGATGGGCTCGGTGTGTGCCTCGACGCTGTCGCTGCTCAACGCCGGTGTGCCGCTCAAGGCCCCGGTCGCGGGCATCGCGATGGGCCTGGTCTCCGACGAGGTCGACGGTGAGACCCGCTACGTCGCGCTGACCGACATCCTCGGCGCCGAGGACGCGTTCGGTGACATGGACTTCAAGGTGGCCGGCACGAAGGATTTCGTCACCGCGCTGCAGCTCGACACCAAGCTCGACGGGATCCCGTCGCAGGTGCTCGCCGGGGCGCTGTCGCAGGCGCACGACGCCCGCGCCACCATCCTCGAGGTGATGGCCGAGGCCATCGAGACCCCGGACGAGATGAGCCCGTTCGCGCCCCGGATCACCACCATCAAGGTGCCGGTCGACAAGATCGGCGAGGTCATCGGCCCCAAGGGCAAGATGATCAACTCGATCACCGAGGAGACCGGCGCGAACATCTCCATCGAGGACGACGGCACGGTGTACGTCGGTGCCGCCGACGGCCCGTCCGCGCAGGCCGCGATCGACAAGATCAACGCCATCGCGAACCCGCAACTTCCGAAGGTGGGCGAGCGCTTCCTGGGCACCGTGGTCAAGACCACGGCGTTCGGCGCGTTCGTCTCGCTGCTGCCGGGCCGCGACGGCCTGGTGCACATCAGCAAGCTCGGCAACGGCAAGCGCATCGCCAAGGTCGAGGACGTCGTCAACGTGGGCTCGAAGATCCGCGTGGAGATCGCCGACATCGACAACCGGGGCAAGATCAGCCTGGTGCCGGTGCCCGACGAGGACACCGCCGACGCTTCGGGCGAGACACCCGCGGCTCCGGCCGAGTCCGGCGACATCGCCGAGAGCTGACACTCGGCCTCCGACCGCCCGCGTCTCCGTCTGTCCTTCGGGTGGACGGGGCGCGGGCGGTCGCGCGTCCTCCCGCCGGTGCGGCGCGTGCTACGGCCCCCCTGGTGTCGTCCGGGTGCCGGCGCCCGACAACAGTCCGAGTTCCCGCGCCCGCACCACCGCCTGGCGGCGACTCGTGGCACCGAACTTGCGGTACAGAGACTTCAAATGTGCCTTGACGGTGTTCACGGACACGAAGAGCTCGTCGGCGATCTCGGCATTGCTCATCATGGTGGGCAGGAGCAGGAGGACAGCCCGTTCGCGATTGGTCAACGGCTCGAGCAGTTGCGGAGCCTCGGATCGGTCGGCAGTCCCGCCCAGCTTGCCGACCAGCATCGAGACGAATTCGTGGTGGGCGTCGTCGACGCGGTTGTGTCGTTCCAGCAGTGCTCGGACCCGGTCACCGGCCAGTAGAAACGGCCGTGCGATTCCTTCGGGTGCGGACACCGCGAGGGCATGTGCCAGGGCAACCTCGGCTTCGCCCTCCCCGCGTAGCCGGTCGTGTGCGAGTGCGGCCAGCAGCCAGGCATCGACGGTGGGCCCGTTGTCGATCGGCGCTCCCCCGAGCAGCGGTGCCACCAGTTCCAGGCATCGGCGCGGTTCGTCCGTCGCCAGGTACGACCGCGCCAGAAGGACCATACGGTGCGCACCGGGGCGCGCGAGGTCCGGTGGTCCCTTTTCGGCGGACAGCAGCGCCGCAACCTCGTGGGCCCGTCCTTCGGCCAGCAGAATCTCTGCCTCGACGAGTTCGTACCACTCGGCAAGGAAGCGCGGGATGACCCAGTCGGACATGCGCTGCCGCAACTGCCCCAGGTGCGCCCGTGCCGCCGGCGGGTTGTCCGCCGAGAGAGCGAGCCGTGCCTGTACGAGCCCGAAGCTGGTTTCGGTGTAGCGGTCGCGGAACTCGCCCAGGCTCGTGTGTCCCCGCTCAACCGCAACCGAACAGGCCTCGATGTCCGCCTCGAGCAGGCGGATCATGGACTCGGCCAGCAGCACCGTGGCCGACGGCGGCAGGAAGGTCCATCCCAGCTCGTCGGCGACGGCCAGCCCGAGATCGACCTCTCTGCGTGCCGCCCGCAACCGGCCGGCCATCGCCATGAGCACGGCTGTGTTGCCGTGCAGATGCAGCGCGAGTACCGGAGTCATCGCCGACCTGGCGGCCAGCGCCGATATCGTGGACGCGAGCATCGCCTCGGCGGCGTCGAGTTCTCCGGACCACAGCTTTCCCATCGCGAGGACGGTGCCGGCGGCGATCCGGTACACGGGCGCGGCCGGCATGTCCGCCGGTGAGACCCCCTCGAGTTGTCGGATCGCTTCTCGTGCGGCACCGACCTGCCGCGACGGATCTGCCTTCATCCAGGCGAGCACCGCATCGAGAGTGACAAGGACCGTCTCGGTGAGCCGCGCGTCGGCGGGCGGGAGAGGATCGAGCAACTCGCGGGCGCGGGCCATGTGGGTGGCGACGCCGACCGGATCGTACTCCGCATACGCGGCGACCGCGGCGGCCGCCGCCACCTCGGCATGCCCCCCGACCAGGTCGGCGGGTGCGTCCCGCAGCAGTGCCACCAGCGCCGGACGTTCCGGACCCAGGATCTCTGCTCCCGCCGCTCGCAGGACGAATCGGGCAAGTCCGAGCCAGTCCTCGGCGGCGCGCAGGTGGCGCGCCGCCTCGAGGAGTTCGCCGTGGTCTGCGAACCACCGGGCGGCACGCCGGTGCAACACGCGGCGGCGCTCGGGATCCTGGGTCTTGAGGCGGTGTCGCAGCAGGTCTCCGAATAGTTGGTGATAGCGGTACCACGCCCGCCGGTGGTTCAACGCGACGACGAACAGGTTGTCCCGTTCGAGCCGGACCAGAAACTGCTGGCCGTCAGTACGCCCGGTCAGGGCGTCGGCCAGTTCGGCGGAAATCCGTCCTACGACGCACGTGTCGAGCAGGAACCGGCGCAGTGCCGGATCCTGGTTGGCCAGCACCTCTTCCGCGAAGTAGTCGGCGACCGACCGTTCGTCCCCCGCAAGTGCCTCCACGGTGGCCTCCACATCGTTCGAGGTCCGGAGCGACAGGGCCGCGAGCCGCAGGCCGGCCGCCCATCCCTCGGTCTTGGCGAGGAGGGTCTGCATCTGAGCGGGTTCGAGGATGACATCGTGGTCGGCCAGAAGCTGTTTCGCCTCGGCGGCATCGAACCGCAACGCTTCCGAACGGATCTCGGTCAGCTGACCGCTCAGGCGGAGTCGTTGCAGTGGCAACGCCGGATCGCTGCGAGTGGCGATCACCAGTCGCACGTTGCCGAGCCCCCTGCGGACGGCCGCCGCGAGCGACTGCACGGCCGGCGTCCCGGCGAGCAGATGCATGTCGTCCAGCACCAGGACGACGGGATGGGGAAGGCGGCCACACGCATCGGCGAACACGGAGACGAACCGGGGGTCGAAACTGGGTGGGACCCGCATCGTCGCCAGCAACGAACCGGCGGGGAACCCGCCGACGGCGCGGAGCGAGTCCAGGACCCGGCTCCAGAACTGCGTCGGTTCGGCGTCCTCACATTCCACCGAGAGCCATGCCACAGGCCCGGGGTGTGACGCTGCCCAGGATGCCAGCAACAGCGTCTTGCCCGACCCGGCCGGCGCCGACACGAGCACGGTGCCGGCGTTCACCCCGTCTTCGAGGATGCGTTCGAGACGCGCGCGCCGCACCACCCGGCCGGGAAGCCGAGGCACGAGGGAGCGCACCATCGACAACGTGGGAGCATACTCGTCCTGCGTGCCGGCCGGTGGCCCCGTCATGGGGCGAGAGTAGTCCTGCGCGGCGGCCGGTGCCCTCGTCATGGGACAAGTTCGGTGATCCGCGGTGAACGGACGCGGATCGGAAGCCGGGTCACGCGCCCGGCGACCCGGTGACGGATCGACCGCGCTCCAGCGCCCGCGACGGTTCCTCCGCCGCGCGGTCGGACCCGGGAACGGTGTCGTTCCCGTAGTCGAACATCGCGGTGATCCGGGTCTTGATCTCTTCGGTGGTCATCGTGCCGGTCGGGGTGAGGCCACCCGCGGCCTGTCGTGTCCTCATGGGGTCCTTCACGAGTTACTGGTAGAGGTCGTCGAGTGCCGAGGGTCGGGTCAGGCCCGGATCATCAACGCGGCGGACGCCAGGGCCGCAGTCGTCGCCGCCGCAGTGAGGACGCCGGCGAGAACGGAGCCGGTGTACGCTCCCACGGGTGCCGAGGCGACCGCTGCGGCGCCGAGGACGATGGCGGGAATCGGCAGCGGCCAGGGCATGTCGTGGCCGGACGCCCCGACCCTGCGTGATGTCGCGTTCTGCGAGCGGGTCCGGACGGTGGGGCGAGTATGTGCGGTCATCGTCGATCCACTTCGTTCGATCGGGACGCGGGTACGCCTGACATTTGGCCGCGAGTGACTCCGCGGTCGATTCCGACGGTAGGTCGCGCCCCTGTGCGGCGCCTCACCCCTGGAGGGTGAAACCGCAGGCCGAGGGTGAATATCCGGCCGCGAACAGGAGAGGAGCACCCGTTCCTGCCGCGGCTCCGGGCGGAACGGACCGTCGGCATTTTTCCTCGAATTCACCCCGCGTGCGCGTGTCGATGATTCGCTGGAGCCGTGACAGCTTCAGCGGGTGTTACCGGAACGCGGCGGAGCTCGAACCTCGCGCTGGCAACGTGGGTCTCGGCGATCAACTTCTGGGCATGGAACATGATCGGCCCCTTGTCCACGACGTATGCGGGCGACCTCTCGCTCAGCAGTACGCAGGCCTCGATCCTCGTCGCGACGCCCATCCTCGTAGGATCTCTCGGGCGCATCGTGGTGGGCTCGCTCACCGATCGTTACGGCGGCCGCGTCATGTTCATCGCGATCTCGCTGGCCTCGATCATCCCGGTGCTCGCTGTCGGTGTGGCCGGCAGCGCAGGCTCCTACCCTCTGCTGCTCGTCTTCGGCTTCTTCCTCGGCATCGCCGGAACGATCTTCGCGGTGGGTATCCCGTTCGCGAACAACTGGTACGAAGCGTCCAGGCGGGGCTTCGCGACCGGTGTCTTCGGGGCCGGCATGGTGGGGACGGCCCTGTCCGCGTTCTTCACTCCGCGGTTCGCACAGTGGTTCGGGCTGCTGGCCACCCACGTCATCGTCGCCGCGGCGCTCGCCGTCACGGCGGGGGTGTGCCTCCTCGTGATGCGTGATTCGCCGCAGTTCCGCCCGAACACCGACGCGGTCGCGCCCAAGCTTGCTGCTGCGCTGAAACTCCCCGTGACCTGGGAGATGTCGTTCCTCTATGCGGTGGTCTTCGGTGGCTTCGTGGCCTTCAGCAACTACCTCCCCACCTACATCAAGACGATCTACGGTTTCTCTGCTGTCGACGCCGGCGCGCGGACAGCGGCCTTTGCTCTGGCCGCAGTGCTGGCCCGGCCGATCGGGGGTGCCCTGTCCGACCGCATCGCCCCGAAGTACGTCGTGCTCGTGTCGTTCGCCGGGACGGCAACGATGGCCGCGATCGCGATCACCCAGCCGCCGCCGGATGTGTGGTCCGCGGCGACGTTCATCCTGCTCGCGATCTTCCTCGGCATCGGCACCGGTGGTGTCTTCGCATGGGTGGCGCGCCGCGCGCCCGCCACGTCCGTGGGATCGGTCACCGGCATCGTTGCGGCTGCCGGCGGGCTCGGCGGGTACTTTCCGCCGCTCGTCATGGGCGCCACCTACGACTCCGTCGACAACGACTACACCGTCGGTCTGCTGCTGCTCGTGGCGACCGCGCTCATCGCGCTCGTCTACACCGCGGTGAAGCTGCACGCGCACGAGTCCGTGCAGGCCGACAGCCGCTGACGATTCCGTCCCGAAGGAGTGCATGTGACCATCCACCACACCGGCGGCCCGGTCGAGGACCTGCTGCGGCGCAGCGGGCGGTTCTTCGTCCCGGGTGACGCCTCCGACGACGGCCGGACCGTCACCCGCCGCGGCGGACGCGAAGGCGACATCTTCTACCGGGACCGGTGGAGTCACGACAAGGTGGTCCGGTCCACCCACGGCGTCAACTGCACCGGTTCGTGTTCGTGGAAGATCTACGTCAAGGACGGGATCATCACGTGGGAGACGCAGGAAACCGACTACCCCACGGTGGGCCCCGACCGCCCCGAGTACGAACCGCGCGGCTGTCCCCGCGGCGCTGCGTTCTCGTGGTACACGTACTCGCCGACGCGGGTGCGCTACCCGTACGCCCGCGGCGCGCTCGTCGAGATGTACCGCGAGGCCAGGGCGCGGCTCGGCGATCCCGTTCTGGCGTGGGCCGACATCCAGGGCGATCCCGAACGGCGCCGCCGTTACCAGCGGGCCCGCGGCAAGGGCGGCCTGGTCCGGGTGACGTGGGCCGAGGCGACCGAGATGATTGCGGCGGCGCACGTGCACACCGTCCGGGAATACGGACCCGACCGGGTGGCCGGCTTCTCGCCGATCCCCGCGATGTCGATGGTGTCCTTCGCTGCCGGTTCCCGGTTCGTCGAGCTGATCGGCGGCGTCATGACGTCCTTCTACGACTGGTACGCCGACCTTCCCGTCGCCTCTCCGCAGGTGTTCGGGGACCAGACCGACGTGCCCGAATCCGGCGACTGGTGGGACGCGGCCTACCTCATGATGTGGGGATCGAACGTGCCGGTCACGCGCACACCCGACGCGCACTGGATGGCCGAGGTCCGCTACCGCGGCACGAAGGTCGTGACCGTGAGTCCCGACTACGCCGACAACACGAAGTTCGCCGACGAATGGATGCCGTGCGCGGCGGGCACCGACGGCGCGCTGGCGATGGCGATGGGCCACGTGCTGCTGACCGAGTTCTACGTCGAGCAGCGGGTCCCCTTCTTCGTCGACTACGTCCGGCAGTACACCGACCTGCCGTTCCTCGTGAAACTCGAGGAACGCGACGGCCGGCTCGTCCCGGGCAAGAACCTCACCGCGGCCGACCTCGGTCGGGACGTGGAGAACGCGGCGTTCAAGCCGGCGCTGCTCGACGGTGCGACCGACACCGTGGCGGTTCCGCACGGTTCGCTCGGCTACCGGTACGGCGACGACGGCATCGGCAAGTGGAACCTCGATCTGGGCGACCTCGTGCCGGCACTGACCGTCGCGCATCCCGGCGGCATCGCCGGCGAGGACGCGGTGACGGTGCACCTGCCGAGCTTCGACACGGTCGACGGGCACGGGGCGAGCATCGAGCGCGGAGTGCCGGTGCGGCGCGTCGGAGGACACCTGGTGTGCACCGTGTTCGACCTCATGCTTGCGCAGTACGGCGTCTCCCGTCCGGGCCTACCGGGCGTGTGGCCGACCGGCTACGACGATCCCGCCGTCCCCTACACCCCGGCGTGGCAGGAAGGCATCACGGGAGTTCCCGCCGCCCAGGCGATCCGGATCGCGAAGGAGTTCGCGCGCAACGCGGAGGAATCCGGCGGCCGGTCGATGATCATCATGGGTGCCGGCATCTGCCAGTGGTTCCATGGTGACGCGACCTACCGGGCGGTGCTGGCGTTGCTCCTTCTCACCGGGTCGATGGGCCGCAACGGGGGTGGCTGGGCCCACTACGTCGGGCAGGAGAAGTGCCGGCCCGTCACCGGCTGGGCTGCGATGGCGATGGGCACCGACTGGAGCCGGCCGCCGCGGCAGATGGCCGGTACGTCGTACTGGTACGTCCACACCGACCAGTGGCGCTACGACGGGTACCGCGCCGACGCGCTGGCGAGCCCGCTGGGCCGCGGCCGGTTCCGGGACAAGCACACGATGGACGTGATGACCTCCGCGGTCGCGATGGGGTGGACCCCGTTCTACCCGCAGTTCGACCGCAACACCCACGAGATCGCCGACGAGGCGCGGGCCGCGGGCGTGGACATCCCCGCGTACGTCGCCCGGAAACTCGCGAGCGGCGAGGTGAAACTGTCGGTCACCGACCCGGACAACCCGCGCAACTGGCCGCGGGTGCTCAACGTGTGGCGGTCCAACCTGCTCGGCTCGTCCAGCAAGGGCAACGAATACTTCCTGCGGCACCTGCTCGGGACCGACTCGAACATCCAGGGCGTGCCGACCGGTCCGGACCTGCGCCCGCACGACGTCGCCTGGCCGGACGACCTGCCCGAGGGCAAGCTCGACCTGCTGATGTCGATCGACTTCCGGATGACGTCGACCACGCTGTTCTCCGACGTGGTGCTGCCCGCCGCGACGTGGTATGAGAAGGGCGACCTGTCGAGCACCGACATGCACCCCTACATCCACGCCTTCAGTCCCGCGATCGACCCGCCGTGGGAAACGCGTTCCGACTACGATGCCTTCGGCGCCATCGCGAAGGTGTTCAGCGCGCTGGCGGCGAAGCATCTCGGAACCCGCACCGACATCGTGCTCGGCACACTGCAGCACGACACGCCGGGCGCGATGGCGTATCCGTCGGGCACGGAGAAGGATTGGCGCGTCACCGGGGAGGTGCCGGTGCCGGGCCGGACCATGGGCCCGCTCGCGGTGGTCGAACGGGACTACACCGCGATCGCCGACAAATGGTCGACTCTCGGGCCGCTCGTCGACACCCTCGGCCTGACCACCAAGGGCGTCACGACACGTCCGGTGCAGGAGGTCGCGGAGCTCGCCGCGACGTTCGGTGTGATGAATTCCGGTGCGGGGGAAGGCCGCCCGGCGGTCACGAGCGCCGAACGGATGGCCGATGTCATTCTCGCGCTGTCGGGCACCTCGAACGGCCGGCTCGCCGTCGAGGGCTTCCGTGAACTCGAGAAGCGCACCGGCCGCCGGCTCGTGCACCTCGCCGAGGGCAGCGAGGAACGCCGCATCACCTACGCCGACACCCAGGCCCGGCCGGTCCCGGTGATCACCAGCCCGGAATGGTCCGGCAGCGAGACCGGCGGGCGCCGCTACGCGCCGTTCACGGTGAACATCGAGGAACTCAAACCGTTCCACACGCTCACCGGCCGCATGCACTTCTACGTCGATCACGACTGGATCGAGGAACTCGGCGAGCAGTTGCCGACCTACCGTCCGCCGCTGGACATGTCGCGCCTGTTCGGCGAGCCCGCCGTGGGCAGCGGCGACGGCGTCGGACTGACCGTGCGGTACCTCACCCCGCACTCGAAGTGGTCGATCCACTCCGAGTACCAGGACAACCTGTTCATGCTGTCCCTCTCGCGGGGCGGTCCGACCATGTGGATGAGCCCGGGGGACGCGGCGAAGATCTCGGTGCGTGACAACGACTGGGTCGAGGCCGTCAACCGCAACGGCGTCGTGGTGTGCCGCGCGATCGTCTCGCACCGCATGCCCGACGGCGTCGTGTACGTCTACCACGCGCAGGAACGCACCATCGACGTGCCGCTCACCGAGACCACCGGCACCCGCGGCGGCATCCACAACTCGCTCACGAGGATCCTGATCAAGCCCACCCACCTGGCGGGTGGCTACGCGCAGACGTCGTTCGCGTTCAACTACCTCGGCCCCACCGGAAATCAACGCGACGAGGTGACGGTCGTACGCCGCCGGTCGCAGGAGGTCACGTACTGATGTCGACACCCACGACCACGATCCGGGAAGCGAGGCCGGCATGAAGGTGATGGCCCAGATGGCGATGGTCATGAACCTCGACAAGTGCATCGGCTGCCACACGTGCTCGGTCACCTGCAAACAGGCCTGGACCAACCGCTCCGGCACCGAATACGTGTGGTTCAACAACGTCGAGACCCGGCCCGGCCTGGGATATCCCCGTATGTACGAGGACCAGGAACGCTGGCGCGGCGGATGGATCCGCGACCGGAACGGCCGGCTGCGGCTGCGCGACGGCGGCCGGTGGAACAAGCTGTTCCGGATCTTCTCGAACCCGAAGATGCCGGCGATCGGCGACTACTACGAACCGTGGACCTACGACTACGAGAACCTCACCACCGCGCCGCTCGGCGACCAGATCCCCGTGGCGCCGCCGCGCAGCCTGATCAGCGGCAAGCCGATGAAGGTCGAATGGTCGGCGAACTGGGACGACGACCTCGGCGGCTCGCCGGAGATCGTCCCCGCCGACCCGGTGCTGAAGAAGGTCGGCGAGCAGGTCCGGCTCGAACTCGAACAGACCTTCATGTTCTACCTGCCGCGTATCTGCGAGCACTGCCTGAATCCGTCGTGCGTCTCGTCGTGCCCCTCGGGAGCGATGTACAAGCGTGTCGAGGACGGCATCGTTCTCGTCGACCAGGACCGCTGCCGCGGCTGGCGGATGTGCGTGTCCGGCTGCCCCTACAAGAAGGTGTACTTCAACCACAAGACCGGCAAGGCCGAGAAGTGCACGCTGTGCTACCCGCGCGTGGAGGTAGGCCTGCCCACCGTGTGCGCGGAAACCTGCGTGGGCCGGCTGCGGTACATCGGGCTCGTGCTCTACGACGTCGACCGGGTGCTCGAGGCCGCGTCCGTCGAGGACGAGAAGGACCTCTACGAGGCACAGCGGCAGGTGCTGCTCGACCCCCACGACCCGGAGGTGATCGCCGGCGCCCGCGCCGAGGGCATCTCCGACGAGTGGATCGAGGCCGCCCAGCGGTCGCCCGTGTACGCGCTGATCAACACGTATCGGGTTGCGCTGCCGCTGCACCCGGAGTACCGCACGATGCCGATGGTCTGGTACGTGCCGCCGCTCTCGCCGGTCGTCGACGCCGTGACCCGCGACGGCCACGACGGCGAGGACATCGGGAACCTGTTCGGTGCGCTCGAATCGCTGCGCATCCCGATCGAGTACCTGGCGGGACTGTTCACGGCGGGCGACACCGACGCCGTCGAAGCGGTGCTGCACCGGCTCGCCGCGATGCGCTCGTACATGCGCGACATCAACCTGGGCCGGGACACGCGGCCGGACATCCCCGACGCCGTCGGCATGACCGAGGAGCAGATGTACGAGATGTACCGATTGCTCGCCCTTGCCAAGTACGACGAGCGGTACGTGATCCCGACCGCCTACGCGGCCGAAGGCCACCAGCTCGAGGAATCCGCCACCGACTGCGCGTTGTCGTTCGAGGGCGGCCCCGGCATGTACGACTCCGGGCCGTTCGGCGAGGCCAGCGGAGGTCCCGTTCCCGTCGCGGTGGAAACCTTCCACGCGCTCCGGCAGCGGCAGACCTCCGAGGGGATGGCGGCGAACGCGTCGAATCCCTCCCGCGTGAACCTGCTCAACTGGGACGGCAAGGGCGTGCCCCAGGGCCTGTTCCCGGCCGGGCATCGAGTCGAGAACCGGGGGAGCGGGCGATGAGGGGGCTGCTGCGCCGTGGCGCGCGCGACACCGCATCGCGGCACCTGCAGCACCGGCTGATCCGGCAGGCGGCGTCGCTGCTGTTGGCGTACCCCGACGAGCGACTGCCGTCCCGTCTCGCGACCGTCGACCGGCTTCTCGGGCACATCACCGGGGAACCGGCGGAGCTGCTGGGCCGGACCCTCGCCGCCCTGCGCGACGGCGATCCCTTCGCCGCGCAGGCCGACTACGTCGACACGTTCGACATGCGCCGGCGCTCGACGATGTACCTCACGTACTGGACCGGCGGCGACACCCGCAACCGGGGCGCGGCGATCCACGCGTTCGCGCAGGCCTACCGCGACGCCGGCGCGGAGCCGCCGCCCGGGGAGGCGCCCGATCACCTCCCGGTGGTGCTCGAATTCGCCGCGACCGTCGACCCGGACGCGGGGGAGCAGCTGCTCGCCGCGCACCGCATCCCGATCGACGTGCTCCGGGTCGCGCTCGGCGAACGCGATTCCCCGTATGCGGCGACGATCGAGGCGGTGTGCGCGACGTTGCCCCCGGTCGGCGATCAGGAAGAGCGCCGCGCCCGGCAGCTCGCGGAGGCCGGGCCGCCGGCCGAGGCGATCGGCCTCGAACCGTTCACCCTCACCGTCCCACCGCGCCGGACCGCAACCGTCTCGGCCCAGACCCGAGCCGAAGGAGTCGACTGACCATGTCCGCAGGGGAGATCTTCTGGGACGTCGTGCCGTACGTCACCATCGCCGTGGTGGTCGTCGGCACGTGGTGGCGCTACCGCTACGACAAGTTCGGCTGGACCACCCGCTCGTCGCAGCTCTACGAGAGCAAGCTGCTGCGCATCGCCAGCCCGATGTTCCACTTCGGCATCCTCGTGGTGATCGTGGGGCACGTCATCGGTCTGCTCATCCCGCAGTCATGGACCGATGCGATCGGTCTGAGCCAGCACGCGTACCACGTGCAGGCGGTGACGCTGGGCACCGTCGCCGGGATCGCCACCCTCGTCGGGATCCTGTTGCTGATCTACCGCCGCCGCACCCGCGGACCGGTCTTCATGGCCACCACCGCCAACGACAAGCTGATGTACGTGGTGCTCGTCGCCGCGATCGTCGCGGGACTCGCCACGACCCTGATGGGCTCGGGTGTGGTGGGGGAGGAGCACAACTACCGCGAGACCGTCTCGCCGTGGTTCCGCTCCATCTGGATCCTGCAGCCGCGCGGCGACCTCATGGTGCAGGCACCCCTGTCGTTCCAGCTCCATGCGCTGATCGCCCTGGCCCTGTTCGCGCTGTGGCCGTTCACCCGCCTGGTGCACGCCTTCAGCGCACCCGTCGGATACCTGTTCCGCCCCTACGTGGTCTACCGCAGCAGGGACGTCACCCCCAAGGGGCAGCTGGTCGGGTCGCGGCCGCACCGCCGCGGGTGGTGACCGGAAGGGGTGCGCGGCGGCGCGTGTAGTGTGAGATGTTCCGTCCAGCACACCCACTCGCCTGTAGGACCGTCGAACATCTTCATGGCCGCCACCCGCCGCTCCGCCGCCGCTCCGTCCGCCGCCGTTTCGTCCGTCGTCGCCTCCGCGTCGGCACCCACCGAGCCCGACTCCGGAGTTCGGCGCACCCACCTGCCCGGGGGGCTCCGCGTCGTCACCGAGCACGTGCCCGGCGTGCGCTCGGCCGCCGTCGGCGTCTGGGTGGGCGTCGGCTCCCGCGACGAGCAGCCCTCCGTCGCCGGTGCCGCCCACTTCCTCGAGCACCTGCTGTTCAAGGCCACCCCGACCCGGACCGCGCTCGACATCGCCGAACTCGTCGACGGAGTCGGCGGCGAGCTCAACGCGTTCACCGCGAAGGAGCACACCTGCTTCTACGCCCACGTGCTCGACGACGATCTGCCCCTGGCCGTCGACCTCGTCGCCGACGTCGTGCTGCGCGGCCGTTGCCGCAGCGCCGACGTCGACGTCGAACGGCAGGTCGTCCTCGAGGAGATCGCAATGCGCGACGACGATCCCGAGGATCTGCTCGGCGACGCGTTCCTCACCGCCCTGTACGGCGACCACCCGATCGGCCGTCCGATCATCGGCTCGGTCGAATCGATCGAGGCGATGACCCGCACCCAGTTGCACTCGTTCCACGTGCGGCGGTACACGCCGGACCGCATGGTCGTCGCCGTCGCCGGTAATGTCGATCACGACCACACCGTGGAACTGGTCCGTCGCGCGTTCGCCGGGCACCTCGACCTCGACCTCGCCACGACCGCCGCCCCGCGCCGCGAGGGCAGTCTCCGCCTGCGTACGACGCCGACGCTGAGCATCACCGACCGCGACGGCGAGCAGGCCCACCTGGCGGTCGGCGTGCGATCCTTCGGCCGCCACGACCACCGGCGCTGGGCACTGTCGGTGCTCAACACCGCCGTCGGCGGCGGCTTGAGCTCACGGCTGTTCCAGGAGATCCGGGAGAAGCGCGGCCTCGCCTACTCGGTGTACTCGGGTGTGGACACCTTCGCCGACACCGGCGCGTTCTCCGTCTACGCCGGCTGCCAGCCCGAGAACCTCGGCGAGGTCGCCGCACTCGTCCGCGAGGTGCTCGCCGATGTCGCCGAGAACGGCGTCACCGAGGCCGAGTGCGCCCGCGCCAAGGGTTCGCTGCGCGGGGCTCTGGTCCTCGGCCTCGAGGACACCGGGGCCCGGATGAACCGGATCGGACGCAGCGAACTGAGCTACGGCACGCACTGGAGCGTCACCGAGACGCTCGAGCGGATCTCGTCGGTGAGTGCGGCGGAGGTCCGCGCCGTCGCCGCCGAGCTGCTGCACCGGCCGTTCGCCGCGGCTGTCGCCGGACCGTACCGCCGGCCCCGGGACCTGCCCGCCTCGGTGCGCGTCCTCGTCGCGTGACCGCGGGCTGAGCACGGTCGAGGTCGTCCGGTTGCGTAGGCTGCTGCGGGACGGCGATCGGACGAGGAAGCGTGGAGAGTCAAGTGAACGCAGCAGCAATTCGGGTGGGTGTGCTCGGCGCCAAGGGCAAGGTCGGGCAGGCGATCTGCGCGGCCGTCGAGGCGGCCGCCGACCTCGAGCTCGTTGCTGCGGTCGACCGGGGCGACAGCCTCGACGACTTCGTCGCCTCCCGGGCGCAGGTGGTGGTGGACTTCACCCACCCCGATGTGGTCATGGGCAACCTGCAGTTCCTCGTCGAGCACGGCATCCACGCCGTCGTCGGCACTACCGGATTCGACGACGCACGACTGGACCGGGTCCGCGGCTGGCTGGCCGCGCAGCCGGAGGTCGGCGTCCTGATCGCGCCGAACTTCGCGATCGGTGCCGTGCTGTCGATGCGCTTCGCGCAGGCCGCCGCGCGGTTCTTCGACTCCGTCGAGGTCATCGAGCTGCACCACCCCAACAAGGCGGACGCGCCGTCGGGCACGGCCTACCGCACCGCGGCGCTCATCGCGCAGGCCCGCGCCGCGGCCGGTGTGGGCCGCAGCCCCGACGCCACCAGCACCGAACTCGAGGGTGCCCGCGGCGCCGACGTGGAGGGGGTGCGGGTGCACTCCGTGCGTCTGGCCGGGCTCGTCGCACACCAGGAGGTGCTGCTCGGCACCCAGGGCGAGACCCTGACCATCCGCCACGACTCGATCGACCGGTCCTCCTTCGCGCCCGGCGTGCTGCTCGGCGTGCGCGAGATCGGGGACCGGCCCGGCCTCACCGTCGGCATCGACCCCCTCCTCGACCTGTGAGGGGCGACCTGGTCAAGGTCCTCGCGCCGATCGCCTTCATCGTCGTCGCGCTGGGGTTCTACTTCGTGCTGCTCGGCGGGCGCGGGCTCGAACTGGTGCGCTCCGGCAACGCCGCGGCCGTCGGGCTCGGCATCGGCGTGCTGCTGCTGCCGTTGGTGGGCGTGTGGATCGTCTACGCCACCGTGCGGGCCGGTTTCCAGCACCAGCACCTGTCCCGGCGGATCCACGAGGAGGGCCTCGAACTCGACGTGCGCGACCTGCCGCGCCGGCCGTCGGGCCGGATCGACCGCGACGCCGCCGACGCCCTGTTCGAGCGGGTCAAGAAGGAGTGGGAGGCCGACCCGGACAACTGGCGCAACTCCTACCGTCTCGCCCGCGCGTACGACTACGCCGGCGACCGCGGCCGGGCCCGGGAGACCATGCGCCGGGCCGTCGCGCTCGAGAAGCTCGAGCGCCCGCAGTCCGCCGATTGATCATGCGCCCCGGCGTCGAGCGAATGTATCGTTCATCTCCTCAGCGGTAGCGGGCGATACATTCGCTCGGTCCACGCCCCGGCCGAAGCCTGATCGCGGTTGCGGTTGTCGTTGCGGGGCAGGGACACCGATCGGTCGGCGACGTACCCTGCAGGGTGTGACCGAGGCCCCCGCCGACGGTGAGCGCACTCTGCTCGTCGTCCACCACACTCCGTCCCCGTCGACCCGCGAACTGCTCGAGGCGGTGCTGGCCGGGGCGCGTGACCCCGACATCGTGGGCGTGCGGGTGCGGACGGTGCCGGCGCTGGGTGCGACCGTGCCGGACGTGCTCGCCGCCGACGGTTACGTGTTCGGCACCACCGCGAACTTCGGATACATGTCGGGGGCACTCAAGCACTTCTTCGACACCGTCTACTACCCGTGCCTCGACGCCGTCGCGGGCCGGCCGTACGGGTTGTGGGTACACGGCAACAACGACACCGCGGGCGCCGTCGCCTCGGTGCGCAAACTCGTCACCGGACTCGCCTTGGCGCAGGTCACGGAGGATCTCGAGATCACCGGGCCGATCGACGCAAAGGTCCGTGAACGCTGCTACGAACTCGGGGCGACCGTCGCGGTGTCCGTGTCGGAGGAGTGCTGACCGTCCGGGACGTCGCAGGCACCGGACACCGCGCGGTGCGTCAGAGCTGCTGCTCGACGAACTTCGTCAGGCCCCGCTCGGCGGTCTCCATCGCCATCTTCTGCGCCTTCTTGACCATGAAGCCGGGCAGCGGGATCTTCGGATCGATCGTGAGGGTGAAGTCGACGCGGGTGCCGCTCTCGGTGGCGGTGAGGGTGTAGGTGCCGTCCTGCTGGTGCTGCTGGTGGCTCTCGACCAGGGTCCAGGACATCGATTCGTCGCCGTTCCAGTAGTAGTCCACCACCTGCTCGTCGTGGAGACCGATGATGGAGACGGTCATGCGCACGCGGTGCGGGCGGCCGTCCGGGTGGGTGGTCTCGACGACGACGGTCTTGTGGGGCCCGGACCACTCCGGCAGCCGGTCGACCGCGGCGATTCCCGCCATCACGCGACCCGGGTCGGCCTTGATCTCGAAACTGCTGGAACTGCTGACGGCCATGGGCTCACTTCCTCGTCTTTCGGGTGACGTGCGTCGGCAATGTACCGCACGGCCTCCCGCTCAACCGTCCTCGCGCTCGGACGGTTCCGACGTAGCGGACGGGCCGGGCCCGGTCTCCTCGGCGCGACGCGTCGCGGCGCGCTCGTCGGCGCGGCGCTGATACCGCATCTGCTCGCGCAGCGCCCCCTGGACGGCCTGCGACACCCACGAGTTCAGTGACACGCCGTTCTGGGCCGCCGCCTCCTCGGCGCGTGCCTTGATCTGCTCGACGAGGCGCAGCGTCACCCGGCTGATGTCCCCGGTGACGTCCTCGAAAGTCGTTGCGGTGCCTGTGGTTTCGGTGGGCGCATCCGTGTGCACCTCGAGCACCGCCGCGCTGCCGTCGAGACGCACGGTGACCACCCGGTCGCCGAGCTCCTTCGAGACCTCCGCCGCCATGTCCGACAGTGCCCGCAGCACGGCCAGGCGGGCGGGCGCGGCGACCGCTGTGGTGAGGGCTGCCGCGGTCCGGCGGGTCTGTTCGTCGCCGAGCTCCGCGGCGGCGACGAGGGACTCGGTGATCGCGTCCAGGTACGGGTCCAGGTTCATGACGCCATACTGATGTCAACGATGATGTCAGTCAAGACGTCAACACGCGGCCCGCGTCCGGTGCCGCCCGCGGCGGCGCTACGGTTCGACTGGATCGACAACCTGGAGGAGAACCGATGGCGCCCGAGCCCGTCACGCTGAAGGTCAGGCTGGTGGCCAAGACCGAGTTCGTCCCGCCCGCCGACGTGCCCTGGGAGACCGACGCCGACGGCGGGGAGGCACTCGCCGAGTTCGCCGGCCGGGCCTGCTACCAGAGCTGGTCCAAGCCCAACCCGCGCACGGCCACGAACGCCGGGTACCTACGCCACCTGCTCACCGTCGGGCACCTGTCCGTGCTCGAGCACGGTTCGGTGAGCTTCTACATCACCGGCATCTCCCGGTCGTGCACCCACGAACTCATCCGGCACCGGCACTTCTCCTATTCCCAGCTGTCCCAGCGGTTCGTCCGCGGCAGCGACGCGCCGGTCGTGGTCCCGCCGGCCGTGGCGGGGGATCCGCGGCTCGAGGAACTGTTCCTCGCCGCCGCCGAGTCCAGCCGGGCCGCGTACATCGAACTGCTCGACGCGCTCGACGCGAAACTGTCCCACCTGCCCGAGGGGCCGATCCGCGCGAAACAGGCCCGCGAGGCCGCGCGATCGGTGCTGCCCAACGCCACCGAGACCCGCGTCGTCGTCACCGGCAACTACCGGTCCTGGCGGCACTTCGTGGCCATGCGCGCGACCGAGCACGCCGACGTCGAGATCCGCCGCCTCGCCGTCGAGTGCCTGCGTCAGCTGCAGGACGCCGCGCCGAACATCTTCGGCGACTTCACCATCACCCGCCTGCCCGACGGCTCCGAGGTCGCCGCCAGCGCCTTCGCCGCCGACACCTGACCGGCAGGTGTGTGTGGAACAGCCCCCGTCACGCGGTAGCCTTCTGACCATGACCAACGGTGATTCCGCTTCTGCTGTCGAGCTTCCGTTCGGCACCATCGCCACAGCGATGGTGACCCCGTTCACCGCCGACGGCAAGCTCGACGTGGACGCGGGTGTGCGTCTTGCCGCCTACCTGGTCGACGGCGGCTGCGATGCGCTGGTTCTCGCGGGCACCACCGGCGAATCGCCGACCACCACCGAGAACGAGAAGCTCGAGCTGATGCGCGCCGTGCTCGCCGCGGTGGGGGACCGCGCGAAGATCATCGCCGGCGCCGGCAGCAACGACACCGCCCACAGCGTCGAACTCGCCCGCGACGCCGCGCGGGCCGGCGCCCACGGCCTGCTCGTCGTCACTCCGTACTACTCGCGGCCGCCGCAGGCCGGGCTCTACGCCCACTTCACGGCCGTCGCGAACGCCACCGACCTGCCGGTCATGCTCTACGACATCCCACCGCGCTCGGTCGTGCCGATCGAAACGGAGACGCTGCGCCGGCTCGCGGAGCATCCGCGCATCGTGGCGGTCAAGGACGCCAAGGGCGACCTCAACGCCGGTGCCGAGCTCATCGGCACCACCGACCTGAAGTTCTACTCCGGCGACGACCCGCTGAACCTGCCGTGGCTGTCCGTCGGCGCCGTCGGATTCGTCAGTGTCATCGGGCATCTCGTTCCCGGCCGGCTGCGCGAGCTGTACGACGCCTTCCAGGCCGGCGACCTCGTCCGCGCCCGCGCGGTCAACCTGAGCCTCATGCCGATCCTGCGCGCCGTCTCCCGCCTCGGCGGGGTGAGCGCGTCGAAGGCAGGTCTGCGGTTGATGGGTCTCGACGTCGGCGAGCCGCGCCTGCCCCAGGTGGCGCCGACCTCTGCGCAGATCGACGCGCTCGCCGCGGATCTGCACGCCGCGGGGGTGCTCGCGTGAGCCGCCCGTCGCGCGGCCGGGGCCGCGCCACCCGCAACGCCGGACCGCCCAGCGGCCGGCCCGCGCGCCGGACCGTGCAGACCTCGGCCAACACCCAGCGGCCCGATCCGCGCAAGGTGGCGGACATGTCGGGGCGCCTCGGCACCCCGCCGAAGGCGCCGCCGAAGGGCCTGCGCGTCGTCGCGCTCGGCGGCATCGGCGAGATCGGCCGCAACATGACGGTCTTCGAGCATCAGGGCCGGCTCCTCGTCATCGACTGCGGCGTGCTCTTCCCCGAGGACCAGCAGCCCGGCGTCGACCTGATCCTGCCGGACTTCCGGCACATCGAGGACCGCATGGACGACGTCGAAGCCGTCGTCCTCACCCACGGCCACGAGGATCACATCGGGGCGGTGCCGTTCCTGCTGCGCCTGCGTCCCGACATCCCGGTCGTGGGCTCGAAGTTCACCCTCGCGCTCGTCGCCGCGAAATGCCGCGAGCACCGGCTGCGGCCCAACCTCGTCGAAGTCGTCGAGGGGGACAAGACCACGCACGGCCCGTTCGAGTGCGAGTACTTCGCCGTCAACCACTCGATCCCGGACGCGCTCGCCGTCGCCGTCCGCACCGAGGCCGGGCTCGTGCTGCACACCGGCGACATCAAGCTCGACCAGTTGCCGCTCGACGGCCGCCTCACCGACCTCGCCGGATTCTCCCGGCTCGGCGACGAGGGCGTCGACCTGTTCCTCGTCGACTCCACCAACGCCGAGGTGCCGGGCTTCGTGATGCCCGAACGCGAGATCGGCGGCGTCCTGGACAACGTCATCGGCAAGGCCACCCAGCGCGTGATCGTCGCGTCCTTCGCCAGCCACGTGCACCGCATCCAGCAGGTCGTCGACGTCGCCGGGCGGTACAACCGCCGCATCGCCTTCGTCGGACGGTCGATGGTGCGCAACATGCAGATCGCGCAGGACCTCGGCTACCTGCGGGTGCCGGACGGGCTCGTCGTCGATCTCGACACCGCCGCGACATTGCCCGACAACCGGCTCGTGCTGATCTCCACCGGCTCGCAGGGTGAACCGCTGTCCGCGCTGTCGCGCATGGCGCGCGGCGAGCACCGCCAGATCAACATCAAGGCCGACGATCTCGTCATCCTGGCTTCCTCCCTGATCCCGGGCAACGAGAATTCGGTGTTCGCGGTCGTCAACGGCCTCGCCAAGCGAGGCGCCACCGTCGTCACCCAGCAGAACGCGAAGGTGCACGTCTCCGGCCACGCCTCCGCGGGCGAGCTGCTGTACCTGTACAACGCGGTGCGCCCGACGAATGCGATGCCGGTGCACGGCGAATGGCGGCACCTGCGGGCCAACGCGGCGCTGGCCGAGGCGACCGGGGTGCCGCGGGACCGGATCGTGCTCGCCGAGGACGGCGTGGTCGTCGACCTCGTCGACGGGCTCGCGGAGATCGTCGGACAGGTACCCGTCGGCCACGTCTACGTCGACGGCCTGTCCGTCGGTGACGTCGGCGAATCGACCCTGTCGGACCGGTTGATCCTCGGCGAGGGCGGCTTCATCTCCATCTCCGTCGCCGTGGACGAGAACGGTCGCGCCGTGAGCACCCCGGGGGTGTCCGGCCGCGGCTTCTCCGACGACCCGGGAGCGCTCTCCGAGGCCGCGCAACTCGTGGACAAGGTCCTCAACGAGCTCGCCGCCGAGGGTATCGACGACGCCCACCGCATCGCCCAGGCGATCCGCCGTGTCGTCGGGCGCTGGGTGTCCGACACCTACCGTCGCCGGCCGATGATCGTGCCGACGGTGATCACCGTCCCGGGCCCGGCGTAGCCGCGCCGGCGCAACCGCACCCTGCCGTGCCGGACGGTCCGGCGCTACCGGACGGTCCGGCACTACAGTGGGCCGCGTGAGCCTCGCCCGTGACGAACGACACGCACTCGTCCGCACCATGACACGGACCGGTCCCGACGCCCCCACCCTGTGCGGGGACTGGACCGCCCGGGACCTCGCCGCCCACCTCGTGGTCCGCGAACGCCGGATCGACACGATGCCGGGCATCGTCCTGCCACCCCTGGCCGGGCACACCGAGCGGGTGCGCGCCGAGGCGGCGGGAGGGTCGTGGGAGCAACTGCTCGCCGACATCGAGTCCGGACCGCCGATATGGTCGCCGCTGTACCTCGTCGACGGACTCGCCAATGCCGCGGAGATGTTCGTCCACCACGAGGACGTGCGGCGCGCCGCGCCCGGGTGGGAGCCGCGACCGCTCGACCCGTCGACCCAGGACCGCCTGTGGCAGATGGCCCGGCAGGTCGGCCGGCGCGGCTATCGCGGCACCGACGTCACGGTGGTGTTCGAACGCCCCGACGGCACCCGCGCGACGGTCCGGCGTCGCGGGCCGCGCACCGTGGTCCTGCGCGGCGAACCCGCCGAGCTGCTCCTGCATGCGTTCGGCCGTGACGAGGTGCGCGTCGAGACGTCCGGGGAGGCGGCCGACGTCGCGGAGGTCGCCGCATCCGGTCGCGGCATCTGATCCGTCCCGGCGCCGGTGTGACCACCGCGTGCGGCTGATGCCGGTGTTGCGGATGGTTCGGTTGTGGACATTGCGACTAACCTGACGGGTATGGCAGGAAAGTCGGGTGCCCGCGGATCGTCGTCAACGACCTCACGGTCGAGGTCGGGCGCGCGCGGCTCGTCCGCCGCCGCGGGCTCGTCGTCGCGGACGAAGAGCAGCACCCGCAAGCCCGCCCCGACGACCCGCCGGCAACCGGCCGCGCGGCGCCCGGCCCGCGCCACCACCCCCCGGCGCAAGGCGCCCGCCCGCTCGTCGCGGGGCAGCGTCCTGCACACGCTCGGTCGCGGGATCGGGAGCGGCTGGACGATGATCGCCCGCGGTGTGGGCGCCACCACCCGCACGATGGGCAGGGTGACGGAGGTCGAGCACGGCCACCGCCGCGACGGCATCGCCCTCGGGCTCATCGCCGCGAGCGTCGTCGTCGCCGGCACCGTCTGGTTCGCGGTCGGTGGCCCGCTCGGGGGCTGGCTCGAGACCGCAGTCCGCGCGGTCGTCGGCGGCGCCAGCGCGGTGCTGCCGCTGGCCGGCCTCGTGATCGCCGTCGTCCTCATGCGCACCGAGCCGCGGCCGGAGATCCGGCCCCGGCTCGTCCTCGGGTCGCTGCTCGTCGCGCTTCCCGCACTCGGCCTGTGGCACATCGCCTCGGGTATGCCGGACGACGGCCCGGGCCGCGAGGGCGGCGCCGGGTTCGTCGGCTACCTGGTGGGCGGACCCCTCACCGACGGTCTGACGGTGTGGCTGTCGGTTCCGTTGCTGCTGATGGCGGCCGGCTTCGGGATCCTGCTGCTCACCGGCACGACGATCCGGGAACTGCCCGGCATGTTCCGCGACTACTTCGGTCTGCACTACCGAGCCGACGACGAGTACGGCGAGTACGACCCGGACCCTGCCGGCGGCTACGACCCGGAGCGCGACCCGACCCTGTTCGACGCCGACGGCTATCCCGTCGAGCGGCGCACCCGGACCCGGCGGCGCACCCCGGTCGAGAACTACCCCACGGACGAGTTCGACGGCGACGCCCGCACCGAGGTGCTGCCCCTGTGGGAGCCGGATCCGGCGCCCGCCACGTCGCCGGCACCCGAACCCGAACCGGCGCCGGAACCGCCGCGGGCCCGCACCCGGCCCAAGGCGGCCCCCGCACCGGTCCCGCCGGCGGAGGAGCCACCCGCCGACGACAAGCTCGAGCCGCTCGTGCCCGATCGGGTGGTCGAGGGCGACTACACCCTGCCGTCGCTCGGGCTGCTGCTCGAGGGCGACCCACCCAAGCAGCACAGTTCGGCGAACGATCAGATGATCGAGGCCATCACCGAGGTGCTCGAGCAGTTCAAGATCGACGCCGCCGTCACCGGCTTCACCCGCGGCCCGACGGTCACGCGGTACGAGGTGGAACTCGGCCCGGGTGTGAAGGTCGAGAAGATCACCGCACTCGCCCGCAACATCGCCTACGCCGTGGCCACCGACAACGTGCGACTGCTCGCGCCGATCCCCGGCAAGTCCGCGGTCGGCATCGAGGTCCCGAACTCGGATCGTGAGCTGGTGCGTCTCGCCGATGTGCTCGCCGCACCGTCGACCCGCAAGGACCATCACCCGCTGGTGATCGGGCTCGGCAAGGACATCGAGGGCGACTTCGTCTGCGCGAACCTGGCGAAGATGCCGCACCTGCTGGTCGCCGGCTCCACCGGCTCCGGCAAGTCGAGCTTCGTCAACTCGATGCTGGTGTCGCTGCTCGTGCGCGCCACGCCGGACGAGGTCCGGATGATCCTCATCGACCCGAAAATGGTCGAGCTCACGCCCTACGAGGGCATCCCGCACCTGATCACGCCCATCATCACCCAGCCGAAGAAGGCGGCCGCCGCCCTCGCGTGGCTGGTGGAGGAGATGGAACAGCGCTACCAGGACATGCAGGCCAACCGGGTGCGGCACATCGACGACTTCAACACCAAGGTCAGGTCCGGCGAGATCACCGCGCCGCTCGGCAGCGAGCGCGTCTACCGGCCCTACCCGTACATCCTGGCGATCGTCGACGAGCTCGCCGACCTGATGATGACGGCCCCGCGCGACGTGGAGGACGCGATCGTGCGGATCACCCAGAAGGCCCGCGCCGCCGGCATCCATCTGGTGCTCGCCACGCAGCGGCCCTCGGTGGACGTCGTGACCGGCCTGATCAAGACGAACGTGCCGTCGCGGCTCGCGTTCGCCACGTCGTCGCTGACCGACTCCCGGGTCATCCTCGACCAGCCCGGTGCCGAGAAGCTCATCGGCATGGGCGACGGCCTGTTCCTGCCGATGGGCGCCGGCAAGCCGATCCGGATGCAGGGCGCGTTCATCACCGACGAGGAGATCGCGGCCGTCGTCGACTTCGCCAAGAACCAGAAGGAACCGGAGTACACCGAGGGCGTCACGACGGCGAAGGCGGGCGAGAAGAAGGACGTCGACCCCGACATCGGCGACGACCTCGACGTTCTCCTGCAGGCGGTCGAGCTGGTGGTGTCGAGCCAGTTCGGTTCGACGTCGATGCTGCAGCGCAAGCTGCGCGTCGGCTTCGCGAAGGCGGGTCGGCTGATGGATCTGATGGAGACCCGCGGCGTCGTCGGTCCCAGCGAGGGGTCCAAGGCGCGGGAGGTCCTGGTCAAACCGGAGGAACTCGACGGCCTGCTGTTCTCGATCCGCGGCGGCGGGGACGGGGCGGCGCCGGCGCCGGCGGAGTAGGGCCGGCGGCACGGTTCGATGCCGCGACCCGCGTGTGGTTGAATGGGAGACGTGGAGGGGAGTATCCCCTAACCCGCGGCAGTTCCGTCAACACGTGCGACACCGATGTCGTTCCGGGGCTGCCGACCTCGAAGCCGCACCGTCGAGCTGCGATCCGAGGTGGGAGAGACCTCCGGTGGTTAGCTGTACCTACCGGAGGAATATCTGCCGATGCATGTCACCCCGCTCACCTGGATCGTCACCATCCTGGTGATTCTCGGGCTCTTCGTCTTCGACTTCTACGCCCACGTCCGCAAACCGCACGCGCCGTCGCTGCGCGAGTCAGGCTTCTGGTCGGCGGTGTTCATCGGCCTCGCCGTGGTGTTCGGCGTCGTGGTGTTCGCGATCTGGGGGCCGACGTACGGCGGTGAGTACTTCGCCGGTTACGTCACCGAGAAGGCCCTCAGCGTCGACAACCTGTTCGTGTTCGTCATCATCATGTCGACCTTCGCGGTGCCGCGCGAGTACCAGCAGAAGGTGCTCACGATCGGCATCGTCCTGGCGCTCGTGATGCGCGGGGCGTTCATCGCCGTGGGTGCCGCGGCCATCAACGCCTACAGCTGGGTGTTCTACCTGTTCGGGGCGTTCCTCATCTACACCGCGATCAAGCTGATCCGCGAGCACGGAGACGAGGTCGAGCACGAGAAGGAGCGGGAGAACCGCATCGTCTCGCTGGTCCGCAAGGTGTACCCGACCACCGACGAGTACCACGGCGACAAGCTGTTCACCCGGATCGACGGCAAGCGCTTCGCCACCCCGATGCTGCTCGCCCTCGCCGCCATCGGCTTCACCGACATCCTGTTCGCGCTCGACTCGATCCCGGCGATCTACGGCCTCACCAGCGAGCCCTACCTGGTGTTCACCGCCAACGCGTTCGCCCTGATGGGCCTGCGGCAGCTGTTCTTCCTCATCGGCGGTCTGCTCGAGCGGTTGGTCTACCTGTCCTACGGCCTGTCCGTGATCCTCGCGTTCATCGGCGTCAAGCTGGTGCTGCACGCGCTGCACGAGAACACCCTGTCGTTCGTCAACGGCGGTGAGCACGTCGCGGTGCCGGAGATCTCGACCTGGCTGTCGCTGGGCGTGATCGTCGGCGTGCTGGTGGTGACGACCGTCGCGAGCCTGCTCAAGACGCGCAGCGAGAAGGCCGACCTCACCTGACCTTCCCGCCGCGCCGGTGACGGGCGTCAGTCGTTGAAGACGCCCATCACCGGGAGCCACTGCGTGATCCGGACCTCGTCGAGCAGCCCCTGACGGGCGAACGGATCCTGAGCCATGACCTCCCGCACCGCGGGCTCGTCCGCGGCCTCGACGAGGATCAGTGCGCCGGACCCGTCGGCCCACGGGCCGGTCGCGCGCACCGTCCCGGCCTCGACGAGTTCGCCGAGCCAGCCGCGGTGGGCGGGCCGGTGCTCGTCGCGGCCGCTCGCGGTGGCCTCGGAGTAGGTGTACTCGACGGCGAACAGGGGCATGGGTCCTCGCATTCGTGACAGGTGGGCGGAAGGGGGCGGCTCAGAGCGTGAGCAGCATCCGGGTGTTTCCGAGGGTGTTCGGTTTGACGTAGCTCAGATCCAGGAACTCGGCGACACCGGTGTCGTACGAGCGGCACATCTCCGCGTACACCTCGGCGGTGACGGGTGTGCCGTCGATCTCGGTGAATCCGTGCCGGCCGAAGAACTCGACCTCGAACGTGAGCACGAACAGCCGTTCGAGTTCGAGTTCGCGGGCGACGTCGATCAGGCGGGACACCACGAGGTGGCCGACCCCGCGACCCTTGACCCGGGGATCCACCGCGACGGTCCGGATCTCGCCCAGGTCGGACCACAGCACGTGCAGGGCCCCGCAGCCGACCACGGTGCCCGTCGTCTCGGCCACCCAGAACTCCTGCACGGCCTCGTACAGCGTGACGAGGTTCTTCTCCAGGAGGATCTTGCCCGAGTAGATGTCGACCAGCCGCTTGATCTCCGGAATGTCGCCGGTTCGCGCACGTCGTACGAGGATGCGGTCGTGAGTCCCCTGGTCCGTCGTCCGCGAAGTCATAGTGGTGAACAGTAGCCGGTCGCTCTACCGATATTGTGTCCGTGTGCCGGTCGGATCCCCATGCTCACGTGTCGCCCCGGCGGACCCGGGTCCGCCTCGTCCTGCGGCGACGTCCGTGGCGCGGAGGCCGGCGTGAGCGCGCCGCATCCGGAGGTGGCCGGAACCGGCGGTGCGGCGGCGGCTCCCGGGCCGCATGCCCCCGCGGCCGCGGAGCCGGTCCCGCTGTGGAACATCGCCAACATCCTCACCATGCTGCGGATCGTTCTGGTGCCGGTCTTCCTTCTGGTGCTGTTCGTCGGCGACGGTCACGACGTCGCGTGGCGCATCGCCGCGACGGGTGTGTTCGCCGTCGCGGCGATCACGGACCGCATCGACGGACAGCTCGCCCGCAAGTACGGACTCGTGACCGATTTCGGCAAGCTCGCCGATCCGATCGCCGACAAGGCGCTCATCGGCGCCGCCCTCGTGGGCCTGTCGCTGCTCGGTGACCTGTCGTGGTGGGTGACCGGCATCATCGCGGCCCGCGAGCTCGGCGTCACGGCGCTGCGCTTCTTCGTGCTGCGGCACGCGGTGATCCCCGCCAGCCGCGGCGGGAAGGCCAAGACCCTGGTCCAGACGCTCGCGATCGTGCTGTACCTGCTCCCGCTGCCGGAGGCGGCGATGCCCTTCGCCGTCGCCCTCATGGGACTCGCGGTGATCCTGACGGTGGGCACCGGCATCGACTACGTGGTCCAGGCGGCGCGACTGCGCGCCGGGGTGCACCGCGTCGAACAACAGCACGGGGAGTGAGGCGGTGCCCGACCCGCTCGTTCCCGGCACCGCGGCCGCGGACCTGGTCGCGACCCTGGCCGCGCGGCGGCAGACGGTGGCCACGGCCGAATCACTCACGGCCGGGCTGATTGCGGCGACGATCGCCGGGGTACCCGGCGCCAGCGTGGTGCTGCGCGGGGGGCTGATCGTCTACGCCACCGACCTCAAGTCCACCCTGGGCGGCGTGGACCCGGAACGGCTCGCGGCGGACGGGCCGGTCTCCGAGTCCACCGCCGCGGCCCTGGCCGAGGGCGCAGCGACTCGCTGCGGAGCGACGTGGGGCGTGGGCATCACCGGCGTGGCCGGACCGGATCCGCAGGACGGGCACCCGCCGGGCACGCTGTATCTCGGGATCGCCGGGCCGGGCGGCACGGTGGTCACCCGCCCGCCGGTGCGCGGGGACCGGTGGGACATCCGGGCCGGGGCTGCCCGTGCCGCCGTGTCGGGCCTACTCACCCGCGTGCGCGGCGCCGCGGGGATGTAGTGTCTTGACACCGCGGTACCGGTGGCAGCCGGACCCGTGCGGAGCCGCGCCCGGCAGGGTTTTCGTGCCCGGGCGGGGAGCCGGGAACCCGGCGACGTGCGTCGTGCGTTGACGGGTTGAGCGACGACGGACGAAGGAGGATGGGATGGCGCTGTTGTTGCGTGAGGCAATCGGTGACAGTCTTCGGCGCACCCGCGTTTCGCAGAGCCGCACCCTGCGTGAGGTCTCCAGCAGCGCCCGGGTCAGCCTCGGCTACCTCTCCGAGATCGAACGCGGGCGCAAGGAGGCGTCGAGCGAACTGCTCGCCGCGATCTGCGACGCCCTCGACGTCCCCTTGTCCGACGTGCTCTTCGACGTCAGCGAGTCGCTTGCCGATGCGGTTCCCGCCCGCGGCCGGACCCCGGTCGGGGCGGCGGCAGGTCTCGGGGCCGAGCCGAAGTCCCGGGACTCGGACGCCCGCGCCGCCGAGCACGCGGCGCTCGTGGCGCAGGACACGCGTGTGGTGATCCCGCCGCCGGCGGCACGCGCGCTGGCCGCCGCATAACATGGAGGACGGACCGCGCCGGCCTGGCCGGACGCGGCCGAAAGCGACACAATTCGGGTCACCACCGGGGGGTGGCTCGGGACACACGGCGGCCGGGTACGCGGGGATCACACGGCCGACCGGAAACGGTGCGCGAGGGCCGCGCACCGGGTCGCGTTCGCCGCGGCGTACCAGATGGAGGCAGGATCACTCCCATGGCTAATCCGTTCGTCAAGGGTTGGAAGTACCTGATGGCGCTCTTCAACTCGAAGATCGATGAGAAGGCCGATCCGAAGGTCCAGATTCAGCAGGCGATCGAGGACGCGCAGCGCCAGCACCAGGCACTGTCCCAGCAGGCCGCGTCCGTCATCGGCAATCAGCGTCAGCTCGAGATGAAACTCAACCGTCAGCTCGACGAGGTCGAGAAGCTCAACGCGAGCGCGCGGCAGGCCGTGCTCATGGCGGATCAGGCCAACGCCGCCGGCGACACCGAGAAGGCCATCCAGTACACGAACGCCGCGGAGGCGTTCGCGGCCCAGCTGGTGACCGCCGAGCAGTCCGTCGAGGATCTGAAGGTGCTGCACGATCAGTCGCTGCAGGCCGCGGCGCAGGCGAAGAAGGCCGTCGAGCAGAACGCGATGGCTCTCCAGCAGAAGGTGGCCGAGCGCACCAAGCTGCTCAGCCAGCTCGAGCAGGCCAAGATGCAGGAGCGCGTGAGCGAGTCCCTGCGCTCGATGGACTCGACGCTCGCCGCGCCCGGCACCACGCCGAGTCTCGACGCGGTCCGCGAGAAGATCGAGCGTCGTTACGCCACCGCGCTCGGATCCGCCGAGCTCGCGCAGAACTCGGTGCACGGCCGGATGCTCGAGGTCCAGCAGGCCACCGTCCAGATGGCCGGCCACAGCCGTCTCGAGCAGATCCGGGCCTCCATGAAGGGCGAGGCGCTGCCCGGCGCGGCGGCACCCGCGACCCCCGCGGTCAACCCCACCAAGGAACCGCCGTCGGCGGCGGGAAGCGCCGGCTCGCAGTAGCGCCGGGGTCGATGGCAGACGGCAGAAACGCGGCAACGCAATGAACACACCCGCACGCGGCCGGACCGGACAGTTCCCCGGTCCGGCCGCGGCTGCGCTCCGGGACATGACCGGCAGCGTGGTCGAGGCGGCGCGCCGCTGGAACGACCCCGCGGCCCGGGTGCGCCGCAAGAAGCGCCGCGCCCGCCGGCGTGCCCGCCTGTTCGGCGCAGCCTCCGGAATGAGCGGTGTCGGCACCGCGACGCTGGTGGCCGCGTCGGCCCCCGACTGGACCATCGTCGCCACCGGCGGGACGACCGCCGCGCTCGTCGTGCCCGCCGTGCTGGCGGTGCGTACCTTCCGGCGCCTCGACGCCGTGCCGCTGCCGCCGCCGGCACCCGCCCGCCGGGCCCTGCCGCCGTCGGGTTCCGTCGCGCGGGCCCCGATGGCCCGGCTGGCGAGCGACGAACAGAGCCTCGCCCAGCTGCTGACGGTGCTGGCTCGTTCCCGCACCGTCGCCGCCGACGACCTCGAGGAGATCGCCGCGGCCGCCCGGGAGGCCTCCGACGCGCTCGAGGCCGTCGCGGTGGATGTGGTCGCGCTCGAATCCGCCGCCCGGGACAGCGCCGCCGCCGGGGCGCACCTCGGGGCGGCCGTCGCGGCCGCCGGACAGCGACTCGACACGGGCGTCGACCAATTCGAGGAACTCGTCGCCGCCGCGGCCCGGCTCGCGGCGGCCCCCGACGGAACCCGTTCGATGGCCCTGCTCGACCGCCAGCGCGCCGAGCTGATCTCGGCCTCGGACCGGCTCGAGAGCTGGGCCCAGTCGTGGCGGGAGATCCGGCAGATCGAGGGCCGCTACCGGTACTGACGTCGTCCCGGTGGCTCAGTCGTCCAGGCCGCGGGCGACGAGGGCCTCGCCCATCGCCTCCGCGGTCAGCAACGCCCCCACGACGACGGGCACCGCCAGGGCCCGTAGCGAGAAGCCGAGCCCGCGGGCCTTGCGTGCCTCGGTCACCTGCGCGACGATCCCGCCGAGCATCGGGACGGCCCGGACGGTCATCACCAGCACGAGGCCGACCCGCTCCGGATCCACGCCGACCCGCCGGAACGGGCCCAGCCCCGCCACGATCGCATCGAGCATGTCGCTCACCCGGGTGGTCAGCGTCACCAGCGCGGCGAGGGCCACGGCAACCAGCAGCTGACCGGAGACCACCACCGCCCGCTCCCAGCCGGCGAGCAGCACCTGGAACGCCGCGATCACCACGAGCATCCACAACAGCGGCCGGAGCTGTCGCAGCGCGGGCCGGGGCGGGATCCGCGCCAGCAGGTAGAGCCCGAGCACGACCGCCCCGGCCACCGGCACCTGCCACGGTTGCCGCATCCACACCGTGAGCGCGACGATGAGCACCGCGGTGACCAGCAGCTTCGGGCCCGCGGGCGCCCGGTGCAACGGCGACGCCGCGCGATGGTACAAGCCCAGGGTGCTCACGCGACCAGCCTGCGGTAGTAGTCGATCGCCGGGCCGGGTGTGTCGTCGGCGACGACGCGCCCACCGTCGACGACGAGCACCCGGTCGAAGCCGGTCAGCAGGTCCAGATGGTGGGTGACCACCACCAGTTGCTGTTCGAGGGCGGCGAAGGTCCGCGCGATCAGCCGGGCGTTGCGCAGATCCAGCAGCGTGGTGGGCTCGTCCGCCACCAGCACCTGCGGATCGGTGACCATGATCGCCGCGAGGGCCAGGAGCTGCTTCTGTCCGCCGGAGAGCAGGTGACTCGGGTGGTCGTGGTGCCCGGCCAGTCCGAAGTCGGCGAGCACCCGCCGTACCCGCTCCGCGCGCTCGGCCTTGCTCAGTCCGCTGCGGCGCAGGGAGAAGGCGACGTCTTCCGCGACCGTGGGCATCACGATCTGATGGTCGGGATCGGTGAAGACGAATCCCACGCGCCGGCGCACCTCGCGGGCCTTGCGGGCGGTGTCCAGGCCGTCCACCGTGACCGTGCCGGAGGTCGGGATCACCAGCCCGTTGATCATCCGGGCCAGGGTGGACTTGCCGCTGCCGTTGGCGCCGACGATCCCGACGCGGCGCTCGGTGAGGGTCACGTCGATGCCGTCGAGGACGGTGCGCTCACCGTAGGCGTGGCCCACCTGCCGGAAGCGGATCTCGCTCATGCGGTCGTGCCCGGCCCGGCGCTCAGCGCGCGGGGTCGGTGGCCGGGCGTGCCGGTGCGCTCGGGCTGAGCAGGGCCGGGTAGGCGCGGTGCACCTGGGCGGCGACGACCGCCGCGACGACGGCCTTGAGCAGGTCACCGGGCAGGAAGGTGGCGTTCGCGCTCAGCGCCGCCCACAGCGTGAGATCGGTGCGTGCGAGCATGCCGGCGATACCGAAGACGTAGAGCACGACGATGCCACCGAGGACGTTGACGGCGATGCCCGGCAGCACCCGGTAGCGGGGCAGCATGCGCGCCGAGAGCCAGCCGATCACCGCGACGGCGGGAAGCCAGCCGAGCAGGAAGCCGACCGTCGGGCCGGCCAGCGCCGTGAGGGTCGTGCGTCCCCCGGCGAGCACCGGCAGCGCCAGGCCCAGCACGATCACCGTGGCCACCGACAGCACGCCCTTGCGGACGCCGAGCAGCGCCCCGGCGAGCATCACGCCCAGCGTCTGCAGCGTGATCGGCACGCCCGACGAGCCGACGGTGATCTGCCCGGGCAGACCCAGAGCGATGATCAGGGCGGCGAACACGGCGATCTGCGCCAGGTCGCGGGCGGGCGTGCGGCGGGTCGAGGACACGATTCTCAGCCTTCTGACGAGGGGACCGAACCTGTCGAGGGTATGTCGCCGCGGCGTGCTCCTTCTCACCACCCCGCTCCGGGCCGGCCCCCGAACAGGGCCGCACCGGCCTCCGGGTAACCACCCATCTTTCCCTGATCTCTGCGTTGACCTGGTGTTTTTCCGACCGTGGGGTGTCACGATCGACAACGAACGGCAACGACGCAAGGAGAAGACGATGTTCTGGAAGATCGTGGGTGTGGTGGCGCTGGTGTGGATCGCCCTCGTGGTGGTCGGGGCGCTCGCGGAGCACCTGTTCGGGATTCTCGTGGTGAGCGCGCTGATCTTCGGCGGCTACATGCTGTACAAGGCCGTGGCCGGCAGCAAGGACGACCACATCACCCACGTGTGATGTGGTCGCGGCGGCTCAGCGCCGCAGCAACTGTGCGAGCAGCCGGCGACCCTGCCCGAGCGACACGTCGGGCAGGTACGCATGACCGACGGCGATGCCGATCGTGGGCAGGGCCGCGGCGTCCGGGAACACCAGGTACATGGGCCGGTGCTGCGGCTGGAACTTCGCCTTGAAGGCGAGCAGCGACCGGAAGCCGTAGACCGGCTCGAGGGTGCGGCCCAGCAGGTCGAGCAGCGCGTCGAGCGCGCCGCGGTCGAGGGCGCCGCGGTCGAGGGCGCCGGCCGACGGGTCGGCGCCGGCGAGCGGCGCGCCGGACAGGCTGAGGAACTCGAGGCCCTGTTCCTGCGCGGACATGGCGGCCGAGGCGATGAGGAACTCCATCGCGGGACGGAAGCCGTCGGAGCGGCGGCGCATGAAGTCGAGGGTCAGGCCGACCAGGGCGCCGTCCCGGTAGACCGGCATCCACGACGTCACGGCGTGCACGTGGTCGTCCGCGTCGATCGCCAGGAGCAGCCGCACCTCGGGGTCGCGCAGTTCCTCGAGCCCACCGAGGGTGAAGCCCATCTCGGGGAGGCCCTTGTCGGCGACCCATTCCTCGGAGATCTCGACGATCTGCTCCGTCATCGGCAACGGCGCCTCGGTGAACGTCGTCCACCGCGCCTCCACGCCGTCCTTGGCGGCGCGGTTGAGGGCGGTGCGGACGTCCTGGAACTTCTTGCCCTTGAACGCGAGGCCGGGAAGCGCGACGACCGTCTCCTCGGCCACCCGCAGACAGCTCCAGCCGTGGTCCCGGGCGATCGCGGCGGTGTCCTCCCCGACGGAGTAGAAGCACGGGGTCCAGCCGTTGCCGAGGCAGTACGCGGCGAACTCGTCGATCGCGTTCTCCAGGCCGGCCGGATCACCCACCGGGTCGCCCGTGGTCAGGGCGACACCCGAGTGCACGCGGTAGGCCACGGCGTGCCGGCCGTCCTCGCCGAACCAGTAGTGGTTGCCGGGCCACGTCGTCATCCACGACAGCGAGGTGCCGCCGGGGGAGTGCAGCAGTGCACGCACCCGGTGTTCGTCGCCGGGATCGTGCCCGAGAGCGGGGACCAGGAAGCTCCGGACCATCAACAGGCAGAACGCGGCCCACACCAGCACCCCCACCCACTCGAACAGCAGCGTGGCGGCCGGGGTCAGCGGCAGTACCGGCGGCTCGAACAGCTGCAGATACACGGGTGGGACGAGACGTCGCGGCGCGTCGCGCACCAGCGTGGCGCCGCCGGGGTCGCGGTCGAAGCCGTCGGCGAGCAGCGCCCCCACCCCCACGTAGGTGACGAGCGCGGCACCCGCCGCGGCGGCGGTGCCCAGCCACACCCGCGGATACGTCCCGCGCGGGGCGCGCACCCCGAACAGCCGGCGGGTCATCAGCAGCAGCACGAGCACCGCGACGAGGGCCAGCAGCGGAGCGAGTTCCATGTACACCGAGCTGGTGCGGCGGGTGCCGTACAGCAGCGACCGGGTCTCCTCCTGCTCGGTGATCTGCACGACCGCGCTGACGGCGGCCACCGCGATCAGGGCGACGTGCCCCCACACCGAGAGCAGCCACGCGGCGCGGCGGCCCCGGCGCAGTCCCTCCGCTCCCACGAGCAGCACCGCCGACGGCATCAGGTTCATCACCAGCGGTCCGATCCCGGACAGGCGCAGCGCCTGCCGCCCCTTGCGACACTCGTCGCGCAGGGCCGGGTCGGCGCAGATGTCGACCAGTTCCCGTGCGCTGTACGGGACCTGGTCGAACAACTCCCGCAGCGCCGAGAGCGGCCCGATGGCGTGGGGGGAGAACGCCGCCAGGATCGGGCCGAGGACGCTGGCGGCGACCACCAGCGCCACGAGGGTGCGACGCTCCCGCACGGTGCCGCCGAGCGCCGGGCCCCGGGCCGCGCGGCCGAACAGCACGGGTCCGAGGAACAGGCCTGCCAGCGCCGCGCAGAGCCGCACCACGTCCTGCAGGTGCCCCGCGAACAGGGCGCTCGTCACGAGGAACACCAGCACCAGGGTGCGGATGCGGCGCCGCCACAGCGTACCCATCGCCGCGGTGGCGGCGAGCAGGGTGCCGAGCACCCACGGCAGGGGATCCTCGGTCAGGTGCCCGTGCAGCTCGAAGCCCCACGAGTTCGGCACGGTCGACGCCAGCAGCGCCACCAGCAGGGCGAGCGCGGCACCCGCACCCTGCGAGAGCGCCGCGGCGAGTGCGAATCTGCGGCTGCCGAGGCGGTTCTCCACCGGCACCGCGACGGCGAGGATCGCCACGCTCGACAGGACGTACTCGCCCAGGCCGGACGCGAAGAGCCCGGACGTCCAGAGCACCCACGGATGCCCCTCGCCGAAGCTACGGGTGCCGAGGGAGACGTCGAGGGCCAGGTCGTGGGACGGCCCGCGCCACACGGACCCGGTGGCGATCGCGAGCACCCACATCGCCGCGAGCAGGGTCAGAGCGACGGGGGCCCGGCGCAGCGCCGCGCCGCTGCGCGCGATCACGGGGCGACGAGGCCGAGTCGGCGGCTGAGCCACGGCAGCTCCTTCTCGAGTCCGGCGGACCACACCGCGAAGCTGTGCGCTCCCGGCAGTTCCGTGAGGTGGACGTCCATGCCGGCGGCCCGGGCCGCCGTCGTGAGCTGTTCGATTCCCGAACGGTATTCGCTGTCGTCGAGGCCCACGACGAACGCCCCTGCCGAGCCGGGGTAGCGGTTGCGGGCCAGCAGGTCGGCAGGGTTGTTCCGCGCGAATGCCTCCGTGTCGCCGCCGAACACCTCGCGGATCGTGCGGTCCCGATCGCCGAGGGTCGGCTCGGCCTGGCCGGAGAAGTCGAGGAACGTGGGGTACACCTCGGGGCGGGCGGTCGCGAGCTGCAACGCGCACGTGCCTCCGTACGAGAGCCCGCCGATCGCCCAGCCCGCCGGATCGTCGTCGACCTGCAGGTGCTCGCGGACCCAGGCGGGCACGTCGAGCGCCAGGTAGGTCGCGGCGTTGCCGAGACGGGAATCGGCGCACAGCGGGTTGTCGAACTGGCCGCCGGTGCCGTCGGCGAGCACGACGACCGGTGCCAGCCCCTCGTGCCCGGCCGCGAACGCGTCCATGATCTGCGGCAGCCGGCCCCCGATCAGCCAGTCGTCGGTGCTGCCGGGCTGGCCGGCGAGCAGCACCAGCACCGGGAGTTCGGGGCGCGGGTCGGCGAAGTAGGCGGGTGGCAGGTAGATCCGCGCGTCGCGGGCGCGGAATCCCGAGACTGCGCCGGGGATCGGGGTGGTCGTCACCGCGCCGGTCGCGGGCAGATCGGCCGGGGGCGACCAGGTCTCGGACAGCGGCCGCCGAGCGACCGTCGCCGTGGCCGGTGCCAGGGCCGCGTCGAGCGGCACGGTGCGGTAGTCGGTCATGCCGAGGGCGGAACGCACGGTGGGGTAGGCGTCGAACACCGCGTTGATCCGCCCCGCACCCGCCACCACCACCGCCAGTGCGGCGACGACGAGGCCGGCCGCGACGAGCGGACGCGCCCGGTCCCGGCGGCGGACGAGCCACCGGCCGGCCAGGAGCGCGACGGCGAGGACGGCGACGGCGGTCCACGCGTACACATCCCGAGGCAACCGATCCGGGAACGGTCGCCACACCTGCTCGACGAGGACGGCGGCGAGCACCACCAGCACCAGGGTCAGCGCGACGGCCGTCGGAATCCCCGTCAGGAGCCAGCGGCGGTGCCGTCGCGCGGCCAGGGCGGCCAGGCCCGCGACGGTGAGGACGGTGAACACCACGGCCGCCGCCGTCGTCGTCAACCGCACGTCGAGCGCTGCTTCGACGAGCCCGGACCACGACACGCCGTCCAGTATGCGCGAGGCCCCCACCCCCGCATCGTGATCGGCGATAGTGGACGAATGGAACCGGTACCGGAGGACTGGCAGCGGGCGCTCGTGATCGCCGCGCACCCCGACGACATCGAGTACGGCGCGGCGTCCGCGGTGGCGCGGTGGACCCGACAGGGCAAGGAGGTGCGCTACGTCCTGGCGACCAGCGGCGAGGCCGGCATCGCGGGCCTGCCGCCGGCGGCGTGCGGGCCGCTGCGCGAGCAGGAGGAGCGGGCATCCGCCCGGGTCGTCGGGGTCGAGGTGGTCGAGTTCCTCGGGCATCCCGACGGCCGCCTGGTGGCGGGGCCGGACCTGCGCCGCGATCTTGCGGCGGCGATCCGGCGGCACCGACCCGAGATGGTGGTGACCGGCAACTTCGGGCTCACGTGGTTCCCCGGCGTCCTCAACAGCGCCGACCACCGTGCCCTGGGGCTGAGCGTGCTCGACGCGGTCACCGACGCGGCGAACGAGTGGATCTTCCCGGACCTGGCCGAGCAGGGTCTGCCGCCGTGGCCGGGGGTGCGGTGGGTGGCGGTGAGCACCACGTCTCCCACTCACGGAGTGGACGTCACCGACACCGTCGAGGACGGCGTCGCGTCCCTCGCCGAGCACCGCCGCTATCTCGAGGCACTCGCGCCCACCCCCGTGCTCGACCAGGCCCGGGCGCAGGTGGAGTCGGCCACGGCCGCTCTGCCCGGGTTCGCGGTGGAACGGGCCGCCGGGTTCGAGCTCTACACGTTCGGGGGCTGACCGCCGGGTACGAGGACGACTCCGGCACCGGGCACGGCCTCGACGTCCACGGGCAGCGGTCCGAGCGGTTCGCCGTCCGCGTAGGCGGAGATGCCGGGACACTCGAGCCGCACCCGCCGGGCGCGGTGCACGCTCACCTCGTCCAGGTCGACGTGGGTGCCGCGGTAGACGGTGGGGAACAGGCGCAGCAGGCGGGTCCGGTTGGCAGAGGTCACGATCACGACGTCGAGGAGGCCGTCGTCGAGACGCGCGTCCGGCGCGATGCGCATGCCGCCCCCGTAGGTGGAGGCATTGCCCACGGCCACCATCGTCGCCGCCACGTCGAGGTCGTCGCCGTCCAGCGTGATGCGATACGGCAGCAGGCGGAGATTCGCCAGTTCCGCGACCATCGCGACGTTGTAGCGCAGCCGGCCGCGCGGCCGGCGCATCCGGTTGGCGCGGTCGGTGACCAGGGAGTCGAATCCGCTGGCGAGCACGGTGCCGAACCAGTGGTCCGGCCGCCCGGGCGCCCGGACCCTTCCGAGGTCGATCGTCCGCGTGGCCCCGTCGGCGATCACGTCGGCCGCCGCCACCGGATCCGACGGCACGTGCAGGACGCGGGCGAGGTCGTTGCCGGTCCCGGCCGGGACGATGCCGAGCGGAATCCCGGTCTGCGCGAGCGCCTGCCAGGCGAGCCAGACGAGCCCGTCCCCGCCGACCGCGACGAGTGCCCCGGTTCCCTCGGCGACGGCGTGGCGCACCAGTTCGAGGGAGTGTTGCGGGGTGTCGCCGGCGATCTCGGTGACGCGCAGGCCCCGTTCGCGCAGCCGGGCCGTGGCGGACCTCGTCGCGCGCGCGGTGTGCGGGCCCGCGGCCGGGTTCGTCAGGACGGTGACGGATTCGATCACGGCAGCAGCTTTCCAGGGTTGAGGATGCCGAGCGGGTCGAGTGCGTCCTTGACCGCGCGGAGCAGGCCGGTGCCCAGAGTCCCGATCTCGTCGGCCATCCACGGCCGATGGTCGCGCCCGACCGCGTGGTGGTGGGTGACGGTGCCGCCGGCTGTCATGATCGCGTCCGTGGCGGCGCGCTTGGCCGCCGACCACTGCGTGAGGGGATCGTCCGTCTGCGCGCACACGACGGTGAAGTACAGGGACGCGCCGGTGGGGTAGGTGTGCGAGATGTGGCACAGCACCAGTGGCGGGGTGCCCTGGTCCTGCAGGGAGGCGGTGAGCGCATCGGTCACCGCCGTCCGCAGCCGCGCCAGATTGCTCCACGTGGTGGCGGTTTCGAGGGTCTCGGCGAGTGCCCCGACCCGCAGCAGGGCGTCGCGCAGGTGCGGCGCGTCGAACCGTCCCTGCTCCCAGGCGCGGGCCGGCTCTTCTCCGAGGTCGGTGCCGCCCAGGGTCGAGAGCAGGGCGTCGACCTCCGCGGCGCGGGCTCGTACGTGTTCGGCGGTGCCCTCGACGGTGGTCACGGCCAGGCATCCGGTGGGGGCGGTCGCACCGATGTGTTCGTGCAACGCGAGGTTCGTCGCGGTCTCGGTCTCGTCCGACAGGCGCAGCACGGTGGGGACGGCGCCGGTCTGCACGAGGGTGCGCAGGGCGTCCGCACCCGTGGCGAAGTCGGGAAACGACCAGGCGCGGTGGGCGGTCGCGGCGGGGATCGGGTGGATTCGCACGCCGACCTCGGTGACGATGCCGAACAGGCCCTCGGACCCGAGGAACAGTTGCCGCAGGTCCGGGCCCGCGGCCGAGGCCGGGGCGCGGCCCGCCCGGACGGTACCGCGCGGGGTGGCGACGACGAGGTGCTCGACCATCTCGTCGAACCGGCCGTGGCCCGCGGAGGCCTGGCCGGAGGATCGGGTGACGGCGAACCCGCCCACGGTCGCGTGGCGGAAGCTCTGCGGGAAGTGCCCGAGCGAGAAGCCGTGGGCACCGAGCAGCTCCTCGGCCTGCGGTCCGGTCGCGCCGGCCTGCAGCGTCGCCAGACCGGAGACCGGATCGAGATCGGTGAGCGCGTTCATCCGTTGCAGGTCCACTGCGACGACGGCCTCGAAGCCGTCGCGCACCGGATCCAGCCCGCCGACGACGCTGGTGCCGCCGCCGAACGGCACGACGGCGATCCCCTCGCCCGTGCAGTAGTCGAGTACGGCGAGCACCTCGTCGTGGCTGCCGGGCCGCAGCACCGCGTCGGGACCGTCCTGCGGGCCGGGGTTCTGTCGCCGCAGCAGGTCGAGGGTGCTCTTGCCGCCGGCGTGACGGAGCCGGGCCGCGTCGTCGTCGGCGACGTGTTCCGGACCGACGATGCGCCGCAGGCCCTGGTGGTGCCGGGTGTCCAGCCGGGACGGGGTGAGCCGCACGGCGGTCTCGGGCAGCGAACGGGCGCGCTCGGTGTCCACGCCGAGAGCCTGTCGAAGCAGTGTGCGGACGCCCTCGCCGAGTTCCTTCCGGCGGTCCGCCGTGCCCCACGCGTCCCACTCCATCTCGGCTGCGGCGGTGGGGTGTTGCGGTGTGAACCTCACAGTCATGCGTTACAGTGTTACATACAATGTCTATTCGTAACGATGAGATCCGGTCTTCCGGCCCGCCGGCGGCAACCGTCGAGAACCAGATCCTCGACGCCACCCGCTCGTGCCTGCTCGACTTCGGACTGCGGCGCACCACCCTCGCCGAGGTGGCGCGGCGCGCCGGTGTCAGCCGCCCCACGGTCTATCGCCGCTGGCCCGACACCCGTGCCCTGGTCGCGGACCTTCTCACCCGTGAGATCCGCGCCGTCCTGCCCGATCTCCGCGAAGAGGGGCCCGTCCGGCCGCGCGTCGTGCGGGCCGTCGTGACGGCCGTCGACGAGATCGGCACACATCCGCTGTTCGAGAAGATCCTGCGGTCGGACCCGGACCTGCTCATGACGTACATCGTGGACCGGCTCGGGACCAGCCAGCACGCAGTGCTCGAGGTGCTGACCCGGGCGCTCGTCCTCGGCCAGCGCGACGGCACCGTCCGCGCCGGCGACGTCCGCGCGCTCGCCGCGTTCGTGCTGCTCACCGCCCAGTCCGTGGTGCAGTCCGCCGGGATGGTCACCGAGGTGGTCGACCGGGCGGCCCTGCTCGCCGAGCTGGCGCACGCCGTCGACACCTATCTCGCACCCTCCGGGGAGGATCGCCCGTGACCGGACCCGCCTCCAGTGCCCTCGACGCCGCCCGCCGCCGCCGGGAACTCGACGACCTCGCCGCCCGGCCCACCGTCGACGTGCTCGTCGTCGGCGGCGGTGTCACCGGCGCCGGCGCCGCGCTCGACGCCGCGTCGCGCGGCCTGAGCGTCGTCCTCGTCGAACGGCACGATCTCGCCTTCGGCACCAGCCGGTGGAGTTCGAAGCTCGTCCACGGCGGCCTGCGCTATCTCGCCAGCGGGAACATCGGCATCGCCCGCGAAAGTGCCGTCGAGCGGGGAATTCTCATGACCCACACGGCGCCGCACCTGGTGCGCGCGATGCCGCAGCTGGTGCCGCTGCTGCCGTCGGTCGGCCGCGGCGAGGCCGCGCTCGTGCGCACCGGGTTCCTCGCCGGCGACGCCCTGCGGGTCTCCGCGCACACGCCGTCCGCGGTGCTGCCGCGCTCGCGCCGCATCGGCGCGGCGCGCGCCGCCGACCTGGTCCCCGCCGTCCGGCGCGACGGGCTGCGCGGGGGACTGCTCGCCTACGACGGCCAGCTCGTCGACGACGCCCGGCTCGTCGTCGCCCTCGCCCGCACCGCCGCCTCCTACGGCGCCCGCATCCTCACCCGCGTCGACGCCCACTCCGTCACGGCCGACGGCGCCGCCCTGCGCGACACCCTCACCGGCACCGAGGTGCGGGTGACGGCCCGCGCCGTGATCAACGCGGCGGGCGTGTGGGCGGGACAGGTGGATCCGTCGATCCGGCTGCGACCGAGCCGCGGCACCCACCTCGTGCTCGCCGCCGCCGCCCTCGGCAACCCCACGGCCGCGCTCACCGTGCCGATTCCCGGCGCCACCAACCGGTTCGTCTTCGCGCTGCCCGCCCAGCTGGGCCGCATCTATCTGGGACTGACCGACGAGGAGGCGCCCGGCGCGCTGCCCGACGTCCCGCAGGCCACCGACGGTGAGATCGACTTCCTCCTCGACACCGCCAACACGGGCCTTGCCGTGCCCCTGACCCGCAACGACGTCCTCGGCACCTTCGCGGGACTGCGGCCGCTGCTCGACTCCTCCGCGCCGGGCACCGACACCGGCGGCGGCACCGCGGACCTGTCGCGCCGGCACGCGGTCGTGCGCTCCGAGTCCGGTCCGATCGGCATCGTCGGCGGCAAGCTCACCACCTACCGGCGGATGGCGCAGGACGCCGTCGACGCGGCCGTCGAGACGGCCGGACTGCGTGTCGGGCCGTGCCGCACCCAGCGGCTCCCCCTCGTCGGCGCCGCGCCTCCTGCCGTGCTGCGCACTGTCGCCGCCCCGGCGAACCTGGTGCGGCGCTACGGCACCGAGGCGGCCCTGCTCGCCGCGGACCCGCGCCGGCTGGAACCGGTCGTCCCCGGGCTCGACGTCAGCCGCGCCGAACTGGAATTCGCCGTCACCCACGAGGGCGCCCTCGACGTCGACGACATCCTCGACCGCCGCACCCGGATCGGGCTCGTGCCCGGCGACCGGGCCCGGGCGCTCGACGCCGCCGGGGATGTGTCGGCCTGACCGCCGGAGCGTCCGGCCTGGCACTCTTCACGTGCGCGATATTCTGAGACGGCCGTCGGGCGGGCGCCGCGACGGACTCGGGAGTGGACGACACCGTGGGAGAACTGCAGACCGGCTCCGTGTTCGCCGGGTACCGTATCGAACGCCGCCTCGGCACGGGAGGGATGGGCAGCGTCTACCTGGCGCGGCATCCGAACCTGCCGCGTTTCATCGCGCTGAAGCTGCTCGACCCGTCGGCGACCGCGAACCCGGGAAACCGCAGCCGGTTCCTCCGGGAGGCCGACCACGTCGCGCGGCTCGAACATCCCAACATCGTCACCGTGTACGACCGCGGCAATGGCGGCGACCAGTTGTGGATTGCGATGCAGTACGTGGACGGCACCGACGCGGTGGGTGCACTGCGCAGGGGACCGATGCCTCCGGGGCGCGCCGTGCACATCGTGTCCGAGACCGCCCGCGCGCTCGATTACGCGCATGCACACGGGATACTCCACCGCGACGTCAAGCCCGCGAACATCCTGCTCACGCCGAGCGGGGCGAGCGAACCCGAGCGCGTCCTGCTCGCGGACTTCGGGATCGCGAAGAGCCTCGACAGCACGGCGGTCACCGAGACCGGCATGCTCGTCGCCAGCCTGCAGTACGCGTCCCCCGAACAGATCGAGGGGCGGCCCCTCGGCCCCCGGACCGACGTCTACGCCCTCGGGTGCACGCTCTATCAGCTGCTCACGACGCGGCCACCGTATCCGGGGTCCGAGCCGGCCCATCTGGTCCACGCGCATCTGCATCTGCCCCCGCCGCGCCCCACCGCGGCGCGGCCGGACCTGCCGTCCGCGTTCGACGATGTGATCGCCCGCGCGATGGCCAAGCGCCCCGAGGACCGCTTCCCCACGTGCGGTGCGCTGGCCGCGGCCGCGCGTGCCGCTCTCACCGAGCCGGTCACCGAGCCCGTCACCGCGCCGACCCGGGCGGTCACCGCCGCCGAACCCGCCCCCGTGTCCGCCGGTCCGACCGCCCCGCCCGGACACCCGACGTCGCGTTCCCGTCGGCCGCTGCTCGTGCTGCTGGGCGCCGCGGTCGTGGGCCTCGCGCTCGTCGGATCGCTGACGTGGATCCTGCCCGGCCGCGGCGAGGCGCCGGAGCCGGATGTGCGGGCCGACACCTCGGCCACCGGGCAGATCGACAGCCCCGGTCCGGTGGTGCCGCCCCCCGCGACGGTCACGGCGGAGGTCACCGACCTCCCCACCACTTCGTCCGCACCGACGAGCACGGCCCCGCCGCAGAGCCGCCCGGACCGCATCCCGGTCGCGCAGGCGGACACCCGGGGCTTCGACGACGACATCGGGCCGCGCTGCAACTCGACCGACGAGGCCGTCGCGGTGGCGCGCACGTCGGAGTCGCGGGTCCTGGTGTGCCGCAACGACTTCGATCGCCTCTACTACAAGGGCCTGCGGCTCAGCGACGGTGCCGACATCGAACTGGCCGACGCCGCCCCGGCCGCCGCCGGATTCACCGTCGTGGCCGGACCTGTGCGCTACACGTTCGACGAGGACGAACTGCTGATCATCGACAACGGAACGGTCACCACCCGCGAGCAGGTGCTCCAGTTCTGGTCGGCGTATCCGTGACCGCCGGCGCCGCGGAGCGGCCACCCCGTGGGACTGTTGCCGCCGATCTCCGCGCCGATCGGTGGCCGGCCCCGGATTCGGGCCCGTCGCCGCGGCCGTGCCCGCCCCTCCCCGCGATCACCAGTAGCGACTGCCGGGCCCGCCTTTGAAGGGGCCGACCACCCGATCGGTGATCCAGCCGTCGTAGAAGCCCCCCGCCTGGGGACGCACCCGCTCGCCGTCGACGAAACAGCCGTCCATCGGACCCGGCATCACTGCCACATGCCCGACGAGTGCCTCGTATCCGGCAACCGGCCGGGGATAGTGCCACGCCGCACGCTCGGCGACGTGTCCGCCTGCCACGACGTCGAAATAGTCGGCCCGTCCCTTCCACTCGCACACCGTGCTCCCGGGAACTGGCCGCAGGACCCCCTCGGCGAAGCATGTCCGGGGCAGGTAGTAGGTCGGCGGGTGGCTCGTCTCCAGCAGCCGCAACGGGGTGCGGGTGCGCGCGACGAGTTGCCCGCCGAACCACACCTCGACCAGCTCGTCGCTCCGTCGGACCACGGGCGGCCGCGGGTAGTCCCACACCGACTCCTGCCCCGGACCGACGGGGTCCGGCACCGGATGGCCGCTCCTCACGGGACACCTGCCGACATCGTCATGCTTCCAGGCTCGCACGTACGACGCGGTGGGCACAGCGCGGGCGAGCCCCACCGCCGAGGCGCTGCAGCGGCGGCCGGTACTCCCGGCGTCGCCTCCACAACCGGGCAGCGCGGAGCGGGTGTGGCAGTCTGAGCCGATGCGAGTGGCGGTGGTGGCCGGGCCCGACGCCGGGCATGCGATCCCGGCGATAGCCCTGAGCCTGCGTCTGGCCGAGGCGGGCGACGAGCCCGTCCTCTTCACCGGCGAGCGGTGGCTCGGCCTCGACCTGGACGGGGTGACGCTCGCGCCGCTCGCCGGGCTGGCCCCGCGTCCGGAGGACGACGATGCCGATGCCGGTGCCCGCATCCATGCCCGCGCCGCCCACATCGCGTCCGAGATGCTGCCCGGGCTCAGCGCCTTGCTGCCCGACCTCGTCGTCTCCGACGTGCTCACCGCGGGCGGCGGCATGGCCGCCGAACGCCTCGGTATCCCCTGGGTGGAGCTGTCGCCCCATCCGCTGTATCTGCCCTCGCGGGGGCTGCCCCCCATCGGCAGCGGTCTCGCCGCAGGCACCGGGCTGCGCGGGCGCGCGCGGGACACGGTGCTGCGCGCGGCGACCGCCCGGTCGATCCGGCAGGGGGAACGCGAACGGTCCGCGGCGCGCGTCGGGATCGGCCTGGCCGCCCGGGATCCGGGGCCGGCGGCCCGGCTCGTCGCCACCCTGCCCGCCCTCGAGGTGCCGCGACCGGACTGGCCCGCCGGGGCGCACGTCGTCGGGCCGCTGCTGTGGGAGCCCACCGGCGACGTCCTGGCGCCGCCCTCCGGCGACGGACCGCTGGTGATGGTGGCCCCGTCCACCGCGGCTACCGGCGTGCCCGGCCTGCTCGACGCCGTGTGCACGGGCCTCGGCGGATCCGGGATGCGGATCGTCGTCGCGATGCTCGAGCCGCCCGAGCGGGACTGGCCGGACGGCGTCGTGGCCGGGCACGGCCGGCAGGACCTGCTGCTCGAGCAGGCCGACGTGGTGGTGTGCGGCGGCGGCCACGGGATGCTCGCCAAGGCCCTGCGCGCCGGGGTGCCCGCGGTAGTGGTGCCTGGCGGCGGCGACCAGTGGGAGCTGGCCAATCGGGCCGCCCGGCAGGGCAGCGCGGTGGTCGTGCGGCCACTCGACTCCGACGCGCTGCGGGCGGCCGTGGACACCGTGCTGGCCGAGCCGCGCTTCACGCGCGCGGCCCGCCTGGCCGCCGCGACGGCAACGCAGGTCGAGGACCCGGTGACCGTCTGCCGCAGCGTCGTGGCGCCGATGCGGTGACGTGCCCCGCGTCCGCGCCACCGGCCGCTGTCGGGGGTCCGGGAAGCGACTACCGTGGCGCAGGTGCGACTGACGGAATTTCACGAGTGTGTCCGCAACGAGTTCGGGCAGCTGCGCGGCGACGCCCTGCTACGTGACCATGTGCTGCTCTCGCTCGGCGGGCGGACCGCCGCCGCGGCCATCGAGGCCGGCCGGGAACCCCGTGAGGTGTGGCGGGCCCTGTGCGAGGAGTTCGACGTCCCGCCCGCGCGCCGGTGAAACCGCCGCGCCCGTTCCGTTCGAACAGTTGTTCGCCTATGCTGGTCCGCGGGTGGTGAAGAAGTAGTCCACAGGCGTCCGATTCATCCACAGATCCGGCCGCTCGCCGGTCGGGACGGCGAACTTGTCGGTGCCGGACTCTAACGTCATCGGCAAGCAAGACGAGACTCGAAAAGGGGACCACGATGGCACCACAGGCACACGATCGCGACAAGGCGCTCGAGCTGGCGCTCGCGCAGATCGACAAGAGCTTCGGCAAGGGCTCGGTGATGCGCCTGGGGGAGGAGTCCCGCCAGCCCATCGCCGTGATCCCGACGGGCTCGATCGCGCTCGACGTCGCGCTCGGCATCGGCGGCCTCCCGCGCGGCCGGGTCGTCGAGATCTACGGCCCGGAATCCTCCGGCAAGACGACGGTCGCGCTGCACGCCGTGGCCAACGCCCAGGCCGCCGGCGGCATCGCCGCCTTCATCGACGCCGAGCACGCGCTCGATCCCGAGTACGCGCGCAAGCTCGGTGTCGACACCGACGCCCTGCTCGTGTCGCAGCCGGATACCGGTGAGCAGGCGCTCGAGATCGCGGACATGCTGATCCGTTCCGGCGCGCTCGACATCATCGTGGTCGACTCGGTGGCGGCCCTGGTGCCGCGCGCCGAGATCGAGGGCGAGATGGGTGACAGCCACGTCGGCCTGCAGGCCCGCCTGATGAGCCAGGCGCTGCGCAAGATGACCGGTGCGCTCAACAACTCGGGCACCACCGCGATCTTCATCAACCAGCTGCGCGAGAAGATCGGTGTGATGTTCGGCTCGCCCGAAACGACCACCGGCGGCAAGGCTTTGAAGTTCTACGCCTCGGTGCGCCTGGACGTGCGCCGTATCGAGACCCTCAAGGACGGCTCCGACGCGGTGGGCAACCGCACCCGCGTCAAGGTCGTCAAGAACAAGGTGTCGCCGCCCTTCAAGCAGGCCGAGTTCGACATCCTCTACGGCCACGGCATCAGCAAGGAGGGCTCGCTCATCGACATGGGGGTCGAGCAGGGCTTCATCCGCAAGTCCGGCTCCTGGTACACCTACGAGGGCGACCAGCTCGGTCAGGGCAAGGAGAACGCCCGCAAGTTCCTGCTGGAGAACACCGACGTCCGGGACGAGATCGAGAAGAAGATCAAGGAGAAGCTCGGCATCGGGGCGGACGTCACCGCCGAGCCCGCCGACGAGCCCGCCGACTTCTGAGTCGAGCGTTGGGCAGCGACTCCCGTCGCGGTGACCGGCGCGGCGGCGACCTGCCCGGCGGCGGAACGGAGGCACAGGCCAAGGACCTGTGCCTCCGTCTGCTGACCGACCGGGCTCGCAGCCGCGCCGAACTCGCCGCGAAACTCGAACAGAAGGGCTTCGCCGCGGACGTCGCCGAGCGGACCCTCGACCGGCTCACCGAGGTGGGCCTCGTCGACGACGCCGAGTTCGCCCAGCAGTGGGTGCGCTCCCGTCATCGGCATGCCGGCCGGGGCAAACGTGCTCTGGCAATGGAACTGCGCCGCAAGGGGATCGGGCAGCACGAGGCGGCTGAGGCGCTGGAGCAGATCGACGGCGACGACGAACGCGCCCGCGCCGCCGAACTGGTGCGCAAGAAGCTGCGCACCCAGCCCCCGCTGCCCACGGAGGGGGATCGGCGCGAGATCGCCGCGGAACGGGACAAGGTGGTGCGACGGCTGGTCGGCATGCTCGCCCGCCGTGGTTACCCGCAGGGCGTGGCCTTCGACGTGGTCCGCGGCGAACTCGCCGGGCTCGATCCCGAGCCCGGCGACGTCGCCACCGACTGACGGGTTACCGCCGCTTGTCGTGATCGCTGGTGATGTCCACCCCCGGGACGGTCATGCCGGAAAGCACGTTGTCGGGGGCGTTCTCGTCGGCCTCCGGCATCGCGGCACGGTTCTTGCGTCCGGTCCGCAGACGCCGCTCGAGCCGCGTCGCGACGACCGTCAACGCGCCGTTGAGCACGATCATGATCGCGGCCACCACGAGCAGCGACGGCAGGTAGTTGCCGAAGAACGCGCCGAGCTGCTGACCGGCGCGCACGACTTCGACGTATCCGATGAGATAGCCGAGCGCGGAGTCCTTCAGGGCCACCACCATCTGCGAGACGATCGCCGGCAACATCGCCGTGACGGCCTGTGGCAACAGGATCAGACGCATGATCTGGCCCTTGCGCATGCCCAGCGCCGCGGCGGCCTCGGTCTGCCCGCGGGGCAGCGACCGGATGCCGGCGCGGACGATCTCGGCGATCACCGAGCCGTTGTAGAGGGTCAGGCCGGTGACCACCGCCGCCAGCGCCAGGTACTTCGACCGGAAGACCTGGTATTCGGCGAACAGCTGGTAGGCGAAGATCATCAGGATCAGTACCGGGATGGCCCGGAACAGTTCGACGATGAAGCCGCACACCGCGCGCACGGGCCGGTGATCGGAGAGCCGGCCGATGCCCAGCGCGGCCCCGAGGATCAGGGCGAGCACGATGGATACCGCGGCCGCGATGAGTGTGCCCCGGATGCCGGGGATCAGATACGTGGTCCACGAGCTCGATTCCAGGAACGGCTCCCACTTCGCGGTGGTGAGCTGCCCCTTGTCGTCGAGAGCCCGGTAGACGAAATAGCCGACGGCGACGAGCAGCACGGCCACCGCCGCCGAGGCGACGTGGTAGATCGTTCGCGCCCGGGGACCGGGGGCGTCGTAGAGGACGGTTGCGCGGCCGGTGCTCACCGGGACACCTCGAATCGCGTGCTCAGCCAGCCGAACAGCAGGCCCGTGGGCAGGGTCAGGATCACGAAGCCGAGGGCGAAGATGCCGCCGATGACGAAGATCTGCGCCTCGTTCTCGATCATGGTCTTCATCAGCAGGGAGGCCTCCGAGACGCCGATGACGGACGCGATCGTCGAATTCTTGGTCAGGGCGATCAGCACGCTGCCGAGGGGTGCGATCACCGCGCGGAACGCCTGCGGCAGCACGATCAGGCGCAGATTCTGGCCGAAGGTCAACCCGAGGGAGCGGCCCGCCTCGGCCTGACCGACGTTGACGGTGTTGATGCCCGAGCGCAGCGACTCGCAGACGAACGCCGCGGTATAGACGCTCAGGCCCAGCACCGCGAGCCGGAAGTTGTTGTCCACCAGGAACGTCGGCGACGACTGGGGGGCGAGGCTGATGCCCAGGGTCTGTGACAGGCCGAACAGGCAGAAGATGATGATCAGCGTCAGGGGGGTGTTGCGGAAGATCCCCACGTACACGGTGCCGACCGCCCGTGCCACCGGCACCGGGGACACGCGCATGCCGGCGAGGATCGTTCCGAGGATCAGCGCGCCGATCGCCGAGAACACCGTCAACTGCACGGTGGTCCAGAAGGCGTCGATCAACTGATCGCCGTACTTGCTCAACAGATCCACAGGTCAACTCCACCGATCGGGGACTGGGATCCGGCCGGCCCGTGACGAGTCGTCGAACGGGCCGGCCGGACGACGGGGATGGTCAGTAGCGGTCGACCTGCGGCGGTTCCGGCAGGGGGTATCCGGACGGGCCGACAGTGGATTCGAGGGCGGCCTGCCAGGCCCCGCTCGAGATCATCTCTTCGATCGCGTCGTTGATCTGGTTGCGGGACTCGGTGTCGCCCTTGGCCAGACCGATACCGTAGCGCTCCTCCGTGAACGGCTCGCCCACGACCTTCAACTGGCCCGGGTACTGGGCCGCGTAACCGGCGAGAATGATGTCGTCGGTGGTCACGGCGTCGACCGCACCGTTGCGCAGCGCCTCGACGCAGGCGGAGTAGGTGTCGAACTCCTGCAGCTGCACGTCCTGCGCGTAGGTGTCCTTGACCTTCTGTGCGGGGGTGGAGCCGGCCACCGAGCACAGCCGCTTGCCGCCGTTGAGCGACTCCGGTCCGGTGATGTCGGTGTTGTCGGCACGCACGAGCAGCGACTGGCCGGCGACGAAGTACGGCCCGGCGAAGTCGACCTTCTCCTTGCGCGTGTCGGTGATCGAGTAGGTGGCGACGATGTAGTCCACCTCACCGTTCTCGATGAGGGTCTCGCGCTGCGGGGACGGGGCTTCCTTGAACTCGATGTTCTCCGGCGCCACTCCCAGCTGCTGCCCGACGTACTTCGCGACCTCGACGTCGAACCCGCTGAAGGTACCGTCGGGGTTGCGCAACCCGAGCCCGGGCTGGTCGAACTTGATGCCGACGACGAGGGAGCCGCTCTCGGCGGACTGCGACACGCTGCGCTGCTCGTCTCCGCCACACGCGGTGGCGAGCACGGCGACGGCGATCGCGCCGATGCCCAGGCGAACCGAGCGGGTGATTCTCATCGAGTACCTCCGTGTTGTGGGTGATGCCGCCCCGGTTCCGGTGCGGCAGCGACGCCGGATCAGTGACTGAGGATCTTGCCGAGGAAGTCCTGGGCGCGGGCGGACTTGGGTGCGGTGAAGAACGTGTCGGGGTCGGTGTCCTCGATGATCTGCCCGTCCGCCATGAACAGCACGCGGTTGCCGGCCTTGCGGGCGAAGCCCATCTCGTGGGTGACGACGAGCATCGTCATGCCCTCCCGGGCCAGCGACGTCATGACGTCGAGCACCTCCTGGACCATCTCGGGGTCCAGCGCCGAGGTCGGCTCGTCGAACAGCATGACCTTCGGGTTCATCGCCAGTGCCCGCGCGATCGCGACGCGCTGCTGCTGGCCGCCCGAGAGCTGCGCGGGATACTTTTCCGCCTGATTGGCGATGCCGACGCGGTCGAGAAGTTGCAGCGCCTGCTCCTTGGCCTCGGTCCTGCCCTTGCGACGGACCTTTACCGGGGCGAGCATGACGTTCTCGAGGATGGTCTTGTGCGCGAACAGGTTGAACGACTGGAACACCATTCCCACGTCGGCTCGCAGCGCCGCGAGCGCCTTACCTTCTGCGGGAAGCAGCTTGCCGTCCACCCGGATCTCGCCCGAGTCGATCGGCTCGAGCCGGTTGATGGTCCGGCACAGGGTGGACTTGCCGGACCCGGACGGCCCCACCACGATCACGACCTGACCCGCCGATACTTCGAGGTTGATGTCCTGCAGCACGTGCAGGGCTCCGAAGTGCTTCTCCACCGCCGACATCGAGATCATCGGGGGTGCGCCGCCTGCCGAGCCGGAGGGCTTCTCGAATTCGACCGCCGCTGGTGTCATGGACAGAACCCTATGCTGCCCGCGCCGCCGTGCCGCAATTTTCGCAAGCCGAGTTCGGACTGCGTAATGGAAAATTTACGGTCGGCCCCGAAAGGCCGGTTCCGGTTCGCCCCGCCGGGTCGCGCGATGGACTAGTTTGTCTCTCTCGGCCCACTTCAGGAGCGGTCCGGCCCCGTGAGCTAGGCTGGGACGTGTCATCGATGGACCATGAACCCCCCAGCGCCCCGGCCGCCCTCGACGCGACCGCCGAGGTCGGCGCCCGCACCTACGAGGTGCGCACCTATGGCTGCCAGATGAACGTGCACGACTCGGAGCGCCTGTCCGGGCTGCTCGAGGACTCCGGGTTCACCAAGGCAGGGCCGGGTGCGCCCGCCGATCTCGTGGTCTTCAACACCTGCGCGGTGCGGGAGAATGCCGACAACAAGCTCTACGGCAACCTGAGCCATCTGCGGCCCGTCAAGGACGCCAACCCGAACATGCAGATCGCCGTCGGTGGGTGCCTTGCCCAGAAGGACCGCGAGGTCGTTGTGAAGAAGGCGCCGTGGGTCGACGTCGTGTTCGGGACGCACAACATCGGCAACCTGCCGGCGCTGCTCGATCGTGCCCGGCACAACCGCCGCGCCGAGGTCGAGATCCTCGAATCGCTCGAGGCGTTCCCCTCGACCCTGCCCGCCCGGCGCGAGTCCAGCTACGCCGGCTGGGTGTCGATCTCCGTGGGCTGCAACAACACCTGCACCTTCTGCATCGTGCCGTCGCTGCGTGGCAAGGAGGTGGACCGCCGGCCCGGTGACATCCTCGCCGAGGTCCGCGCGCTCGTCGACGAGGGCGTCCTCGAGGTGACCCTGCTCGGGCAGAACGTCAACTCCTACGGCCGCTCCTTTGCCGATCCGGAGCAGCCCCGCGACCGCGGCGCGTTCGCCGCGCTGCTGCGCGCCTGCGGCGGTATCGAGGGTCTCGAACGGGTCCGCTTCACCTCCCCGCACCCCGCGGAGTTCACCGACGACGTCATCGAGGCGATGGCGCAGACCCCGAACGTGTGCCCGCAGCTGCATATGCCGCTGCAGTCCGGCTCGGACCGCGTCCTGCGCGCGATGCGCCGCTCGTACCGCAAGGAGCGGTTCCTCGGGATCATCGAGAAGGTGCGCGCGGCCATGCCGCACGCGGCGATCACCACCGATATCATCGTCGGGTTCCCCGGCGAGACCGAGGAGGACTTCCAGGAGACCCTCGACGTCGTCGAGAAGGCCCGGTTCACCAGCGCCTTCACCTTCCAGTACTCCAGGCGACCCGGCACGCCGGCCGCGGAGATGGACGGCCAGCTGCCCAAGGCGGTGGTGCAGGAACGGTACGAACGGCTCATCGCGCTGCAGGAGCGGATCACCCTCGAGGAGAACCTCGCGCTCGTCGGCAGGGAGGTCGAGCTGCTCGTCGCCGCGGGGGAGGGCCGCAAGGACTCCGAGACCGCCCGGATGAGCGGCCGCGCCCGTGACGGCCGGCTCGTGCACTTCCGGCCCGAGGGCAACATCGACCGTGCGGTTCGCCCGGGCGACGTCGTCACGATCGTGATCAGCGAGGCCGCCCCGCACCATCTGGTCGCGGACACCCCGATCCTGACTCATCGGCGCACCCGCGCCGGCGACCGGTTCGAGCAGGGCCGCACCCCCAAGACGCCCCCCATCGGGGTGGGGCTCGGTCTCCCGCAGATCGGTGTGCCCGAGCCACTTCCGGCACAGACGGGATGTGACGCATGACCGCGAGCGGCCCCGACGAGGGCAGGACGCCCGGCGACGACGCCGGGGACGACGGAAGGGATCCGATGGACGAAGTCCGCGCCGACCTCGAGGCAGCCGAACGCAAGATCGCCGGCGAGATCGACCCCGGAGCCCGCGCGCTCGTCGTCGCGGTCGCGGTGCTCGTGCTGCTCGGCTCGTTCAGCCTGCCCCACGCCGGGGCGGCCAACGGGTGGGAGGTGCTGTCCTTCGCCCCCGACGCGACCGCCGAGTCCATCGCGCTGCCCTCCCGCATCTTCGTGTGGCTCGCTCTGGTGTTCGGCGCGATCTTCTCCATCCTGGCGCTCGTCACCCGCCGGTGGGTGCTGGCGTGGCTGGCGCTGGCCGGCTCCGCGGTGTCGATCGTGTTCGGCATGCTCTCGATCTGGTCGAGGCAGACCCTGCCGGTCGGCGACCCGGGCGCGGGACCGGGCATCGGCCTGATCCTGGGCTGGATCACCGTCATGGTGCTCACCTTCCACTGGGCGAAGGTGGTGTGGACGCGCACCGCGCTTCAGCTCGCCGCCGAGGAGGAACTCCGCAACGCGGCCGCCCAGCAGGAGAACAAGGGCCTGCTCGACGACTGACCGCCCGGGACCGGACGAACGACGGTGCCCCCGGCTCGAACGAGCCGGGGGCACCGTCGTGTCCGGAGGGGCGCTCAGCGCTCCCCGACGGCTCCTTCCGCGGCGTCGGCCCATTCCCGCCACTGCTGCGCCTGCGCGAGCGCACTCTCGGCGTCCTTCGGGCGGCCCGCGGCGGTGGCCTTGGCGGCCTGCTCCTCGAACTGGCGCACGCGCTCCCGGAACTGGGCGGCACGGGCGAGCGCCTCCGGGTCGGTGCGCCGCCATTCGGACTCGGCGGCCTCGCGGACCCGCTTCTCGATCGCCCGCAGACGGCTCTCGAGGTCGTGCATCCGCTCCCGCGGGACCTTGCCGATCTCCTCCCACCTGTCCTGCAGCTCGCGCAGCCGGGCCCGGGCGGCGTCGATGTCCGCCGCCGGATCGATCGACGCCGCCGACTGCAGCAGCGCCTCCTTCGCCTGCGCGTTCTCCTCGAACTCCGCGTCCCGCTCCGAGGCGGCCGCGTTGCGGGCGGCGAAGAACACGTCCTGGGCGCCCTTGAACCGCTTCCACAGCTGATCGTCGGCCTCGCGCGGCGCCCGGCCGGCCGCCTTCCACTCGGCGAGAAGTTCCCGGAACGCGGCCGCCGTCGCACCCCAGTCGGTCGAGTCCTGCAGTTCCTCGGCCTGCGCCACGAGATCCTCCTTGCGGGTCCGGGCGGCGGCGCGCTCGCGGTCCAGTTCGGCGAAGTGCGCGCCGCGCCGGCGGTTGAACGCCTCGCGGGCCTTCGAATAGCGCCGCCACAGGGCGTCGTCGACCTTACGGTCCACGCCGCGGATCGTCTTCCACTCCTCAAGGATCTCCCGCAACCGGTCGCCGGCAGCCTTCCACTGGGTCGACTCGGCGCCGATCTGCTCGGCCTCGGCCGCGAGGGCCTCCTTGCGGGCGGTGGCCGCCGCCCGCTGGTGCTCCTTCTCCTGTTTCGCGGCGACCGCCGCCTTCTCCGAGTCCGCGACGATCGCCGCGAGCCGCTCGGCGAGGGTGTCGAGGTCACCGATCACGGCGGCGGTGGGCAAGGACTCCGCGAGCGCCTGGGCCGCCGCCCGGGTCTTCTTCGCGTCCCCGGTGCCCGAGCTCAGCCGCGACTCGAGGATCGCCACCTCGGTCGCGAGGTCGTCGTACCGGCGGCCGAAGTGGGCAAGCCCCTCGGCGGCGTCGCCCGCCTGCCAGGACCCGATGCACCGCTCGCCCTCGGCGGTCTTCACCCACGCCGTGCCGTCCTCGTCGACGCGGCCCCACCGGCTCGGATCGCTGGCCGGGACCGTGGGCTGCGGATGGGGATGGGCGGCCGGGTGCGGCTTGGGTGCCGACGACTCGGGGGCCGGCCGCTGCCGACCCGGTTTGGGAGCGCCCGGCTTCGGAGCGCGGGATTCCTGCGTTGCGTTCGGGTCGGTCATCGGTCCTCATCTCTGCCGCGCGGCACGGCTGCCTGGTCGCACTGGTTCGCGTGGTCGGGCCGCGGAGGTCGCTCCGAGACCACGCCCGCCCACTATTGAAACAGGTCGCACGGCCGGGAGGCGGCGGGTCGGGTCGACTACGGTGGCCCGTGTGTTGATCGCCGCGGCGTTCGTGCCGTCCCCACCCCTGCTCGTTCCCGAGTTGACCGGCTCCGCGGCCGCCGAGACCGCCGACCTGCGCGCCGCCGTGCTCGACGTCGGGGCGGAACTGCGCGCCGCGGCGCAGTGGGTCGTCGTCGGTACGGGCACGGAGGCCGCGCACCTCCCGGACACGGCCGTCGGAACGTTCCGCGGCTTCGGTGTCGACCTGGCCGTATCGCTCGGGCCGGCGACCGCGGGGACGCCCGATCCGCAGCTGCCGCTGCCGGCCCTGATCGCGGGCTGGTTGCGCGACCGGACGGCGCCGGTCGTGCGCGCCACCACGCACGTCGTGCCGGCCGACACGACCCCGCAGGACTGCGCCCGCTTCGGGCGGCGGCTGCGCGGCGCCCTGGACGCGGACCGCACCCCGACGGCCCTGCTCGTGGTCGCGGACGGCCCGGCCACGCTCACCGCGAAGGCACCCGGGGCCTACCACCCCGGGGCGCAGGAGGTGGACGAGGCGCTCGGCGCCGCCCTCGCGGTCGGCGACGCCGCCGCGCTCGCCGCGCTCGACCCGGCGCTCTGCACCGAACTGGTCCTCGACGGCCGCGCCGCATGGCAGGTGCTGGCCGCGGTGTTCGGCTCCGACGGACCGGCGGCGGCCGCCACGACCCACAGCAGCGCGCCGTACGGCGTGGGATACCACGTCGGGATGTGGCGACCGTGACCCGTGAGCCCCTCCCTCCGGTGGCCGTCGTCGGCCCGACGGCCACCGGCAAGTCCGATCTGGGTCTCGATCTCGCCGAGGAGCTCGGCGGGGAGATCGTCAACATCGATGCGATGCAGCAGTACCGCGGCATGGACATCGGCACCGCCAAGCTGCCCGTCGACGAGCGGCGCGGCATCACCCACCATCAGCTCGACGTCCTCGATGTCACCGAGACCGCCACGGTCGCCCGCTACCAGCAGGCCGCGACCGCCGACGTCGAGGCGATCCGGGACCGCGGCGCCGTGCCGATCATCGTCGGCGGCTCGATGATGTACGTGCAGGCCCTCCTCGACGAGTGGCAGTTCCCCGCGACGGATCCGCAGGTACGGGCCAAGTGGGAGGCGCTGCTCGCCGACGAGGGGGTGGCCGCGGTGCACGCGGCGCTGCAGCGGGCCGACCCGGTCGCCGCGGCGACGATCCTCCCCACCGACGGCCGCCGCATGGTCCGCGCCCTCGAAGTGGTCGAGCTCACCGGGGCGCCGTTCGCGGCGTCGCAGCCGCAGATCGGCGATCCCAGATGGGGGACCGTCGTGCTGGGGGTGGACCGGGACACCGTGGCCCTCGACGACCGGATCGCTCGGCGCACGGACCTGATGTTCGAGCGCGGACTGGTCGACGAGGTGGCGGCGCTGTGCGAGCAGGGGCTGCACGAGGGGGTAACCGCCCGTCGGGCGATCGGGTACGCGCAGGTGCTCGAGTACCTGGCCGGTGAGTGCGACCTCGCCCACGCCCGCGAGCGCACCTTCATCGGGACGCGGCGCTACGTGCGCCGGCAACGCTCGTGGTTCCGCCGGGATCCGCGGGTGCACTGGCTCGACGGTGCCGATCCGGCGCTGCGGGACACGGCGCTGCGGGTTCTCGCCGATGCGAACCGTCGTTAAGGTGACGGGCATGGACTTCAGCAAGGGCCACGGCACCGAGAACGACTTCGTGATCCTCCCGGATCCCGACGTGCGGATCTCCCTCGAGCCGAAGCGGGTGGCGGCGCTGTGCGACCGCCGTCGCGGCCTCGGGGCGGACGGGGTCCTGCGCGTCGCGCGCGCCGGGGCGCTGGTCGACGCCGGGGTTCTGCCGGCACTGCCCGAGGGGACGGACGCCGACGACTGGTTCATGGACTACCGCAACGCCGACGGCTCGATCGCGGAGATGTGCGGCAACGGGGTGCGGGTGTTCGCGCACTTCGTCACCGCCAGCGGGCTCGAGTCGCGCGGCGAGTTCGTCGTCGGCAGCCGCGCCGGCGGCAAGCCGGTGCAGGTGCACAGCGCCGACGCCACCCACGGCGAGGTCACCGTCGACATGGGTGTGGTGCGGGAGCTGGGGGAGTCGACGGCCACCATCGAGGGCCGGGTGTACCGCGGGCTGGGCATCGACGTCGGCAACCCGCACCTGGCCTGTGTCGATCCGCACCTGACCGCGGCGACCCTGGCCGCCCTCGACCTTTCCGGTCCGGGTTTCGACCCCGGCTTCTTCCCGCAGGGGGTCAACATCGAGTTCCTCACGCCCATCTCCGCGGGCGCGGTGGACATGCGGGTGTACGAGCGGGGCGTGGGGGAGACCCGGTCCTGCGGCACCGGCACGGTCGCGGCCGCCGCCGCGGCGTTGCGTTTCGACGGGTCCGGCTCCGGTACGGTCCAGGTGCACGTCCCCGGCGGGACCGTGCAGGTGCGCCTCGAGGACGGCCGGGCCGCGTTGCGCGGCCCGTCGGTGCTGGTGGCGTCGGGCACGATCGGCGACGACTGGTGGGGCGGCCTGGACTGACTCCCGGCCCGGCGGCGCCGGTGCGCCGCGCGGGTTTCGCCCTGCGCGGACACCCGGAAAGTCGCATGCGTCGGCGCGTCCGACGTGGGACGATGGTCGTGTATGACGAACACACGACGAAACGAATCGGCCACCGACGACGCGGACCGCGTCGCGGGCTGGGCCCCCGCCGACCCGTCGGTCGGCGAGATGCAGCTCGAGGACCGCAGCGCCCTGCGCCGCGTCGCCGGGCTGTCCACCGAACTCGAGGACATCACCGAGGTCGAATACCGGCAGCTCCGCCTCGAGCGGGTCGTGCTGGTCGGGGTGTGGACCGGCGGCACCGCGGCCCAGGCCGAGGCCAGCCTCGCCGAGCTCGCCGCACTGGCCGAGACCGCGGGCTCCGAGGTACTCGAGGGCCTGATCCAGCGCCGGGACCGTCCCGACGCCGCGACCTACATCGGCTCCGGCAAGGCCGAGGAACTGCGCCAGGTGGTGCTGGCCACCGGTGCCGACACCGTCATCTGCGACGGCGAGCTCACCCCTGCGCAGCTGACCGCCCTGGAGAAGATCGTCAAGGTCAAGGTCATCGACCGCACCGCACTGATCCTCGACATCTTCGCCCAGCACGCCACCTCCCGTGAAGGCAAGGCGCAGGTATCGCTCGCGCAGATGGAGTACATGCTGCCGCGACTGCGCGGCTGGGGCGAGTCGATGTCGCGGCAGGCCGGCGGCCGTGCCGGCAGCAACGGCGGCGTGGGCCTGCGCGGTCCCGGCGAGACGAAGATCGAGACGGACCGTCGCCGCATCCGCGAACGGATGGCCAAGCTGCGCCGCGAGATCAAGGCGATGAAGTCCGTTCGCGACACCAAGCGCACCCGGCGCATGCGCAACCGCATCCCGTCGGTCGCCATCGTCGGCTACACCAACGCCGGCAAGTCCAGCCTGCTCAACAAGCTCACCGGTTCCGGTGTGCTGGTGCAGAACGCGTTGTTCGCGACGCTCGACCCGACCACCCGCCGGGCCGAACTGCCGGACGGACGGGAGTACGTGCTCACCGACACCGTCGGCTTCGTGCGGCACCTGCCGACCCAGCTCGTCGAGGCGTTCCGCTCCACCCTCGAGGAGGTCACGGACGCGGACCTGCTGCTGCACGTGGTGGACGGGTCCGATCCGTTGCCGACGGACCAGATCAAGGCCGTGCGCGAGGTGATCACCGACGTGCTGCGCGAGTCCGACGCTCCGCCGCCGCCCGAGCTGATCGTGGTGAACAAGGTCGACGCCGCCGACCCGCTGACCCTCACCGAGCTGCGCGCCCTGCTGCCCGACGCGGTGTTCGTCTCGGCGCGCAGCGGCGAGGGACTCGACGAACTGCGCGAGCACCTCGCCGCGCTGCTCGAGCACCCGGACGTCGAGGTGAAGGTGCTGCTGCCGTACACGCGGGGCGACCTGCTCGCGCGGATCCACTCGGACGGGCAGGTCCTGAACTCCGCGCACGAGGTGGACGGTACGCGCGTGCATGCCCGCGTGCCGCAGGCGCTCGCGTCGGCCCTGGTCGAGTACGCCGCCTAGTGCGCGGGGCCCTCGTCGGCCTGGTGGCCTCGGCGGCCGTCGTGTCGGCGCCGGCCGCCGCGGCGCAGACCTCCACGGTCCCGATCGCCGAGGTCGACGGTGGCGTGCTGTGCACCCCCACCGATCCCGCCCTCGCGGAGCTGTCGGGCCTCGTCGCCTCCGGTGATCGCGTGTTCGCGGTGCCGGACGCCGGGGCCGACGAGGCGGTGTTCGAGCTCGGGGCCGACTGCGCGGTGGTGCGCCGCATCCCGCCGCCCGTCGACCCGTACGACGTGGAGGACCTCGCCGCCGGTCCGGACGGCCGGCTGTGGCTCGGCGACGTCGGCGACAATCGCGCCGCGCGCGACACCGTCGCGCTGATCTCGGTCGACCCGCAGACCGGCGCGGGCAGCCTGCACCGGCTCACCTATCCCGACGGCCCACGCGACGCGGAGACGCTGCTCGTCCCGCGCGACGGGGTGCCGCTGATCGTCTCCAAGCCGCTGTTCGGCAGTGCCGGGATCTACCGGCCGGCGGGCGGGCGGAGCGTGGACGACCTGCCCGACCCGGGGCCGGTCCCGCTCGAACGCGTCGGATCCCTGACCCTCGGCCCCACGGACACCCCCGGCGGACCCGTCGGCGGGGCCTCCTCCGCGCTGGTCACCGGTGGCGCGGTCAGCGCCGACGGCACCGTCGCCGCAGTGCGCACGTACACCGATGTCTACCTCTTCCACGCCCCCGACGGCGACGTCGCGGCGGCGCTCGCGGCGGGCCCGGCCCTGCGGGTGCCGGTGCCCCACGAACCCCAGGGCGAGGCGGTGGCCTTCACCGCGAGCGGGGACCTGCTGACCGCTTCCGAATCCGCCGACGGCGCCCTGCCGGGAGTGCGGGTGTGGCGCGACGTGGTGGGCCTGTTCCGGCCCACGCCTGCGGAGGAGCCGGCGCAGACCCCGGACGGGGCGATGCCCGCGGCAATCGCCGCGGGCATCGTGGTGATCGCAGCCGCCGCAGGCGGGCTGTGGCGACGGGCCGCGCGCCGCCGCCGGGGCTGACGTCAGGCGTCGAGGTCGGCGGCCACCAGCTCGGCGACCCGGGCGAGCACGTCGGTGTCGTCGCTGGTCACGGTGACCTCGGTGCCCTGGGTGGCGCCGAGCGTCATGATGAGCAGCGCCGAGCCCGCGTCGACGGGTTCGCCGCCGTCCACGGCCAGGGTCACCGGGACTCCGGAGGCGACCACGGCTTCGGCGATGATGCCGGCCGGCCGGGCATGCAGGCCGATGGACGAGCCGACGGTGACGGTGGTGCTGGGCATGGGAACTCCTTCGGGGTAGGGACGGTCGTCGGATCCGATCAGGCGACGGCGGGCTGGGCCGCGGTGTCGCTGCTGCGCAGGTGGGCGGGCCGGTGCACCTCCTTGGCGAGGGTCACGCACAGCGCACCCACGACGGTGCCGGCGGCGAGGGCGACCAGGAACCACAGCAGGTTGCCGATGGCGAAGAACACGAAGATGCCGCCGTGCGGGGCGCTGAGGGTCGTCCCGGTGGCCATCACGATCGCGCCGGTGACGGCGCCGCCGGCCATCATCGACGGGATCACCCGCAGCGGGTCCGCCGCCGCGAACGGGATCGCTCCCTCGGAGATGAACGAGGCACCGAGCAGCCATGCGGCCTTGCCGTTCTCCCGTTCGGCGGTGCTGTAGATGCCCGGCCGCAGCGTCGACGACAGTGCCATCGCCAGCGGCGGCACCATGCCGGCGGCCATCACGGCCGCCATGATCTGCAGCGAGGCGTTGTTCGAGACGTCGAGCCCGGCGACGGCGAAGGCGTAGGCGGCCTTGTTGACCGGGCCGCCGAGGTCGAAGCACATCATCAGGCCGAGGATCACGCCGAGGATGACGACCGAACTCCCGGACAGGCCGTTGAGCCAGTTCGTCAGGCCCGTGGTGATCGCGGCGAGGGGCTTGCCGAGGACGAGGAACATGAGGGCGCCGACGATGAGGGTGGCGAACAGCGGGATGATCACCACCGGCATCAGCCCGCGGGCCCACACCGGGACCGGGATGCGACCCACCCACAGCGCTGCGAAGCCTGCGATGAGGCCGCCGACGAGGCCACCGATGAAGCCGGCCCCGACGAACACGGCCACCGCGCCGGCGGTGAAGCCGGGCGCCAGGCCGGGCCGGTCCGCGATCGCGAAGGCGATGAAGCCCGCCAGGGCGGGCACCAGGAAGGAGAACGCCAGCGAGCCGAGCTGGAACAGAACCGCGCCGAGATAGGTGGTCAGGCCGCCGTCCGGGAGGTCGGTCAGCGAGTTGCCGACCACGATGTCGGCGGCGGGCTCGGTGATCTCGTACCCGCCGAGCAGGAATCCGAGGGCGATGAGCAGGCCGCCCGCGGCGACGAACGGGATCATGTAGCTCACGCCGGTCAGCAGGATCTGACGCAGCCGGGTGCCCCAGCCGACCTCGCCCGCCGAGGGTTCGTCGGCGGCCGCAGCCACGGCGGCCGCGTCGACGGTGCCCGCGGACGGGTCCTTCGCCGCGCGCATCGCCTCGGCGACCATCACGTCGGGCTCGTTGATCGCCCGCTTGACGCCCGAGGCGACCACCGGTTTGCCGGCGAACCGTTCGCGGTTCTTCACGCCGACGTCGGTGGCGAAGATGACGGCGTCGGCGCCGGCGATCACGGACGCCGGCAGGGGGGTGCTGCCGCTCGAACCCTGGGTCTCGACCCGCACCGTGACCCCGGCGCGTTCGCCCGCGGCCTTGAGGGCATCGGCGGCCATGTAGGTGTGGGCGATTCCCGTCGGGCAGGCGGTGACAGCGACGATGGTGCGCTCGGCGGCCGGGGTGGGTTCGGGCGCCGGGGTGGCCGGCGCGGACTCGGCGGCCGGGGCCGCGGTGGTGGCCGGGGCCGGTTTCGGCAGAACCCCCTCGACCAGCGCGATCACGTCCGCGGGTGTGGCCGCGTCGCGCAGTGACCCGACGAAGTCCGGCCGCACGAGTGCCCGGGCGAGCGACGAGAGCAGCTTCATGTGCTCGGCTCCGGCCCCCTCCGGGGCGGCGATGAGGAACACGAGGTCGGCGGGTCCGTCGGGGGCGCCGAAGTCCACCTTGGGGGACAGTCGCGCGAAGCCGAGCGACGCGGTGGCGACGGCGTCGGCGCGGCAGTGCGGGATGGCGATCCCACCGGGCAGGCCGGTGGCCGACTTGGCCTCCCGGTCCAGGGCGGCGGCCGTCAGTGCCGCCGCGTCGGTGGCGCGGCCGGCGGCGGCCAGCCGCGAGGCCAGCGCGGCGATGACCGACTCCTTGTCGGCGCCGAGGTCTGCGTCGAGCGCGATCAGGCCGTCGTCGATGATCGCGGGCCCGGAGGTGGCGCCGGAAGCGATGTCTGGCATGGCGTGTCCTTACTGGTGGTGAGGGAGGGCCGGGGACGGGG
>NZ_JAALEG010000210.1 GCF_011058165.1 Rhodococcus aetherivorans
CCGGGGCCCCGGGGCGGTGGGGCGAGGCCGCGGCGATCGATGCGGTCGTGACCGCGGTGCCGGGGGTGCAGTTCGCCGTGACGATGCCTCGGCAGCTGCCGTCCGGACGGTCGGTGTGGGTGTCCTACCTGTGCCCTGTCCCCGGTGTCGACCTCGATCCCGCCGCCGTGCGCCGCCAGCTGGCGACGCGGCTGCCCGCGCACCGACGACCGGCTGCGGTGGGCCTGCTGACCCCGACGCCCCCGGGACGGGCGCCGGACCGCGTCGACCCGACCGCCTCGGTCCCGGGCACCGGCGCCCCGCGGGCCACCACCGCGCCACCGCATCCCGGCTGCGCCGACGAGGACCTGGCGGTGCTGCTGCCGCTGCGCCGGGCCGGGTCGGACGCCCCGCTGTTCTGCCTCTCTCCCGTCGGGGGACTGGCCTGGGGGTTCGCGGGGTTGGCGAGGCACCTCGGGCCCGACCGGCCCCTCTACGGGCTGCAGTCCCCGGCTCTCGGCCCGGACCCGGTCCTGCCGGCCACCATGGAGGACTGGGCGCGGCGCTACCTCGCCGAGATCCGCCGGATCCAACCCCACGGCCCCTACCACCTGCTCGGCTGGTCGGTGGGCGGGATGCTCGCCCACACCGTCGCGGTGCTGCTGCGCCGAGCCGGTCAGCCGGTGCCCACCGTGGCGATGCTTGACGCCCAC
>NZ_JAALEG010000211.1 GCF_011058165.1 Rhodococcus aetherivorans
CGGGCACTCGCATCGTCTCGGAGCTCGGAAGCAGTCAACACCGGAACATCTTCGCCACTTCAGGTCGGAACCCGCCACCGATCCGCCACTTCTCCTGGGAATCCGCCACGTCGATCGGGAACCGACACCGGGCACCGGGAGCGGCGCGTCGTCGGCGGGTTTCGGCTGGGTGTCCACGGGTGGGCACGGTACCGGACTGTCCTCGCTCAATCTATCTGACGCAGAACGCGTTACCTGAGCTGCGATGCGACAACTTGGTTGGACGGCCGCAGGATCGAATCGTCCACGTTAGTTGTCGCACATCGTCGAATCAGCCCACCGTTTCGGCGGGTCGTGTCCGGGCACCGGGACGATGCCTGATGTACCGGCGTGAGCAGCGAATCGAACACGCCGGCTGGGACTGCGCCGGCGGTGACGGACTCGATGAGACCCCCGATCGCATCCTGTTGACCGGGTGACTCCATCGTGAGCACCCGATTCCGCCACGCGGTGTCAGCCAAAGACGTCGTGAGCGCAACGACAATCGGGTATTCGGGTTGCGTCCATCAGGATGGTGTACGAGCCGGATCGGATCCCGATGACCGGCGTGTCGTAACCGAACGAAAGACGGTCACCGCGTGATTCTTCGAGAGAGCTACCAACTCGACTCGACGAAAGAG
>NZ_JAALEG010000212.1 GCF_011058165.1 Rhodococcus aetherivorans
CGACCAACCTCATCGGCAGACAAGCCAAGCACCAACCACCCCGGCCCGCAGCCCGAACCGAGAAATCGCCGCTGACCAGGCACTACGCGAACTTCGTTGTTTTTTGCGCCATTACTACCGGGACCCCGGTTGACCTCCAACTCCACTTCGACTGTTCGCTCGGATTCGGCCACGGGCTCGGCGACTGCGAGGTGCTCGGGGAACAGTTCCGCGAGCTCGTCGTACGGAGGCAGGCAACTCGCTCCGGTGAGCGACGGAACACGGCGCTTCACGGCTGCGATTACAGGGAGATCCCAAGCAATCGGGGAACAAGCAGCGGACGACGAGCAGCTACGAAAGATTGTGAATAGGGCAAACGTATTCCGGTGCAGCACTTAGAGTGAGAGCTGCCCACAAGTGAGCCGTTTCGGCGAGCACCTCGGAGCACTTTCGATGATCCTCACCAAATCTTGCAGAAATGCCCTGCGTGTCAGGCTGAGTTGAGTCCAGCGGTTCACAGCAACCCCGCCTGCAGGGCGAGATACGGATCAACCCCACGATGACGATTTCCAGCATGGTTCCGGTCGAGGACAATGACCGGATGGACC
>NZ_JAALEG010000213.1 GCF_011058165.1 Rhodococcus aetherivorans
AACAACTCGGGCGCACCGGCGAGGCGCTCGCGCCAGTAGGTGAGCTGCTGCGAGAGCAGGGACGTCGGGTCGGACTCGTCGCCGAGGATCTCCCGCTGCCACAGCGCGTAGTCCGCGTACTGCACCTCGAGCGGCGCCCAGCCGGGCTCCTGACCCCGCGCCTGCGCCGCATATGCGATCATCACGTCCCGCGCCAACGGGCCCATCGAGAATCCGTCCGCGCTGATGTGATGGATCACCATCACCAGCACGTGCTCGATAGAACCGACCTCGAACAGCCGACCGCGCACCGGAACCTCGCGGGTGACATCGAATCCGTGCGAGACGAACTCGGTCACTGCCGCCGCAACGTCCCCGGCGGCCACCGTCGCCGTCGACAACTCCACAGACACCGCCGCCGGCGCCAGGACCTGCTGGACGGCCTGGCCGTCGATCTCGGGGTAGACGGTGCGCAGCACCTCGTGCCGGGCCACCAGATCCCGCACCGCGGCCTCGAGGGCCGCCACGTCCAGCTCCCCGGTCAACCGGATCGCCACCGGAATGTTGTAGACC
>NZ_JAALEG010000214.1 GCF_011058165.1 Rhodococcus aetherivorans
GAGACAGAGGCCGGCGGCGCCACCCGAGGCGACCGCCGTGTGCAGTTGTTGCTCGGTGATCGGTACGGCGTGCACCGCCCCGTCGGCGCCGGGCCCGTCGGCGAGGGTGGTCAGGGCTGCGGCGGTGGTCGGTCCGGCGCCGTCTCCGAGGGCGTCGGCGCCGAGCGCGAGCGCACCGACGGCGGAGGTGGCTGCGGGGGAGGCGGCCTGTTCGGCGGTCAGGGGACCGGTTCCGGCGTCGGTGGCTGCGGCAGCGACGGCCTCGAGGGCGGGAGTGGTGGCGTCGGCGTCGGTGCCGGTGGGTAGGGCCAGGCGGAGGCCGGCCCAGCCGTCGAGGCCCAGGCCGGCGAGGGTGCTGCCGTCGGACTGGAGGGAGGGCAGCTGGCGCCATCCGGTGCCGGCGGTGCTGAGGGCGCGCTCGAGCTCGGCCGGGACGGCCAGCACGACCGGGGAGGTGGCGAGGGAGCGGGTCTGGCCGTCGAGGGCCTGTGCCGCGCGCGCGGTGGCGTCGCTGCTGAAAGGGACCCAGAGTGCGGGTGGGGG
>NZ_JAALEG010000215.1 GCF_011058165.1 Rhodococcus aetherivorans
GCATGAGGGTCGAGAGCGGGTAGTAGATCATCGGCTTGTCGTAGACCGGTACGAGCTGCTTGCTCACTCCCAGGGTGATCGGGTGCAGGCGGGACCCGGTGCCGCCGGCGAGAATGATTCCGCGCATGACGGGCAGTCTCCCATCCGGGGTGGACGCGGACCAGCGAACGCACCGCCGGTAGGGTTGCCGCATGCGGCTGCTCGTCACCGGCGGTGCCGGTTTCATCGGTGCGAACTTCGTGCATCGGACCGTCGCCGACCGCCCCGAGGCGCGGGTGACCGTGCTCGACAAGCTCACCTACGCCGGCAACCTCGCCTCCCTCGACCCGGTCGCCGAGAAGATCCGCTTCGTCCGCGGCGACGTCGCCGACGCGGACCTGGTCGACGCGCTGGTGGCCGAGTCGGATCTGGTGGTGCACTTCGCCGCCGAGTCGCACAACGACAACTCCCTGGCCGATCCGTCGCCGTTCGTGCAGACCAACCTGATCGGCACGTTCACCCTGCTCGAGGCGGTGCGCCGGC
>NZ_JAALEG010000216.1 GCF_011058165.1 Rhodococcus aetherivorans
GGTCCGGGGGAGGCCCCGATCGCGCCGACCGTGAGTGGTGAACGGAGAAGAACCTGGTCCGTGTGATCATTCGGCGCTCTCCTGACCTGTCCGTGTCGGATCCACGGTATCCGGACGCACGGAGGTCCTCACCCGTGTCAGCAGGATCGACGAGAGACTGTCGAGTGTGGCGGCGAACCTCGACGTCGGTATCGCAGGGTTCGCCGCCACGGTCCGGGGCTCAGGCCCGGACGGGGACCGGTCGGGGCGGCGGTGCCTCGGCAAGTTCACGGACGAGGTCCTCGGCGGCTGGCCAGTGGCCGTAGCCGGCGGCGGGGTTGAGGTGCCCGACCGGTCCGGCGTCGACGAGTCTGCTGCCCCAGTGCCGCGCGAGAGCGGCGGCCCGGTCGAACCCACAGAGCGGGTCGTTGCTGCTGGCGGCGACGATGCTGGGAAACCGCAGCGGTGTGCGCGGGATGGGCTGGAAGTTGGCGCCGGAGATGTCCCGGGCGCGGCCGTAGAGCTCGAGGCTGTACGGCAC
>NZ_JAALEG010000021.1 GCF_011058165.1 Rhodococcus aetherivorans
GTGGCGAGCGCCGAGCCCACCCCGCCCCCGCAGCCCGTCGCCGGCGACGTTGCCGGGGCACCCGAGCAGGTCCCGGACGCCGAGCCGGAACCGCCGGCGGACGCCGACGTGCCGCCCTGGGAGGCGCCCACTGCCGTGCTGCCCGTCGTCGCGCCGGCGTCCGGCCGCACCGACGCCGAGGTCGAGGTCGAGACCGAGGTCATCCCCACCCTGTCGGACGACGCCTCCCGGGAGCCGGCCACCGAGCAGGAAGCGGCCCCTCGGCCGGCGACCGTACCTCCCGAGTCCGGCACCCCGGCCGGACCGCCCCCGACCGAGCCACCACCGCCCGGACCGCCCCCGGCCGAGCCGGCGCAGGCCGGACCCGGACGCGACGGCGGTCCGCCCTGGCGTCGCATCGCGCTGGTGGTCGGCGGCGTCGCCGCCGTGCTCGCCGCCCTCTACGTCGGCGACCTCGCCGTCTCGTCGGGCAACGTGCCGCGCGGCGTCACCGTCGCCGGCATCGAGATCGGCGGGCGGTCGGTCGCGGAGGCGGAACAGATCCTGCGGACCGAACTCGGGCCACGCGTCGACGAGCCCGTGACCGTCACGGCGGGCGACGTGACCGCGCAGATCGTGCCGGCGCAGGCGGGTCTGGACGTCGACTGGGAGCACACCCTCGACCGCATCGGATCGCAGCCGCTCGACCCGATCACCCGCGTGACGTCGTTCTTCGGCGGCGGCAACGAGATCGGCGTCGTGTCGACGCGCGACGACGCCGCGCTGTCGGCGGCGATCGGCGGCGTCCGCGCGGTCGCCGACCGGCCGCCACGGGAGGGCAACCTCGTGTTCGACGGGGCGACCCCGGTGCCCGTGCCGCCGCTGCCCGGGCAGACGCTCGATGCGGAAGCCTCCGCAGACCTGTTCGCCGAACGCTGGGCGTTCGGCGACGTCGCGTTCCCCGTCGAGACGGTCGAGGTGACGGTCACGCCCGAGGGACTCGAACGCGCACTGCGAGACGTCGCGGACCCCGCCGTCGCAGCCGACGTGACGGTGCGCGGTCGCGACGGGGCCGTCGCGACCCTGCCCAGCGACCGTGTCGGCGCCGTGCTGACCTTCGTGCCCGACGGCAACGGGGGACTGACCCCGCAGTACGGGATCGAGGCCGCGACCGAGATCCTCCGGCCGCAACTGGCCGCGACCGAGGTGGAGCCGAAAGACGCCCGGATCGTGCTCGAGGGCGGGGGCCCCACGGTGATCCCGTCGGTCGACGGCGAGCTCGTCGACTGGGCGGTCAGCCTCGAAGCGCTGCCGCAGCTGCTGGCCGCGCCGGGGGAGCGGGTGACCGACGCCGTGTACAAGCCGGTCACTCCCAAGCTGACCACGGAGGCCGCCGAGAAGCTGGGCATCCGCGAGGTGATCGGCGAGTTCACCACCGGGGGCTTCGAGTACGCCTCGGGCGTGAACATCCGCCTGGCGGCCTCGGAGATCAACGGTGCGCTGGTCAAGCCGGGGGAGACGTTCTCGCTCAACGGCTACACCGGCCCGCGCGGCGCGGCGCAAGGGTACGTCGAGTCCGGCATCATCAACAACGGACGCCCATCCAAAGCGGTGGGCGGCGGCATCAGCCAGCTCGCGACCACCCTGTACAACGCGACGTACTTCGCAGGCATGGAGGATGTCGAGCACACCGAGCACAGCTACTACATCTCCCGGTACCCGGCGGCCCGGGAGGCGACGGTCTTCGAGGGTGCGATCGACCTGAAGTTCCGCAATCCTTTCGACACCGGGGTGCTGATCCAGGCGATCGGCACGTCGTCGGACATCACGGTGCGGATCTGGGGCACCAAGACCGTGGACGTCGAATCCGTGACCGGTCCCCGCACGAACTTCACGGCGCCGAACACGATCACGCTGCCGGCCGGGCCGGGGTGCATCCCGTCGAGCGGCGCGCAGGGCTTCACCGTGAGCGACACCCGCATCATCACCGACGCGGCCACCGGCCGGCAGATCTCGAGCACCACCCGCACGGTCCGCTACGACCCGGTGCCCGTGGTGCGCTGCGTCAGCGCCGAGCCGGAGCCCGCGCCGGAGGCGGCACCGGCCGCGCCGTCGCAGCCGGCGCCCGGGGAGGCGGAGACGCCCGGAGGCGGCGCGGAGGCACCCGCCGGCGCGCGACCGGCCGTGACGACGACCCCGCAGCCCGCCCCGAGCACCCCGGACGAATCCGGGGATGCGCCGGCCGCGGCCCCCGCGGGAACGTCGCAGACCGGCACGCCGTAGCGCGGAACCAGCCTGCACACGACTGTGCCCTCCGTTACGAAACGGGAGGGCACAGTCCTGTGTACTACCTACTCACTCGGATCCGGGCCGAGCCGGGCCGAGCCGGGCCGAGCCGGGCCGAGCCGAGCCGGGCCGAGCCGGGCCGAGCGAATGTATCGTTCAGCTCCTCAGCGGTAGCGGACGATACATTCGCTCACCTGCCACGGCCACCTGCCACGGCTACCTGCCACGGCTCAGAAGGCCGCTTCGTCGAGCTCCATGATGTCGAGGTCGACGTTCGCGACGATGCCGCGCACGGCGGTCAGCTCGGGCAGGACGTTCTTGGCGAAGAAGCCGGCGATGGCGACCTTGCCTTCGTAGAACGCCTTGTCCTTGGCGTCCGGGCCGGCGTCGAGGGCCGCGAGGGCGATCTGGGCCTGCTCGAGCAGGCGCCAGCCGATGAGCAGGTCACCGAAGGCGAGCAGGAACCGCACCGAGCCCAGACCCACCTTGTACAGCTCGGTCGGCTGTTCCTGGGCGCCCATGAGGAAGCCGGTCAGGGTGGCGGTCATGGCCTGGACGTCCTCGAGGGCCGTGGCGAGCAGGGCCCGCTCGGACTTGAGGCGCTCGTCGGCGCTGTCGGAGGCGAGGAACTTCTGGATCTGGCCGGTGAGGTGGGCGAGGGCGACGCCGCGGTCGCGGGCGATCTTGCGGAAGAAGAAGTCCTGCGCCTGGATGGCGGTGGTGCCCTCGTAGAGGGAGTCGATCTTCGCGTCGCGGATGTACTGCTCGATCGGGTAGTCCTGCAGGAAGCCGGAGCCGCCGAGGGTCTGCAGCGAGTCGGTCAGGTACTGGTAGGCGCGCTCGGAGCCGACGCCCTTGACGATGGGCAGCAGCAGGTCGTTGACGCGGTGCGCCAGCTCGTGGTCGGCGCCGGAGATCTGCTCGGCGACGACGTCGTCCTGGTGGGCGGCGGTGTAGAGGTAGACCGCGCGCAGACCCTCGGCGTAGGCCTTCTGCATGGCCAGGGCGCGCCGCACGTCCGGGTGGTGGGTGATGGTGACCCGGGGGGCGGTCTTGTCGGTCATCTGGGTCAGATCGGCGCCCTGGACGCGTTCCTTGGCGTAGGCCAGGGCGTTGAGGTAGCCGGTGGAGAGGGTCGCGATGGCCTTGGTGCCCACCATCATGCGGGCGTGCTCGATGACGTCGAACATCTGGGCGATGCCGTTGTGGACCTCGCCGACGAGCCAGCCCTGGGCGGGCACGCCGTGGCCGCCGAAGGTGACCTCGCAGGTGGCGGACGCCTTCAGGCCCATCTTGTGCTCGACGTTGGTGACGAACACACCGTTGCGCTCGCCCATCTCGTTCTTCTCGAAGTCGAAGTGGAACTTCGGGACGAAGAACAGCGACAGGCCCTTGGTGCCGGGGCCGGCGCCCTCGGGGCGGGCGAGGACTAGGTGGAAGATGTTTTCGAACAGATCGTCGGAGTCGGCGGAGGTGATGAACCGCTTGACGCCCTCGATGTGCCAGGAGCCGTCGTCCTGCTTGATCGCCTTGGTGCGGCCGGCGCCGACGTCGGAACCGGCATCGGGCTCGGTCAGGACCATGGTGGCGCCCCAGCCGCGTTCGACGATGGTCGCGGCCCACTTCTTCTGCTCGTCGGTGCCGTTGGCGTGGAGCACGCCGGCGAAGGACGGACCGGCGGCGTACATGAAGGCGGCCGGCTGGGCGCCGAGCATCATCTCGTTGACGGCCCAGCTCAGGGCGCGCGGCGCCGGCGTTCCGCCGATCTCCTCCTCGAGGCCCATGGACCAGTAGCCGGCCTCGTACCAGGAGTTGAACGCCTTCTTGAAGCCTTCGGGCAGCGAGACCGAGTGGGTCTCGGGATCGAAGACCGGGGGGGTGCGGTCGGTTTCGGCGAACGACTCCGCCGCGGGGCCCTCGGTGAGGGTCTTCACCTCGGCCAGAATGCCACGAGAGGTCTCCTCGTCGAGGTCACCGAACTTCCCGGCCTCGAGGAGCGTCTGAATCTTCAGCACCTCGAAGAGGTTGAACTCCAGATCCCGGAGGTTGCTCTTGTAATGGCCCATGTCTGCGCTACTCCCAGTGAGATGGTGCGGTCAAGCAGTGTTCGAGTACCGCCCAAGTTATTACTCGTCGGTAACATCCGCCTATGTTACCCGCCGGGCAACTAACTGCCAAGGGTCGGTTTGCGTGCCACGACCAGCGCGTCGATCGCCATTCCTGCGTCCGTTTCCCGCATTCTCCGCTCGGCGGTCCGGATATCCAGCCGGTCGTGCATTTCCTCGGCGAGATCCGTTGGTGTGTAGAGGATCTCGGGATCGCGAGGACCTCCGACGCCCTCGGTGGGATTGGTCGAATCGTGCCCCAGAAATATGAGGATTCCGTCAGGTTTCAGGGCCGCGATCGCATTGTCGATCAATGCTCGTCGCTGTGGCGGAGGGAAATGGAGATAGGCGGAGAGGATGAGATCATATTCGGCGTCGAAGGTGATCTCGGTCACGTCGGCGCACGCGTACGTCAGGCGCTCACGCACCCGTCGCGGCGCCTGCGCCGCGATCGCCCGGGCCTTGTCCACCGCCACCCGGGAGAAGTCGACGCCGGTCACCTCCCAGCCGCGCGTGGCCAGCCAGAGCGAGTGCCGGCCCTCGCCGCACCCCAGATCCAGTGCCCGGCCGTGCGGCAGCGACGTCGCGAACTCGACGATCACCGGGTTCGGCGGCGATCCCCACACCGTCTCGCTCTCCGCATACCGCGCATCCCACTCCTGTGCGTCCATGGACGCACGGTAGCCCGGACGCCGCGCCGGTCAGGGGTGGAGCGTGGTACGCAGCAGCAGCACGTTGTAGTTCTGGTGCACGGTCGTGAGGAAGTACAGGTCCGGACCCGACGACCACGGGTGGATGTACGCGCCGTACGCCGTCGGCAGCTCCCGGGTGTCGACGACGACCTCCGGCGCGCTCCACGGGCCGGTGGGCGACGGGGCGCGGCGCAGCACCACGGAGTTGTGGCCGTCGGTGGTCAGCAGCACGAACTGCCCGAGGTAGTCGTTCCACTGCACCGACAGCTCGGCCGCGCCGCCCGCCATCACCGGGCGGGCCGCATTCACGTCGCGCACCCACGCTCCGCCGTCCCAGTACTCGTAGGCCGCGAGATCGAGCATCTGCAGTTCCGGCACGCGCGCCAGGTGCACCAGGCCGCCGCGGCCGGGCGGCGTTCCGTACTGATAGACGAACCCGCCGTGCCGGACGAAGGCGCCCATCTGAAAGTTCCGGTTCCCGCCGACGCTCGGCCGCTCGGTCTGCGGCGCCACCGTCCAGTTCTCCCCGTTGTCGTGGGAGAAGGCCAGCCCCGAGAAGTTGGTCTCCCACGAGCCGGCCTGCCCCCAGTTCTTCACCGACATCAAGCTCAGGAACTGGGTGTCGCCGACGGCGATCCCCGCGGTGGGGATCCGGCTGATCTCCACGAACGGGATCTTCGGGCTCGGTACGAGTTCCTTCGCCTGACCGAAGAAGTCACGGGCCGCGCTGTCGAACGTCATCCCGTCCGTGAGGTTGCGGTCCGAGCTGCGGAACAGCGCGCTGCTGCGCCAGGCCCAGATGCTGCCCGAGAGAAGGTTGGGCAGCCCGAGGCCCGCCGTGTCGCCGAACGCGGTCAGCACCTGGCCGCGGCCGTTGTCCCACATGACGCCGAGGTCGGTGCCGAGCACGTTCATGTCCTGCGTGCGGTTGGTGCTGAGCATCCCGGTCTGCTGCGCCACCACCTGGGTGCGGCCGCGCAGCTCCGGCAGGCCGTTGACCCCGTTGAGTCCTGGGATGGGATTGATCGCGTTCGGGTTCGCCGCCACGGTGCCCGCGAACGGAACCACCGTCACGGCGGCACAGGTCAGCGCAAGGACTCCGATGCGGGCGGAAGCACGTCGGTAACCCCCATTACGTGTGTGCACGGCCACAGACGGTAACAGGAGGTGGCAGTAGTCACACGCGGTCCCGGGCCCGTCGGCGTGTCCCGGCGGCCCGCGCGCAAGGGCCGTGGCCGACGGGTCGGCTCCGCTACGATTCGCGCGCGCGTTACCGTGTCAGGAACGCGATGCACTGACAGCCAGTGCACGAAGAAGAGGAGTTCGCCTGATGGGTGCACAGATCGCCGGTCCCGCCCCGCTGCGGAACACCGCACTGCTCGGGCTGGGCGTGCACCGCCCCGAGCGGATCGTGACCAACCACGAGATCTGTCAGCAGATCGACTCGAGCGACGAGTGGATCCAGTCCCGTTCCGGCATCAAGGAGCGGCGCTTCGCGGAGGACACCGGCGAGACCGTCCTCGACATGGCGATCTCCGCGGGCCGCAAGGCGCTCGAGGCCGCCGGCATCACCGGCGACCGGCTCGGCGCCGTCATCGTGGCGACCTCGACCTACCCGTACCAGACCCCGCAGTCCGCCGCGCTGGTCGCCGACGCCCTCGGCACCGGCGGCGCCGCCGCCCTCGACATCTCCGCAGGCTGCGCCGGCTTCTGCTACGCCCTCGGCGTCGCCTCCGACCTGGTGCGCGCGGGCACCGAGGACTACGCGCTCGTCATCGGCGTCGAGCGGATGAGCGACACCACCGAGCCCACCGATCGCTCGGTGCGGTTCATCTTCGGCGACGGCGCCGGCGCCGTGGTCGTCGGCCCGTCCGACGAGGTGGGCATCGGCCCCACCGTGTGGGGATCGGACGGCTCGCAGGCCGACGCCATCCGCCAGGAACCCGACTGGGTGAACTTCGCGAACAACCCCGATCAGAAGCGGCCCTGGATCATCATGGAGGGCACCGCGGTGTTCCGCTGGGCGGCCTTCGAGATGGGCAAGATCGCCCGGCAGATCGCCGACAAGGCCGGTGTCGAGCTCGCCGCCCTCGACGCGTTCGTCCCGCACCAGGCCAACCTGCGCATCAACGACGTCATCGTCCGCCAGCTCGACCTGCCGGAGACGGTCGCCGTCGCCGACGACATCATCGAGACGGGCAACACCTCCGCCGCCTCCATCCCCCTCGCGATGGAGAAGATGCTGCGCACCGGTCAGGTCCAGCCGGGTGGGCTCGGCCTGCTGCTCGCCTTCGGTGCCGGCCTGTCCTACGCGGGACAGGTCGTGAAGATGCCGCCGCTCGCGCAGTAGTGGCCGCGGCGAACTCCGCCGGCCGCCGGCGCTGGTTGTGGTTGCTCGCCTACGTGCTCGCCTTCGTCGCGTTCGTCGTCCTCCAGCAGACGTACGGCGGCGACGAGGCGGGTCCCGGCGGGTCCACGTCGGCACCCGCGCCGGCCCCGTCGTCGGCCGCCGCCGCCGAGGCGGTCGAACTGCTGAAGAGCCTCGCCGTGCGGGAACCGGACCCGTCCGGCGGTTACGACCGCGCCCTGTTCGGGCCGGCATGGACCGACGACGTGACCGTCGCGGGCGGGCGCAACGGCTGCGACACGCGCAACGACGTCCTGAAGCGGGATCTCGTGAACATCAAGCTGGCGCCGGTGACGAAGGAGTGCACCGTCGAGGCGGGGACCCTGTACGACCCGTACACGGGGCGGGAGATCTACTTCCGGCGCGGCGTCGACACGTCGTCGGCGGTGCAGATCGATCACGTCGTCGCCCTGTCGGACGCGTGGCAGAAGGGTGCGCGGCTGCTCGATGCGCAGGCCCGCAAGAACCTCGCGAACGATCCCCGGAACCTGCAGGCCGTCGACGGGCCCACGAACCAGGGCAAGGGCGACAAGGACGCGGCGCAGTGGCTGCCCCCGAACTCGGAGTACCGCTGCACCTACGTCTCCCGGCAGATCGAGGTGAAGGCGGAGTACGGCCTGTGGATCACGCCGGACGAGAGGGACGCGATGGCCGGCGTCCTGGCCACCTGCTGACGGCCGGGCCTCAGGCGCGGCGGTGCACGAGGTGCTTGCGGACCGCCGTCACCACCCCGGCCGCCGAGGCGACGATCACCACGATGCACACGATGCCGACCCCTAGGTTCAGCTGAGCCGTCAGGTCGGAGCCCGTGCGCTCGCGCAGGTCGGAAAGGAACTGCGGCGAGAAGTACGGCCGGTGCACGAGCACGGCCGTGGCCACCGCGACGGCGAGCAGATCGGAGACCACCGACAGGGCGGTGACGACCGTCGTCCAGCTGCGCACGACCAGCGCCACGCTCGCCGAGACCACCCACAGCGCCGCGACGGCCATCATCGCCGGCACCAGCCGGTCGGTGAAGCTGGGGTCGAGGGCTTCGTACCCGGCACCGAAGAACGACGGCGCGAGCGACGGGGACAGGCTCGCCACCCCGATCAGCACGACCACCGCGAACACCAGTTCCGCGACCGCCTCGCCGACGGGGATCTCCCGGCCGTGCGGCACCGCCGGGAGGTCGTCCGGGTCCCACCGGCCGAGGTCCGTGCCGGCGGGCGCGGTGCGCTCGAGCACCGCGAAGACGACGGTCACCCAGAACGCGGCGTACACACCGCCGGTCAGGGCCGCGTCGATCGCGTCCCACACGACGTCGGCGGTGTCGAGGGGCGCGGCCGCGGGAGCGGTGGCCTCGGTCAGGGCGCCGAGCAGGGTCAGTCCGCCGAGCACCGCCGCCACGACCCCGACGACGGGCCACAGCACCCGTAGGTAGGTGTCGTAGAGCCGGGGACCGATCAGGTGCCGCGGGGCGCCCCGGTAGGTGCGGGCGAGATCCTCCGGGGAGCCGAGGCCGGCGAGCACCTCACGCACGTCGCGGTCGGCGGCGGCGTCGTCGATGCGCCGGCGCAGTTCGGCGGCCACGTCGTCGCGCCGGGACCGCGGCAGGTGGACGAGGACGGCGTGCAGGTACCGGTCGACGAGTTCCCCGTCGGTGAGGCGGGTGGACATCTCGGTGTTCCTTCCGTTCGGTCCCGGCCTGCATGTGCGGCCGGGCGGGTCGACCCGCGCCGACCGGGACCGGGCGGTACTGTGCCGGTACACAGTATTGGGCAGGACCTGCGAGGGTGTGGGGAAGCGCGATGACGGCCGAGCCGCTCGACGAGTACTTCACCGCCACCGTCCGCGGCTGGAGCGCCCGCCGTGCCGTGGCCGGACAGGTACCGGACGAGCTGGTGCTGCGCTGTTTCGACGCCCAACTGCAGTCCCGTCACCTCGACTTCGCGGCCCGGGAGATGCAGCGGCGCGGTGCCGGGTTCTACACCATCGGCTCGGCCGGGCACGAGGCGAACGCCGCCCTGGGCCTGCTGTCCCGGGTCACCGATCCGGCACTGCTGCACTACCGGTCGGGGGCGTTCTACGCCGCACGGGCGGCCCGGGTGCCGGGCACGACGCCGGTGCGGGACGTGCTCGCCGGCTGCACCGCCTCGACGCTGGACCCGATCTCCGGCGGCCGGCACAAGGTGTTCGGCAACGCGGAGTTGAACATTCTCCCGCAGACCTCGACGATCGCCTCCCATCTGCCGCGCGCGGTGGGGACGGCCTTCGCCCTCGCCCGCGCGGCCCGGCTGGGCCTGCAGTGCCCGTGGCCCGCGGACTCGGTGGTGCTGTGCAGCTTCGGGGACGCCTCGGCGAACCATTCCACCGCGGTCGGGGCGCTCAACGCGGCCGCCTACTGCGCGCACCGGGGGCTGCCGCTGCCGCTGCTGTTCGTGTGCGAGGACAACGGGTTCGGCATCAGCGTCCGGACGCCGGAGGGCTGGGCGGAACGCACCCTCTCGTCGTATCCGGGGGTGAGCTACCGCGCGGCCGACGGCGCGGACCCGGTCGGCGTGCTCACCGCCGTCGCGGACCTGCTCGTCGCCGTCCGCACCTCCCGCGCACCGGCCGTGCTGCACCTGAAGACGGTGCGGTTCCTCGGCCACGCCGGCTCCGACGCCGAGACCGCATACCGCACCCGCGAGGAGATCGCCGCCGACTACGTCCGGGATCCGTTGCTGGCCACCGCGCGTACTCTGGTCGACCGCGGAACACTTTCCTCCGCAAGGATTCTCGAACGATACGAGGAGATGCGTTCCGTCGTCGCCGCCGAGATGGAGGCGCTCGCGACCGCCCCGCGGCTGGTATCGGCCGCCGAGGTGATGCGGCCGCTGCACGCGCACGGTCGCCGGCGGGTTCCGGACGAGCCGGGGCTCCCGTCGCCGGAGCCCCGCACGCTCGCCCAGGCGGTGAACGCCGCGCTCACAGGGATTCTCGAGGCGATACCGGAGTCGTTCGTGTTCGGTGAGGACGTGGCGGACAAGGGCGGGGTGTACGGGCTCACGCGCGGTCTGCTCCGCCGATTCGGGCCGCACCGCGTCTTCGACACGATCCTGGACGAGCAGACGATCCTCGGTACGGCACTGGGTTTCGCGGTGGCGGGCCTGCTGCCGATTCCGGAGATCCAATACCTGGCCTACCTGCACAACGCCGAGGACCAGTTGCGCGGCGAGGCGGCGAGTCTGATGTTCTTCTCCGACGGCCGCTTCCGCAACCCGATGGTGGTGCGCATCGCCGGCCTCGCCTACCAGCGCGGCTTCGGTGGGCACTTCCACAACGACAACTCCGTCGCGGTGCTGCGCGACATTCCCGGTCTGGTGCTCGCGGTGCCGAGCCGTCCGTCGGTTGCGGGGGCGCTGCTGCGCAGCTGCGTGCACCTCGCGCGCAGCGAGGGCCGGGTGTGCGTGTTCCTCGAGCCGATCGCGCTGTACCACGAGCGCGACCTGTACGACGAGGGCGACGGGCTGTGGCAGGAGCCGCCCGATTCCGTTGCGGTACAGCCGGGCTCGGTGCGGGTGTACGGTACGGGCGACGACGTGCTCATCGTGACGTTCGGCAACGGCGTCCGGATGAGCCTGCGCGCGGCCCGTCGGCTGTCGGCGCGCGGCGTGGAGGCCGCCGTGCTGGACCTGCAGTGGCTGGCGCCGCTGCCGCTGGCGGAACTGCTGGCGTGCGCGCAGTCCTTCCCGCGCGTGCTGGTGGTGGACGAGACGCGGCGCAGCGGCGGGGTGTCGGAGGCGGTGGTCACCGCACTGGTGGACGCGGGCTACCGGGGCCGGATCTCGCGGGTCACCAGCCGCGACAGTTTCGTGCCGCTCGGCCCGGCGGCGGCCGAGGTGCTGCTGTCCGAGGACGACGTCGTCAGCGCGGCGACGGAGTAGCGGCGCGCGGTCGCGGTCGTCTCCGGGTCGCCGCCGTCGCGCAGCTCGACGGCCTCGCGCCCCGCCCCGGCGGGGACGAAGGTCCCGGGAAGCGGGGACCTTCACCGGGCAGGAATACCCGGAGGGGTACTTGAAGAGTCCCGGGCCCGGGTCTACAGTCGTCGTTGAATACCCCACCGGGTATCAAGGGGCGTGGAGGCCCAGCCCGCGTCCGCGCCTGCGTCACGGACGGAAAGGACTGTTCACATGTCGCTCCATTCAGGCAACGGTGCCGCGCGACATCGAGTACTCGTCGTCGGAGGTGGCACGGCCGGAATCGCGACCGCTGCGCGCCTGCGCCGGGCCGGCGTCACCGACATCGCGGTGATCGAGCCCTCCGATGAGCACTGGTACCAGCCCCTGTGGACGCTCGTCGGCGGCGGACAGGCGTCGCTGGACGAGACCCGCCGAGCCGAGGAGAAGCTGATCCCCAAGGGCGTCCGGTGGATCCGGGCCGCCGCGACCGCCGTCGACCCCGACGCGCAGACCGTCACGACCGACCGCGGGACCGTCGTCGGCTACGACTACCTTGTGCTGGCCACCGGCCTGCAACTCGACTGGGACGGCGTGCCGGGCCTCGCCGAGGCCGTCGGGCACGGTGCCGTCTCGAGCAACTACTCCTCGCAGTACGCCCCCTACACGTGGGAGCTGATCCGGAACATGCGCTCCGGCACGGCGATCTTCACCCAGCCCGCCGGCCCCATCAAGTGTGCCGGCGCGCCGCAGAAGATCGCCTACATCGCCTCCGACTACTGGCGGCGGCAGGGCCTGCTGGACGGGATCCGCGTCATGCTCGTCCTGCCCGGCGACTCGATGTTCGGCATCCCGTCCTGGCGGCAGACCCTCGAGGGGGTCGCCGCGAAGTACGGCATCGAGGTGCGCCTGAGCTCGGAGATGACCGCGCTCGACGGATCGTCGCGCAAGGCGACGATCGTGAACAACGCCACCGGCACCGAGGAGGTCGTCGGGTTCGACATGCTCCACGCCGTGCCCCCGCAGCGCGCGCCCGGCTGGGTCGCGGCGAGCCCGCTCGCCAACCCGGCGAGTCCCTTCGGCTACGTCGAGGTCGACAAGCACACGCTCCAGCACCGCCGGTATCCCAACGTGTTCGCACTCGGTGACGTCGCGGACCTGCCGACGTCGAAGACCGGCGCGGCGGTCCGCAAGCAGGCGCCCGTCCTCGTCGCCAACCTGGTCGCCGAGATGCGCGGCGTCGGCAAGCGCAAGAGCTACGACGGGTACTCGTCCTGCCCGTTCGTCACCGCCCGGGACAGGATGATGCTCGCGGAGTTCGACTACGAGCTCAACCCCTCTCCGAGCATCCCGGTCATCGACACCACCAAGGATCGCCGCGACATGTGGCTGCTCAAGCGCTACGGCCTGCCGGCCATGTACTGGCACGGGATGGTCAAGGGCCGCGTCTGAGTCACCGGAGGCGGCGCAGCGCGATCGGTTGCCCGTCCGACGGGTACGGAAGTGACGTGAAGTTCAGCGGCGCAACGTAATCGGACGGAACGTGCCACCGGTACCCGAGCAGCAGGTGGTGCAGCACCGTCTTGATCTCGGCGCCGGAGAAGTACATGCCCAGGCAGCGGTGCTCTCCGGCGCCGAACGGCGTCCACGCGAACTTGTGCACGCGGTCCTCGCGTCGTTCCGGTGCGAAGCGACCGGGATCGAACTTCTCCGGTTCCGGCCACAACTCGGGCATGTGGTGGCTGTAGTGCAGCCCGACGTTGATCAGGGTGCCGCGCGGCACGAAGTGGCCCAGGATCTCGGTGTCGGCGGTGGTGTACCGGACGATGCCGGGTACCGGGGTCACGATCCGCTGGCACTCCTTGATCACCAGGTCCAGGCTCGTGAGCGATTCGAGGTCCGCCAGGGTCGGGCTCGTCGTACCGAGTGCCTGCGACTCCTCCCGGCACAGTTGCTGCCACTGGGGGAACTGGCCGAGGTACTGCAGCACGGTGGACAGCGTGATGGTCGAGGTGTCGTGCGCAGCCATCATCAGGAAGATCATGTGGTTGACGACGTCCTCGTCCGAGAATCGCTCGCCGTCCTCGGATTCCACGTGACACAGCGCGGTGAACAGGTCGTCGCCGTCACCGGCGCGACGGGCCGGCAGGTAACGCCGGAAGAACTCCTCGAGCCGGCGGCGGCCCACCACGCCACGGCGCCAGCGGGTTCCGGGCAGGGGATAGCGCACGATCGCCGTGGCCGCCTGCACGCACCCGATGAACGCCTTGTTCACCTCGGCCATCTCGGTGGCCGACGATCCCTCGGCACCGCCCATGAAGATCGACGTGGCGAGCCCGAGGGTGAGGTCCTTCAGTGCCGGGTAGGCGCGGAAATCCTCGCTCGGTGTCCACGAGTCGAGGGCCTGTGCGATCGCGGGCTGCATCGAGTCCGTGTAGCGGGCCAGGCGGTCCCGGGTGAAGGCCTGCTGCATGATCCGGCGGTGCGTGCGGTGCTCGTCGCCGTCGAGCAGCATCAGGCCGCGGTCGAAGAACGGGCCGATGAGGGTCCGCCAGCCTGGACCGTTCGCGAGGGCCCGGTCGCGGTTCTGCAGCGCGGCGCCGCAGGCGTCGGGTCCGAGCAGCACCACCCAGGGCCGGCCCGCGAACCGGAACCAGGACACCGGCCCGTGTTCGCGGTATCGCCGGTCGTAGGCCCTCAGCGGGTTGCGCATGTAGTCGAGGGCGTACCCGACGTAGGGCAGGCCGGCGTCCCCGGGTACCGCGGTCAGGCCGGGCGGGGAGGGCGCGAGCACTTTCGTCATGAGGTCTCCGATTCGTCGGACCGTATCTGACATGAAGCTCTGTCAATTGACAGTAGCGTGGATCACAGGCGGCGATCTGTCAAGATTCGACTATGGGCAGGCCCAGTCGTCAGTACCGCGGAAAGAGCGCCGAGCAGCGCACCGCCGACCGCCGTGAGCAGTTGCTCGCGGCCGGCCTGACGGTGTTCGGCCGCGAGGGCGGTGACCGTGCCACCATGACCGCGATCTGCCAGGAGGCCGGGCTCACCGAGCGGTACTTCTACGAGAGCTTCTCCGGCCGGGACGAGCTGCTCGTGTGCGTCGTCGAGCGGATCGCCGACGAGATCCGCGAGCGCGCGCTGACGGCACTCGCCGAATCCGAGCGCGGCCCCGAGGAGCGGGCCCGCGCCGCCATCGCCGCGTTCGTCGCGGTCCTCACCGACGATCCGCGCAAGGGCCGGGTCGCCGTCGTCGAGTCCGCGGCCGCCGGGCCCTTGCGCACCCGTCGCCGGGAACTGCTGCGCCAGTTCGCGGACCTCGTCGCGATCGAATCCCGCGAGCTGTGGGGCGACCGCGCGCTGCAGCCGCCCCACGACCAGATCGCCGCGCTGCTGTTCGTCGGGGGCCTCGCCGAGCTCATGACCGCGTGGCTCGGCGGCGAGATCGACGTGACCCCCGATCAGATCGTCGAGGCGGCGACTCGCCAGTACACGTTCACCGCCCACCGCTGAGGCTGTCGTCGCGCTCGGGCCGCGCCGCGCGGCGCCGGCTGCCCGGCAGCCGCCACACGGGTTCGAGCGCCGCGGTCTCCTCGGCTGTGGCCACCCGGAACGGCGGGGTCGCGGGCGCCGCGAGGCTGCGACGGCCCTGGCCGCGCGTGGCGCGCAGGCTGGCGACGATCGACACGGTCAGGATCGTGGCGACGACGGCGAGCGAGATCGGTGTCGGCACGTAGAACACGTCGATCTTCAGCAGCATCTTGACGCCGACCCACATCAGCACCAGCGCCAGCCCGATCTTCAGGTACACGAAGCGGTGGATCAGGTCGGCGAGCAGGAAGTACATCGCCCGCAGGCCCAGCACCGCGAACGCGTTGGCGGTGAAGACGAGGAACGGCACGTCCGTGACCGCGAAGATCGCGGGGATCGAGTCGACCGCGAAGACGATGTCGGTGATCTCGATGAGCACCAGCACCGCGAGCAGGGGGGTGGCCAGCAGCGCACCACCGCGGCGGACGAGGAACTTCTGTCCGTGGTAGGCGTCGGTCATCGGTACGTGGCGGCGGAACAGCCGCAGCGCCCGGGACTTCTCGGGGTCGAGGTGCTCGTCGCGCTGCCGGATCATCCGGTAGCCGGTGTAGAGCAGGAACGCCGCGAACAGGTAGAGGATCCAGCCGAAGCTCGCGATGAGGACCGAGCCCGCCGCGATGAACAGACCCCGGAACACCAGGGCGCCGAGCACACCGAGGAACAGGACCCGGTGCTGGTACTCACGCGGCACGGCGAAGTACGTCAGGATGATCGCCCAGACGAAGACGTTGTCGACGGCGAGCGACTTCTCGATCAGGTAGCCGGAGAAGTACTGCTGGCCGAACTCCGAGCCGTACTGCCACCAGATCAGCGCGCCGAATCCGACGCCGGTGCCGACCCAGAACAGCGACCAGCCTGCGGCCTCGCGCACGCCGATCACGTGCGCGCGGCGGTGCGCGAACAGATCCACCGCCAGCATCGCCACGATCGCGGCGAGTACCGCCGCCCACAACCACAACGGAACGGTCATCGGGACCACCTCTCAGCCTCGAAACGGCCGAAAGTCTTTCCCGGCTCGAACCGAGCCCGCTCCGCCGGGGGGCCGGCGGACGGCCCCCGAGTTGACGACGAAGCGCGGAGGGATACTCCCTTTCGCGAACTGTAATTAGTGAATAGTATTTCCGGTTAGCTGTCAAGGGATCGGGAGGTAGGGGCGGGTGAGCAGCTCGATCGCATGACCGGCCGGGTCCCTGAAATAGACCCCGCGCCCGCGGTGCCCCGTGTTCGTTTCGCCGGGGCGGCGCATCTGCGGATCGGCCCAGTGCTCGATGCCGGCGTCGCACAGCCGCCGATACGCCCGGTCGAAGAGGTCGTCGTCGACCATGAACGCGTAGTGCCGCATCTGGATCTCCACCGGGGGCTCGGCGAACTGCAGCAGTACGCCGTCGTCGAGCTGGATGTTGGTGAACGGGCCCCAGGACGGTGCTTCCGACAGTTCCAGCAGTTCACGGAAGAACCGCGCCGACTCGTTGCGGTCCACGCTCAGACCTCCACCGGGTCGCCGATCCGTGAGTGGCGTAGTGCCGGCCCGGTGTTCACCCGGCGAACCCTACCCGGGGCCGCCCGGGCGCACCAGGGATGCGGCCGCGGCCCGAGCGCGAAGCGCGATACCGGAAACCGCGGTGCCCTATGGTGTGCGGGTGACCTCCTCCGCCCGCCCCGGAACGCCGCCCGCCGGCGACGAGGACCGTGCCCGGGGCTGGACGTTCCTGACCAACCACGCGCACGTACTGCTGTGTGTCGCCGGAGACGGACAGCCCACCGTCCGCGAACTCGCGCAGCGGATCGGGATCACCGAGCGGTCCGTGCAGACGATCCTCGCCGACCTGGTCGACGGCGGCTACCTGACCCGCACCCGCGCGGGCCGCCGCAACCTGTACTCGGTGAATCCGGCCGGGCGGCTCCGTCATCCGCTCGAATCCGCACACACCGTCGGCGAGCTGATCGACGCGCTGCGCTGAGCGCGGGGCCCGTCGCCGGGGATGCCCGGCCCGCGCTGTCACGGACACCTGCGTCGTGTGACCGCAGCCACGTGGCATGCTGGCGCCTATGATCGACGTCGAACGTCCCAAGCTGGAAGGTTCCGTCGCGGTCGGGGGCGGCCGCCGGATCGGCTTCGCCGAGTTCGGATCGGCCCAGGGCCGGGCGGTGTTCTGGCTGCACGGCACCCCCGGGGCGCGTCGGCAGATCCCCGTCGAGGCACGCAGCTACGCCGAGCGCGAGCACGTACGGCTCATCGGCCTCGACCGCCCCGGCATCGGCTCGTCGAGTCCGCACCGCTACGAGAACGTCCTCGCCTTCGCGGACGACCTGCGCATCGTCGCGGACACTCTCGGCGTGGACCGGATGGCGGTCGTCGGACTCTCCGGCGGCGGCCCCTACACCCTCGCCGCGGCGCATGCGATGCCCGAGCGGGTCGTGGCCGCCGCGGTGCTCGGGGGCGTTGCGCCCGTCGTCGGGCCCGACGCGATCAGCGGCGGCCTGATGCGGTTGGGCACAATGGTCGCGCCGCTGCTCACCGTCTGGGGTGTCCCCATCGGCATGGGCGTGACGTCGATGATCCGGGTCGTGCGGCCGTTCGCGTCGCCGCTCATCGACATGTACGGGTGGCTCTCGCCCGAGGCCGACCGGCAGTTGCTGGCCCGCCCCGAGTTCAAGGCGATGTTCCTCGACGATCTGCTCAACGGCAGCCGCAAGCAGATGGCCGCGCCCTTCGCCGATATCGTGGCGTTCGCCCGGGACTGGGGTTTCCGTCTCGAGGACGTCAAGGTGCCGGTCCGGTGGTGGCACGGCGACACGGACCACATCGTCCCCATGGAACACGGCCTGCATGTGGTGGGCCGGCTGCCCGACGCCCAGTTCCACCACCTGCCCGGCGAGAGCCACCTCGGCGGCCTGGGCGTGTCCGAGGACATCCTCTCGACCATCCTGCGGATCTGGGACGACGCCGACCGCTGACTCCGCGGTGGCCGAATGTCACACAGGTTCGATCACATTGAACGCGTGTCACATTCGGCCGAGGCGGGGCGCACGGCGCCGGAGAGGGCATGATGTCCGGATGGACACCGGCGTCGAAGCGGACGGGTGGGCCACCCGCTGGGTGGAGCCGCTCGCCGACCTCGCCGCCGGCACGACGACCGCCCTGGTCCCGGACGTGATCGTCACCGCGCTCGCTCTGGGCCTGACGCACCGATACGTCGGACGCACCGTCGCGACGGACGTGCACGGCGTGCCGGTGCGGGCGACGGTGCGGTCGGTGCAGGTGCGCCGTCGCCGCGCGCACCTGCAGTCCCGGGTCGAGCTCGCGGCGGTCGACTGGGGCGGGCGCCGGGTGGACGAGGTGACCGTGGTGGCGCACGGGGTGCGTGTCGTCCCCGGGCTCCGCACCCGGCTCAGCGCACACCGCCTCGACGTGCACGGCACCAGCGGCGTCGGCACCGTGCTCGACTGGCTCAACACCCTCGGCCACGCCTGGGTTCTCGCCCTCGACCGCGACGGATCGATCCGCGCGACGCATCGCCGCCGCCGGCTCACCGCGCTCGTCGACGTCACCGTCACGGACGGCGTGGCCCGGATCGAGCTGGGCGACGCCCGCTGCTACGGCGTGCCGGTGCCGGGACGGCTGCTCCCACCACGCGACGTCGCGCTGCCACCCCTGCCCGGCGGTGCCGGGAGCGTCTGCGCCGCGCGCGAGGGTCACCTCGTCCGGTTCGCGATGCAGGTGCCGGCCGTGTCGTACGCGTTCGACCCGCTCGGCGCGTGAGGGTCCGGGGGGCTCACAGCCACCGGCGCGGCGGCTTCTTCACCCACATGATCTTCTCGTCCGCGGCGGTGGGGGCGGCTGCGGGATGGCCGGGATGCTGCGCGGCCCACGCCGACTTCTCGGTGAGCAGCCGCGCGACGAGCGCCCACGTCTCCATCGTGCGCGGCGGGTGCGCTCCGGCGGCCCGGGCCAGCTTCCGGCGCACGTCGTCGCTCAGGGCCAGCAGCTCGTCCGCGGTGATGCCGCGATTCCAGGCGAACCGGGCGAGGACGAGCGCCTTCTCCCGCCGATTGCGGGCTGCCTCGTCGGTGTGCGCGAAGTCCTCGTCGGTAGCCATGCCCTACAGAATTGGTCGCCGGCCGGGTCGTTGACAACCCACCGCGCGCGGCTCACGCTCGGAGCAGGCGCACGCGCGGCCCGGGGGAGGACGAGATGCCGGTGACTCCGATGGATCTCCCGGACGGCACACCCGCGGACGTGCGGGTGCGCGCGGCGTCCACCCCCCGGGTGCCGGTGTCGGATCCGGCGCTCGGCCGCGACGTGCGGGTCGACACCAAGGGGGTGCCCCCGCACCGGCTCGTCGCGATCGGCGACTCGGTGCTGCAGGGGTTCCAGAGCGGCGCCGTCTTCCACACCGACGTCTCGGTCCCCGCGATCGTCGCCCACGAACTCGGCTGGCTCCGCCGGTTCCGCTATCCGCGCTACGGCGGTCCGGGCGGGTTGCCGCTCAACATCGAACTGCTCCTGCGCGATCTCGAGCGACGCTTCGGGCCGTCGGTGAACATGTGGGAGACCCCGCTCGCGCTGTTCGCCGTCCGCGCGTTCATGGACCAGGTGGAGGACTACTGGGAGCGCGGGCCCGGTCGGGAGCCGTCGCTGCCGGCGGCATACCAGCACAACCTGTCCTGTTTCGGCTGGGACCTGCGCGACGCCCTGAGCAAGACCGCCGCGACGTGCGAGGCGGCGATCGCCGCACCGAACGACGACCTGCTCGACCAGATCGTGCAGAACAACGGGGAGCGCGCCGCGTTGCGGGTGTATCCGCGCTGGAGCGACGGGGCGAAGGCGATGACGTTGTTCGACGCGGCCGCGGCGCTCGGCGACGACCACGACGACACGACCGAGTCCGGGATCGAGACGCTGGTGGTGTTCCTCGGCTCCAACAACGCGCTCGGCACGGTCACGGACCTGCGCATCGCATGGAGCGGTCCGGATTTTCGCGACCTCACCGCGAAGGACGCCTACACCATCTGGCGGCCCGAGCACTTCGCGGCCGAGTTCGCGGAGGTGGTCGAGCGGGTGACGGCGATCCGTGCGCGGCACGTCGTGTGGTGCACGATTCCCCACGTCACCATCGCGCCGATCGCGAAGGGACTCGGACGCAAGATGGAACCGGGGTCGCCCTATTTCCCGTACTACACCCGGCCGTGGATCGAGGAGGCGCGGTTCGACCCGGCTCAGGACGAGCACATCACGGGTGCCGGCGCGTACGCGGTGGACGTCGCGATCGACCTGTACAACGAGCGCATCGAGCAGGCGGTCGCCGACGCTCGTTCCGGGGTGCACGGCCCGGCCCGGGACTGGTATCTGCTGGACGTGGCCGGCCTGCTCGAGCGCCTCGCGTCGCGGCGCTTCGTCACCGATGTCGGTGCCCGTCCGGCGTGGTGGACCCCGTACCCGCTCCCGTCCGCACTCGCCGCGCTCGACCCCGTGCCGGACTCGCGGTTCCTGACGGCCGACGGTCGTGGGGGCCGGGCCGCGGGCGGGCTGTTCTCCCTCGACGGCGTGCATCCGACGACGGTCGCGAACGGGATCCTTGCGCAGGAGCTGATCAACGTGATGCGCCGCGCCGGGGTGCAGTTCCACCACGGCAACGGCGGGGTGCGCCCGGATCCGGTGACGGTGGACTTCGAGCGGTTGATCCGCAGGGACACCCTGGTACGGACGCCGCCCGGGAACATCGACTCGACGCTCGGCATCCTCGCGTGGGCGGACGAGATCGGTGACCTCGTCCGGCGCACGCTGAGCATCCGCTTCCGGTGATCAGTTCTCGGCGGGGGCGGTCCTCCGGTCGAGCAGCGGGCCCCACAGTTCGGCCGCGACGGTGTGGGCGCGCCGGTGTCCGTGGACGGTACGTCGGAGTCCCTGGACGGTGCCGGGACCGGTGGCCAGGTCGGTGAGGGCTTCGCACAGGTCGACGATGTCGACGTGGAAGCGCATCGAGGCGTCGAGCAGTTCGTCGAACGCCTGGTCCTCGGTGTAGGAACGGCCCCTTGCGGAGCGGAGAAGAGCCTGCGCGGTGTCGAGTGCCGTCAGGCGTCGTACCGCGGGGATGTCACGGTGTGCTTCGATCGTCAATTGTCCGCCTCTGAGGTGTCGCCACTGGGCGTGTGTCAACTCGTTGTAGTGCGGGTACCCCGCCGGTTCGGCAGTTACCCGAGTTTGTGTCCTCCGTCACAGTACGAGGACTGTGCCGTCGTGTCCACCGTACCCGTGTTTGCCCAGCGCAGGCCGGTGAGTCGGTGCGGTGCCCCCGGGCGTTCCGTCTTCGATGTCCGAATTCCCCGGAGCGGCAGAGAGATCCGACGCCGTGTATGTTGCGCGCCGGTCAGGCCGGAGGCGCCGGGCGGTGATCGAGGAACCAGTCCCGCGCTTGCTGTGCCACGACCTCGAGCGTGCCGGGTTCCTCGAACAGGTGCGTCGCCCCGCGCACGATCCGCAGTTCGTGTTCGCACCGCATGGCCGCGGCGGCCTGCCGGTTCAGTTCGATCACCATGCGATCCAGGCCGCCGACCAGCATGAGCGTGGGGGCGCGGACCCGGCCGAGCCGGGGCATCGCCAGATCGGGTCGCCCGCCGCGGGAGACGACGGCGGCGATCTCCCGGTCCGGATCGGCGGCGGCCCACAGCGCCGCGGCGGCGCCGGTGCTGGCCCCGAAGTAGCCGATCCACTCGGCTTCCGCGCGGACGAGATCGGTCACCTCGCCGAGCCGGCTCGCGAGCAGTTCGATGTCGAAGACGAGGGCGCGGTCGCCCTCCTCGCCGGCGGTCAGCAGGTCGAACAGCAACGTGCCCAGGCCGGCGGCGTTCAGTTCCCCGGCGACGTACCGGTTGCGCGGGCTGAACCGGCTGCTGCCGCTGCCGTGCACGAAGATCACCAGGCCGTCCGATCCGGCGGGGACGGTCAGGGTGCCGGCCAGGCTCACGTCGCGAAGCTCCAGCTCGACGTCCCGGCCGCCGGAATCGACGCCGCGCTCGCGCCGGCTGTCGGCGGTGCTCATCGGGTCCGGCTCAGGCCAGGGTGACGGTGCGGGTGTGCGAGCGGACCGCGGCCTGCAGGTCCTGGCGCGAGAGGGTGTGCGGACCGCACGCGCAGCGCGCGGGCACGTCGTCGTCCTCGAACTGGGTCGCCTCGAGGGTGTCGACGAACTCGGACCCGAGGGATCCGCCGTGGTGCGCGGTCTCGGACCGGTCGCGATTGCCGTGCGCCGTCGGACCACCGCCGGCGACGAGCACCGGCCCCTCCGGGGTGCGGTAGACGGTGGCGACGTTGTGGCTGGCGGGGCACTTCACGCGTACGAGGGCGTGGTCGCTGCGCTGGCTGCCCAACGAATCCACGGCAGCACGAGCCATCCGGCGGCGGTCTGTGGGAAGGAGGTCGGGGATGTTCATGGGACCTATTGCACACCCGATCGCGGCCGGATCGAGGGCTTTCGCGAGCAACGGGCCCGATTCGCCCGTTGCGCTACCAGTGCTCGGGTGTGGCCACTGTGGCGGGCAGCCGGGTACGTGCGTCGCCCCGGGCGGAATCGACCTGTGACTGGACGAGGAACAGGCATCCGGTGAGGTCGGCGCCGCGCAGGTCGGCGTCCCTCAGGTCGGCGCCGATGAGGTCGGCCCGGCGCAGGTCCGCCTCGCGCAGGTCCGCGGCGACGAGGAGGGCGCCGCGCAGGTTCGCACCGTGCAGGTCGGCGCGCCGGAGCTTCGCGCCGAGCAGGTCCGCGCCGCGGCGGTTCTTCCTCCGGCCGGGCACGGCGGCCCGGGCGAGTTCGCTCGCGCGCAACAGCAGGGCATTGATCTCCTGCCGGTGCGCCGCGACGTCGAGTCCGGCGAGGGCGTCGGCGTCGCCGCGGGTCAGCCGGTCGGTCGCGGCACGCGCACCGCGCAGGTCCGCGCGGAGCGGCCCGGAGGTGGGCAGGGACACCGCCTCGTCGAGATACCAGAGCAGCTCGTGCAGTTGGCGCACGACGGGAAAGACGTCGAACATCCGCCGGGCGGTCTGCGGCGCGCGACGCCAGTCCGCGCCGCCGAACGTGACCTGTGAGACCTTCTGGCCGGCGCCGAAACAGTCGTAGACGGTGCACCCGGTGAACCCCTTGCGCCGCAGGTCCCGGTGGATGCCGCAGCGGAAGTCGTCCCGCAGGTTCGGGCAGGGCCGGCCCGCCTCCTTGTCGATCGCGAAATCGGTCGACGCGGCGAAAGGCAGAGCCACACAACACAAACCGAAGCAACTGCCGCAGTCGGCCAGAAGGTCCGGACGGGGAGGGCGGCGGTCCGTTTCGGACAAGGCTCACGTTCCTTTCGGTGGGCGGGGGCGCAGCCGGTGGCCGGCCGAGCCTAGCCCGGCCCGCCCTCCGGGGGCCGCGGTGGGCGGCCCGAGGGGCCGGGCGGTGGCCGCCACGACGGGTCACGCCCGCTGAGTCCGATCAGACGATCGAGGTCCGGGGCGTCGTCGGGAACCGCGACCGCCGGCCCGAAGAGCCCGCCGGCCGCGCGTTCCTCGTCGGTGGTCGCGGCGACGAACGACAGGCACGCGGCCAGCGCGGCGGGATCGCAGGAGAACCTCCGGCCGCTGGCGGTGGCGATGTCCCAGCCGTGGATCACGAGTTCGTCGAGCGCCACGATCCCCGCGACGTGACCGGGCAGATCGATGCCGCCGGCCTGGGTGGTTCCGGTCCATGCGCCGGGATCGCGCCACGCCTCGGCGAGGGCGAGGACCTGCCCGGGGATCCTGGTGCGCCAGTCGTCGCCGAGCCGGGACGCGTCGGCGGACGGTCCCTGCCCGGTGTGGTCGCCGACGGCTTTCCCGGCGGCGGCGGTGAATGCCAGGGACAGCCCGCCCACGTGATCCACCAGGTCCCCGATGGTGGTGCCCGCGCACGGGGTGGGACGGGCGAGTTGTTCGTGCGTGAGCGCGCCGACGAGCCGTGCCATCTCGTGGGCGGCCGGTGCCAGGTCGAGGATCTCGGTCATGAGCGTTCCTTCCGGCGGCGGTGTGCTCATGGTGCCGCACCGGTCCGACAGGTTCGGTCGGCCGTTCCGGACGTCTCGACGCGACGAGAAAATCTACAGTCGAAACAGTAGACTTTCGGCATCGAGGCCGATAACATCGAGGACGTCAACGCGAAGGATCCGGAAGAGGGGCAACCGACGGGTTGCCGGGGAAGTTGCAGAGGGGGCGGAGCCGCACTCGGTTCTGCGGCTCCGCCCCGACGACGCGACGGGCGGACTCTGTGGAGGCTGACCACGTCGCCACCGGAGAGCAGAGCGAGAGGCTGGTGATGCGTATCCCTCGGGATTGCGAACTCGTGTATGTCATTTCCTCGTGCCGGTCGAGGCCGGCACTGTCGTAACCGTCACGAACCCCGGCGCCCCATGTGCCGGGGTTCCCTCTCGTAGCAACGAAGGGCACGTGGATCCCACACCCGACCGCGCTCCCGCGGTCACCAACGAACTCGACAACGACGACTACCCCGCCTTCAGCATGGGTCGCGCCGCTGCGGCGCTCGGGGTCACTCCTGCCTTCCTCCGCAGTCTGGACGACACGGGCCTCGTGGTGCCGCACCGTTCCGGGGGCGGTCACCGCCGCTACTCCCGGAACCAGCTCCGGCTCGTCGCGCGGGTGCGGGAACTGGTCGACAGCGGCACCGCGGTGGACGCGGCGTGCCGGATCGTCTACCTCGAGGATCAGCTCGCCGAAGCGCGAAGTCGCATTCCGAGCAAGTGAGGCACCCGGGTTCGGGTGGCGGGATGTGAACGCAGACACGCCTCCGCGCCGCAGGGGCTACCCCTCGTATAGTCCCGGCGGCGCGGAGGTGCTGTGACCTCGGGCCTGCCGCGCGAACACCCCTCCGCGTGCTCGACGGCCGACCCTGTTCATTTGTTTCATTTGTTTCCCGACTGCCTGACACCTTACCATAAACCGGTCGATCGGTTTGTTGGATTCGAAGAATTCATCCGAGCGACCGACGGGGGACGAAAGCCGTTCCCGGCGTCCGATCCAGTCACTGGACACGGGCGTGCTCCGATTCGTCCGGGTCGTCTATAGTCCCTCGATAAAAGCAGTCCGGCCGGTTTGCAATGAAAGAAGCGACAATGACCGTGGATGCGGACGCAGTGCCCCGGAACAGTCCCGTCCTCGGTTTCGAGTCGACGGTGCCCAGGCGGTACGTCCACCGGCAATCGGTGTCGGAGGTGTTCCTGACGGACTGCACGTCCGCCGGCGCCGACCATCGATTCCTGCTGGGCGCGCAGTGGCCACGGCTGCACGGCTTCTACCGGACCGAAACCGGCCGATACGACACCATGCTGATCGCCGAGACCCTGCGCCAGACGGCGATCTACTTGGGGCACACGCAATATCGCGTTCCCCTCGGTCATCCGTTCGTCATGCAGACCCTGCGGGTGGACGCGGCGGTGCAGGCGCTCGCCATCGGTACCGGCGCCGCGGAGGTCGTCCTCGACGCCTGCCTGGAGGACCCGGTGTACCGCGGCGGGCTGCTGTCCCAGTTCGATCTGACGGTGGTGTTCGTCGTCGGCGGACGGCAGGTGGGCACCGGACAGGGAGTGGCGAACGTCCTCACCCCCGACGACTACCAGCGGCTGCGCTGGAACGGCACCGGCCCGCGCACGATCGGGGATCCCGTCTGCCCCCCGGCGATTCCCCCCGCCGTCGTCGGGCAGTCCCGGCCACTGGACGTCGTGCTCGGTCCGCAGTACGCCGAGAACCGCTGGCGCCTGCGGGTCGACGATCGTCATCCGGTCCTGTTCGACCACCCCAGCGATCACGTTCCCGGCATGCTCGTCCTCGAGGCGTTCCGGCAGAGCGCCCGCGCCGCATGCGGCCGCCCACACGCCGACGTCGACCTCATCGAGGCCGCCTACCACCGGTTCGTCGAACTGGACGAGCGGGCGAACGTGGTGGCGCGGATCGATCCGCACGATCCGTGGACCGTGCGGACCTCGGTCGAGCAGTGGGGCGAGGCGCTGGCGACCGGCACGGTGCGGCTCGCACCGGATCGGTCACGATGCTGACCGCCGCGTGGCGTTCAGTCGGCGGGCGGCGTCCAGCGGGCCCGACGGATCCGCGGGATCTCACCGTGGCGGTCTGCGGGCATTACGGCGGTCAGCAACAGGATCCACATCTCGTCGAGGCGCTGTTCGAGATCCTGCCGGTGGGTGAGGACGTTGGACACGAGCTGGACGCCGTTGTAGGCGGAGATCACGAACCGGGCCAGCATGGCCGCGTCGATCGTGTCGAGGATGTCGCCCTGGGCGATCGCCTGCTCGGTGAGCTTCTCGCAGGCGGCGATCCAGTCCAGGTACGGGCCGGTGGGACCGTCGGTGGCGCTGAGTTCGAGCGTCAGGCGGATGCCGGCCCGCACGATCGGCTCGTCGATCATCTGCCGCGCCATCTCGTGCGAGAGCATCACGATCTGCTCGAGTGCGGAAATGTCGAGGCCCGCGATGGCCTCGACCGCGGCGATCGAGATGCGATGCTGCTCCTCGATGACGACTTGGGCGAGTTCGTCCTTCGACCGGAAGTGGAAGTAGAGGGCGCCCTTGGTGATGCCCGAGCTCTCGACGATCGCGCCGAGGCTCGCGCCCTCGTAGCCCGACCGTTCGAAGTTCTCGGCCGCGCCGAGAACGATCTGCTGCCTGGTCGCCACCGCCCGCGCTTGCTGAGCCATCCGTCCTCACTCCGTTCCCACCCTGTGTTCCGACGAGGTGCATCGTGACGAACCCCATCGGGTTTCCCCCACCCGGCCGAATGGTACCCACAGTAATGGACCGCCGCCGCGACGAAGGTTCGTCGCAACCCCTGCGAATCGCGCTGATCGGCGCCACCGGCTTCGTCGGGGGCGCCGTGCTCGCGGCGCTCACGGCGTCCGGCGTGCCCTGCACGGCCGTCGCGCGACGGCCGGACGAGCTGCCCCCCGCCGCGACGCGGAGGGCCGCGGCGGACCTGACCGAACCGTCGTCCCTGGACGCCGTGGTCGCCGCCGCCGACGTGATCGTGCACGCCGCCTCCTACACCGGATCGGACCCGCAGACGTGCGACGCGGTAAACCGTGCCGGGACCGGGAACCTCCTGGCCGCGGCGGCCCGGCAGCACCGGCCGCACGTGATCTACGTCAGCACGATCGGGGTCTACGGTCCCGGCCCGCACCGCGGTGTCGACGAGGACGCCGTCGTGCCGAATCCGGTCTCGGTGCTCAGCGAGAGCCGGCTCGCGGCCGAACTGGCCGTGCGTGATTACGGCGGCACCGTGGTGCGGGCCGCCTTCGTCTACGGGCCCGGAGACCGCTGGTTCGTGCCCGGCATCGCGCAGATCCTCACTCGCCTCGGCGCCTGGGTCGAGGACGGCCGCCCCCTGCTGTCGGTGATCTCGGTCGGCGATCTCGGTCGCCTGATCGCGGCGCTCGCGGTCCGCGGCACCCGCCCCGGCTCCGGCGGCGATGTCCTGCACGCCGCCCACCCGGATCCGGTGAGTGTGCGGGCCCTCGCGTCGGCCTTCGCCCGCGACGCCGGATTCGACCTGCCCCGCACCAGTCTCGGGTACGACGAGGCCGTGGCCGTCGCGCCGGAGCGGGGACTGACCGAGCGGCACATAGATCTCGCCGGCCACGACCACTACTACGACGCGGCGCGCATCTGGCGGGAGACCGGGCTGCGGGTGCCGCCCCCTGGCTTCGGTCCATAGGGGCCCTCCCGGCGCGGGCTCGGTTCCGTTCCCGGCCACCGGGAACGACCGGGGCGCCTCGGGGCGCGGCAGCTACCGTCGCGACGGTGACCACCGTTCCGGCTTCGAGTAGTACGTCGCATCCCCTGCTGTCCGGAAGAACGGCGATCGTCACCGGAGGGGCGAACGGCATCGGCGCGGCCGTCGTCCGGCTGTTCGCCGAGCACGGTGCCGGCGTCGTCCTCGTCGACACCGATCGTGGGGCGGCCGAGCGGCTGGCCGCCCGAATTCCCGGCGTGGTGCCGATCGTCGGCGACGCCGCGGACCCGGCCGTCGCGACGGAGGCCGCGAGCCATGCCCCGGACGTACTCGTCAACAACGTCGGTGACTTCCTCCGCCCGTCGACGCCCTTCGCGGAGGCCGACGAATCCGAATGGGAGGCCCTGGCCCGCGCCAATCTCGACCACGCCCTGCGGATGACCCGCGCGGTCCTTCCGGGCATGATCGACCGCGGCCGGGGCGGCTCCGTCGTCAACGTCACCACGGTCGAGGCGCACCGCGGCATTCCCGGGCACGTCGTGTACGGCACGTACAAGGCCGGGCTGCGGCACTTCACCCGCAGTCTCGCCGTCGAGGTCGGCCGGCACGGCATCCGGGTGAACGCGATCGCGCCCGACCTGATCGCGACGCCGCAGGTGCCGTACGAGCGGCTCGTGCCGGAGGCGGACCGGCACCGCTGGCCGGGGTGGGCGCCGCTGGGCGGCCCGGGCCGCCCCGAGGACGTCGCCGGACCGGCCCTGTTCCTCGCCTCCGACCTCTCCCGCTACGTCACGGGGTCCACCGTTCACGTCGACGGTGGCAGCTACGCGGCCGGCGGCTGGTTCCAGCGCGCCGACGGGTCGTGGACCAATCGTCCCCTAGCGCCCTGACCGGATCCTCTACACCCGAAGGGTTTTCGCGTGAAATTCCTCCCCCCGACGCTGAGCGTCAATCTCCCCAATTTCGGCGACGTGCTGGCCCGCGACAACTTCGCCCACCTCGTGGACGTCGCGGTCCGGGCCGAGGAATGCGGCGTGGACCGTGTGAACGTCACCGACCATGTCGTGATGGGAGCCGACACCTCCGGTTACGCGTGGGGACCGTTCGCCACCGAACCCGATGCGATGTGGCTCGAACCCATGACCGTGCTCGCGGTGATCGCCGGCCGGACCCGCACGATTCGCCTCGGCACCGGCGTGATCATCGCGGCGCTGCGGGGCGCCGCCGTGCTCGCCAAGACCGCGGCCACCCTGGACCACATGTCGGGTGGGCGGCTCGACCTCGGGGTCGGAACAGGCTGGCAGGAGAAGGAATACGAGGCCGCGGGACTGAGCTTCGCCGATCGTGGCCCGCTGCTCGACGACACGCTCGCCGCCTGCCGGGCGCTGTGGGAGCACGCCCCGGCCTCGGTGCAGCGCCCGAGCGTGGCGTTCACCGACGTGTACTGTGCGCCGCGTCCCGGCGGCCGTCGCATCCCGGTCTGGGTCTCGGGGTCGTTGTCGAAGCCGGTGATCCGCCGGCTCGCCCGGTGGGGCGACGGGTGGATTCCCATCATGGGTGCCGGCCCGGACGAGCTGCGCCGGGGCCGCGATCTGCTCCGCGGCGCGCTCGAGCGGGACGGCCGCGATCCCGACGTCCTGCAGATCCGCGGACGGCTGCAGGTGGTCCACGACTCGGCCGGCGAGATCGCCGTGCCCGCGACGGCGCAGGCGGTGAAGGAGCTTCTCGCCGTGGGTGTCACCGACGTGATGGTGCCGCTGACCCTGGTGCATCCCGATCCGGACCGGGCCGCGGACCGGCTCGCGACGCTCGTCACGGTGCTGCGGGAGGCGGCCCTCTAGCGGCGGCGGGCCGCCCACGCGGTGCGGCTGCCACGGACCGTCAGGTCGCCGCGGTGCAGCAGACCGTCGGGGCTGTCGGGCGCCAGCACAGCGTCGAGGGTCTCGAGATCGTCGGTGGCCAGCCGGCCGTCGAGCGCGGCGCGGATGCGGGACAGGTAGGCGTGTGCGTAGCGGGCCGCGCTCGGTGGTGCCGACGCCGCCGCCACGGTGAAGCTGCGCTGGGCGGTGACCTCGAAACCGGCCCGCTCCAGGTGGGTCCGCCAGTCCGGGTGCGCGTTCCAGCCCGCGCGCGCCAGGGCCTCGTGGCAGCGCCGCTCCAGGCCCGGCCTGCCCCGCCCGACGTCGTCGGGCAGGAACCGGGGCAGCTCGTCCATCTCGACGACCACCAGCAGGCCACCGGGATTCAGTGCGGCGTGGAGGTCGCGCAGCACCCTGTCCGGGTCGGCGACCTCGTGCAGCGACGAGGCCGCCCACGCGACATCGACCGTACCGATCGAGGGCCAGGCGGCATCCAGGTCGGCGAGCACGACCCGGAGCCGCTCGGCCGTGCCGTGCTCGGCCGCGGCGGCGCGGACGCGTGCAAGCATCGACGCCGACCTGTCGACCGCGACGATCTCGGCGGCGGGGAAGCGGCGCCCGAGCGCCAGGCTGCCCGTGCCCGTTCCGGCGCCGACGTCGACGATCGTGCGCGGCCCCTGCGGGGCGTGCTGCTCGGCCCACGCGGTCACCTCGTCCAGGTACGAGCCCAGTACCTCCGCGTCCAGGTCCAGTAGTTCGGCCAGCCCGGGGTCGTGGTGTGCGTGCCGGCTGCCGGGGGGCTGATGATCGTGCGTCATGGCTGCCACGGTAGCGACTTCGATGCGTGAAGGGCATACCATCTTGCGTATGACGCAAGATCTCGATCTGGACGCCGTGATCCGCCGACGCATCCGCGGCCTGCGACTGGCCCGTGGCTGGTCGCTCGATTCGCTGGCGGCCCGCTGCCGGCTCAGCCCGTCGACGCTGAGCCGCATCGAGACCGGCAACCGCCGGATCGCTCTGGATCAACTGGTGCCGATTGCCCGGGCCCTGGGCACCACGCTCGATCAGCTCGTCGAATCCGCCGAGGACGAGGACGTGGTGATCCGGCCGCAGCCCGAGCACATGCCCGGGGTGACCACGTGGCTGCTGTCCCGGGAACGTGCCCTGCACGGCGTGACGGTGGCGAAGATGCGTATCACCCCCGACCGGTCCACCGGAACCGGTGCGGCGAAGGTGCATCCGGGCCGGGAGTGGTTCACCGTGCTCTCCGGCACGGCCCGATTGCAGCTGGGCGAGCGGACCGTGCTCGTGCGGACCGGCGAGGCCGCCGCGTTCTCGACGATGGTCCCGCACGTGATCGGTGCCCACGACGGTCCGGTGGAGATTCTCACGATCTTCGACCACGACGGCGAGCGTGCCCACCTCCACGGTGCGGACGACGCGTCGCGGCCGTGACGCCGGCGGCTACAGCGGTTTCAGAAAGTCGAAGAACCCGGGCGTGTGCACCTGCCGCAGCCGGGTGAGCGCGCGGTAGCTGATCAGCCACACGCCGTCGACCCTCCGGTACTCCTCGTGGTAGTGGCCCCAGCCGTGCAGGTGCTCCTCGACCGCTCCGTTCGTCCACCACAGTTGGTCCTCCATCGCCCAGATCCCGGTGGCCGTGGTGTCGGAGGTGAGCGTGATCTCGGGTGTGTGACCGTGGTGCGCGCTGGTGACCGGCGTGCCTCCGTCGAGCAGGTTCTCGATCGCGCGCCGCAGCGGTTCCCGGCCCACCACCCGGTTGGCGCGATCACCGGTCCGCGGCTGGGTGTCCTCGGGCAGGCCGCCCCACGTCTCGCTCACGACGTCCTCGGTGTGCAGCGTGGGATAAAGGTCCCATTGCTTGGTGTCCATCACGCGAAGCCGCGCGGCGAAGAGCCGCTTGATCTCCTCGACGGCCAGCAGTTGTTCCGCGGCGGTCATCGTCAGGGCCGGTTCCGTATGCGTCACAAGGGCTTTCCCTTCACTCGGTAGCGGATCGGAGCAGCCGCACCTCGCGGTCGGCGGTGAGGTCGACGACCAGTTCCCGGCGCGCGATGCGCCACCCGTCCGGCACGCGGCGGTACTCGTCCCGGTAGCGGACGGACACCGTGTAGTCCCGGTATCCGGCGCCGCTCGGGTACACGTGGTGCGCCTCGCAATACAGCTCGCCCCGGGCCCGGTCGCCGTCGAAGTCGATCACATGCTGGCCGAGGACGTGCCGGGTGGAGTGCAGGTGCGCGACCGCGGCGAGCACCCCCTCGGCGATCGGCCCTGCTCCGGTGAGCACCGGGTCGTGCCCGCGACGGACCAGTCCCGGCGGCTGCACGAACTCGGCGTCGTCGGCGAACAGCGAGCGCAGCACGGCCGGATCGCGCCGGTCGACGGCGCGGGCATACCGTGCGACGACGTCCGCGAGGGCGAGGCGGTCCTCGACGGGGCTGCTCATGCCGGCATTCTCCATCGCCCGCCGGCCGGCGCGCGTCCCTCGTCCCGCTGACCGGACGGCGCCGCGCCGGGGCGGGTGAAGCGCAGGACGGGGCAGGTGCCTGGATGGTCGGTGACGGTCACGACCAGGCCGGCGTTCTCGGTGACGGCGGGGAGCAGCGCGGCATACGTCGCGGCGAGGGCGTCGGCGAACGTGCGGCGGTGCGGTGTCACCGATCGCGCGGCGCCGGGACGCAGCACGGTCGCCGTCCCGGCGCCGGCGGGTGCGCGCTCGCCGGTGAACACCACGTGGTCGAACCGGTCGGCGGTGATCGCATCGTCGTGTTCGCCGACGCCGATCATCACCGCGATGTCCGTGGGGTCGAGCATGGACTCGGCGGCCTCGGAGAGGACACGCACGGTGCGCGGCAGGCCCTGCGCCGGCATCAGGACGGCACGGTGCCCGGTGCCGACCGCGCTGACCCACGGCCCCAGCAGCGAGAACAGGGGAGCGGTGCGGGTTCCGAGGATGGCCACCGTCCCGGCGTCGTGGTGGGGGCCGCAGTGCCACAGCGCTCCGGACGGTCCGGGGATCCGGTAGGTGGGACGGGCGGCGGTGCCCCAGCCTTCCAGGGACTCCCGGACGCGGTGCAGCGCCGTCAGGGAGGTGACGATGTCGTCCATGACCACGTGCGACGGCAGCACACCGTCGAAGTCCGCGTGGACCGCCTCGGTCAGCGGCTTGTGGTGCCGCACGAGCACGTCGATCATCGCGCGGACGGTCCGGACGCGGTGCGCGGGATCGGTGGCCGGCGCGGTCGCGGGCGCACGGCGCTGCCGATCGAGTACAGCGGAAAGCTGCTCGGGGAACGAGGATTCCATGGGGCCTCCTGTCGTCACCGCCGCGTACCCGCCCGTGCCGGGCGCTAGGTCAGCGACGCTTCGTGGATCTCGCGGTCGAATGCGGGCAGCGGTCCCCCGGCGCGCAGGGTGGTCGCCAGCGCCGGATCGGCCAGGTGCAGCCGGCCGACGGCGATCAGGTCGAACTCGCCGCTGCCGAGACGCCGTTCGAGCTCGGGGATGTTGTCGTCGACCGGTGCCGAGCCGCTGATCCGGCTCTCCCGCAGCGACTTGCCGATGCCGACGCTGCCGACGGCCATCGTCGTGACCCCGGTCAGCTGCTTCGCCCAGCCGGCGAGCGAGAGGTCGCTGCCCTCGAAGGCGGGCGTGTCGAAGCGCCGGATGCTCGCATCGAGGATGTCGACCCCGGCCTCGACGAGAGCACCGAGGATCACCTTCAGCTCGTCGGGCGTCTCGGCGATGCGGGCGGTGTAGTTCTGTTGCTTGTGCTGCGAGAAACGGAACACGATGGGCAGGTCGTCGCCGATCTCGGCGCGCACGGCCTCGACCACCGCAGCGGGAAACCGGGTGCGGCGCTCGAGGTCGCCGCCCCAGGCGTCGGTGCGGGTGTTGGTGCCCTCCCACAGGAACGAGTCCAGCAGGTAGCCGTGCCCGCCGTGCAGCGCGATCCCGTCGAAGCCGACCTCCGCCGCGGCGGCCGCCGCGCGCGCATAGGCGGAGATCACGTCGGCGATGTCCTGCTCGGTCATCGCCTCCGTCGGGCGCGACGCCCGCGCGACGTAGTCGGCGGAATACGAGGTGACCCCCGGGGTGCCCCAGCTGCCCGAGGGGCGCATGGGCTTCAGTGCGGGGTCCACGGCGCTCATCGCACCCCACAGCGGCCCGACGTGCCACAACTGCGGGACGATCCGCCCGCCGGCTGCGTGCACCTCGTCCACGACCCGGCGCCAGCCCGCCAGCGCAGCCGCGCCGTGCATGCGGGGTACCCGCGGATTGTCCACGGCCGTCGGATGATCGACGGCCACTCCCTCGGTGACGATCAGGCCGGTCCCGCCCTCGGCCCGCCGGCGGTAGTAGGCGGCGACATCGTCGCCCGGCACGCCGTCGATCGAGTACGACCGCGTCATGGGTGACATGACGATGCGGTTCGCCAGTTCGAGCGAACGCACGCGGAGCGGGCGGAACAGCGGGGAGGAGGAAGCCATGCGGTCGAAAACCTCTCTCGGCAGGACGGTATGGAATCTCCCGCCTCTCGGCGGGACGGTCTGGAAGTGGCCCGCCGGCCGGGTACGACACCGGCCGGCGGGCCCGTGCGGCTCACATTCCCATGCGGTCCGGCCGGCGGCGACCCGGTGTCCCACTCAGTGCGATCGAGGAACGGGCCGGCGTCCCCGGCCGCGTCAGCGCAACTTGATGCTGCCGCCGTCGGCCATCAGAGTCTGGCCCGTCATGTACCTCGAATCGTCGGACGCGAGGAACACGACCACCGGGGCGATGTCCGTCTCGGGATCGCCGATCCGCTGCAAGGGCACCTTCGCCGCCGCGGCGGCCGCCCGGTCGGGGAACGCCTGCTGCCAGGCGAGCACACCTTCCGTGGCGGCGAACGGGCACACGACGTTGACGCGGATGCCGTCGGCCGCCCACTCGTTCGCGGCCACGCGGCTCACCGCCCGGATCGCCTCCTTCGCCGCCGCGTACGACGTCTGCGTCGGCATGCCGTCGAGGGCGGATCCGGAGCCGAAGTTGACGACGGACCCGCGGGCCTGCTTCAACTGCGGGTGGCAGGCCTGCATGAGGTGCACGGTGGGGTAGAAGCCCGTGCCGAACGACAGGTCGAACATCTCCGCGGTGTGCTCGAGCAGCGGGGCCTGGCGGGACGCGTGCGCGTTGTTGACCAGGACGTCGATGCCTCCGAACGCCGCCACGGCGGCGTCCCGGATCCGCTCCGCGCTCTCGCGCCGGGAGATGTCGGCCTGCAGGAACTTCGCCTCGCCGCCGGAGTCGACGAGTTCGGTCTCGAGGGCGTGGCCGCGGTCGTCGTCGACGTCGACGAACAGCACGCGCGCGCCCTCGCGGACGAACACCCGGGTGACGGCGCGCCCGATCCCGCCCGCGCCGCCGGTCACGACGGCGGTTTTTCCGCTCAGTTTCACGACCGTGTCCTTCCGCTCAGGCGCCGACGGTCTCACCGGTGGCCAGCGCGACCTTCTCCAGTTCGGCCACACTGTAGGCCGAGTACGTCTCGTACGGTCCGCGACCGGAGAAGTAGGACGACAGCTGTCCGCCGAGTTCCTCGACGGTGAACGCGGAACCGGCGGCGTCGAAACGGTGCTCGACCTTGGGTGCTTCCATGAGCGCGACCATCTTGCCGTACACGACGAAGACCTGGCCGTTGACCTCGTCGGAGGCGGGGGAGGCGAGGTACCGGACCAGGGTGGCCACTCGCTCGGGCGCGAGCGGGTCCAGGCCCGACGCACCGGTGTTGTTCTCGCCGAACGCGTCCGCCGTCATGGCCGTGCGGGCGCGGGGGCAGATGGCATTGGCTCGCACCCCGTACCGCGACAGGCCCTGGGCGGTCGAGAGGGTCAGGGCCGTGATGCCGGCCTTGGCGGCCGAGTAGTTGGGCTGCCCGGCCGAGCCGAACAGGAACGCCTCGGAGGAGGTGTTGATCACGCGGCCGTAGACCGGGCCGTTCGCGTCCTTCGAAGCCTGCCGCCAGTGCACGGCCGCGGCGCGCGACGTCGCAGCGTGGCCCTTGAGGTGTACCCGGATCACGTCGTCCCAGTCCGACTCGGACAGGTTGAAGATCATCTTGTCGCGCAGGATGCCGGCGTTGTTGACCAGGATGTCCATCGAGCCGAACTCGGTGACCGCGGTGCGGACGAGTTCCTCGCCGAGTGCCCAGTCCGAGACGTCGCCGGTGACGGCGACGGCGCGGCCTCCGACGGCGCGGATCTCGTCGACGACGTCGTGGGCGGCGGCACCCATGTCGTTGACGACGACGGCGGCCCCGGCGTCGGCGAGGGCGAGGGCTTCGGCACGGCCGAGGCCGGCGCCTGCTCCGGTGACGACGGCGGCGCGGCCGTCGAGGGTCAGGTTCTGGGTCATGGTGGGCTCCTTGTGTCCGTGCGGGTATGCAGAACGATGACTGAAAACTAGTATTCATTCTATTGCTTGCACAAGGGTGTTCTCGGACCGCGGTCCCTCGGGTGGGAGGCGGTCCTCGAATCCTGCAGCCAGGCTGGGGGCCTGGCTCCTCGTTCGTCGCTATCCGGCCGTTGATCCAGGAATAGGAATATGTTCTACTGAATCTGCTGTGATCCGCGGCACACACGCGACGATCGCGTGGGCGTGCGCGTCCTCGCCCACCCACGAACTCCGGAAGGACCCGCGATGTCTCTGAACCTGGCCGACCTCACCGAGGCCGTCGTCGATGCGATACCCGACCGGACGGCCCTGAGCTGCGGGGACGAGTCCCGGACGTACGCCGAGTTCGACGCCCGCGCCAACCGGGTCGCGCATTACCTCGCGGCCGTCGGAGTGACCGCAGGTGATCATGTGGGCCTGCACATGCGCAACAGCCTCGAATTCCTCGAGGTCATGTTGGGCTGTTTGAAGATTCGCGCAGTACCCGTGAACATCAACTTCCGCTACGTGGGTGCCGAGCTCGTGCACCTCTACACCGATGCGGACCTCGTGGCACTCGTGCTCGACGACGAGTTCGCCGACGTCGCGGCGCAGGCCGTGCCGCACACCTCACGGCTGCGGCACATCGTCGTCGTCGGAAGCGCGGAGACGGCGGCGCTCGAACAGGCTGCGGCAGGTGCGGGTGCGACCGTGGTGCGGTATGCGGAGGCGGCGGAGAGCGCCTCGGCGGAGAGGGATTTCGGTGAGCGCAGCGGCGACGACCGGTACATCCTCTACACCGGTGGCACGACGGGCATGCCCAAGGGTGTGATGTGGCGGCACGAGGACTTCTACCTCGCGGCGCTGGCCGGCGGCAACCCGTACGGCGAACCGCACCGCAGCCCTGCCGATCTCGCCGCGGCCGCCGCGGCAAACGAGCACCCGATGTCCTATCTCGTCACGGCACCGCTCATGCACGGGGCTGCGATGTATTCGGTGCTGATGGGGTTGTTCACGGGTGCGAAGCAGGTGCTGATGCGGTCGTTCGAGCCGGTGGAGGCGCTACGCCTGATCGAACGGCACCGGATCGCGATCGTGATGGTGGTCGGCGACGCCATCAGCCGGCCGCTGGCCGACGCAGTGGCCGCACGCGGCAATGAGTTCGACCTGAGTTCGCTGCTGGTCATCGGTTCCGGCGGGGCGCTGTGGTCGGCGAGTGTGCGCGCGCAACTGACGGAGCTGCTGCCGAACGTCTACCTGCGCAACTCGTTCGGCTCGTCGGAGGCAGGCGCGACCGGCACCCTCGACGTCGGTTCGGACGGCCGTGCCCGGATCTCCCCGTCGCCGACGCTACGGGTGGTCGATACGGATCTGGCCGAGGTCGAGCCCGGCTCGGAGACCATCGGCTACCTCGCGCGCATCGGCCACGTCCCCCTCGGCTACTACAACGACCCGGAAAAGTCCGCGGCGACGTTCCCCGAGCGCGACGGCGTGCGCATGTGCCTGCTCGGCGACCTGGCCACCGTGGAGCCGGACGGCTCGATCGTGGTACTCGGCCGCGGCTCGGCGTGCATCAACACCGGCGGCGAGAAGGTCTACGCGGAGGAGGTCGAGGAGGCCGTCAAGAGCCATCCAGCCGTCCTCGATGCGGTGGTGGCAGGATTGCCGGATCTGCTACTGGGAGAACGGGTCTCGGTGGCCGTCCAGTTCCGTCCCGGTGTGGAAGCGCCCTCGGCCACGGAACTGGCCGATCACTGCCGGACCCTGATCGCCGGGTACAAGATCCCGAAGACGATCGTGCCGGTTCCCGAGGTGATGCGCTCACCGGCGGGGAAGGCGGACTATCGGTGGGCCAAGGCGACGCTCGAGAACGCGACCGTCGACGCCTGACGCCGTCGGACACGGAAGCGGCCGGCCCCACATCCGGGGCCGGCCGTTCCCGGTCTTCGGGGCACGTCAGCGGCCGGCTCGGGCGAGCAGCTCGCGCGCTTCGTCGCGGCCGTCGAGGACCCGTGCGGTGCGCCGGCGGATCCGCCACCGACCGTCGTTCTTGACGAGTTCGAAGCGGTTGGCCGTTACGCGCCAGACGCGGAAGCCGTTCTCGTCGTGACGCAGCAGCTGCGAATGGCAGGTGGCCACGGCCGTGTCACCCTCGACCCGGATGTGCACAGGGTCGAGGAGGTGTCCGCATCCTTCGTGGATGTAGTCCTGGTGCGGCCGCGTGCGCACCATCTCCAGGATCTCCTTGCGGCCGTTCATGGTGCGCATATCGACGTCGTAGACGGCGTCCTCGGTCCACAATTCGCCCACCGCGTCGGCGTCACCGGCATCGACGGCCGGGCCGTAGGCGGTGACGATCTCCTGGACGGCGATCTTGTCCTCGAGGAGCTGGACGCGGGCGAGGAGGGACTGGACGAGCTGTGCGGTGTCGGTCGCTGCGGTGTCGGTCATCGGGTCTCCTGTTCGGACGGTTCGGCCGGGGCGAAGTCCAGCCCCAGGTCGGTGCCGAGTGCCCGCAGGCACTCGAGTTGTTCGCAGTAGTGTTCGACGCCGGTCGCGGCGACGGTCGCCCCCACGACGGTGGCGCCGGCCTCGCGACGGCGTTCCAGGGACCGGACGGTGCGCTCGCGCGCGCCCAGCGGGTCGAGGGGCGCCCCGGTGTCGAGGACGACGTCGAAGCCCGCCGGGAGGTCCACCCGGCCCAGCATCGTGGTCAGGTCGGGCAGGGGCAGACCGAACGGCACCCAGCCGTCGCCGTGGGAGACGGCGCGGCGCAGCGAGCGCAGCGTGCGGCCCCCGATCCACAGCGGGACGCGGGGTTGGACGGCGTGCGGCTCGACGAGCAGGTTCTGGAATTCGTAATAGGACCCGTGGTACTCCGGCAGGCGTCGGGACAACGCGGCGCGCAACGCGGCCAGGGCGTCGTCGGCGCGGGCGCCCCGGTCGTCGAACGGGGCGCCGAGGAGGTCGAACTCCTCGCGCAGGCTGCCCACCCCGAGGCCGAGCGTCAGCCGGCCGCCGCTGAGGACATCGAGGGTGCCGTAGCGTTTGGCGATCGCGAGCGGGTGGTGGTAACCCAGGACGAGCACCTGGGTGGCGAGCCGGATGCGGTGCGTCCGGGCGGCGAGATAGCTCAGGGTGGCGAGCGGGTCCCAGTAGGTGCCTCCGCGGGTGTCCGCGATGTCCACCGGCACGGCGACGTGCTCACTGCAGGTCAGATGGTGGAAGCCGAGCCGATCGGCGGTCCGGGCCACCCGGACGAGGTCGTCGACGCCGGCGGCGCGTTCCCATGGTGAGTGCACGCCGGGGTGCTGGACCACGACGGGGCTGACGATTCCGATGCGCATGCGAGCCTCTCCGCTGCCGGGACTGGGAGGGTGTCGGTCCGTTGTACCGGACGGCATCGCTCCGTCGCGGCCGACGTTCCGATGAGCGGGATCCGGGTCGATCGCGGACGCGAGGCGCGTCAGGGTCGCAGGTGGGAGATTCGCGCCGCCGATCACTACTGGTGGCGAGAGTGAGCTGATACACTTTCAGAATTCATTTCAGTTTTCCCGCTTCCACCCCGGGAGCAGATGTATCGGGAGGCCGCAGATGGCAGTCGTCGAAGCAACGGAACCGACAGCTACCTCCGCCCCGCGGCGCGACGTGCCGCCGTCGATGGTCGAACGGATGACACTCATCCTCGACGCGTTCGAGGGCCGGTCCTCGCGGCTGACGCTGGAGGAGGTGGCCTGCCGCACCCGGCTGCCCCGCTCGACCGTGCACCGCATCCTCGATCAGCTCGTGAAGCTGAACTGGGTCGATCACGCATCCTTCGGCTACTGCCTCGGCCGGCGGGCGCTCGGTCTCGGCGGCGGGGACGGTGGCCACGGGGAGATCCGGGCGTCGGCGGCGCCGCTCCTGCACGAGCTGCACATGCAGACCGGCATGGTGGTCCACCTCGCCGTCCTCGACGGCGCCGAGAGCGTCTACCTCGACAAGGTCGGCGGCCGCTTCGCCGCGGCGCTGCCCTCGCGGGTCGGCGGCCGGGCACCGGCGTACACCACTGCCGGCGGCAAGGCGATGCTCGCGTGGCTCGAGCCCGAACGCGTGGACGACCTGTACGAGCGGCGCCTGGCCCGCCGCACCGAGCACACCATCGGTGACCTTGCGACCCTGCACCAGGAACTCAGCCGGATCCGGCAGCGGCGCGGTCTGTCGTTCGAGCGCAGCGAGTCCGTACGCGGCGTTGCCTGCGTCGCCGTCGCGGTGCGCGGGCACGACGGTCCGGTCGCCGCGATCTCGCTGTGTGGCGACGCCCGCACCGCGCAGCTCGAGCGGGTCGCGCCCCTCGTGGTGGATGCCGCCCGGGAGGTCTCCCGCAGCCTCTACCCGGAACTCGGCGCCCCGCGCCGGGGCCGCAGGGCACCCGAACCGCCCGAGAGCACGTGGTCCCCGGACGCGATGGACCGGTTGCTGTCGGTCCAGAGCGGGCAGTGGCTCTAGCGACCAGCGGCGCCAGCGGTCACCAGCTCTGATCGAGACCGCGGCCTGGGCACCGCCGACAGCGGTTCGTCGGCGCGTCCTGCGCCGCCCCCGGCGGACTGCACCCAGACCGTCGGCGCGCGTGATCCGGCGCCCAACATGTAGAGGATCGGCTGCGGCCGCCGGCGGAACAGCCGATACGGTATGCCGCGGTCCGCGGCACTCCCAGTCGACTTCTGTCCGTGCCGGTGCACTCGAATTCGGTTTCGGACGGGCGGGTGTCATTACCGCGGATCGGTGACACCTGCTGGTTCGACGCCTCAGTTCCGCACCGCATCCGATCGGTCGCAACCGAGCCCTCCGAGGCGCTCGTGGTGACCAATGATGTTCCCGTGCAACAGCGGGACAACGAGGGCATGGCGGGCAGGCGGTCGACCCGACCGAGGATACGATCGCCGAGGCTGTGTCGGCCGAGCACCACAGGCGCATGGCCGCCGTGCTCGACGACTTCACTGCCGCCGCTGCACCGGTGTTCGAGCGGATGGCCCGGCTGGGACACATCAGGATCTGCGCAACGACCTGGATTCCAGCCAAGTGGCCTTCGTGACGGCGGCTGCCATCCGCGGGGTGGAGGAGGTGTCCGTCGCGCTCGCCGACGGCACCGGCCCTGTCGTCCGGATCGAACAGATGTGGCAGCTGCTGCAGCCGGCACTACGCGCCGGTTGACCACCGACCACTGAATTCACCAGGCACACAGCGGTCTTCACCGGTTTACTACCGACACCGCCGGATCAGGGCGCATGAAGTGCCGACGGGAGTACCCGGAGCAACCCCCGCGCCGAGCGGATGTCGGATGCTCTCCTCGCGCGGCGCCAGTCCGTGCCTGCTTCTCGGGCGCGCGGTACCCAGCCCGCGCGCGTTCCGTGCGGCGCTCGGCCCGGCTGCCACCGCGAGTGCTCGTGCGGGGTCCGGGCTGCAATCCGCTGCAACGTTGAGTGGGCTCGCCCCCTCTCCCTACATTCGTGGCCTGGGTTACACGGCGTGAGACGAGAACCGTCCCGAAGTCTCGTCACGCTCGGGGCCTGAACCTGTGCGGCCGGCCCTCGGACAGAAAGTAGAGGAGAGCAATGGCGCTGAACAAGAGTGCATTACTGAGCGCGTATCGGAAGATGTCGGAGATCCGCGAATTCGAGGACCGGTTGCACGAGGAGAACGCGACCGGCGACATCCCGGGGTTCATCCACCTGTACTCGGGGCAGGAAGCGATCGCAGTCGGTGTGTGCGAGAACCTGAACGACACCGACTACATCGGCTCCACCCACCGCGGGCACGGCCACTGCATTGCCAAGGGGTGTGACCTCGACGGGATGATGGCCGAAATCTTCGGCAAGAACGACGGATTGTGCCACGGCAAGGGCGGATCGATGCACATCGCCGACCTGTCGGTCGGCATGCTCGGCGCGAACGCGATCGTCGGCGGTGCCCCGTCGCTGGCGATCGGCGCTGCGCTGAGCGCCAAGACCCTGGGGAACGGCGGTGTCGCGGCCTCGTTCACCGGCGACGGCGGATCCAATCAGGGCACCGTATTCGAGGCCATGAACATGGCGGTCGTGCTCGAGTTGCCGATCGTCTTCGTCATCGAGAACAACGGATTCGGTGAGGCCACCGGCCGCGACTATGCGGTCGGCACACCGAGTATCGCTGGGCGGGCCGCGTCGTTCGGGATGCCCGCCACCACCGTCGACGGTACCGACTTCTTCGAGGTCCACGAGGCAGCGCGCGAGGCGGTCGAGCGAGCCCGCAGGGGAGGCGGTCCCTCCACCATCGAGGCGGTGGCACACCGCTGGCACGGCCACTTCGAGGGCGACGCCCAGCTGTACCGCACCGCGGACCAGGTCGCCGAACTCCGCAGGACCCAGGATCCGCTGGTGAAGTTCCGCGCGAAGGTCGACGGCAAGAAGGTCACCGCGAAGGAACTCGATGCGATCGACGCCGAGGCTCGTGAACGGGTCGACGTCGCCGTCACGAAGGCGCGAGCTGCCGAGTATCCGCCGCTGACGAACCTGCTGACCGACGTCTACGTGTCGTACTGAGAGAGAGAACGAAAATGACCACGTCGAAGACGACATATCGCGAAGCGATCAAGGCCGCACTCGCACAGGAGATGCAGCGGGACGCGACGGTCGTGCAGATCGGTGAGGACCTGCGCGGTGGTCACGCCGGCACCAATCCGGAACTCGAGTCCGGGAAGGTAGAGGCGTTCGGCGGTGTGCTGGGGGTGACGAAGGGTCTGTGGACCGAGTTCGGTTCCGACCGTGTCATCGACACCCCGATCACCGAGTCCGCGATCATCGGCATGGCAGCCGGCGCTGCTCTGACCGGGCTGCGGCCGGTGGCCGAGTTGATGTTCATGGACTTCTTCGGAGTCTGCTACGACGCGCTCTACAACCAGGCGGCGAAGTTCCGGTACATGTTCGGCGGCAAGGCCCGTACCCCGCTGGTGGTGCGGGGCATGATCGGCGCCGGATTCTCCGCCGCCGCTCAGCACTCGCAGTCACCGTACAACGTGTTCGCCGCCGTTCCCGGCCTCAAGGTCGTCGCCCCGTCGAACGCCTACGACGCCAAAGGCCTGCTGATCCAGTCGATTCGCGACGACGATCCGGTCGTGTTCTGCGAACACAAGACACTCTACGACGTCAAGGGCGAGGTTCCGGACGAGCCGTACACGATCCCGTTCGGTGTCGCCAACTACACCCGCGAAGGCACGGACGTCACGATCATCGCGCTGTCGGCGATGGTGAACGCCGCCAACACCGCCGCGGACAAGCTGGCCGCCGAGGGGATCTCCGTCGAGGTCGTCGACCCCCGCACGGTGTCGCCGCTCGACGAGGAGGGCATCCTCGAATCCGTGGCCTCCACCGGCCGGGTAGTGATCGCCGACGAGTCCGCGGCGCGCTGCGGGTTCGGTCACGACGTCGCCGCGCTGATCGCGACGCGTGCTTTCGGGTCACTGAAGGCGCCGATCGAACTGGTCACCCCGCCGCACACTCCGGTGCCGTTCTCCCCGGTCCTCGAGCAGGCGTGGCTGCCGAACGCGGCTCGGATCGAGGCCGCCGTCCGCAAGGTTGTGAGTGCCTGACATGAGTGAGATCAAATTGATCGAAGTTCCGAAGTGGGGCCTGTCCATGGAGGAAGGCACCGTGGCGGAGTGGCTGGTCGAGGAGGGAGCGTCCTTTTCGAAGGGCGACCTGATCTGCGAGATCGAGACCAGCAAGATCGCCAACCAGTTGGAGGCGCCGTTCGACGGGGTGCTTCGACGGGTCGTCGCCAAGCCGGGGGAGACGTTGCCGGTCGGTGCGGTGCTGGCGGTGTCGGCCGAGGCTGCAGTCTCCGACGCCGAAATCGAGGAATTCCTCGCCGGCATCGGGGCGGATCAGGTGCCGACCCCGGCCGAGTCCGGGCGCTCACCGGCCGGACAGCCCGCCCCCGCGCAGCCGGATCTCGAGAGCAGCCCGCCGGCGCCGGCGGCCCACGAATCGGTACCGGTGACCGGGGCGACCACCGGGTCCCGTCAGCGGCCCGGTGCGACGATCGTTCCCGATGCCCTGCAAGGACGGACGAACGGTGACGTGTTCGCGACCCCGCACGCCCACCGCTTGGCGGACGAGTTGTCGATCGACCTGGCCAGTGTGACGGGGACCGGCCGGGACGGCCGGATCTCCGTTGCCGACATCCACGACACGATCCGGGCGGCCGGTGGAACCGTCGCACAACCGCCGTCGCCGACGCGGTCAGGTATACCGGGACGTTCCTTCGAGGACGACAGCACCGTCCCGGCCACCCCCGTGGCCCGACGTCTGGCCGCATCCCTCGGGATCAACCTGCACGACTGCCGGGCCACCGGGTCACGCGGCCGGGTGTGTGAGGCCGACGTCCGCGAGGCCGAGCGCCGGTTCCGGCTGCAACCGGAAGTCGTCGCAGCGCCCGAACCCGTCGCGGAGGCGGAGTTCGAGACGATTCCGTTCACCGCGATGCGCAAGGCGATCGGGCAGCGGTTGCAGGAGTCGAAACGCAGCGCCCCGCACTTCCGGCTCACCGCGGACCTGCAGATCGACGATCTTCTGGCCTTGCGGGCAAAGATCAATGCAACCGTTCCGGCCGTCAAGCTGTCGGTCAACGATTTCGTCGTCAAGGCGTGTGCCGCAGCGCTGCGGAAGGTGCCCGATGTCAACGTTCAGTTCGACGAGGCGACACAGTCGGTGCTGCGCTATGCAAGTGCCGACATCTCGGTGGCTGTCGCACTGCCGTCGGGTCTGATCACCCCGATCGTGCGCGGCGCCGACGGCAAGACTCTCGCCGAGATTTCCGGGGAGGTGCAGTCACTGGTGACCAAGGCCAAGACCGGGAAACTGGCGGTCGACGAGTTCCAGGGCGGCACCTTCACGGTGTCCAATCTCGGCATGTTCGGTGTGCGGGAATTCGACGCGATCATCAACCCACCGCAGGGCGCCATCCTCGCGGTCGGTGCCGCACAGGAGCGTCCCGTCGTCGTCGACGGTCAGGTCGTTGCGCGCACGATGCTCACCGTCACGCTCTCGTGCGACCACCGGGTGATCGACGGCGCGCTCGGCGCGACCTTCCTGCGAGAACTCCGGCGTTTCGTCGAGTCACCCGCGCTGATGCTGGTCTGAGAGGTACACCATGACAGAGAAATACGACGTCCTCGTCGTCGGCAGCGGGCCGGGTGGCTATGTCGCCGCAATCCGTGCCGCGCAGCACGGTCTGCGCACCGCCGTCGTCGAGCGGGACCGGCTCGGCGGGATCTGCCTGAACTGGGGGTGCATCCCTACCAAAGCGTTGCTGCACGGTGCCGATGTCGCCCACACGCTGGCGAACCTTCGGCCGCTCGGGTTCAGTGCGAGTGGTGTGAAATTCGACATGGCACGCCTCGTCGAGTTCAGCCGGTCGGTGTCGGGGCGACTGTCCGACGGCATCGGCTACCTGATGAAGAAGAACGGCATCGACGTCGTCCGGGGGTCGGCGCGGCTGCTCGACAAGGGAGTCGTCGCAGTGACGGCCGCGGACGAGTCGGTGTCCGAGTATCGGGCCGACCACGTCATCCTGGCCACCGGAGCCCGGCCGCGTTCGGTTCCCGGTGTCGTGCCTGACGGCGACCGGGTCTGGACATACTTCGATGCTCTGGTCCCGCCGGAGCTGCCGAAGTCATTGCTGGTCATCGGATCCGGTGCCATCGGCGTCGAATTCGCGAGTCTGTACAACGATCTCGGGACTGACGTCACCCTCGTCGAATTGGCCCCGCAGATCATGCCGGTCGAGGATGCTGCCGTCGCAGGCCATGTACGGCGGCAGTTCGAGAAGCGAGGCATCGGGATTCACACCGGCGCCTCGGTGTCCGAACTGACGGTCGGCACGGATGCCGTCACCGTGGCCGTCCGGTCGGCCGACGGAACGATCGATGAAGCGACCGTGGACAGAGTTCTCGTTGCGGCCGGAATCCAGGGCAACGTCGAGGGTCTCGGCCTCGAGGAACTCGGTGTCGAAGTCGATCGCGGATTCGTCACCACCGACCAGTGGTGTCGCACTACCGCATTCGGCGTGTACGCGATCGGTGACGTGGCGGGCGCACCCTGCCTCGCCCACAAGGCCAGCCACGAAGCCGTGCTGTGTGTGGACAAGCTCGCCGGTGCGGATCACGTCCGGCCGTTGGACCGCGACTACGTTCCGGGCTGTACCTACGCGAGGCCGCAGGTCGCCAGCCTCGGTCTCACCGAAGAACGAGCGCGTGCGACCGGCCGTCGCCTGCAGATCGGGCAGTTCGATCTGCAGGCGTCCGGAAAGGCGCTCGCGATCGGCGAAGCCGACGGCTTCGTGAAGACGATCTTCGACGCCGACAGCGGCGAACTCCTCGGTGCCCACATGGTCGGCCCGGATGTCACCGAGCAGATTCAGGGATTCGGCATCGCTCGATCCCTGGAGGCGACCGCCGACGATCTCGCCGAGGTCGTCTTCGCGCACCCGACACTATCGGAGGCGATGCACGAATCGGTTCTGGCCGCACTGGGCCGTCCGATCAACATGTAGCAAGTCCCGCCGAACCGCGGACCCGGGTGGGACCGTGGTTCGGCGGGAACTCACGCCCAGGAATCGAACAAAACGTGAATCCCATACCTGGAACATCACCCGAGGGGCCGGTTCCGTCGGGCCGCAGATTGCTTCGACTGGAGGTCCGCAATGCGCAAACCCCCATCGAACGCAAGCCGAACTGGATCAAGACCCGCGTCAAGACGAGTCCTGCGTACGCCGAACTCGAGGGCCTGGTCGAACGCGAAGGACTGCACACGGTGTGTGCGGAAGCCGGCTGCCCCAACATCTTCGAATGCTGGGAAGACCGCGAAGCCACGTTCCTGATCGGCGGTCGGCAGTGCACGCGCCGCTGCGACTTCTGCCAGATCGACACCGGCAAACCCACCGACCTCGACCGGGACGAGCCCCGCCGCGTCGCCGAGTCCGTGCACGCGATGGGACTTCGGTACTCCACTATCACCGGGGTTGCCCGCGACGACCTGCCCGACGGCGGCGCCTGGCTCTACGCCGAAACCGTCCGACAGATCCACGCCCTCAACCCCGGGACCGGCGTCGAGAATCTCGTCCCCGACTTCAGCGGAAGGCCCGACCTGCTGGCTGAGGTGTTCGACTCCCGGCCCGAGGTGCTCGCCCACAACCTCGAGACCGTGCCGCGGATCTTCAAGCAGATCCGCCCCGCGTTTCGCTACGAACGCTCGCTCGGTGTGCTCGCCGCGGCCCGCGACTTCGGCCTGATCACCAAGTCGAACCTGATCCTCGGTATGGGGGAGACCCCACAGGAAGTGCAGCAGGCGATGATCGACCTGCACGATGCCGGCTGCGACATCCTCACCATCACCCAGTATCTGCGTCCCTCGCCGCGGCATCACCCGGTAGAGCGGTGGGTCGAGCCGGAAGAATTCGTCGAGTACTCGAAGGCCGCCGAGGAGGTCGGTTTCGCCGGCGTCCTGGCGGGGCCGCTCGTGCGTTCCTCGTACCGCGCCGGCCGCCTCTACGCCGACGCCATGGCTCACCACCGCCGTGAACTCGCGGCTCCCCTCAGCCATCTCGCCGAAGCGCACCCGTCAGGAGATTGACCACATGAGTTCCGCTATCGAAGACAACCGCATCATCGAATTCGCCCGTCGCCGGCTGCCGTACGGGGGCGGAAGTCCCGGCGACCTTCTGGTCGAATTCGGTATGACCCCAGCCGATTATCTGATCCGGTTGGGTGAGATCCTCGACAGCCCTGTCGCCTTACGACTGCACCCCCGGCTACGTGCGGACCTGCGCAACTTCGTCGCTGCGCGCACCCCTGCGCCGCGCGCCGCGCCGAATCGGAGCGACCAGGTTCGGAGAGGATCCCGGTCCGCCGCGGTGTGAGCCCCGGGAGCAGGGCACGCGTGCCCCCGGATTCGTCGACACGGAGGCGGCGGGGTTCGGAGCGAGATGTTCGCAGGCGGAATGTCACCTGATCACACGGACTTCGACACCGTCCGCGAACCGGTACGGCTGGGGCGTCAGCACAGGGCCGAGGCTCTTGCGCAGCCGGGAGACCTCGGCGCGGACGGCAACGATGTGGTCCCGGTCGCCGAACAGGGCCTCGCTCAACGACGCGGCATCGATACCGGCCGATCGGGTACGTGCCAATACCCTCAGAATCTGCGCGTGCCGCGGTGACAGGGCACGCGTCCATTCCATCTCCCCCCGCACCGTCGCCCGAGGGGCCGCCCCCAGGTCGAGTTCGAGTTCGATGGCCGTCCGTTCCGCGCGGCGGCGCACCAACCATGCGTCACCGAGCGGTTCGGGTACGCAAAGTCCGAGACCGGGCACGAGCAGTGGTCGGTCGGCCTCCGGTGATGCCAGTCGTTCGGGAACGCCGATGCCGCTGGCTGCCACGACCCAGCCGTGACCGTCCACGACGACAGCAGGCCCGCACGTCCTTGCGAGCACCGGCGCCGCGTCAGTACGGAGCCTGTCGAGGTGGGCGGCATGCTCGCGCCAGAGCATCGACTCAGCCAACCGCACAGCCGTCTGCACGAGGGCCACGGTGGCCGGATGCACCGACATCGCCGACCCGCTGAGATCCAGTACGCCGAGTACCTCGCCGGAGCGTGGATCGTGGACCGGTGACCCCGTACACGACCAGCCGTAGTGGGACCGCGCATAGTGTTCGGCCGAGAAGAGCTGTACCGGAGCGTCCTCGACCAGCGACGTGCCGACAGAATTGGTGCCTACCGACTTCTCCGACCAGCGGGCGCCTTCCACGAATCCGAGGACGTCAGCTTCCCTCTGCACGTCGCGTGCACCCTCTCGCCACAGCACCACCCCGTCCGAGTCGGCGACGACCACGATGAAGTTCGCGTCGCTCGCCACCTCGGTCAAGGCGCCGCGTAGCTCGGGCAGAACCGACCTCAGGGCACTTCGTGCACGGCGAGCTTCGAGTTCGGAGACGTCCGCGAGTACGACGTCCTCACACCGGGCGGGACTGACACCGTCTGCCCGAAGACGCGACCACGACCGGGCGACAACGTCACGCGGAGGCACCGGCGGCGTCCGACCGGACATCACCGCGTCGTGGACGTCGCTCAACAATCGGGCGCGTCGCGACAAGTCTTCACCGGAACCGAAAGCGAGCAACCGTTGGCGCGCCGAACTGGCCCTACTCACACCGTTCAGCCTACCGTCAGGAGTGTGAGCCGCACCATGGCCCCTGCCGTCTGCGGCCATCAGGAACGCGGAAGTCGTCGACGATCTCACACACTCGTCGAGGAGTGGTTCGTTGCCGGCGCCTGCGACGGATTCAACCTGATGTGTCCGGCGTATCCGGATTCGCTGGACGACTTCGTCGACCTCGTCGTCCCGGAACTGCAGCGCCGTGCCCTGTTTCGCACCACGTACCCGGGTACCACGTGGCGCGACAGTCTGGGAATGTGGTCCTTCGCGTAAATGCGCTCGGGTGATGGCGCCGCTCGGGTAGTGCACAGCGCGGTTATGGGTCCTGCTCGTCGAGCACCCGCCCGATGAAGCCACCGAGTCGGGTCTCGAGGTGGCGGATCCGAGTCTCGCTGGGCAGTGCTCGATCGGGCTGATTGCCGGGCAGTGGCAGCAGCTCTCGCACATACAGTGAGCACGCGAAGTTGCTGCACATGTAGGTTCCGATGCTGTTTCCGGCCTTGCCGCCGGCGCCGGCCTTGCGTGCCGTGAACAGCGCCGTTCCGCCGATGCGGTGAACGGCGTGGCAGATGGTGCACATCGTGCTGCGCGGCCGGGACCTGTCGGTCTCGGCCTGTCGCAACTCGATTCCGATCACCTGCCCGGCGTGCTGGGCAATCAGATACGCGCGAAGCGGGGCTCGGGGGTCCGTCCAGCCGAAGAAGTCGAGTTCCGCCCAGCGCACGGTGTCAAAGTCGGGCGGGAACGTCACCGTCCTGATCTTGCTGCGCGAGCTATTGACGAACGATCCGAGGACGTCGTCGCGGGACGGTGCCTGCATCACCACTATTCCTTCCACGTTTGATTCATGAAACAAGTGGAGTATAAACTCGCGGGCATGGGTCGCCACAAGGATGTCGAGCGTCGGCGGGCACTCCTCGAGGGCTGCTGCGCCTACGCCGAGGAGCAGGGGCTGTTCGGTCTCACCCTGCGCCCGCTGGCCGATCGGCTCGAAACGTCGACCCGAAATCTCCTCCACCACTTCGGCAGTCGTGAGAACCTGATCGTCGAGATCGTCGACCGCACCCTGGTGACCCATCTGACCGCGTCGCGGGATCTGCTCCTGCGGATCCGCGATCTCTCGGCCGACGAGTCGTCGCCGTCGGCGACCGCCGCCCACGTGACCGCCGTGATCTCGCAGGGGCTCGAGATGGCGTGGGCGGAAGCGCACACGCCGGATGGGCGCCGGCGAACCGCCATGTTCTTCGAGATCTATGCCGCGGCGACGCGGGATCCCGAGCTGCAGCAGACATTCCTCGTCCCGGTGGTGACGGAATGGGTCGACCCCATGGCCGCGGCGATCGAGGCCGCGGGCGCGTCACCGGGCGCGGCCCGGTCCGTCGCCTCGCGCATCCTCGCGGCCCATCGAGGTCTTCTCCTCGAGGATCTCGCGCTCGGCTGCAACGTCGCCACCGATGCCGCGCATCGGGACGCCGTCCTGGCGGTCCGTACCGAGATCTCCCGTGCGACTTCCTCGGGCGGGGAAGGGGTCCATGACCCGGCGGAGTGAGCAGCCCGCCAGTCGTTCGTCGCGATCTCGTTCGCACCGCTGTTCCGGGCTTTCCCGGCGTCGCCGGGGTCGCCGGCCGGCCTGGTATCGAGCCCCGGCTCGATCGGCTGACCGGCACGAGCTGCCGGACCTTTCCTGGGCAACTGTTCTCACCAGGCCTGCAATCTTCGACACACCGGTCTTGCTAACGATAACGATTATCAGTAGCTTCTGTGGCGCTGGGTACTGCGGGAGATGCGAGCGGAAGGCCACGTGTGGCACACCTACTGCTGGTGGAGAGCTGGGTCGGCGCAATGGGAACGTTGCTGCCGAGAGCGATTGCCGACCTGGGAGTCGAGTTCACGTTCCTGACCCGACGGCCGGAGCACTACCCGGACACCCTGCCGGACGGTTCCCCGCATCCGCTGCGTCTCGGTCGCGCGGTAGCGACTGCCGAGACCAACGATCCGGCTGCCGCACTCGAGGCGGCGCGGCGGATCGATGCCGAGGCAAGGATCGACGGCGTCCTCACCAGCTGCGACTACTACCTGCCGACCGCCGCGCGAATTGCCTCCGCACTCGGACTTCCCGGTCCGACACCCGAGGCGATCGAGACCGCCTGCGACAAGGCGCGCACCCGGGCGGTGTTGGATTGCGTCGGTGTCCCGGGGCCGCGGCACACCACCGCGTCGGTCGACGACACGATCCGGCTCCGTACCGCGGCCGAGTCGGTGGGATTCCCCTTGGTGGTCAAACCCACCGATCTGTGTGCGGGAATGTTCGTGCGACGCGCGGACAGTTGGCTGGATGTCGAGTCGGCGGTGCACGCGCTGCGGGGGTTCGAGATCAATGCGCGCGGGCAGCGGCGGAACTCGACGGTGTTGCTCGAGGAGTTCCTCACCGGCCCGGAATTCAGTGTGGAGAGCTGGATTTCGCGCGGCAAGGTCCACACGGTCGGCGTGACCGACAAGAGCTTGGGTGGGGCGTCGGGTTTCGTGGAGACCGGGCACATGTTCCCGGCCGACCTGGCTGAGGGGGACCGCGCGAGAGTGGTGGCCGCCGCGGAGGAGGCGATCGATGCGGTGGGTCTCGATCACGGTGTGGTGCACACCGAACTACGCCTGACCGCCGCCGGGCCGCGGATCATCGAGATCAATCCACGGCCGGCCGGCAATCAGATCACCGAGCTGATCCGGCATGTGAGCGGAGTCGACCTGCCGCGGGTGGCGGTCGAGCTCGCACTGGGACGCGAGCCGATCGTCCCGACGGTCCCGGACGAGGACCGTGACGGCGGACGGCCCTCGAGCGCAGCCGTGAGCATGCTGGTGCCGACGAGGGCGGGTGTTGTCACCGGAATCGAGGGAGTGGACACCGTCGCAGCCGATCCGTCGGTGGTCTCGGCGGCGTTCAAGGGGCCCGGTCACCGAACCACGCCGGGAATGGACAACAACAGCTACCTGGGCAGCGTCGTCGTCATCTCGCCGGAGCGGTCCGGGGCCCGCCCGCTGGCGGAGCGCCTGTTGTCGTCGATCTCCGCCACATACGGCGAGGAGCCGGCGTCATGACCGCCGCCTCAGCGATCGGTACCGTGACGAACGGTCGCCTGGCTGCGCTTCTCGAGCGCTACCGCACCGACCCTGCCCGGCGTCCCGCGCGCGACGTGGTGGTGTCGGTTGCGTTCACCACGTCACAGGGAGTACGGCACGGCGGGCGCAGTGGCGGCTACCGCAACCAGGTGATCTCGCTGCGGGTGGGGGCTGCGACGGGCTCGTGCGCGGTCGAGCCGGGCTCGGTGGATCCGGAGATCGTGCACGCGTGCGCAGGGGTGGCGGTGGCCGATCTGCTGCACCATGCCGAGATCGCCGTGCAGATCGCCGCACTCGACGCTTACCTGACGCACCAGCGCCCGCACTCGGGTGAGCCCCGCGCAGTGACGGTGCAGCTGGATTCCGGGGATTCGCTGCAGCGCTCGCTGGCCCGGGCGCATCACGTGACCGGGCTGGTCGACGCACCACCCGACGGGCGGGTGCTGGTGATCGGAGTGGTCAACTCGCTGCTCGTCAGCTTGCGCGAGCGCGGGCTGCGGTACGTGCCGTGTGATCTGAAGGGCGGCACCACCGAGTGGGGTGAGCCGATCGTTACCGACTTCGCCGAGCATCTCGACGAGTGTGATGCGGTGCTGGCCAGCGGAATGATGCTGGGCAACGGCACCGTCGACACCTTGTTCGCGCGGGTGGCAGGGTCCGGCCGGCGGCTTCCGGTCACGATGTTCGCCCAGAGTGGCGCCGCGGTCGCCCGGGAGTTGCTCGGATGCGGCATCGACGCACTCTCCGCCGAGCCGTACCCGTTCTTCTGGCTGACCGGGGACGCCGGCCCGATCTACCTGTACCACGGGTCGCGTGCACGATGACCGTGATCGATTCGCCGGCGCGGGTGGGGAACAGCCCACTCGTGCGCATCCTCGCCCCGGTGCCGAACCCGCATCCGGGCTACTTCGCGAAGATCGAGTCGCTCGGCTTCGGTGGGCTCAAGGCGCGGTCGGCCCTGTCGATGCTGGCCGGTGCCCGGCGACGCGGGGAACTGCGTGACGGCGCGCGGATCGTCGAATCCACCAGCGGCACTTTGGGGGTCGGGCTGGCATACGTGGCACAGCCACTCGGCCACCCCGTCACCCTGGTGGTGGACTGCGAGCTCGAACCCGCCATGCGCAATCTGCTGTGCGCGCTGGGTGCCACCTTGGAGATCGTGGGCCGTCCGCACCCGGAGGGCGGGTGGCAGCAGGCCAGGCTCGACGTCCTGCACCGGATTCTTGCCGCCGACCCGGATGCGTACTGGCCCAACCAGTACGACAATCCCGACAACGCCGTGGGCTACCACGGGCTCGCCGACGAGATCGTCGCGGGCCTGGCCGCACAGGGTATCGAGCGGGCCGAGGTGCTTGTGTGCAGTGTGGGCACCGGCGGCCACAGCAGCGGAGTGGGTCTGCGGTTGCGGCAGGTGTGGCCGGACCTGCGGATCATCGGGGTCGATGCGGTGGGGTCGACGATCTTCGGACAGCCTGCCGCCTGCCGGGTCATGCGGGGACTGGGCAGCAGCGTGCATCCGGGCAATGTGCGATACGAGATGTTCGACGAGGTGCACTGGGTCGGCCCGCGCGAGGCCGTGCACGCCTGCCGCAGCCTGGCGCGGGACGGGTTCCACACCGGCGGCTGGTCGACGGGTGCGGTGGCCACGGTGGCCGGGTGGGCGGCCACCCGCTGGCCGGGCCCGGTGGTCACCGTCTTTCCGGACGGCCCCGACCGCTACCTGCGCACCATCTTCGACGACGACTGGTGCGCTCGGCACGGCCTGCTCGCTCCGCCGCGAACACATCCGCACGAGATCGCCGAGTGCGGTGACCCGGCGGAGTGCTGGACGCGGTGCGAATCCGTGCGGGCCCCGCACCCGTCGGCGAGGGACCGGATGGAGACGGCGCGATGAGCCTGACCTGGTCGGTGAGCACCCTCGCCCTGGCCCGGCCGTTCCGGATCAGCCGGGCGGTGATGGCGTCCCGCCAGGCGGTCACGGTCACCGTGACCGATCCCGAAACGGGATCGTGCGGCCGCGGCGAGGTCGTCACCTCCGTGTTCGCGGGCCTGGACGTGCACCACATCGAGACCCAGCTGCGGGCAGTCGCGGCGTACTGCGGTGCCCGAGGGATCCCCGAAACGATTCCGGCACAGGTGCACCCGGCGGTTGCCGGCGCCGTGTGGTCCGCCGTCGCCGACTACCGGGCACGCGTGAACAGGCAGACGGTCGCTGCGCACCTCGGGTTGCCGCTGCCCGCCGAGATCCCGATCTCCCGCACCCTCGGAATCGGTGCGCCCCAGGACATGGCCGCCGAGGCCGCCGAGTTGTCCGGGTGTGGGTTCGCTCTGCTGAAGGTCAAGACCGACGCCGACCCGACCGAATCGGTACGGCGGCTGGCCGCCATCGCCGCTGCCGCTCCAGGCGTGGATCTGATCGTCGACCCGAACGAAGCGTGGACCGCGGCCACCGCCCTGTCGGTGCTCGCCGACAGCGGTGGTCTGCCGATCGTCGCGCTCGAACAACCGCTGCCGGTGCACGACCGCGACGGAATGCGGGAGCTGCGCAGCCGCACCGATCTTCCGCTCGTCGCGGACGAGGCCGTCCACGGCCTGGCGGACCTGGACGAGCTGACCGGCCTCGCGGACGTGGTGAACATCAAACTCGCCAAGTGCGGCGGCATCTACCGCGCCCACGCACTGGCCGCGGCGACCGGCGCGCGCGGAATGGAGGTGATGCTCGGCTGCCTGGTGTGCAGCTCGCTGGGTATCGCCCCCGCGGCGCAGCTGGCGTCCCTGGCCCGATGGTGCGACCTGGACGGGCACCTGCTGCTCGCCCGAGACCCGTGGGCCGGCCTCGGGGGTGAAGACGGAAAGCTGCGCCCGAGCGGCCTGCCCGGACTCGGCGTGTACCGACCCGACAACGAGGAAACGCGATGACCGGCACCGACTCCCCGGCAGGGACATTCGCTCTGCTGCGCAGCTTCCCCCGCTCGGTACAACTGCTGGTGCTCAACCAGTACGGCGTCAACACCGGCTTCTACATGCTGGTGCCGTACCTGTCCATGCATCTGACCGGGAACCTGGGTCTGTCCCTGACGATCACCGGCCTGGTCCTCGGGGTGCGTACCCTCAGCCAGCAGGGCTTGTTCCTGATCGGGGGCACCGCTGCCGACCGGCTCGGACCCCATCGGGTCATCATCGCCGGCTGTGCCCTGCGGTCGGTGGGCTTCGCAGTGTTCGCTGTGGGCACCAGCGTGCCGCTGCTGCTTCTCGCCTCAGTTCTGTCGGGATTGGCTGGGGCTCTGTTCAATCCGGCCGTGCGCTCCTACATCGCGGTCGCCGAACCCCGGCGCCGGGCGGAGGCATTCGCGGTCTTCAACGTCTTCGCACAGGCGGGGGCACTGTCCGGACCGCTGATCGGCAGCGCGCTGCTGACGGTGGACTTCCGTACCGTCGCCGTCGCCGCGGCGGCCGTCTTCGCCGCCCTCACCCTGGCGCAGTTGCGGTTTCTGCCCTCCCACCCGGTGGACCGCGCCGAGACGACGGTGCTCCGCGGCTGGGGTGCGGTGCTGGCCGACCGCCGGTTCGTGCTGTTCACCGTGACCATGCTCGGGATGTTCGCCCTGCAGACGCAGATGTACCTGGTGTATCCGGTGCTGGCCGGGCGGATCACCGACTGGAGTGGGGCAGTGGCGGTGCTGTTCCTGTCCACCACCGTCTTCGGTCTGCTCGCCCAGGTGCGGCTGACCCGATGGTTCGATCGCCACACCAGCCGGGGCACGGCCATCACGGCGGGGCTGATGTTGATGGGCGCCGCGTTCGTGGTGGCACTGCCGGTCCTGTGGGGCGAACCCTCCCACGGCGCGGGACGGATCGGGCTGACGCTGGCGCCGTTGTTGCTTTCCGCCCTGATCCTCGAAGCGGGCATCCTGATCGCGCAGCCGTTCGTGATGGAACTGATCCCGGCATACGGGGCGTCGAACATCTCCGGAACTCTGTTCGGGATGTTCTACCTGGTCTCCGGGGTGGCCGCCGCCGGCGGCAATGCGTTGATCGGGTACGGCCTCGACCTGGGCAACGGGTGGCCCGGTGCGCTGGTGTGCGTCGCCCTTGCGTGGGGTTCGGCCACCGGGATCTGGCTGTTGCACCGCCGCGGCCTGCTCGCCGACCAGGCCGGAGCGCGGACATGACCACGGCTGCAGGGGCTCGGAACCTGTTGACGGACAACCCCGCTCTGTACGAGGCACGATTCCCCGACCCCGACCACAGTGCCGCCCGGTTCGTCGACGACATTCTCGCGACCTACCTGACCTCCGACGACGCGGCGCCGCGGACACACCCGGCGACGGTGCTGGACCTGGGCTGCGGCACCGGCCGCGACCTGGGATACCTGGCCCGGCGGGGATACCGTTGCCTGGGCATCGACCAATCCCCGGCGATGGTGCGATACGCGCAACAACAGTATCCCGGCGTGAGAGCCGCGGTCGGCGACCTGCGCACCTTCGAGGTCGACGCGAGCGTCGACGCCATCGTCTGCCTCGACAGTGCCCTGCTGTACTGCCACACCGACGCCGAGCTGGAATCGTGCCTGCGCTGCTGCCGCAGGCACCTACGTCCCGGTGGGTTGCTGATCGCCGAAATGCGCAACGGCGCCTTCTTCCTCGGCAACCCCGAACTCCTCGACGGCCCCACCCACTCGGCCTTCTCCTGGCACGGTCACACCTGGCGGGCGGAGACCACCCTGTGGATCGACCACGCCGCACAGCTGCTACGCCGCAGCCGGCAGTGGCAGATCCCCGAGTGCACCGAGCCCCTCGTCCAAACCTCGGCGTGGCGGCTGCTGTTTCCGCTGGAGCTGACCGGCCACCTGCAGCGCGCCGGATTCGTGGTTCGGGCACTGTTCGACACGCCCGGACCCCGCACCGAGACCGGCTGGCCGGGACGAGGAACCGATCTCGGCGGCACTGCTCTCTGCGGCGACCGGCTGCACGTGATCGCCGAGGCCGTCTGATTCACCCCCACGCTCCACCCCGACCCGCTCGATCCACTGCCCGAGGAGATACCCCGATGAATCCGATTCCCCTGCCACCGCTTCCGCACCTGAGCCGGCGCTCGTTCCTCGGACTCGGCGCCGCCGCCGGCGCCGTACTGCTCGGCGCATGCAGCACGAGCGGCGAGACCGCCCCCGCGGCCACCGCCGCGCCCCGGGACGGCGGCCGACTGCGAGCGGTGTTCGCCGGCGGCGGCGCACAGGAGGTGTTGGACCCGCACAAGACCAACCTGTACGCCGACGTCGCCCGCGCGAACGCGCTCTACGACAAGCTCGTCGAATACGGCGACGACCTCGGTCCGGTACCGCGGCTCGCCACCGCCTGGCATCCGAACGCCGACGCGACCACCTGGACGGTGGAGCTGCGCCCGGCGGTCTTCCACGACGGCCGGCCGGTGCGCGCCGCCGACGTGCTGTACTCCTACCAGCGGATCCTGGACCCGACGAACGCACTGCGCCCGCGGGCCTCTCTCGAGGTGATCGACATCGCGCGCTCCCGAGCTCTCGACGACCACATGATCGAATTCGTCTGCGCCCGCCCGTGCGGGGAACTGGCGAACGTGCTGGCCGCGTTCGGCGCCTACATCATCCCGGAGGGCACCACCGACTTCAGCCGTCCGATCGGCTCCGGGCCGTTCACGTTCGTCTCGTTCGAACCGGGTCGCTCGCTCGTCACCGCGCGATTCCCCGACTACTGGGACGGCGCCCCTCACGTGGACGAACTCGAGATCCTCACCGCTCCGGACGAGACCGCACGGATCAACGCCCTGCTCGGGGGGCAGGTCGACTACGCCGACGACCTCGGTGTCACCTCGGCGCGCACCTACGAAACCGATGCCCGGATGCAGATCCTGCGGTCCCCGCGCAGCGCAATGTCGGCGTTCGCGATGAAGGTGGACCGGCCACCCTTCGACAACGTGGATCTGCGGCGGGCGATGTTCGCCCTCGTCGATCGCGACGAGCTGGTCACCACCGTGCTGGGGAGCACCGGTGTGGTCGGCAACGACCTGTTCGGCAAGGACTTCAAGTACTACGCCGCCGACCTGCCGCAGCGCACCATGGACCTGGACGAGGCCGAGGCCCTGATCCGCAAGGCCGGCGCCCGGAACACCACCATCGAACTGCAGACCACCGGCGCCACCAATGGATTCGTCGAGGCCGCGAACATCCTCGCCGAACAGGCCGGTCGCGCCGGACTGCGCATCGACGTCAAGGTGACGGAGGGATCGACCTATTGGACACACACCCTCGACGAGGGTGTGTTGTCGAGTTTCCGTTCCGGGGCCATGCCCATCGAAACCCACTTCGCGCAGCGGATGCTGTCGACCTCGGCGAAGAACTACACCCAGTGGCGCCGCCCCGAGTTCGACGCATTGTTCGCCACCGCCAGCGAAACCACCGACGAGAACATCCGGGCCCGCGCATATCAGCAGATGCAGTCGCAGCTCCACAGCGAGGGAGGTCTGCTGGTGTGGGGCTTCTCCGACGGCCTGCACGGGATGGCGCCGCACCTGGCGGGGATGGCCGAGAACGCGCCCAGCAACACCCTCGGGTACGCCCGCTTCGACAGGGCCTGGCTTTCGTGATGCTCGCCCGCTACGCCGGTACCCGCCTCACGGTGGGACTGGCCCAGGTGCTGGGCGTACTCGTCGTCGTCTTCTCGATCGCCTCCGCGCTGCCGGGGGACGCTGCGGTGGTGATCGCGGGCGATGACGCAGATCCGAGGCGGATTGCGCAGCTACGCGAGCTCCTCGGGCTGGACCGGCCGCTGTCCGTGCAGTTCGGGGACTGGCTGACCGGTCTGCTCGGCGGCGACCTGGGCACCTCCGTGGTATCCGGTCGCCCGGTCACCGCGATGCTGGGCTCGGCGCTGGCGCCGACGCTGACCCTCGCCGCTCTGGCGTTCGTGGTGCTCGTCCCGCTGGCACTGCTCCTCGGAGTGGTCGCCGCGGTGCGCCGCGGCCACCGGATCGACCGGGCCGTCACCGCCCTGACCGTAGCGTTCTACGCGGCACCGGAATTCGCGTTGGCGATCGTGCTGGTGGCAGTGTTCGCGGTCGGGCTGGGATGGTTCGCGCCCACCGCGGTCGGCGCCGGCGGTCCGTTGCTGATGCAACCGGAGCTGTGGGTGCTGCCCGTACTGGTGCTGGTGATCCGCCCGGTGTGCTCGCTGTCGCGGTTGGTGCGCTCGTCGCTGATTACCACCCTCGACACCGAATACATCCGGCACACCCGTCGCCTTGGTGTGCCCGTGCGCCGGGTGATCTGGCGGCATGCCCTGCCGGGCTCGCTCACCCCGGCGGCACAGCATCTCGCGCGGGTCGCCGATTGGCTGCTCGGCGGGGTCGTGGTCGTCGAGGCGGTGTTCGCGCTCGGCGGTCTCGGGCAGTTGCTAGTCAGCGCGGTCAGCAGCCGCGACATTCCGCTGTTGATGGGATTGGTGACGGTGTTCGCGGTGATCACGGTGGCGGTGAACACGGTCGCGGACATCGCGGCGTTCCAGCTCAACCCCACGGCCGGACTGGCATCGTGACCGGCTCCACGCTTCTCGAGCGTGCGGGTGGGCGGTCCCGGGTGCGCATCGGGGCTGCCCTGACCGCGGTCCCGCTCGCGGTCGCGCTGCTGGGGCCCCTGTTCACCGAACCCGGTGCCCGTGGCCCGGCGTTCACCTACGGGGACCAGTGGCTCGTGGGAACCGACTCCGAGGGGCGCGACCTGCTCGCGCAGGTCCTGCTCGGGGGGCGCTCGCTGGTGCTGGTGGCCGCGGCATCCGTGGCCCTGACCTACCTGCTCGCCGTGCCGTGGGGGGCAGCTGCCGCGACCGCTCGGGTACGGATCGTCGACGAGATGCTGATGCGCCCCCTGGACCTGCTGCTGTCGCTGCCGTCGATCATGGTGCTGCTGCTGGCCGTTGCGCTCACCGACGCCGACCTGGTCGTTCTGACAGTCACCGTGGCGGTGCTGCTGTTCCCGGATGCGGCGCGTCTGGTGCGGGCATCGGCGCTGCACGCCGCGCACACCCCGGCCATGGAGGCGCTGCTGCTGCAACACGAAACCTGGTGGCGCCGGCACCTCGGCTATCTGGGACGATCGCTGCTCCCGGTCCTCGCGGCAGACGCAGGACTGCGGTTCGTCGGGGCGATCTACCTGGTTGCCTCGGCCAGCTTCCTGGGGGTGAGCGCGGACTCCGCCGGCACCGACTGGGCCGTGATGATCGACCGCAACCGCGCGGGCCTCGCCCTGGTCCCGTGGGGTGTCGTCCTGCCCGCGGCCCTGATCATCGCCTTGGCGATGGGTGTGAATCTGCTGTTCGACTCCGGCGCTCGCGCGGTAACACGCGAGGTGTCGACGAGGAAGTGGCGATGACCGAGGTAATCCCGGCGGCCCCGGCCGCCGCTGTGCCCAGCGGCACCATCCGAGTGCGCGGTCTGACCGCACGGACACGGGATCGGCTCCTGGTCGAAGGCGTCGACCTGGACATTCCCGCCGGGATGGTCACCGCGCTCGTCGGGGCCTCCGGGAGCGGCAAGACCACTACCGCGCTGGCCTTGATGGGCGAGCGCCGCCCGGGGGTCGAAGTGACCACGACCGCCCTGGACACGGGCGGGGCACGGTTCGGGTATGTGCCCCAGCACCCCTCCTCGGCGCTGAACCCGGCCCTGCGGATCGGTACCGTGCTCGACGACATCGCTCGTGCCGGCCGACGGCACGGGCATCCGGTGACCGTGGCCGACGCACTCGAACGTGCAGGATTCGCCGATGATCCGGGCATGCTGCGCCGTTACCCGCATCAACTGTCGGGCGGACAGCAACAACGACTGGTCATCGCCCAGGCTCTGCTGACCGACCCGACATGCCTGATCCTCGACGAACCCACTACCGGGCAGGACCCGGCTCGTCGCACGGCGGTCCTCGACGAGATCACCCGACTTGCCCGGCAGGGCCTGACGATCGTGCTCGTCACCCACGACCTGGACGCGGTCCGCGCGGTCGCCCAGCGTGTGATCGTCATGGGCGGCGGCCGGGTGCTCGAGACCGGTGACGCCGCGATCCTGCCGGTCGCCGCCCCGCGGATCCCGCAGACACGCGCCGACAGCGATGATTGCCGCCCGACCCGGGCCGACGCCCGGTTGATCCTGGACGCCGTCTCGGCGGGGTACCGCAACACCGAAGTTCTGCAGCGTTACTCGCTCTCGTTGCAGCCGGGCGAATGTCTGGCACTTCACGGCCCCTCGGGTTGCGGTAAGACCACCGCGGCTCGGGTCGTCGCGGGCTTGCACCCACCCACGGCCGGGCGGGTTCTTCTCGACGGCCACCCGTTGGCCGCATCGGTACGGCGACGGACCCGGCACCAAGCGGCGGCGATCGGGTACGTCTTCCAGGACGCCAAGGCGGCCTTCGACCCGTACCGCAGCGTGTGGGATCAGATCCTGCGCGGTCCGACACGCCTGCGCGGTGCCACCGGCCCGGAAGCGGCCGCGGCGGCCCGCCGCGCGCTCGACCAAGTGGGTCTGGCCGAACGGATCACCCGACAGCATCCCTCCGCACTTTCCGGCGGCGAGGCCCAGCGCGCCGCCCTCGCCCGTGTCCTGGCGGTCGAGCCGTCGCTGCTCATCTGCGACGAAGTCACCACGGGACTCGACCCCGCATCCCGACAGCGGGTGCTCGACATCTTGTCCGATCTCGTACGAACACAACGCATATCCCTGCTGATGATCAGCCACGACGGCGCCGTGGTGGACGCGGTCGCCGACCGGATCGTCGACATGACGCTCCCGGCCACGAACGGGGAACCGCCGTGAGCGCGCATCGCCGCGTCCGTCGCCGAGGAAACCCGACTGTATCCGCACCGAGCCCGAACCGGACAAATCACTCGCGTTCGGGGAGTCGGTTGTGTCAGTCTCTCGGACATGACCGTGCACGACGCCCTCACCATCCGTACCGCCACCGACGACGACTGGCCGGCCCTGGAGCTGCTCGACTCGGTGGCGTTCGGGTATCACCCCATCGATGCCGATCGGACGCTGCTTCGTCCGATGTTCCGCACGGAGAACATCGTGGTGGCGACCGAGCGGGGGGCGCCGATCGGTCAGGCGCTGTATCTGGACATGGAGCTCACCGTGCCCGGCGGGCACCAGGTCCCGGCATGTGGTGTCAGCTGGGTTTCGGTCGCTCCCACGCACCGTCGCCGCGGCGTGCTGCGGTCGATGTTCACCGAACTGCACCGCCGGATGGAGGCGACCGGGGCACCGCTGGCCGCCTTGACCGCCAGCGACGCCGGCATCTACGGGCGCTTCGGATACGGTCCGGCCACCGTCGCCACCGAGGTCACCGTCGATCGGCGCTTCGCTCGCTTCCGCGAGGACGCCCCCGATCCCGGCGGGGTGGTCCTTGCCGACGCTGTGACGGCGGCCAACCAGTTGCCGGAACTCTACGACCGGTGGCGGTTGCGCACGCCGGGAGCGCAGGCACGTCCGAAAGCCGAGTGGGACTACACCTTTGCCGATCCCGAAGAGCGCCGCGACGGCGCCTCGGCGCTGTTCTTCCTGGTTCATCCCGACGGGTACGCGACCTTCCGCCGCAAGGGATCCGACGCCGAGCCGGTCGCGGTGGTCGAGGAGTTGGTCGCGATCACCGACGACGCTCACGCCGCGCTGTGGCGCACCCTGTGCGGACTGGACCTGACCCACCGCATCGAAACCGTCCAGCATCCCGACGATCCGCTGCGCCTGCTGCTGACCGACTACCGCCTGCCGCGCACCACCTCCCGGGTGGACGAGTTGTGGCTGCGGATCATGGACGTGCCGGCCGCGTTGACCGCCCGCGACTATGCCGCCGATCTGGACACCGTGCTGACGGTCCGAGATCCGTTCCGCAGCGCCGGGGGCACTTTCGCGTTGACGGTACGCAACGGCCGGGCCCGGTGTGTCCGCACCGACTCGGCGCCGGTGATCACGCTGGATCTGGACGCGCTATCCGCGTTGTATCTCGGCGCGCACAGGGCCCGCACATTTGCTGCCGCCGGCCGGGTGGAGGCGCGCAGCGCCGGTGACATCGACGACCTGGACCGCGCATTCGACGTCGCCCGCCCCGCAATGTTGGGCTGGCACTTCTGAATCGAGCGCTGACCTGTGTCTTATCGGCACAGTGCGGGGCTCTCATGATCTGGTCGGATTTCTCGAGTTGTGACCTTCAGCAGTCGGCGGGCCGGGAGGGCGCCGCTCAGACACCCGAGTTAGGGGTCAGGGCTCGGCCGGGGGCACGACCTGCTGACCCGGGTGTAGGCGTGCCTGCAGCTCGATCCCGCCGCCGGTCGGTGCCGGCGGCAGCGCACCGTCCACACCACCAGCACCCACAGTGCCGCCCGGGGCGTGCCGAGCCTGGAGCCGATGACGTCGACGGTGGCTGTCGATGCCACGGTCAGTCACACCAGCACGATCACCGAGGTTACCGCCGCGAGCCCGCCACACCTCCGGACTGCGCGGACCGGCGACGCGTCAGCTCGGCGACGTCGATTCGACGACGTGTTCAGGTCAATCGGCGACCAGTCGCGCCGACCCGTAGCGTCCTGCGCCGTGCTCTCGTTGTCGACGGATCACGTAGCAGCCCGGAGCGATACCCGTCGCCCCGTGCTCGGGGTGAAGAAGATACGCCGTCCCGGTGGTCTCGACGATGCCCAGAGCGAGACCCATGGTGTCCCGGACGGGAGTCGTCCACGTGCAGGTGCCCTCGTCGGCGACGAGGGAATGCGGGTTGCCGCCGGCGGCGCTCCGCAGCAACTCCACTCCCGATCGTGGCACCCGGATGGAGCGCGCCCACGATGTGCGTTCGACGGCGGCACCGACCATCGGGTAGGGGATGACGATCAGATCACCTTGAGCCTGGAGACCACCGGTCACCGGGACGGTGACCTCCCGGTCCAGGTGGTCGAGGACGTCCAGCCCGCTGAGGGCCGTGAGGTCGGACAGTGTGAGTTCGGAATGCATGGGATCACCTTGGTGGGGTTCAGGTTCGGCGAACGAGTTGTGCATAGTCGGTACCGCTGATGCCATAGGTCCAGCCCGCGGCGTCCAGAGCGGACGGAACCCATTCGGGGACGTGAAGGCCGTACCGGCGCCGTTGCCCGTCGCGTTCGACGGAACCGTTGACGACGAGCAGGATCCGGCCGGGGCGACCCCAACCGGTCGGGGATGCATACAGTCCGAGCGTGCATCCCGGGTTTCCCGGATCGTCTGCATGGTCCACGAGTGCGAGCGCGGCCATGTCGATGTACCTGTCCCAGCCGATTCGCTCGACGGCGCATCGGCGGACCTCGACATTGCGCTCGTCGTTGATCCGCTCGACGGTGGGATCGAGGACGACCCAATCGGGAACGATGGTGCCATGTTGCACGAAAACATGGCTGCCGTCCGAGAATTCGAGCGCCGGACGATCGGGGTGGTGTAAGCGGCGTTCGTTGTGGACGCCCTCGGGTGTGGGTTCGGTGTGCACGGCGGTGGGCCGTTCGGCCATGACGCAGACTCCGTCGAACGCCCACCACCACCCGGTGGCGCGGACCAGTGCGGCCTGAAGATCGAGAAGGTCGCCGTCGCGCGACTCGAAGCTCGCGAGGCCGAAGCGTCGGACCGTGTCGTAGTACGCGACCCGATGTGCCTCCTGTTGCCCGTACCAGGTGACGCCGGGAGTCGGGCGCGGCCACAGTGTGCGTATCGCCGTCGCGACACCGACGTACAGAGAGGTCCGCAACGAATCCCACACGGCCGCACGAACGAGCGGGCCCGGCCGGTGCCGCCGAAGTATGCGCGCGTCCATCCGGTCACGGGACGCGGACCAGAGTGCGGCGATCCCTGCCGAAGGGTGTGCAGGCTTTCCGAAGCGCAGCGGGGGGACCGATAAGCTTTCGTCGGCAATCAACTGCAGTGCCGCTGGGGGAGAGGGTACCCAGACGAACTCCGGTTCCTCGAACCCCGCTCGTCGGTAGAGTCCTGCGACGGCGGATTCCGCGGAGGGCCGGTCGGAAGGTCTCGTACACAGTCCTTGCGCGAGCCAATGGTCGCGCCGGACGGACACCGCGGCGGCAATCGCGTGAGGATCGGTGATTCTGGTGGACAGGGTGCGGTGTGGAACCGCTGATGAGATCGGCACGGCGCTCACCGGATGGTGGCGGTGGCCGCCTTTCCTGTAGTCATGGTTATCGAGGATGGCACGGGAAGGCTCTGGGCGCAAGCAATTGTCCCGCCCAGGCATTCGGACGTGGACGAAGACCGGCGCCTACTTCATCGGCCGATCGTGACCGTCATCGATCGTCGTACGGGACTGCTGCAGAAGGGCATTCTCGGAGCTACCGCCGCGTCCAGGGCAACGGATCGACACATGGGCAACGGCGCGCGCGTCAGCCGATCTGCTCGAAGAGGGACACGATGATCCCTTCGGGTCCACGCACGTAGGCCATCCGCACGCTGTTCTCGTACTCGCCGATGCCGCCGATGAGCCCGTATCCGTCCGCAGCCACCGCATCGACGGCCGCTTGGAGGTCGCCGACCTCGAAGGACACGTTGCGCAGCCCGAGCTCGTTGGCCATCGCCAAGGGTGATCCGGGCACGTGGTCGGGCGTGACGAAGGTTGCGAGCTCGAGTCGGGTCCCTCCGTCGGGCGGCCGCAGCATGGCGATCTCACAGTGCGCTCCGGGGATGCCGCAGACGGTCTCCACAAACTCGCCCTCCACGGATCCGGTGCCCTCCACTTCGAGACCCAGTCCGACGAAGAACGCTGTCACCGAGTCGAGGTCCGCGACGGTGATGCCGATGTGGTCGAAACGTTTCACGTGCGCCATGGGATCCATCCTCCGATTGTCGTTGTGCCGATGCTGGGACGGAGGCGGGTCTGGGATCTCGACATGTACTTGCCGCAGAGCTGCGGGCGACCCGTGGTGTCGAAGGTCGCTGCCGTCCTGCACGTACCGGACCTCGCTGGTCATGGGCACGCATCCAGTGTTGTCCCGGGTGCTACGAAACCTGAGAAGTGACACGCGAGCGACCGGGCCGTCCGCGACGTCACCGAGGAGATCGGCGAGGAGTGGATCACCCGGCCGTCGACGGCGGGCGGCTCACAGGCCGTCGGCGCGTAGCCAGGTGCGGAGGCGGCGTCGGGCGTTGGTGTACGGGGAGGAGGTGTTGAGCTGGATCATCCGTCCCGCGGTGTACGTGCGATACCAGGGCGCGCCGTAGAGTTCGCCGTTGTCGAGCCCACGCACCAGGGCAACGATGCGGTCGTGGGCGGCATCGAGCCGCTGCAGCAGCTGCGGCCACGGTACGTCGGCATGATCGCGGTAGAACTTCTGCGCCGGCGAGCCGAGTTGGTTCCAGGTGAATCCCGGTGCCGGGAGTTGCGGTTCGATGCCGCGAGCGCGGTCGTCGTGCCACGAAACGACCAGTTCGTTCCATCCGATCAGGTACGCCACCAGATCGGCCGGGCTCATCCGGGTTCCGGTGCGGTGCCCGGGCAGCGACGCCTCCCGGGCCCGTTCGACTGGCACACGTTGCAGCGCGCGCGTGAGCGCGCCGGACGTCTCGGTGAGGGCGCGCAGCAACTCGTCCTCGGTGTGCGGTACCGGCATGCGTGTCTCCGTGTGGCGGGCGGTGGTGTCGGCATGCACGGTATCGGCGACGGTGGTTCCTGTGCCTGGCGACGGCCCCGGTCAGACCACCGGCGCCGGGTGGTCGATCCCGAACCGGCCCCGGAAGAACAGCATCGGCCGCTCCTCGCACACGGTGTCCAGCTCGAGCACCCGGCCGATGATCACGTCGTGATCGCCGGCGACGTGCACCTCGTGCACCTCGGCGTGCACGCGCATCAGCACGTCCGGCAGTGTCGGCGTCCCCCACCGGGAGACCTCCCAGTCGAGTTCCTCGTACCTGCGGCCCCGGCTCGAGCCGAACCGCGCGCACAGGTCGGACTGGTCCTCGCGGAGCACGTTGACGCAGAAGCGCCCCGCGGCCCGGATGCGCGGCCACGCGCGGCCCCGGTGATCGGCGCAGATGAGGATCAGCGGCGGCTCCAGGGACACCGAGGCGAACGACTGGCACGCGAACCCCACCGGGCCCGCGTCGTCCAGTCCCGTCACCACGGTGACCCCGGTGGCGAACTGTCCCATCACCCGGCGCATCTCCTCCGGATCGGGCGCAGCGACGGTCGATCGTGCGAGTGTCGTCGTCTCGAGGGGCATGAGTCCACCTCCGGTTGTGGGGACGGATCGGCGTGCATACGCCGTGGTCGATGCGACCGACGCTAGGGCAGGCCCGGCGTGCCCCCCATCGGGGTCCCGCTGAGCGGAAGCGGCCGCGCGCGCCGCCTCGGCGGGCCGGGCGATCTCGCTGAACGGGATGGTGTATGGCCGCTGCGGGCCACGGCTGGCAGCCTGCGGTTCGTATGGGCGGTGCGCCCGGCACCACGGCGACGAACAGGGACGACGATGACGGATGTGAGCTACGAGGGGACCTTGAAGGAACTCTCCACCGACCAGGGTGTGCTGCGCTACCACGAGGCCGGCGACGGCCCGCCGCTGCTCCTGCTGCACGGCTCCGGCCCGGGGGTGACCGGTTGGCGCAACTACCGCGGCGTCCTCGCCGACTTCGCGCGGCACTTCCGCTGCCTGGTGCTCGAGTTCCCCGGGTTCGGCGTGAGCGATCCCGGCGACGGCCACCCCATGGTGATGGCCCAGGGCGCCGTCGGCACCTTCCTCGACGGCCTCGGCCTCGGGGCCGTGGACATGATCGGCAACTCCATGGGCGGGATCGTCGCCACCAAGGTCGCCATCGACGAGCCGCACCGGGTGCGCAGACTCGTCACCATCGGCGGCATGGGCAAGAACGTCTTCGCGCCGGGGCCGGGCGAGGGCATCAAGCTGCTGATGGAATTCACCGACAATCCCACGCGCGAGGGGCTCGTCCGCTGGCTCCACTCCATGGTCTACGACCCGGCCGTCGTCACCGAACAGCTGATCGAGGAGCGCTGGGCGCTGGCGACCGAGCCGAAGACGCTCGAGATCGCCCGCCGGATGTACAGCTCCCAGGCGTTCGCGGCCGGCGCCGCGGCCGCCGCGGCGTCGAACGCGACCCCGTACTGGGCGCAGCTGCACAAGATCAAGGCCCCCACCCTGCTGACGTGGGGTCGCGACGACCGGGTCAGCCCCGTCGACATGGCGATGCTGCCCATGCGCGACATTCCGAACAGCGAGCTGCACACCTTCCCGAAGTGCGGGCACTGGACGATGATCGAGGCCCGCGACGCGTGGCTCTCGGCCGTCCTCGCCTTCCTGCTGCGCGACGAGCGGCGGACCTAGCCCACGGTCCCGCTGAGCGGGAGAGCTTTTGCCCTCCCACCTGCGCATATGTCACCTTTCGAGTCAGTCGATCGGCGCGGAGAAGAAGCGCGGATCCTTCACCAGTTCCAGGAGTGCACGATGCTCGACGGTTCGCAGCGAATCGCCGCCGCCGATCTCTTGTGGGCCGCCGAGCGTGACCGCGCCCCGATCGGTCCGCTGACGGAGACGTTCCCCGAGATCGACGTGGTGGACTCGTACGAGATCCAGCTGATCAACATCCGCCGGCGGCTCGAGGCCGGCGCCACGGTGTACGGCCACAAGGTCGGGCTCTCGTCCGAGGTCATGCAGAAGATGATGGGCGTCGACGAACCCGACTACGGGCATCTGCTCTCGACGATGGTGTACTCCGAGGACGAGCCGATCGACACCGCGCAGTTCTGCTACCCGCGCATCGAGGTCGAGATCGGCTACGTCCTCGGCGAGACCCTGCCCGGCGCGGACTGCACCGAGGAGGACGTGCTCCGGGCGACCGAATACATCGTTCCCAGCATCGAACTCATCGACTCGCGGATCGAGGACTGGCGCATCGGCCTCGCCGACACGATCGCCGACAACGCCTCCTCGGCGGGCGTGATCCTCGGTGCCGGCCGCATCGCGCCGGACCGGGTCGACATCGGCGGTATCGCCGCGGTGCTGTACCAGGGCGACGAGGAGATCGCGCGCGGTGCGGCGGCCGCCGTGCTCGGCGACCCGACCCGTGCCGTGGCGTGGCTGGCCCGCAAGGTCGCCGGCTTCGGGGTGCGGCTCGAGGCCGGGCACGTGATCCTGCCCGGCTCGTGCACCCGCGCGATCGACGCCCGGCCGGGCGACACCTTCCGGGCCGAGTTCAGTGATATCGGCTCTGTCTCAGTCGAATTCAAGTGAGGAACAGACCAGTGACCAAGGCTACCGCCGCGATCGTCGGGCCCGGCAACATCGGCACCGACCTGATGTACAAACTGCTGCGCTCGGACGTCATCGAGCCGCGCTGGATGATCGGCGTCGACCCCGCCAGCGAGGGGCTCACCCGGGCGGCCGCCGAGGGTCTGGTCGCGAGCCACGAGGGCGTGGACTGGCTGCTCGCCCAGGACGAGCGCCCCGACGTGATCTTCGAGGCCACCTCGGCCTACGTGCACCGGGTGAATGCGCCCCGCTACGCCGAGCTCGGCATCCAGGTCGTCGACCTCACCCCGGCCGCCCTCGGACCCGCCGTCGTGCCCGCCGTGAACATGGGGGAGCACGAGGACGCACCGAACGTCAACCTCATCACCTGCGGCGGCCAGGCCACGATCCCGATGGTGCACGCCGTCTCCCGCGTCACCGAGGTGGAGTACGCCGAGATCGTCGCGAGCGTCGCCTCGCCGTCGGCCGGTCCCGGAACCCGCGCCAACATCGACGAGTTCACCATCACCACCAGCCGCGGCATCGAGACGATCGGCGGTGCCCGAACGGGCAAGGCCATCATCATTCTCAACCCCGCCGAACCGCCGATGCTCATGCGCGACACCGTGTTCTGCTCGATCCCCGAGGATGCCGACCGGGACGCGATCGCCGCGTCGATCCACGACGTGGCCGCGACCGTGCAGGGCTACGTTCCCGGTTACCGGCTGCGTGCCGAGCCGCAGTTCGACGATCCCACCCCGATGAGCGGCGGGCGCGCCCGGGTCGCGATCTTCCTCGAGGTCGAGGGCGCCGGCGACTTCCTGCCGCCGTACTCGGGCAATCTCGACATCATGACCGCGGCCGCCACCAAGGTGGGCGAGAGCTTCGCGGCCAAGCTGCTCGCCGCCCGCGTGTAGACCCCCACCGCAGACCGTACTTTCGAAGGAACACAGTCGATGCCCTACAGCGCAGATCTCGACATCCGGATCACGGACTCGTCGTTGCGTGACGGCTCCCACGCCAAGCGTCACCAGTTCACCGTCGAGGACGTGCGCTCCATCGTCGGTGCGCTCGACGACGCCGGCGTGCCCGTCATCGAGGTCACCCACGGCGACGGCCTCGGCGGCTCGTCGTTCAACTACGGCTTCAGCCGCACCCCGGAGCAGGAGCTCATCAAGGCCGCCGTCGAGACGGCGAGGCAGGCGAAGATCGCGTTCCTGATGCTCCCGGGGCTCGGGGTGCGCTCGGACATCCGGGAGGCCGCCGACAACGGTGCCGCGATCTGCCGGATCGCCACGCACTGCACCGAGGCCGACATCTCCGCCCAGCACTTCGGTCTCGCCCGGGAACTCGGCCTCGAGACTGTCGGATTCCTGATGATGTCGCACAGTCAGCCGCCCGAGGTGCTCGCGAAGCAGGCCCGCATCATGGCCGACGCCGGCTGCCAGTGCGTGTACGTCGTCGACTCGGCCGGCGCCCTCGTCCTCGAGGGGGTCTCGGACCGGGTCGCGGCTCTGGTCGCCGAGCTGGGCGACGACGCCCAGGTCGGATTCCACGGCCACGAGAACATGGGCCTCGGCGTGGCCAATTCGGTGCTCGCCGTGCGGGCCGGGGCCCTGCAGATCGACGGGTCCACCCGCCGGTTCGGCGCCGGTGCGGGCAACACCCCGGTCGAGGCGTTCGTCGCCGTGGCCGAGAAGCTCGGTATCCGAACGGGTATCGACACCCTGAAGATCATCGACGCCGCCGAGGACGTCGTCCGGCCGGTCATGGACGGCGAGTGCCTCCTCGACCGGCTGTCGCTGACGATGGGCTACGCCGGTGTGTACTCGAGCTTCCTCAAGCACGCCGCCGCCCACGCCGAGCGGTACGGGGTCTCCGGTGCGGAGATCCTCATCGAGGCCGGCCGGCGCAACCTCGTCGGTGGCCAGGAAGACCAGCTGATCGAGATCGCCGTCGGTCTCGCCGCCCAGAAGTAGACCCCCGGGTCTTGAGAGAGAGCTGACAGTCATGGGCCAGGTTTTGGACAACATCATCCAGTACGCGGACGAGATCCGCGCCGAGGGCGCCGAGGGCGACAAGCTCATGCGCCTGACGGACAACAACGCCAAGCGGCTGCGCGACGCCGGTGTCATCCGCATGCTGCAGCCGAAGGAACACGGCGGCCTCGAGGTCCACCCGCGCGAGTTCGCCGAGACCGCGATGGCGATCGGCGCGATGGACGGCGCCACCGGATGGGTCGCCGGCATCGTCGGCGTGCATCCGTGGGAGCTCACGTTCTTCGATCCCAAGGCGCAGGAAGAGATCTGGGGCGAGGATCCCGACATGTGGATGGCCTCCCCGTACGCCCCGATGGGCGTCGCGGTTCCGGTCGACGGCGGCTACGTCCTCAACGGCCGCTGGTCGTTCTCCTCCGGCACCGACCACTGCGGCTGGATCATGATCGGCGCCGCAGTGGGCGACAAGGACGGCAACCGGCTGAACCCGCCGCAGGTCCTGCACGTGCTGCTGCCGCGCTCGGACTACGACATCGATCAGGACAGCTGGAACGTCGTGGGCCTGCGCGGCACCGGCTCGAAGGATCTGATCGTCGAGGACGCCTTCATCCCTGCCTACCGCACCCTCGACGCCGACATCGTCCTCGGCGGCAACGGGTGGCGTCACGCGGGCCGGGACGAAACCCTCTACAAGTTCCCGTTCTCGTGCATCTTCCCGCTGGGCATCACCTCGTCGCTCATCGGCATGGCCGAGGGCGCGCTCGCGTGCTACATCGCGGCCCAGAAGGAGCGCGTCGCGGTCACCGGCATCCCGATCAAGGAGGACCCGTACGTCCTCTACGCCCTCGGTGAGGCGGCCGCCGAGATCGCCGCGTCGCGCGCCGCGATCCTCGAGACCGTCGACCGTTTCTGGGACAAGACGGACAAGGGCCAGGAGGTCACGTTCGAGGAGCGCGCGATCGGCCGCCGCACCCAGACCGCCGCCGCGTGGCGGGCCGTGCGCGCCGTCGACGAGATCTTCGCCCGCTCCGGCGGCGGCGCGATGCACCTGAAGTTCCCGATGCAGCGCTTCTGGCGCGACGCGCACGTCGGCCTGTCGCACGCGATCCACGTCCCCGGCTCGATCTTCCACGCGTCTTCGCTGACCCAGCTCGGCGGCGAGCCGCAGGGCGTCCACCGCTCGATGATCTAGCCTGCCCCGCCGACCTTTTCAGGATGGAAGACAAATGACGGACATTCGAGCACTCGGATACCTCCGGATCCAGACCACCGACGTCGCGCGCTGGCGCGAACTCGTCGTCGACGGACTCGGCATGGCCGTGGGCTCCGGCCCGGAGCCGGACGGCCTCTACCTGCGGGTGGACGAGCGGCGCGCACGCCTGATCGTCCTGCCCGGCGAATCGGACAGGGCGCTCGCGGTCGGCTGGGAGGTGCGGGATCAGTTCGCACTCCAGCGTGTCCGGGAGACCGTGGAGAAGGCGGGTATCACCGTCGACGTCCTCTCGCAGGAGGAGTGCGACTACCGCGATGCCGAGCAGGTCATCGCGTTCGACGACCCGATCGGCACCCGCGTCGAGGTGTTCTTCGGTCCGGTGCTCGATCACAGCCCGGTGGTGACTCCGCACGGTGGCCGGTGGGTCACCGGCGAACAGGGGCTCGGCCATGTCGTGTTGCCCGCCACCGATTTCGATGCGGCGTACGCGTTCTACACCGAGGTGCTCGGTTTCCTGCCGCGTGGCGCGATCCGCCTTCAGGCACCCGGACCGGCGCGGCGCGTGCGCTTCCTCGGAGTGAACCAGCGCCACCACAGCCTGGCCCTGTGCCCGGCGCCGCCGACCGAGGAGCCCGGCCTCGTACACCTGATGACGGAGGTCGACACCCTCGACGCCGTCGGGCAGGCGCTCGACCGTGTGCGCAAGCTCGGCTTCTCCATCTCCTCGACGCTGGGCCGGCACACGAACGACAAGATGGTGTCGTTCTACGTTCGCGCGCCGGGCGGGTGGGACCTCGAGTTCGGCACCGAGGGGATGCTCGTCGACGAAACCTATTACACGGCCGAGGAGATCACCGCCGACAGCTACTGGGGCCACGACTGGTCCGAGTCCGAGCCGTTGGCGGCCTTCACGCCGAAGGCCTGACTCTCGCAGTGGAACACGACGAAGGCCCGGCCGGGGGATCTCCCCGGCCGGGCCTTCGTCTCTCGTTCCCGGAGTCGTACTCCGTGGCTCTCGGGAGTCGTACTCCGTGGCTCTCGGGAGTCGTGCTCCGTGGCTCTCGGGAGTCGTGCTCCGTGGCTCTCCGGAGTCGTGCTCCGTGGCTCTCCGGAGTCGTGCTCCGTGGTTCGGAACCGCGTGGATCAGGCGTGGGTGACCTGTTCGAGCTGTGGCGGCGGGAGGCGTCGGACGAAGGGCGCGGCGACCACGGCGATGAGGGCGAGCACACCGCCCAGCACGAATGCGGTCTGCGCACCCGAGGCCTGGGCCTCGGCCGTGCCGGAGCCGGCGGCGGCGTCGGCGCCGATCGTGAGCGCGGCGACGAGCAGCGCGGTACCGGCGGCACCGGCGAGCTGCTGCAGCGTGTTCATGATCCCGCTGCCGTGGCCGTAGAGCCGCGGCGGCAGGGCGCCGAGCGAGACGGTCATCAGCGGGGTCATGAGCATGGCCATGCCGATGCAGAACACCACGTGCATCGCGATCACGAGCCCGATCGACGTGTCGGTGCCGACGGTGCTCAGCCACCACTGGCCGGCGGCCAGCAGGAGCGCGCCCGGGGTCACGATCGGGCGCGGCCCCACGGCGTCGTAGATGCGGCCGACGATCGGCGAGATCACGCCCTGGACGAGACCGCCGGGCAGCAGGATCAGGCCGGTCGTCAGGATGCTCACCCCGAGCCCGGCCTGCAGGTAGATCGGCAGGACGACGACGGTGCCGAGCATGGTCGCCATGGCGATGACGACGATGACGACCGAGATGCGGAAGTGGGGCACCTCGAACGGATTCAGGTCCAGCAGTGCGGTGCCGGTGCGCTCGAGGCGCTTCTGGCGCGCGACGAAGAGGCCGAGGGCAACGACGCCGACGATCAGCGCGGTCGCGGGGCCGACGATGGTGCCGTCGAGGAGGGACGCGACGTTCGCGAGGCCGTAGACCAGGCCGCCGAAGGCGAAGACCGAGAGGACGACCGACACCACGTCCAACGGCGCCTTGCGGGTCCTGCCGGTGTTGCGGAGGAGGAGCAGGCCCGCCGCGAAGGCGACGATCGTGGCCGGAAGCATGAGACCGAACAGCCAGCGCCAGCTCATGGAGTCGACGATGATGCCGGAGACGGTGGGGCCGATCGCGGGCGCGACCGAGATGACGACGGAGTTCAGGCCCATGACGGTGCCGCGGTGGGCGACGGGAACCGTGGTGATGGTCGTGGTCATCAGCAGCGGCAGGATGACCGCCGTGCCACCGGCCTGGACGACGCGGGCGAGCAGCATGATCTCGAAGCCGGGGGCGGCGGCGGCGAGTGCGGTGCCGGCGATGAACAGGATCATGGCGGCGGTGAACAGGGTTCGGGTCGAGAACCTCTGCAGCAGGAAGCCCGTGGTGGGGATGACCACGGCCATCGTCAGCATGAAGCCGGTGGTGAGCCACTGGACGGTGGCGGCGGAGACCGAGAAGTCCCCCATGAGTTGCGGGAGCGCAACACTGAGCACGGTCTCGTTGAGGATCATGATCAGGGCGGAGACCACCAGCACGCCGATCACCTGAGCGATGTGCCGCGTGGAGGTGAGCCCCTCCGACGCGCCGGGGGCCGCGCCGGCCGGGCGCGTGTCTTTCAGTTCGAGGTTCGTCATCGACACCTTCGCTTCTTCGGTCGTGGACCGGTCAATGATGTCACAGAGTGACGAAGTGTCATAATGTGACATCAACCGCCTTGGCGGGTGCAGTGGGGGCGTGGAGCCGCCCGTGGCCGGACATGCAGGCAGGAAAATTGTCACCAAGAAAGTATTCTTGACACTCTGTCATTGAAGCGCATACGGTGTTGCGTGGCTCACGTGTTGCAGCTCACACCCGGGCGCATGTCCGCCGACGTCCTGTCCGAGGACGCGTCCGGTGGGGCGTCTTCGACGTGGTCGTGCCGAACGCGTCACAGCCCTGACCATCACTCACGAGGGAATGATCGAATGTCTCTGCAAAACAAGGGGATTCTGATCCAGGCCGGGCTCGGCGCGGTGCTCGTCACCGTCCTGATGATTCCGTTCCAGTCCCTGACCCCGCTCGCGCTCTACAGCCCGATGCTCATCCTGCCCGTCATGCTGTTCTTCACGCTGCAGGCACCACCGCGGGCCCTGCTCGGCATGTTCCTCAGCTTCGTGTGCGGCGTTGCCTGGGGCGCAATGTTTCTCGCCGTCAAGAGCGCCCTGCCCGGCGTGCCGCTCGAGCTCGTGATGGGCCTCGGAGTGGCGTTCGTGATCTTCCTCGTCCTCGCGGTGCACCGCTCGCATTCGGCCGCACCCCGCTCGGCATGGTCCCCGCCGTGCTGCTCGGCGTCGTGGAGACGCTGCTCGTGACGAACCTGTCGGTTCTGCTGCCCGACGGTGCGCCCGTGCCGAACCTGCCGTGGCTCGTCGTGATCTTCGGTTACGGCTGCGTCATGACCCTGATCCTCGTCCTCGTGCAGGACAAGATCATCGGGGCCCTGCTCGGTGCGCAGTGGCGCTCCGCGCCCACCGACGAGGCGCCGAGCTCCCAGAT
>NZ_JAALEG010000022.1 GCF_011058165.1 Rhodococcus aetherivorans
CGCGGCGCCCCACCAGCCGAAACCTGAGGATGGCTCACATTATGCCGTCCGATGTGACCTTACTCACTCCGCATCGTCGTCGGAGCGCGCACCCCGGCGCCGCTTACCCACGGTCACCTCCCGGAACGCCTCGTACATCTCCACCAGCGACCGCCGCTGCGCGTTCGTCAGATCCGGATCCTCCCGGATCGCGTGCACCACCGCGGACTCTCCCGGATCCGGCCGCCCCGCCTCGGCCGTCAACGCATCCGCCGACAGATGCAGCTGCTCGGCGATGGCCTGCAGCACGCGTTCGCTCGGCGCCCGCAGGTTCCGTTCGATCTGCGACAGATACGGGTTCGAGATCCCCACCATCGCGGCGAGCTGCCGCATGGGCAACTCGGCGAGCTCACGTTGCCGGCGGATCAGCTCCCCCAACGTCGGGGGGTGCGACACATCGTCCTCCATGTGGTCAGCATAGGTCCGGCCGCCGGCCGCCCCGAGGCGCACGGACGGCGCGTTCGGGGACTGCCGTCGAGGGCGATCGCCGCCATCACGGATAATGGAACGGACCCCCGTTCGCGAGAGAGGACACCTCATGCTTGCCCGCACCGACCTGCGTGGTCGAACCCCCACCACTGCGGAGCTGAGGGGCGCGCTGCCCCGCGGCGGAGTGGATGTGGACGCGGTGCTGCATCAGGTGCGGCCCGTGGTCGAGGACGTGCGCGACCGAGGCGCCGCCGCCGCCCTCGACTACAGCGAGAAGTTCGACGGGGTGCGCCCCGACCGCGTGCGGGTGCCGAAGGCCGAACTCGACCGGGCCCTCGAGGAACTCGATCCCGCCGTGCGCTCGGCGCTGGTCGTCGCGATCGAACGCACCCGCACGGTGCACCAGGACCAGCGCCGCACCGACACCGTCACCGAGGTCGTGCCCGGCGGCACCGTCACCGAACGCTGGGTGCCGGTCGAGCGGGTGGGGCTGTACGTGCCCGGCGGCAACGCCGTCTACCCGTCGTCGGTCGTGATGAACGTGGTGCCCGCCCAGGCCGCCGGCGTCGAGTCGCTCGTCGTCGCGTCCCCGCCGCAGGCGGACTTCGGAGGCCTGCCGCACCCGACCATCCTCGCCGCTGCCGCCCTGCTCGGCGTCGACGAGGTGTGGGCCGTCGGCGGTGCCCAGGCCGTGGCGCTGCTCAGCTACGGCGGCACCGATATGACACCGGACGGCACCGCCGTCGTGACACCGGACGGCACCGCCGTCGACGACGCCGAACTCGCGCCCGTGGACATGATCACCGGCCCGGGCAACATCTACGTCACCGCCGCCAAGCGCCTGTGCCGCGCCGTCGTCGGCATCGACGCCGAGGCCGGCCCCACCGAGATCGCGATCCTGGCCGACCACACCGCCGATCCGGTCCACGTCGCGGCCGACATGATCAGCCAGGCCGAGCACGACGTCATGGCCGCGTCGGTCCTCGTCACCACCAGCGCCGAGCTCGCCGACGCCGTCGACGCCGCCGTCGCCGCCCAGCTCGAGCTCACCAAGCACCGCGAACGCGTACGGACCGCGCTGTCGGGCAGCCAGTCCGGGATCGTCCTCGTCGACGACCTCGACCAGGGCCTGAAGGTCGTCGACGCCTACGCCGCCGAGCACCTCGAGATCCAGACCGAGAACGCCTCCGCGGTCGCCGCGCGGGTACGGGCCGCGGGCGCGATCTTCGTCGGCCCCTGGGCGCCGGTCAGCCTCGGTGACTACTGCGCCGGCTCGAACCACGTGCTGCCCACCGCCGGCTGCGCCCGGCACCAGTCCGGACTGAGCGTGCAGACGTTCCTGCGCGGCATTCACGTCGTCGAGTACAGCCGCGAGGCGCTCGAGGACGTCGCAGGGCACGTGATCACCCTCGCCACCGCCGAGGACCTGCCCGCGCACGGCGAGGCCGTGCGGCTGCGCTTCGAGGACCTGCAGTGAGCGCCCCGGGATCCGGCATCACCGTCGACGACCTGCCGCTGCGGGAGAACCTGCGCGGCAAGTCCGCCTACGGTGCGCCGCAGCTGACGGTGCCGGTGCAGCTCAACACCAACGAGAACCCGCACCCACCGACCCGCGCCCTGATCGACGACGTCGCCGAGTCGGTGCGCGAGGCCGCCGCGCAGCTGCATCGCTACCCCGACCGTGACGCCGTCGCGCTGCGCACCGACCTCGCCGCCTACCTGACCCGGCAGACCGGGGTGGGCGTGAGCGTCGAGAACGTCTGGGCCGCCAACGGGTCCAACGAGATCCTGCAGCAGATCCTGCAGGCCTTCGGCGGGCCGGGCCGATCCGCTATGGGATTCGTGCCGTCCTACTCGATGCACCCGATCATCGCCGACGGCACCCAGACCGAGTGGCTGCCGACCTACCGGGGCGAGGACTTCACCCTCGACCTCGACTCGTCGGTGGCCGCGATCCGCCGGCAGCAACCCGACGTGGTGTTCGTCACCAGCCCGAACAACCCCACCGGGCACAGCATCCCGCTCGACGAGCTGCGCGCGATCTGCGCGGCCGCGCCCGGCATCGTGATCGTCGACGAGGCCTACGCCGAGTTCTCCGCCGCCCCCAGCGCGCTCGCGCTGATCGACGAGTTCCCGGCCAAGGTGATCGTCTCGCGCACTATGAGCAAGGCGTTCGCGTTCGCCGGGGGCCGGCTCGGCTACCTCGCCGCCGCGCCCGCGTTCGTCGAGGCACTGCTGCTCGTGCGGCTGCCCTACCACCTGTCGGTGATCACCCAGGCTGCCGCCCGGGCCGCGCTGCGGCACGCCGACGAGACCCTCGGCTCGGTCGCGCGGCTGTGCGCCGAACGCGACCGCATCGCGACCGAGCTGACCCGATTCGGCTACCACGTGGTGCCTTCGGACGCGAACTTCATCCTGTTCGGGCGCTTCGCCGATGCCGCCGCGACCTGGCAGCGCTACCTCGACGAGGGTGTGCTGATCCGGGACGTCGGTATCCCCGGGTTCCTGCGCACCACCGTGGGCCTGGCCCACGAGAACGACGAACTGCTACGGGTGAGCGAGAAGCTCGCCGCCACCGAGATCGAGGACGGGCGATGAGCGAGCAGACCACCCCCACCCCGCGCACCGCGCGGATCGAGCGTGCCACCAAGGAGTCGTCCATCGTCGTCGAGCTGAACCTCGACGGCACCGGCCGCACCGACATCACCACCGGTGTCCCGTTCTACGACCACATGCTCACCGCGCTCGGTCAGCACGCCAGCTTCGACCTGACCGTGCGCGCCCAGGGCGACATCGAGATCGAGGCGCACCACACCGTCGAGGACACCGCGATCGTCCTCGGTCAGGCGCTGAATCAGGCACTCGGGGACAAGCGGGGCATCCGCCGCTTCGGCGACGCGTTCATTCCGATGGACGAGACCCTCGCGCACGCGGCGGTGGACGTCTCCGGCCGGCCCTACTGCGTGCACACCGGCGAACCGGACTACATGGTGCACTCGGTGATCGGCGGCTACCCCGGCGTGCCGTACTCGACCGTGATCAACAAGCACGTGTTCGAATCCCTCGCCTTCCACGCCCGCATCGCCCTGCACGTACGCGTGCTCTACGGCCGCGACCAGCACCACATCACCGAGGCCGAGTTCAAGGCCGTCGCGCGGGCGCTGCGCCAGGCCGTCGAACCGGATCCCCGGGTCAGCGGCGTGCCGTCGACCAAGGGCACCCTGTAGTGGACGTCGTCCTGACGTACGGCCTGTTCATGCTCGCCGGCCTCGCCGCGGGTGGCACCTGGTCGACGTGGCGGGGCGGCAACACCCTCTTCGCCGGGGTGCTGCTGGCGCTGACCCTGCTCGCCGCGATCGCCGGTGTGCTGAGGCTGCTCTGACGTCGTCGGATCGGCCGGGCCTGTTCGCGGTGCCGGGGCTGCCCGCCGCCTGGGCGATGGCGGCGGGCGCGTTCGCCGGGTTCTCCCTGCTGCTGCCCGTAGTGCCCCGGGCCGTCGCCGACGCCGGCGGCAGCGGCACCCTCGCCGGCGCGGTGACGGCGGTGTTCATGGGCGCGACGGTGCTCACCCAACCGGCGGTGCCGCGCCTGGTGCGGGCCCGCGGCTACCGGCCCGTGCTCGCCGCAGGATGCCTGCTGCTGGGCCTGCCGTCGCTGCTGCTCCTGCTGTCGCTGCACCCGGCCGTGGTGCTGCCGACCTCCGCGGTGCGGGGGATCGGCTTCGGCATGATCACCGTGGCCAGCGCCGCCCTCGTGGCCGAACTCGCGCCCGCCCGGCTGCTCGGCCGCGCCACCGGCGCACAGGGCATCGCGATCGCCGCGGCGCAGATGGTCGGACTGCCGCTCGGACTGGCGGTCGCCGAGCGGGCCTCCACCGCACCCGTGTTCGTGCTCGGCGCGGCGGTGCCCACGCTCGCGCTCGTCGCGATCGCGCGCCTGCCGCAGGTGGTCACCCGGCAGACCGGCGCGGCCGGAAGCCGCACGCCGCTGCGGGCTCTGGCCCTGCCGGCGGTGGCGATCGCCGCGGGTGCCGTCGCCTACGGCGGCCTCACCTCGCTGCTGTCGATCGCCGTGCCCGCGGCCTCGGGCCAGGTGGCGCTCGCGTTGGCGCTGATCAGCGCGTCCACCCTCGTCGGTCGCTACGGCGCCGGTGCGGTCGCGGACCGGATCGGCGCGGGCCGGCTCCTGCCGGCCGGGCTCGGCCTGGCCGCCGTGGCGATGGTGCCGTTCGCGCTCGCCGCGGACGATCGCGGCGGCGCGGCGGTCCTGCTCGGTGCGGCGGTGGCATTCGGCCTCGGCTTCGGCGTCGTGCAGAACGACGCCCTGATGCTTGCGTTCCGTCGCGCCGGGCCCGCCCATGTCGGCGCCGCGAGCGCCGCCTGGAACATCGGCTTCGACGCGGGCACCGGGGCCGGATCGCTGCTGCTCGGCGGGATCGCCACCGTCGCAGGCTATCCCGCCGCGTTCGCGACCGCCGCGCTGCTCGTGCCGATCCTGCCGCTGCTCGCCCGGATCGCCGGGCCGTCGGAGCGGCCCGCCGCGGCCCCATAGAATCGAGCCCATGAGCGCAACCAAGGTCGCCGTCCTCGACTACGGCTCCGGCAATCTGCATTCGGCGACGCGCGCGGTGGCGCGCACCGGCGTGCAGGTGGAGGTGACCGCCGACCCGCAGGTCGCGCTCGCCGCCGACGGCCTGGTCGTGCCCGGCGTCGGCGCGTTCGCGGCGTGCATGGCGGGACTGAAGGCGGTGCGCGGGGACCGGATCATCGGGCAGCGACTCGCCGGCGGCCGTCCGGTGCTCGGCATCTGCGTCGGCATGCAGATCCTCTTCGACAAGGGCGTGGAATTCGGTGTCGAGACCGACGGATGTGGCGAATGGCCCGGCACCGTCGAACGTCTCGACGCGCCGGTGCTGCCGCACATGGGCTGGAACACCGTCGAGGCCCCCGACAACAGCGTGCTGTTCGCCGGCATGGACCGCGACACCCGGTTCTACTTCGTGCACTCCTACGCCGCGCAGAAGTGGGAGCTGCCGCCGTCGGAGCTGTTCGCCCCGCCCGCGCTGACCTGGGCGGAGCACGGCGGGCGGTTCCTCGCCGCGGTCGAGAACGGCCCGTTGTCTGCGACGCAGTTCCATCCCGAGAAGTCCGGCGACGCGGGGGCCGAGCTGCTGCGCAATTGGGTCGGCAGTTTGTGAACCGCGGCGGGGCCGGCGGCGACGACCCGGCCCGGCCGGAGTTCTCGCTCGGCCGGCTCGCGCTGACGGCACTGGGCGCCGCCACGGGCGTGCTCCTGCTCGCCACCGTCGTCATCGTGGTGCTGCGACCGGGGCCCGTCGTCGGGTTGATCGTCGCCCTCGCCGGCGTGGCCGGCGCGATCGCCGCGATGGGCGTCGTCTCGACCCGGACGACGCGCCGCGCCTTCGGTCCCGACGGCAACGACACCCCGCGCCGTGACGGCAGCGACACGCCGCGCCGCGACGGTGACGACACGCCGCGCGGCGACGGTGACGACACGCCGCGCGGCGACGGTGCGGGGTGACCGTCGGGGCCGGTTCTCCGCGACCGCCGCGACCCACTAGCATGGGCGCAGTGAGCCTGGTCCTTTTGCCTGCAGTCGATGTCGCCAACGGTGAAGCAGTTCGCCTCGTCCAGGGAGAGGCGGGCAGCGAGACCAGCTACGGCTCTCCCCGCGACGCCGCCCTCGAGTGGCAGAACGCCGGCGCCGAATGGGTGCACCTCGTCGATCTCGACGCCGCCTTCGGACGCGGCTCCAACCGCGAACTCCTCGCCGAGGTCGTCGGCGAACTGGACGTGAAGGTAGAGCTCTCCGGCGGGATCCGCGACGACGAGTCCCTCGAGGCGGCGCTGGCCACCGGGTGCGCTCGCGTCAACCTCGGCACCGCCGCCATCGAGGATCCCGACTGGTGCGCCCGCGCCATCGCCGAGTACGGCGACCGCATCGCCGTCGGGCTCGACGTCAAGCTCATCGACGGGCAGTGGCGCCTGCGCGGCCGCGGCTGGGTCTCCGACGGCGGCGACCTGTGGGAGGTCCTCGCGCGGCTCGACCGCGACGGCTGCAGCCGCTACGTCGTCACCGACGTCACCAAGGACGGCACGCTCACCGGCCCCAACCTCGATCTGCTCGCCCAGGTCTGCGCAGCCACCGACGCTCCCGTCGTCGCCTCCGGCGGCGTGTCCGCCCTCGACGATCTGCGGGCGATCGCCGGCCTCGTCGACCGGGGCGTCGAGGGCGCCATCGTCGGCAAGGCGCTGTACGCGGGCCGGTTCACGCTCACCGAGGCCCTCGACGCGGTCTCACGCTGATCCGATGACCGCGCCCGCCGATCTGTCCAGCCTGCTCGCCGTCGCCGGTGAGGTGCTCGACGCGGCGTCGGAGCGTTTCGTCGCCGGTCGCGGCGCGCCGCGCTCGGTGAACAAGGGGCCCAACGACTTCGCCACCGACCTCGACCTCGAACTCGAACGGCGCATCTCCACGGAACTGGAGCGGCGCACGGGCATTGCCGTGCACGGTGAGGAGTTCGGCGGTCCCGAAGCCGATTCGGGCACGGTGTGGCTGCTCGACCCGATCGACGGCACCGTCAACTACTCCGCCGGGCTGCCCACCGCGGGAATCCTGCTCGCACTCGTCCGCGACGGCGACCCGATCCTCGGGCTGACCTGGCTGCCGTTCGTCGGCGACCGGTTCGCGGCCGCCGCGGACGGGCCGCTGCTGCGCAACGGTCGTCCCCAGCCGCCGCTGCAGCCGGCGGCGCTGGCGGACGTGATGGTCGGCGTGGGCAGCTTCGACATCGACAGCCGCGGGCGTATCCCGGGCCGGCGCCGGCTCGAGGTCATCACCGAGCTGAGCCGCCGGGTGTCGCGCCTGCGCATGCACGGTTCCACCGGGGTGGACCTGGCGTACACGGCGGCCGGGGTGCTCGGCGCCGCCGTCGTCTTCGGGCACCACCCGTGGGACAACGCCGCCGGCGTGGCCCTGGTGCGGGCGGCCGGTGGTCTCGCCACCGACTTCGCCGGCAAGCCCTGGCGCATCGGCTCCGGCTCTGTGGTCGCCGGCGCCCCCGGCGTGCACGAGGAGATACTCGACATCGTGGGATCGCTTCCCGGTCCCGTCCCCGAGGAGGACCGAATTCCATGACCCTGGCAGTCCGGGTGATCCCGTGTCTGGACGTCGACGCCGGCCGCGTCGTCAAGGGGGTGAACTTCGAGAACCTGCGCGACGCCGGTGATCCCGTCGAACTCGCCGCGGCGTACGACCTGCAGGGCGCGGACGAGTTGACCTTCCTCGACGTCACCGCGTCGAGCGGCGACCGCGGCACCATGCTCGACGTGGTCAGCCGCACCGCCGAGCAGGTGTTCATCCCGCTCACCGTCGGCGGCGGCGTCCGCACCGTCGAGGACGTGGACCGGCTGCTGCGGGCCGGCGCGGACAAGGTCAGCATCAACACCGCCGCCATCGCCCGCCCGGAGGTGTTGCGCGAGATGTCCGAGCGGTTCGGGTCGCAGTGCATCGTGCTGTCCGTCGACGCCCGCACCGTGCCCGACGGCGAGGAGGACACCCCGTCGGGATGGGAGGTCACCACGCACGGCGGCCGCCGCGGCACCGGCATCGACGCCGTCGAATGGGCACGCCGCGGCGCGGAACTCGGCGTGGGGGAGATCCTGCTGAACTCGATGGACGCCGACGGCACCAAGTCCGGCTTCGACCTGCCGATGATCCAGGCGGTGCGCGCCGCGGTGCACGTGCCGGTGATCGCCAGCGGCGGCGCGGGAGCTGTCGAGCACTTCGCCCCCGCCGTGCACGCCGGCGCCGACGCGGTCCTCGCGGCCAGCGTGTTCCACTTCGGGGAACTCACCATCCCGCAGGTCAAGGCGGCGATGCGCGCCGAGGGGATCGAGGTGCGATGAGCAGGCTGGATCCGGCGATCGCGGCGCGGCTCAAGCGCAACGAGGCGGGGCTGTTCGCCGCCGTCGCCCAGGAACGTGCCACCGGCGAGGTGCTGATGATGGCGTGGATGGACGACGAGGCGCTCGCCCGTACCCTAGAGACCCGTACCGCCACCTACTTCTCGCGTTCGCGCGGCCAGTACTGGGTCAAGGGCGAGACCTCCGGCCACACCCAGTACGTGCACGAGGTGCGGCTCGACTGCGACGGCGACACGGTGTTGCTCGTCGTCGACCAGGTCGGGGCCGCGTGCCACACCGGCACCCACACGTGCTTCGACGCCGACGTCCTGCTCGCCGGCGAGTAGGCGCCTTCGGCGCGGGTGCGTCCTTTGGGCGGCTCCAGCCGTCCAAAGGACACACCGGCGGTGTCGCGGGCGTCAGATGACGATCGGCGCGCCGGTGAGCAGGCTCCAGAGACCCAGGCCGAGGTACACGACGGTGCCGATGGCGGACCGGACCGGATCGTCCGTGAGGAAACCTTCTGCGGCCCAACCGACGAACTCCGTGAACAGTTCCGAGGATCCCATGCTGCATCCTTCCGAGAGGCGAGGCAGGTCGTGAACGGCGGTCGTGAACCAAATCGACCGACCGGATTGTTTCGTTACACCTCCCGGTGCCCGCTCCGTCGGCGGTGCGGCACAATCTCCCCATGCCTCTCATCCAGATCAGCCAGACCCCCGGTCTCACCGTCGAACAGAAGCGCGCCACCATCGAGGCGGTGACCAAGGCCTACGCCGAGGCAACCGGCAAGGATGCGACGTCGGTGTGGGTGACCATCACCGAGGTGCCGCGGGAGCAGTGGGGCGTCGGGGGTGTCCCGCTCGGGTGAGGTGCACCGCCCCCGGGACAGGGCGCCCCGCGACGGGCGCTGCCGGCCGTCGATCTCGGCGAGCGGATCCTGGCAGGATCGGCGTATGGCGTCCGCGAATCTGACCCGAGCCGAAACCGCCGAGCGTTCCCGGGCGGTGACGGTCCGCAGCTACCGGGTGGAACTCGACCTGCGCGGCGCCCCGGATGCCGGGAGCGCCTGTTTCGCGACCACGACGACGGTCGAGTTCACGGCAGCCGCGGACGCGACGTGGCTCGACTTCCTCGGCGCCGGCGTCGAGTCGGTCGTGCTCAACGGCGAGCCGGTGCCCGTCCGCTACGACGGCGCGCGCATCGCGCTGAGCGGCCTGCGTGAGCACAACGTCGTCACCGTCGTCGCCGCCGCGGAGTACAGCCGGTCCGGTGAGGGCCTGCACCGGTACGTCGATCCGGCCGACGGGCAGACCTACCTGTACACGCAGTACGAACCCGCGGACGCGCGACGGGTGTTCGCGTGCTTCGAGCAGCCGGATCTGAAGGCGCCGTTCACGTTCGTCGTGTCCGCCCCGGCGAAATGGCAGGTGCTGTCCAATCAGCATGTCGCCGAACGCGAGTCGATCGGCGACGCGCAGAAGGTGGTGTTCGCACCGACGCTGCCGATCTCCACCTACATCACCGCGATCGTGGCGGGCCCGTACCACCACGCCGAATCTTCTTGGAGCCGGAACGAACTCGCGGTGCCGCTCGCCGTGCTGTGCCGCGCCTCCCTGGCGCGGTACCTCGACGCCGACACGATCTTCGAAGTGACCCGGCAGGGAATGGACTTCTACGCCGACCACTTCGGCTACCCCTACCCGTTCGGCAAGTACGACCAGGTGTTCGTCCCCGAATACAACCTCGGTGCCATGGAGAACCCCGGGTGCGTCACCTTCACCGAAGCGTACGTGTTCCGCGGAGCCGCCACCGCCGCGCAGTACCAGGCCCGCGCGAACACGATCCTGCACGAGATGGCCCACATGTGGTTCGGGGACCTCGTCACCATGAAGTGGTGGGACGACCTGTGGCTCAAGGAGTCGTTCGCCGACTACATGGGCTCGCTGGTCAGTGCCGAGGCCACCGAGTGGACCGACGCCTGGGTCGCCTTCGCCAACCGGCGCAAGGCCTGGGCCTATCTGCAGGACCAGTTGCCCACGACCCACCCGATCGTCGCCGACATCGTCGACCTCGAGGCCGCCAAACTGAACTTCGACGGCATCACGTACGCGAAGGGCGCGGGAGTCCTCAAACAACTCGTCGCGTACGTGGGGCGGGACGCCTTCTTCGAGGGTGCACGGCGCTACTTCCGCCGGCACGCCTTCGGGAACACCACCCTCGCCGATCTGCTCACCGAGTTGTCGGCGACCTCGGGACGAGACCTCTCGGGGTGGGCGCGCGCCTGGTTGCAGACCACCGGCGTGTCGACCCTGATGCTCGAGGACGCGGGGGAGGGACGGTCCGCGATCGTCCAGACGCCGGCGCGGCCCCACCGGCTGGCTGTGGGCCACTACGACTTCGACGAGGCCGGCGACCTGGTCTGCCGGCAGCGGGTCGAGGTCGACCTGGAGGCCGAGCGCACACCGATCGAGTCGGCGGCCGCGCCGCTGATCCTGCTCAACGACGCCGACCTGACCTACGCCAAGGTGCGGCTCGACCCGCGGTCGCTGGAGACGGTGGAGCATTCGCTCGATCGTGTCGTCGACCCGCTGGCCCGGGGGTTGATCTGGTCGGCGTTGTGGAACGCCACCCGCGACAGCGAGCTGACCGCGGCGCGGTACCTGTCCATGGTCCGCGGATTCGCGGTGGCCGAACCGAATCCGGCCCTGCTGGCCGCACTGCTGGCGAACGCACCCTACGCGATCGAGCACTTTCTGCCCGCCGCGAGCCGGTCCCGGCAGCGTCGCGTCTGGCTCGAGGCGGCATGGACGGCCGTGTTCGCCGCCACCCCGGGATCGGGTGAGCAGCTCGCCTGGGCCCGCGCGGTCGCCGCGGCCGCCACTGTCGACGACGCCCACGCCGCCGACCTGCGCGCGATCCTCGACGGCACCGGTCCGGCACCCGTGGGGCTGCCGCTGGACCCGGATCTGCGCTGGCAGATGTGGACCGCGCTGGCGGCGACCGGGCACGCGGAGCCGGCCGATCTCGACGGCGAACTCGCCCGCGACGACACCGGTTCCGGACGGACCGCGCACCTGCGCGCCCTGGCCGCGCGACCGCTCGCCGCGGTCAAGGCGCAGGCCTGGAGTGCGGTCTTCTCCGACACGGCGCTGTCGAACGAGCATCTCGACGCCACCATCGCGGGGTTCCGGGCCGGGGCGCACCGGGATCTGATCGCCCCGTACGACGACGACTACTTCGTCGCGCTCCGGGCGGTGTGGTCCGAGCGCAGCATCGAGATCGCGCGCCGGATCGTGGTCGGTCTGTTCCCCGCCGGAAACACGCTCGGGCCGTGCGACCGGTGGCTCGACGCGCACGCCGACGCCCCGGCGGCGTTGCGGCGCCTGGTGATCGAGCAGCGCGACCATCTGGCCCGCGATCTGCGGGCCCGGGGTTTCAACGGGTGAGGGTTCGACGGGTGAGCGGCCGCGGCCACAGCGGGGGTGCACCCTGCCCGGTCAGGCCTTCCCGGTGCCGGCGGCGATGCCCTTGTCGAGCTGGGTGAGCAGCGCGGTACCGAGGTCGGTCAGCGCGGCGACCTGATCGTCGTCGAGGCCCTGGAACACAAGGGCCTGGACGGTCGCGACGTGACCGGGTGCCGCCTCGACGAGCTTGGTCATGCCGGCCTCGGTGAGCACCGCGTACGAGCCGCGCGTGCCGGGCACGCTCCGGCGGCACACCCATCCGGCGTTCTCCAGCTTGGTCACCACGTGCGACAGCCGGGACAGCGACGCGTTCGACAGCTGTGCCAGCTCGGACAGCCGCAGCCGCCGCTCGGGTGCCTCGGACAGCTCGGCGAGGACCGAGTAGTCGAAGTGGGTGAGCGCGGAGTCGCGCTGCAGCTGCGTGTCCAGCGCGGCCGGCAGGCGGGTGATCAGCGCCACCAGCTTCCGCCAGGCCCGCTGCTGGGATGCGGTCAGCCACTCGGTGTCGTCGATCTGTGCGGAGCCCACTGATGCACCGTCCTTTCTCGATCGTCCACCCTATCGGGACGGCCGGCGCGGGACGCCGGGCGTCCGTCGGGGCGGGCGGTCAGGGGCGCTGTCCCATGCCGGTGGCGACCTCGTGCAGCCGGCGGCCCACGCTGTCCTCCGCCAGCGGCGGTGTCGGCAGCCCGGCGCCGTCGCGGAGCCCGGTGAGGAACTCCTCGAGGGTGGCGCGCGGCGAGAACCGGGGAATCCACTCGAGGTCGGTGCGGGCGCGGGTGCAGTCCATGAGCGGCAGCCGCAGCACCGTGTCGACCAGGCCGGGGGAGGCGGGGGCGAGCCGTGCGTGCCAGGCCGCGGCGACGGCCGCGTGCAGCGCCGCCGGCGGGACGGGCACCGTGCGGGCGCCGAGGATCTCGGCGAGGACCTCGGCGTCGACGGGGGGTTCGGCGGCGAGGTTGAATGCGCCCCGCACCGGCCGGAGCACGGCCCGGACGTAGGCGTCGGCGGCGTCGTCGGTGTGCAGCACCTGCATCCGCAGTCCGGCGGTGCGGGGGACGATCGGCAGGGACCGGACGAGGCGGCCGGGGAGGAGCGGCCCGGCGAACAACCGGCGCTGCGCGGTCGCGGACTCGCGCTTGAAGAGGAAGCCGGGACGCATCCGGACCACCCGGATGTCGGGGTGCCGCAGTTCGAACGTGTCGAGCCAGCGTTCGAGGTACGCCTTCTCCCGCGGGTACGCCGCGCCGGGCCAGCCGTGGGTGGGCCAGCGCTCGTCGACCCGTTCGTCCTGCGGTCCCGGCGAGTAGGCGCCGACCGACGACGCGTGGACGAGGGTGGGCACGCCCACCTCGGCGACGGTCTCGAACACCCGGATCGATCCGAGCACGTTGTTGCGCCAGGTGATCTCGGGTTTGTGGGTGGGCTGGAAGAGCCAGGCGAGGTGGACGACGGCCGCCGCGTCGCGCAGCAGCTCGTGCAGGTCGTCGTCGGCGACGTCGGCGACGACGAACTCGGTCTTGCGGCAGCGCCAGTCGGTGGGGCGGCGGGCGATGCCGACCACCGATCCGACTGCGTCCTGGGCGCCGAGCGCCGCCGTGACGCTGGTGCCCACGTTTCCGGTCGCGCCCGTGACGACCACCTTCAGGCCCTCTGTTCCGGTCATGGGGGGCGGATACCCGCGCCCGCGCCGATCCATCCCCGCAGGCCGGGAACATTTCGGACGGTGCCGGTGCTGTATCGGGTAGTATTGTTGAAGCTTCAACCTTAGGAGTCCGTGTGAGCCCCATGCCCGCCCTGTTCCTCAGCCACGGCGCACCGCCCCTGGTCGACAGCGCGACGTGGGTGGCGCAGCTGCAACGCTGGGCCGCCGACCTGCCGACCCCCACCGCGATCCTCGTGGTCTCCGCGCACTGGGAGTCCGCGCCGCTGACCATCGGTGCCACCACCACCGGCACCCCGCTCGTGTACGACTTCGGCGGCTTTCCCCGCCGCTTCTACGAGGTCACCTACCCTGCGCCCGGCGCCCCCGACCTCGCACGCAAGGTGGCCGCGCTGATGCCCGACGGCGAACCGGTCGTGCAGCAGCCGCACCGCGGTCTCGACCACGGCGCGTACGTGCCGCTCACCGTCATGTACCCGGACGCGGACATCCCGGTCCTGCAGATCTCGCTGCCCACCCTCGATCCGCAGCGCCTGCTCGCGCTCGGCCGGCGGCTGCGCCCGCTCCGGGAGGAGGGGGTGCTCGTCATCGGCTCCGGCTTCACCACGCACGGCCTGCCGTTCCTGCGCGACCCGCGCCCCGAGGCCGTCGCGCCCGGCTGGTCCGCCGAGTTCGACGCCTGGGCCGCCGAGCGGCTCGCTGCCGGCGACGTCGACGGCCTGCTCGACTTCCGCACCCGGGCGCCCGGCATGCCGTACGCCCACCCCACGATCGAGCACTTCGCCCCGCTGTTCGTCACCCTCGGCGCGTCGAGCGACCCGGAGCAGGCGCCCCGGCAGGTGATCGACGGGTTCTGGATGGGCCTGGCCAAGCGTTCCGTCCAGGTGGACTGACCGTCAGTCCCGGCTCGCGCGCCGGGCCCGCAGCACCGCGAGCGCGCGATCCGCGTGCACGCCGGGGCGCACCTCGCTGGCGATCACCTCGAGGACGGTGCAGTCGGTGTCCAGCACGAAGGTGGTCCGCTTGACCGGCGAGAGCCGGCCGAGCAGCCCCCGGCGCACCCCGAACTGCGCCGCCACCGCGCCGTCCGGATCGGACAGCAGGGGGTAGTCGAACGACTGCCGCGTCGACCACGCGCCCAACCGGTCCACCGGGTCGGTGCTGATCCCGACCCGGGTGGCGCCGACGGCGGCGAACTCGGCCGCCAGATCCCGGAAGTGGCACGCCTCGGCCGTGCAGACCGGGGTGAACGCGGCCGGGTAGAAGAACAGCACCACCGGCCCGTCCGCCAGCAGCGCGGACAGCGTCCGCGGACGGCCGTCCTGGTCGCTCGACGTGAAATCGGGGGCGATGTCACCGGCTCTCATGTCCGGCGACGCTACCGCGGCCGCGCCCGCCGCGGCAGGCCCTGGGATGATGGGCGCCATGTCCGGCGAGCCCACCACCATCCCCGCAGCGGCCCCCGACCTCACCGAGGGCGGCCGACCCGACTCCACCACCACCCGCGAGCAGTTCCGGCTGCTCGCCGCCGAGCACCGCGTCGTTCCGGTGACCCGCAAGGTGCTCGCCGACGCGGAGACCCCGCTGTCGGCGTACCGCAAGCTCGCCGCCGACCGGCCCGGCACCTTCCTGCTCGAGTCCGCCGAGAACGGCCGGTCGTGGTCGCGGTGGTCGTTCATCGGAGCCGGCAGCCCGGCCGCGCTCACCGTCGTCGACGGGGAGGCCACCTGGTACGGCCACGTGCCCGCCGGCGCCCCCACCGGGGGCGACCCGCTCGACGTGCTGCGCCGGACCCTGGAGCTGCTGCACACCGAGCGGCTGCACGGCCTGCCGCCGCTGACCGGCGGCATGGTCGGCTATCTCGGCTACGACGTCGTGCGACGGATCGAGCGGCTGCCCGAGCACGCCGTCGACGACCTGCAGATTCCCGAGACGGTGATGATGCTCGCCACCGACCTCGCCGCCGTCGACCACCACGAGGGTGCGATCACGCTCATCGCCAACGCCGTCAACTGGGACGGCTCCGACGAACGCGTCGACGAGGCCTACGACGACGCGGTGGCCCGGCTGGACCGGATGACGGCGGCCCTGGCCGCGCCCGCCCCGTCGACCGTCTCCACGTTCGCCCGGCCCGCCCCCGACTACCGGCGCCAGCGCACGACCGAGAGCTTCGGCGCCGACGTGCGCCGGCTCATCGGCGAGATCGAGGCCGGCGAGGCGTTCCAGGTGGTGCTGTCCCAGCGCTTCGAGATCGACTGTCACGCGGCGCCGATCGACGTGTACCGGATGCTGCGCGCCTCCAACCCGAGTCCGTACATGTTCCTCATGCACGTCCCCGACGGCTCCGGCGGCACGGCGTTCTCCATCGTGGGCTCGAGCCCGGAGGCGCTCGTGACCGTCGCCGACGGGGTCGCCACCACCCATCCCATCGCCGGGACGCGCTGGCGCGGCGCCAGCGAGGAGGACGACATCCTCCTCGAGAAGGACCTCCTCGCCGACGAGAAGGAGAACGCCGAGCACCTCATGCTCGTCGACCTCGGCCGCAACGACCTCGGGCGGGTGTGCGAGCCCGGCACCGTCAAGGTCCACGACTACCGGCACATCGAGCGCTACAGCCACGTCATGCACCTGGTCTCCACCGTCACCGGCCGCCTCGCCGCGGGCCGGCACGCCCTCGACGCGGTCACCGCGTGCTTCCCCGCCGGCACCCTGTCCGGCGCGCCCAAGGTCCGGGCGATGGAACTGATCGACGAACTCGAGCCGACCCGCCGCGGCATCTACGGCGGCATCGTGGGCTACCTCGATTTCGCCGGCGACGCCGACACCGCCATCGCCATCCGCTCGGCCCTGGTCAAGGACGGCGTCGCCTACGTGCAAGCCGGTGCCGGCGTCGTCGCCGACTCCGATCCGGTCTACGAGGACACCGAGGCCCGCAACAAGGCCATGGCCGTGCTCTCCGCCGTCGCCGCGGCCGGCACCCTCACCTCGTACGAGGGGGACCGCAGGTGAGCGCCACCCGCGCGCCCCGGCGGCGGGCCGGCGCGGTCGCCGCGCTGCTGCTCGCGATCGGCGCCGTCGCGCTGTGGGGCGCGAGCCGCCTGACCTGGGTGACCGTCACGTCCTCCGACGGCCTCGGCGAGGACCGGGTCACCACCCTCGTCGGCGGCACCTGGGCGGCGGCGCTGACTCCGCTCGCGCTGACGCTGCTGGCGGCCGTCGCGGCGTCGTTCGCGGTGCGCGGATGGGCGCTGCGGATACTGGCCGTGCTCGTCGCGGTCGTCGCGGTCGCCGCCGCCGTCCCGGCGGTGGGGCTGCTCGCCGGCGGCGCCGACGACGCGACCGCGGCGCGCATCGCGGAGCTGCCCGCACGCGCCGAGGTCACCTCCCTCACCGTCGCGGCCGGGCCGGCCGTGCTCGCCCTCGCCGGCGCCGTGGCCGCGCTGGCCGCCGCCGTGCAGCTGTGGCGCACCCCGCGGGCCGAGGCCGGACTGTCGTCGAAGTACGACAGCCCGGCCGCCCGCCGCGAGGCCACCGCCCGCCGGGACACCGCCGACGAGTCGGTCACCGAACGCACCCTGTGGGACGCGCTCGACGCGGGCGAGGACCCCACGGTGGACGTCGCCGACGACCCGGCCGCCGATCGAGGGGGAGAGGGCGGCGCCGACGATTCGGGGACCCGCCGCACGGGCCGGTGAGCGCGCACACTACTCTTCAAGAAACTCCGATGAGTTTTCTCACATCGGATTGACAGGGGCGAAAGGACTTCGAGCCACGATGACAGTTCTCGACTCGATACTCGAAGGGGTGCGCGCCGACGTCGCCGCCCGGGAGGCGGTCCTCGACTTCGCCGCGGTCAAGGCCGCCGCTGCCGCCGCGCCCCCGCCGATCGACGCCAAGGCCGCGTTGCTCGAGCCGGGAATCGCCGTCATCGCCGAGGTCAAGCGGGCCAGCCCGTCGAAGGGGGCGCTCGCCGACATCACCGACCCCGCCGAACTCGCCAAGGCCTACGAGGCCGGCGGTGCCCGCGCGATCAGCGTGCTCACCGAGCAGCGCCGCTTCCAGGGCAGTCTCGACGATCTCGACGCCGTGCGGCGCGCGGTGCGGATCCCGGTGCTGCGCAAGGACTTCATCGTCGGCCCGTACCAGATCCACGAGGCGCGTGCCCACGGCGCGGACATCGTGCTGCTCATCGTCGCCGCGCTCGAGCAGCCCGTGCTGACGTCGCTGATCGACCGCGTCGAATCTCTCGGCATGACGGCGCTCGTCGAGGTGCACACCGAGGAGGAGGCGACCCGTGCCCTCGAGGCCGGCGCCACCGTCATCGGGGTCAACGCCCGCAACCTCAAGACCCTCGAGGTCGACAAGAGCACGTTCGCCCGCATCGCGCCGGGACTGCCGACAGAGGTCGTCAAGATCGCCGAGTCCGGCGTGCGCGGTCCCTCCGACCTGCTCACCTACGCCGGCGCGGGTGCCGACGCGGTGCTCGTCGGCGAGGGACTGGTGACCAGCGGCGACCCGCGCCACGCGGTCGCCGAACTGGTCACCGCCGGCACCCATCCGTCCTGCCCGAAGCCCGCACGCTGACCGCATTCCGGCGCGGCGCCGACGGGCCGGACCCGGCGACGGGCCGGGGCCGCCGTTGGGGCAGACTGGACGGGTGAGCACAGACGATCCCGTACTTTCCGCCAAGGGCCGCGGTCTGCCCCGCATGAGCGCCGCAGTGGCCGAGCACACCGCGCACGAACCCGACCCCGGCGGCCACTTCGGGGTCTTCGGCGGCCGGTTCGTCCCCGAGGCGCTGATGGCGGTGATCGAGGAGGTCACCGCCGAATACGACAAGGCGCGGGTCGACAACGGATTCCTCGACGAACTCGATCGGTTGCAGCGCGACTACACCGGCCGGCCCTCCCCGGTGTACGAGGCCAAGCGGCTGAGCGAACACGCCGGCGGCGCCCGGATCGTGCTCAAGCGCGAGGATCTCAACCACACCGGCTCGCACAAGATCAACAACGTGCTCGGGCAGGCCCTGCTCGCCCAGCGGATGGGCAAGACCCGGGTCATCGCGGAGACCGGTGCCGGGCAGCACGGCGTCGCCACCGCCACCGCCTGCGCCCTGCTCGGCCTCGACTGCGTCGTCTACATGGGCGAGGTCGACACCGAGCGGCAGGCCCTCAACGTCGCCCGGATGCGCCTGCTCGGCGCCGAGGTCGTCGCCGCGACCAGCGGTTCGCGCACCCTCAAGGACGCGATCAACGAGGCCATGCGCGACTGGGTCACCAATGCCCACAACACCTACTACTGTTTCGGCACCGCCGCCGGCCCGCACCCGTTCCCCATGATGGTGCGCGACTTCCAGCGCATCATCGGCCTCGAGGCGCGCGCGCAGGTGCAGGCGCTCACCGGCCGGTTGCCCGACGCCGTCACCGCCTGCGTCGGCGGCGGATCCAACGCCATCGGCATCTTCCATGCCTTCATCGACGACCCCGGTGTCCGCCTGGTCGGCTTCGAGGCCGGCGGCGACGGGGTGGAAACCGGGCGGCATGCCGCCACCATCACCGGCGGCACGCCCGGCGCGCTGCACGGCGCCTACTCCTACCTGCTGCAGGACGAGGACGGCCAGACCATCGAGTCGCACTCGATCTCCGCCGGCCTGGACTACCCCGGCGTCGGACCCGAGCACTCCTACCTCAAGAACATCGGCCGCGCCGACTACCGGCCCGTCACCGACGCCGAGGCCATGGAGGCGTTCTCGCTGCTCTCGCGCACCGAGGGCATCATCCCCGCCATCGAGTCGGCGCACGCCGTCGCCGGGGCCCTGAAGCTGGGCCGCGAACTCGGCTCCGGCGCCGTCGTGCTGGTCAATCTGTCCGGCCGGGGCGACAAGGACGTCGACACCGCCGCGCGGTGGTTCGGGCTCCTTCCCGCCGACCCCGCCACCTCCGACACGACGGAAGGATCCGCGCAGTGAGCGCCCAGCAGCCGCAGTCCCGCCTCGGTGAGGTCTTCGCCCGATGCAAGGCCGAGAACCGCGCCGCGCTCGTCGGCTACCTGCCCGCCGGATACCCCGACCTGCCGCGCTCGATCGAGGCGTTCGAAGCGCTCGTGCAGGCCGGCTGCGACATCGTCGAGGTCGGCATCCCCTACAGCGACCCGGTGATGGACGGACCCACCATCCAGGCCGCCGCCGACGAGGCGCTCACCGCGGGCTTCCGGGTGCGGGACGTGTTCCGCGTCGTCGAGGCCGTCGCCGCGGCCGGCGGCCACGCCGTCGTGATGACCTACTGGAACATCGTCCTCAAGTACGGGATCGACGAATTCGCCCGCGACCTCGCTGCCGCCGGGGGACTGGGGATCATCACCCCGGACCTCATCCCCGACGAGGCCGAGCAGTGGATCGCGGCGGCGGACCGGCACGGGCTCGACCGCATCTTCCTGGTCGCCCCGTCGTCGACCGCCGAGCGCCTCGTCATGACCGTCGACTCCTGCCGCGGGTTCGTCTACGCCACCTCCACGATGGGCGTGACCGGCGCCCGCGACGCCGTCTCCGACATGGCGCCCGAACTCGTCGCCCGGGTGCGGGAGCACTCGCAGATCCCCGTGGGTGTCGGCCTGGGCGTGCGGTCCCGGGAACAAGCCGCGCAGATCGCCGCCTACGCGGACGCGGTGATCGTCGGCTCGGCGCTGGTGGCCGCCGTGGCGCAGGGCCCCGACGCGTTGCGCACGCTCACCACGGAACTCGCGGAGGGCGTGCGCTCGGCTAGCGTGGCCACGTGACCTCCACCGCCGTACCCGCCGCCGCTACCGTCCTGGCGTATCTGCCCAGTCCACCGCAGGGGGTGTGGTACCTCGGGCCGATCGCGCTGCGGGCCTACGCCCTGTGCATCATCGTCGGGATCGTCGTCGCCATCTTCTGGGGCGACCGCCGCTGGGTCGCCCGTGGCGGCGAGCCGGGCACCGTCCTCGACGTCGCCGTGTGGGCGGTGCCGTTCGGCCTGATCGGAGGGCGCCTGTACCACGTCGCCACCGACTGGCAGAAGTACTTCGGCGCGGGCGCCGACCCGGTCGACGCGCTGAAGATCTGGCAGGGCGGACTCGGGATCTGGGGGGCGGTCGCCCTCGGCGGCGTCGGCGCCTGGATCGGGTGCCGGCGCCGCGGTGTGCCGCTGCCCGCCCTCGGTGATGCGGTGGCCCCGGCGATCCTGCTGGCGCAGGCCATCGGCCGGCTCGGCAACTGGTTCAACCAGGAACTCTACGGCCGGGAGACGACCGTGCCGTGGGGCCTCGAGATCTACGAGCGTCGCAACGACGCGGGACAGACCAGCCCGGACCTGATCGACGGGATCTCCACCGGGCAGGTCGCGGCGGTGGTGCATCCGACGTTCCTGTACGAGCTGGTGTGGAACCTGCTCGTCGTGCTGCTGCTCGTGTTCGTCGACCGGCGCTTCCGTATCGGACACGGCCGGCTGTTCGCGCTCTACGTGGCCGGCTACAGCGCGGGCCGCTTCTTCGTCGAACTCATGCGGTCCGACCCGGCCACCGAGATCGCCGGTATCCGGATCAATTCCTTCACCTCCGCCATCGTGTTCGTCCTCGCCGTCGCCTACGTCGTCTTCGCCCGCAAGGGTCGCGAAGCGCCGGAGGAACTGAAGTCCCGTCACCCGCACGGCGCCACCGCGGCCGCAGCCGATGCCACCGCAACCGGCGACGGGATCGGAGACGGTGGGGCGGCCGACGACGAGAAGCGGGACGGCGCATCCGGGCCCGTGGCATCGGCCGAGGCCGGCGGTAAGGTCGAGACAGGTAGGCGCAGCGAGAACGGAGGGGACAAGTCGTGACCACATCCGACGCGGGATCCCCGGACCCCACGGGCCCGGATCTGCGGAAGAAGGACGAGACGTCCGCCGGACCGGACCTGCGCAAACAGTCCGACGCCGAGGCCGCCCCCGCTGCCGGGTCGAGCGCCGCGCCGCAGGGCGGCGAGCCGGCCCCCACCGCGGAGCTGCCCACGTTCGGCGGCACCGCCGACTACGATCCGACCGCCCAGGCGTCGCTGTCCGTTCCGCCGCCCACCACCGAGTCGACCGCGCCCACGTGGGGCACGGCCGGACCGGGCTGGGACACCTACTCCGGAATGGGCAACGGTCCCGGCTGGGGCACCACGCCGAGCTATCCACCGCCGTCGAGCGAAGCGCAGTACGGCACCGCACACACCGGCGGGACCGAGGCGCCGACCGGCGGGCAGTACGCCGGCAGCGGACCCGTCTACGGGGCCCCCGACCCGCAGTTCCAGAGCGGGCCGCAGTACCCCACCCCGGCCGGGCCGGGCTACGGTCCCACCGGCTACGGCGCCTACGGCGATCCCTCCGCGCCGTACGGACGGGATCCGGCGACGGGCGAGCCCTACTCCGACAAGTCGAAGACCACCGCGGGCCTGTTGCAGCTGCTGCTGCCCTTCGTCGGGATCTGCGGGGTCGGGCGGCTCTACCTCGGAAGCACCGCGGTCGGCCTCATCCAGCTTCTGGGGCTGTGGATCGGCGGACTGCTGACCATCCTCCTGGTCGGCTTCGTGATCATCCCGGTGATCTGGGTGTGGTCCGTCATCGACGGGATCATGATGCTCACCGGCAGCGTCCGCGACTCCGACGGCCGCCCGCTGCGGCCCTGACCCACCCACCCGACGGCCGGTCGCGCCTCTCGCGCGGCCGGCCGTCGCGCGCGTAGACTGGCCGCCACCGGGACCGATCCCCGGTTCGATCGTCGGGCGGAACTGGTCCGGCCACCCATACCGCAGCGCACGCCCGTCGTGGCGACCCCGTCGGGGCCGCCCATCCGACGACGCGCGACGTCGCCGCCACACCGGCGACGTGGAGGTGGACCGGTGCGGCATTCCGGGATGCCCGAGCCCCGCGGACTCTACGACCCCGACCGCGAATCGGATTCCTGCGGCGTGGGCGCGATCGTCGACCTGCGCGGCCGCAGCACCCACCGCACCGTCGCCGACGCACTCACCGCGCTGCGCAACCTCGGCCACCGCGGCGCCTGCGGTCGCGAACCCGCCAGCGGTGACGGCGCCGGCATCACCCTCGCGGTCCCCGCCGCGCTCCTCGACGCCGTCACCGGCTTCGAGCTCCCGCCGCCGGGGTACTACGCCACCGGCCTGTGCTTTCTGCCCCGCGACCCGCGGCGCCGGGCGACGGCGCGACGGCGGATCCACGCGCTCGCGGCCGAGGAGGATCTCCAGATCCTCGGCTGGCGCGAGGTTCCCGTCGACCCGTCCGGCCTCGGGCGCACCGCCGGAGCGTGCCGACCCCACATCAGCCAGCTGTTCGTCGCCGCCCCGCGCACGGGCGGCGCCCGGCCCGCCGGCGTGGACCTCGACCGGCGGGTGTATCCGCTGCGGCGCCGCGCCGAGCACACCGGCGACGTCTATTTCCCGTCGCTGTCCGCCCGCACCGTCGTCTACAAGGGCATGCTCACGGCACAGCAGTTGCCGGCGTTCTTCCCCGACCTGCGCGATCCGCGCTGCGCCAGCCCGATCGCGCTCGTGCACAGCCGTTTCTCCACCAACACCTTCCCGTCGTGGCGGCTCGCCCAACCGTTCCGGTACAGCGCCCACAACGGCGAGATCAACACGATCCGCGGCAACCGCAACCGGATGCACGCCCGCGAGGGACTCCTGCGCACCGGCCTGCTGCCCGGCGACCTGACCCGGTTGTTCCCGGTCTGCGCCCCCGACATGTCGGACTCGGCCTCCCTCGACGAGGTCCTCGAACTGCTCCACCTCGCCGGGCGCTCGCTGCCGCACGCGGTGACCATGCTCGTCCCGCCCGCATGGGAGAACGAGCCCGACCTCGATCCCCGGCGACGCGCCTTCCACCGCTTCCACGCCGCGCTGCTCGAACCGTGGGACGGGCCGGCGTGCCTGCCCTTCACCGACGGACGGCTGTTCGGTGCCGTGCTCGACCGCAACGGGCTGCGACCCGGCCGGTGGTGCCGCACCGCCGACGACCGCGTCCTGTTCGGCAGTGAAACCGGAATCCTCGACCTGCCACCGGAACACATCGTGCACAAGGGCCGGCTCGAGCCGGGCCGGATGCTCCTCGTCGACACCGTCGCCGGCCGCATCGTGCCGCCCGACGAACTGCTCGACACCCTCGCCGCCGCCCACCCCTACGGTCGGTGGCTGCGTGACGGGCAGATCGACCTGGCGGATCTGCCCCGCCCGGGCGGGCACCCCGCCCCGGACCACGACCAGGGCCGGACGCACCGGCTGTTCGGGTACACCCGCGAGGACCTCGAGGTGCTGCTCGAACCGATGGCTGCGACCGGTGCCGAACCGCTCGGCTCGATGGGCGCCGACATCGCCCCCGCGGTGCTGTCGCCGCGTCCCCGGCTGCTCTACGACTACGTCGTCGAATTGTTCGCGCAGGTCACCAACCCGCCGTTGGACGCGATCCGCGAACGGGTCGTCACCTCGATGCGGCGCGTCGCCGGCCCGGAGGACAACCTGTTCGACGCGTCCCCGAAGTCGTGCCGGCAACTGGTGCTGCCCGGCCCGGTCCTCGACACCGACGAACTCGCCGCCGTCGCGGCACTCGGCCCGGACGGGCCGCGCCCGGACCTCGCCTCCCGGGTCCTGCCCGCGCACTTCGCGGCCGGCGGCGACCCCGGCGAGGCCCTCGCCGCCGGGCTCGCGGACCTGCGCCGCGCCGCCGACGCCGCCATCGACGCCGGCCGGGGCATCCTGATCGTCACCGACCGCGGTTGCGGGCCGGACCGCGTCCCCATCCCCTCCCTGCTCGCCGTCTCCGCCGTGCACCACCACCTCGTCCGCACGCGGCGGCGCACCCGCGTCGCGCTGATCGCCGAATCCGGGGATGCGCGCGAGGTCCACCACGTGGCCGCGCTCGTCGGATTCGGCGCCGCGACGGTGTGCCCCTACGTCGCCCTCGACACCGTGCGCTCACTCGCGGCCGCCGGGCGCATCCCCGGCACGGACCCGGCGACGGCCGCGGCGAACTACCGGCGCGCCGTCGTCTCCGGGGTTCGCGAGGTGATGGCCAAGCTCGGAATCTCCACCCTCGCCTCGTACACGGCGGCGCAGACATTCGAGGCCGTCGGCCTTGCCCGCGAGGTCGTGGACGCGTATCTTCCCGGCACCGTCTCCCGGCTGGGCGGCGCGAGCCTCGCCGACCTGGCCCGCGACGCCCGTCGCCGGCACCGGACCGCCTTCGAGAACCGGTGCGCCGAAACGGCTCTCGACAGTGGGGGCGTCTACCGGTATCGACGCGACGGCGAACCTCACCTGTTCACCCCGGAGACGGTGTTCCTGCTGCAGCACGCGACCCGCACCGGGCGGGTGGACGTCTACGCGCGGTACTGCGCCGAGATCGACCGGCTCGCCGCCGCGGGCGGAACCCTGCGCGGGCTGTTGCGCACCGTCGCCGCGGATCCGATCCCGCTCGACGAGGTCGAGCCGGTGGAGGACATCGTGCGCCGCTTCGCCACGGGGGCGATGAGCTACGGTTCGATCTCCGGTGAGGCGCACGAGACCCTCGCCGTCGCGATGAACCGCCTCGGCGGCCGGTCGAACTCGGGGGAGGGCGGGGAGGATCCCGACCGCCTCGGTGACCCGCTGCGCCGCAGCGCCGTCAAGCAGGTCGCCAGCGGCCGCTTCGGTGTCACCGCCGCCTACCTCGCCGACGCGACCGACCTGCAGATCAAGATGGCGCAGGGAGCGAAACCCGGTGAGGGTGGCCAGCTTCCCGGCCACAAGGTGTACCCGTGGATCGCCCGTACCCGGCACGCCACCACGGGCGTCGGACTGATCTCCCCGCCGCCGCACCACGACATCTACTCCATCGAGGACCTCGCCGAGCTCGTCCACGACCTGCGGTGCGCCAACCCGCAGGCCCGCATCCACGTCAAGCTCGTCAGCGGCGTCGGCGTCGGCATCGTCGCCGCCGGCGTCGCCAAGGCCCATGCCGACGTGGTGCTGATCTCCGGCCACGACGGCGGCACCGGGGCGGCCCTGCTCACCGCCCTGCAGCACACCGGCACCCCGTGGGAGATCGGGCTCGCCGAAACCCAGCAGACCCTCGTGCTGAGCGGCCTGCGCGACCGCATCACCGTGCAGTGCGACGGCGGGCTGCGCACCGGCCGCGACGTGATGATCGCGGCGCTGCTCGGCGCCGAGGAGTTCGGGTTCGCCACGGCGCCCCTGGTGGTCCTCGGCTGCATCCTCATGCGGGTGTGCCACCTCGACACGTGTCCCGTCGGCATCGCCACCCAGAACCCCGAACTGCGGGAGAAGTTCACCGGCAGAGCGGAATTCGTGGAGCAGTTCTTCCTGTTCGTCGCCGGGGACGTGCGCCGGCGGCTCGCGGCGCTGGGCCTGTCCCGCCTCGACGACGCCGTCGGCCGGGTCGACCTGCTCGAACCCGACGCGGCACTCGAGCACTGGCGTCGCCGGGGACTCGACCTCGCACCCCTGTTCACCCCGCCGGCCGACGCCCTCGGGGCACCCCCGCAGCGCCGCCGCACCCGTCCCGCCGCCGGACCGCCCGACGCGCCGCTGGACCGTGACCTCATCGCCCGCGCGGCCCCCGCCCTCGACGACGGCCGTCCCGTGCATCTCACCGCCGCCGTCACCAACCGTGACCGCGCCGTCGGCACCCTGCTCGGCTGGACCGCCGGTCGACGGTGCGCCACCGGCCTGAGCGACGACACGGTGCGGATCGATTTGTACGGCAGCGCCGGGCAGTCCCTCGGTGCCTTCCTGCCCGTCGGCATCACCGTCACCGTCACCGGCGACGCCAACGACTATGTCGCCAAGGGCCTGTCCGGCGGACGGGTGGTGGTGCGCCCCGACCCGGCCGCGCCGTTCGACCCGCACGAGCAGATCGTCGCCGGCAACACCGTCCTGTACGGGGCCACCTCCGGGGAGTTGTTCCTGCACGGCCGGGTGGGGGAGCGCTTCGCGGTGCGCAATTCCGGCGCCGACGCCGTGTGCGAGGGCACCGGCGACCATGCCTGCGAGTACATGACCGGGGGCCGCGTCGTGATCCTCGGCGCCACCGGCCGCAACCTCGGCGCCGGCATGTCCGGGGGGCTGGCCTACGTCCTCGACCTCGAGCCCGGCCGCGTCAACACCGCCTCCGTGCAACTGCAGCCCGTCGACGACGGCGACCTCGCTCCGCTGCGTGACCTGATCGCCCGCCACCACGCGCGCACCGGATCGGCGGTCGCCGGGGAGATCCTCGCCGAATGGCCCGGCAGTGCGGTCCGGTTCACCGCGGTGGTGCCCGAGGATCTGATCCGCGTCCGCGCCGCGGCGTGCGAGCGCCCCACCCCGGTGGGAGCCGACGGTGCCTGATCCCCGCGGATTCCTGCGCTACGACCGACGCGAACCGCCGCGCCGGCCCGCCGCCGAGCGCGTTCGCGACTGGGCGGAGGTGCACCGGGCGCAGCCCCCGGACGAGGAGGCGCTCTCGATCCGGGAGCAGGCCGCCCGCTGCATGGACTGCGGTATCCCCTTCTGCCACAGCGCCGGCACCGGCTGCCCGCTCGGCAACCTCATCCCCGAATGGAACGACCTGGTGCGTCGCGACCTGTGGGCCGAGGCCGCCGACCGGCTGCACGCCACCGACAACTTCCCCGAGTTCACCGGCCGGCTGTGCCCGGCACCCTGTGAATCCGCCTGCGTGCTCGCCCGGGACGACCACACCGCGGGCGTGACCGTCGAACGGATCGAGCGGGCGATCGCCGACCGGGCCTGGGCCGACGGCCGCGTGCCGCCGCGCCCCCCGGCCCGCAGCACCGGGAGATCCGTCGCCGTCGTCGGCTCCGGACCGGCGGGTCTCGCCGCGGCCCAGCAGCTCACCCGCGCCGGACACGCCGTGACCGTCCTCGAGCGCGCCGACCGGCTCGGCGGACTGCTGCGCTACGGCATCCCGGCGTTCAAGATGGACAAGGCCCTCGTCGACCGGCGCCTCGCGCAGATGCGCGCCGAGGGCACGGTCTTCCGCACCGGCACCGAGGCCGGGATCGACCCGGATGTCGCCACGCTACGGGCCGGCTTCGACGCGGTGGTCCTCGCGGTCGGGGCCGGCCGCGCCCGCGACCTGGCCGTCCCGGGGCGGGAACTCGGCGGGGTGCACCCCGCGATGGAGTACCTCGTCGCCGCCAACCACGAGTGCGAGGGCGACGGGCCCGCGGCCCTCACCGCCGCCGGACGGCACGTGGTCATCGTCGGCGGCGGGGACACCGGCGCCGACTGCTTCGGCACCGCACTGCGTCAGGGCGCGCGTTCCGTCACCCAGCTCGACTATCGGCCCCGGCCGCCCGGACGCCGCGACGCGGACGTCACGCCGTGGCCGCTCGCGCCGTGGGTGCTGCGAACGGCGCCCGCGCACGAGGAGGGCGGGACCCGCCGGTTCGAAGTGACGGTGCAGCGCTTCGTCGGTTCCCGTGGGCGGGTGCGGGCGCTCGAACTGGCCGAGGTCGACGCGCGCCGCCTCCCCCTCGGGGACCCCTTCGAGATTCCCTGCGACCTCGCCCTCCTCGCCGTCGGCTTCGAGGGGGTCCAGCGCGGACCGCTCCTCGACGCCCTCGGCCTGACCCCCGGCGTCCGGGGCACTCTCGACTGCGACGAGCGCTGGCAGACCTCGGCCCCGGGGGTGTTCGTGTGCGGCGACGCCCACCGCGGTGCGTCGCTGGTGGTGTGGGCGATCGCCGAGGGACGCGCGGCGGCGCGCGGTGTGGACGCGTTCCTCACGGGCGAGTCGGCGCTGCCGGCGCCGGTCCATCCCCGGTCGCTGCATCTGGACCCCCGGCGTTTCCCGGCTCGGCCGCCCGGGTAGGCCACCCGGGAGCGGCGCACCGGTCGCCGCAGGAAAGGAGCGTCATGAGCACGATCACCGAGTCGGTCGACGTCCATGTCCCGATCCGTACGGCCTACAACCAGTGGACGCAGTTCGAGGAGTTCCCTCGTTTCATGGAGGGCGTCGAGCGGATCCGCCAGATCGACGACACCCACACCCACTGGGTCGTCAAGGTCGCCGGCGGGACGAAGGAGTTCGACGCCACGATCACCGAGCAGCATCCCGACGAGCGCGTCGCATGGAGGTCCGACGCCGGGCCGGACCACGCCGGCGTGATCACCTTCCACCGGCTCGACGACACCACCACGCGGGTCACCGCGCAGATGGACATCGACCCCGAGGGCTTCTTCGAGAACGTCGCCGACAAGCTCGGCCTCCTCGATCGCCGCGTGAAGAGCGACATGCGGCACTTCAAGCAGTTCATCGAGGAACGCGGCGTCGCCGACGGCGCATGGCGCGGTGAGGTCGATCGTCCCGGCCCGTGACCGTGGACTTCCGACCGAAGGAGACCCCGTGACGGAGAAGAAGCCGACCGACGGCAACCGGCCCAAGGGGGGCCGGCCCGGCCCGGTGGACGAGGGCAAGAACGGCGGCATGGCGACTCGGGAGCACGCCCCGGAAATCGCCGAGAATCCCACCGCCGAGAACTCCACCGACGACTGATCGCAGAGGCCGGAAGGGGCGATGCGGCCGAACCGCATCGCCCCTTCCGCCGTCGCACGGGCTGTCGACGGTCACGGCGTGCCGGGGTCGAGGGTGTCCTCCGTCGGCGCCGCCTACTCCGCTTCGAGCCCGCGCCCGGCTGTGATTCAGGCGCTCGCGGCCGCGGTGGTGCCGGATCCGCTCGCGCGCAGGTCCGTGAGGAAGGCGTTGGCCCACCGGTCGACGTCGTGGTGGAGCACCTGGGTGCGCAGGGACTGCATCCGGCGCGCCGCCGTCGCCGGTTCCTCGGTGGCGGCGATGACGATCGCGCGTTTGACGGCGTCGAGATCGTGCGGGTTGACCAGATGAGCGCGGCGCAGCTCGCTGGCCGCCCCGGTGAACTCGCTCAGGACGAGGGCACCGGTGCCGTCGGTCCGGCAGGCGATGTACTCCTTGGCGACGAGGTTCATGCCGTCGCGCAGGGGTGTGACGAGCATGACGTCCGCCGCGCTGTACAGGGCCATGAGCTCGTCGCGGTCGACGGGCCGGTGCAGGTAGTGCACCACCGGTCGGCCCAGCTGCCCGTACTCGCCGTTGAGGTGGCCGACCTTGCGCTCGATGTCCTCGCGCAACTGGGCGTAGGCGGACACGCGCTCGCGACTCGGGGTGGCCAGCTGCACCATGACGACCTTCTCGGGGTCGAGGGTGCCCTCGTCGAGCAGCTCGTGCAGCGCTTCGAGCCGAATGTCGATGCCCTTGGTGTAGTCGAGCCGGTCCACGCCCAGCAGCAGGGTCTCGGGGTTGCCGAGTTCCTCGCGAACCTGCGCGGCCCGCTCGCGGATGTGGGGGGACCGGACGCGTTCGGCGAAGTGGGCCGAGTCGATCGAGATGGGGAAGGCGCCGACCTGCACCCGCCGGTCGCCGACGTCGACGGTGCCCACGCACGAGTCCAGGTCGGAGTGCGCGCTCGTGTGCAGACCGAGCAGCCGCTGTGCCAGGAACAGGAAGTTGCGGGCGCCGCCGGGCAGGTGGAAGCCCACCAGGTCGGCGCCGAGCAGGCCCTCCACGACGGCGGTGCGCCACGGCAGTTGCAGGAACAGCTCGGTGGGCGGGAAGGGGATGTGCAGGAAGAAGCCGATCTTCAGGTCGGGCCGGAGGTCGCGCAGCATCTTGGGCACGAGCTGGAGCTGGTAATCGTGCACCCACACCGTCGCGCCCGGGGCGGCCGCGTCGGCCGCGGCCTCGGCGAAGCGGCGGTTGACCGCGACGTATGTCCGCCACCACGTGCGGTCGTAGGCGGGAGCGACGATCGCGTCGTGGTACAGCGGCCACAGCGTCGCGTTGGAGAATCCCTCGTAGTAGCCGGCGACCTCGCCTTCGGTGAGGGAGACCGGATGCAGCGTGATGCCGTCCTCGGTGAACGGATCGAAGGCGACGTCGGGGGCGCCGGGCCAGCCCACCCACGCGCCGTCGGCGGCGCGCAGCACCGGCTCCAGGGCGGTGACGAGCCCGCCCGGGCTGCGGCGCCACCCGCCGCGCCCGTCGTCGGCCGACGGGTCGTAGTCCACGGGGAGCCGATTGGCCACCACCACCAGGTCCGCTGCGGTCATCGCGTCGCGCCTCCTTGCTCGACACCGGGGCCGGTCGCTCCGGCGACTGCCGTCGAACTCGTACTTATGACAAGTAGTTTTTGTGTATCACTCGGGGCGGGGCGCGGAGGCACTTCGCCGCGCTCGGTATCCCGGGAAGCGACGCCCCCGCACCCCGCCGGTAGATAATCTGTCTCGCACAATAGAAATTTTGTCAAATGGAAGATGCAATTACTGCGGAACACCGGCCCGGTGCGGTGCGACGGGGAGGGTATCGACGATGTCCTTCCCGCGGAGGGTGGCACGGGCTTGCTTGCCGGCGGTTTCGGCGCCCGGGTGCCGGGGTAATCCGGCTGCGGGGTGCCCGGCACCTAAGTGCCGACACCGGCGGGCCGGCGAGACGGCCCGCGGAGGTACTACACACGAGCCTGTAGGAGGAATCGAAGATGGCGAAGTTCACCGTCCCCGGCCTGAGCGACAGCGAGGGCGTCCGGGTGGCCGAAGTGCTGCAGAATCGGCTCAGCGCCTACAACGACCTGCACCTCACCCTCAAGCACGTTCACTGGAACGTCGTGGGACCGAACTTCATCGGCGTGCACGAGATGATCGATCCGCAGGTCGACGCGGTCCGCGGATTCGCCGACGACGTCGCCGAACGCATCGCCGCGCTCGGGTCGTCCCCGAAGGGGACCGCGGGCGCGATCGAGAAGGACCGCTCGTGGGACGACTACTCGGTGGGGCGGGACACCGCCCAGGCCCACCTCGCCGCCCTCGACCTGGTGTACGACGGCGTGATCGGGGACTGCCGCAAGGCGATTTCGGAGGTCGGGGAGATCGATCCGATCACCGAGGACCTGCTCATCGGGCAGACGCGCGACCTCGAGAAGTTCCAGTGGTTCGTCCGGGCGCATCTCGAGAACTCGGCCGGAACCCTCGCGCACGAGGGCGCGCGCACCGAACGGCAGGCCGCGGACGAAGCCCGCTGAGCGGGCGAGCCGCCGGCCGGGTCCTTCGCCCGCCGCTGCGCGCAGACATCACCGGCCGCCGGACAGCGCATTGCACACCCCGCGCCGTCCGGCGGCCGGGGGTGTCTGCTGGAGGTCGCTCAGCTGTTGCCGTTGTCCGCCCGCAGGCGCGCGTTGTCCGACTCGAGTCGCGCATTGGCATCCTCGAGCCGGGCCTTGTCGGATTCCAGGCGAGCCTTGTCCGATTCGAGCCGGGCATTGTGGGATTCGAGACGTGCGTTGTGGGACGCCAGTTCGGCGTGGTTCGACTCGAGGCGGAAGATCTGGGCGATGCCGGCCAGATTGATGCCCTCGGCGAGGAGTTCGCCGATGCGTCGCAGGCGCGCCACGTCCTCGTCGCTGTAGCGGCGGGTGCCGCCTTCGGTGCGCGCGGGGCTGAGCAGTCCGCGGCGTTCGTACAGGCGCATGGACTGCGGATCGACCCCGGACAGCTCGGAGGCCACCGAGATGCCGTAGACACCGCGGCGGGAGTGCGGTAGCGGCTCCTTCCTCGTTTTCTCCATTTCAGATTCCCTCGTTCGGTGTCCTCGCTGCCATGGCCTCCGGTGTGCCGAATCTACCCGATCGCCACAGGAAACCTTCCGTGCCGGAGACAATTCCCGGGCGACGCCGGCGCGGACCGGACCGCCGGGAAACGGGCTCTCCGGTACGAATATCTCTCTTGCATGACACACATTTTATGCATCGCGTGGGGTGGCCGCGATCGACGCCGCGCCGTTTCCGTGCCCCGCCCCCGCCGTCCGGACGGGAGTGCCGTCCTGCGCCGCGGGCGCACCCCACCGGATCCGTCTCCGTCACAGGGGGTTCCGCGGGCCGCTCCGGCACCGACGAGATCGGGCGCCGCATCCGGCGGAGGTACGGGGGCGACCGGACCGATGCCCGGGGCAACCGGACGTCGGCCCTCGGCCGAGCGGGCACGGCGTCGGCGCTGCACCGGCTGTGCTCCGCCACCGCCGCACGGGTACTAGGCTCGACCGCGTGACCCGACGCACCAAGATCGTTTGCACCATGGGCCCGGCCACGGCAGACCCCGAGGTCCTGAGGGAACTCGTCGACGCCGGGATGGACGTGGCCCGCCTCAACTTCAGCCACGGCGAACACGCCGATCACGAGGCCCACTACCGCCGCGTGCGGGAGGCCTCCGATACCAGCGGGCATGCCGTCGGCATCCTCGCCGACCTGCAGGGCCCGAAGATCCGCCTCGGCCGGTTCGCCGAGGGGCCGACGGTGTGGAATACCGGCGAGATCGTCCGGATCACCGTCGACGACGTCGAGGGAACCCACGACCGGGTCTCGACCACCTACAAGCAGCTCGCCGACGACGCGCGCCCGGGGGATCGCCTGCTCGTCGACGACGGCAAGGTCGGCCTGGTCGTCGAGCACGTCGAGGGCAGGGATGTGGTCTGCCGCGTCACCGAGGGTGGGCCGGTCAGCAACAACAAGGGCGTGTCCCTGCCGGGGATGAACATCTCGGTTCCGGCGCTGTCGGAGAAGGACATCGAGGATCTCGAGTTCGCCATGCGGCTCGGCGTGGACTTCGTCGCCCTGTCGTTCGTGCGCTCCCCGGCCGACATCGAGCTCGTGCACGAGGTGATGGATCGGGTGGGCCACCGCGTGCCGGTGATCGCCAAGCTCGAGAAGCCCGAGGCCATCGAGAATCTCGAGGCGGTCGTGCTGGCGTTCGATGCGGTGATGGTCGCCCGCGGTGACCTCGGCGTCGAGATGCCGCTCGAGGAGGTGCCGCTGGTGCAGAAGCGGGCGATCCAGATCGCCCGCGAGAACGCCAAGCCCGTCATCGTGGCCACGCAGATGCTCGAGTCGATGATCGAGAACTCCCGGCCGACCCGCGCCGAGGCCTCCGACGTCGCCAACGCGGTCCTCGACGGCGCGGACGCGGTGATGCTCTCCGGCGAGACGTCGGTGGGCAAGTACCCGGTCGAGACGGTGCGGACGATGGCCCGCATCATCGCGGCCGTGGAGTCCGATCCCACCCGGGTGCCGGCGCTGACCCACGTGCCGCGCACCAAGCGCGGGGTGATCTCCTACGCGGCGCGCGACATCGGCGAGCGGCTCGACGCCAAGGCGCTGGTGGCGTTCACCCAGTCCGGCGACACGGTGCGGCGCCTGGCGCGGCTGCACACCCGGCTGCCGCTGCTGGCGTTCACCCCGGTCCCGCACATCCGCAGCCAGCTGGCGCTGACATGGGGCACCGAGACCTTCTCCGTCGAGCCGGTCGACACGACCGACGTGATGGTGCAGCAGGTCGACGCGGCGCTGCTCTCGCTCGGCCGGTACCAGCGCGGCGACCTCGTGGTCATCGTGGCCGGGTCCCCGCCCGGCCGCTCCGGGTCGACCAACCTGATCCACGTGCACCGGATCGGGGAGAAGGACACCCATTGAGCCGTCGCACCGCGACCGATCTCGAGGTCCTCGTCGACCTGCTCGATCTCGAGCAGGTCGACGAGGACCTCTACCGGGGTGAGCACCCGATCCAGGTGGGCAGCCGCACCTTCGGCGGCCAGCTCGTCGCTCAGGCCCTGATCGCGGCCGGCCGCACGGTCGGGGACCGGCCGGTGCACGCGCTCAACGCCCACTTCATCCGCGGCGGCGACGTCAAGGCGCCGATCGAGTACCGGGTGGTCCGGCACCGCGACGGCCGGGATTTCGCGAACCGCATGGTCACCGCCTCCCAGAACGGCCAGGAGCTGTTCGTCATGCTCGCCGCCTTCCAACGGTGGGGCAAAGGGCTCGAGCATGCGGTGAGCGTTCCCGAGGTGCCCTACCCGGATGTGCTGCCGCCGCTCGGGGACCACCTGTCCGGGTTCGAGGATCACCTGCCGCACTTCGTCAACGCCCTCAAGCCGATCGACATGCGGTACGCCAACGACCCCGCCTGGATCCTCAAGGGCACCGGGGAACGTCTCTCGCACAACCGGGTGTGGATGCGCGCCGACGGCGCGCTGCCCGAGGATGCGCTCCTGCACGCCGCCACCCTGGCCTACAGCTCCGATACCACCGTGCTCGACTCGATCCTCACCACCCACGGGCTGTCCTGGGGGCTGGACCGGATCGTCGCCGCCACCGTCAACCACTCCATGTGGTTCCACCGGCCGGTCCGGTTCGACGAGTGGATTCTGTACGCCACCGAGTCCCCGGTCGCGGCGGGATCGCGCGGGCTGGCGACGGGCCGCTACTTCACCCTCGAGGGGGAACTCGTGGCGACGGTCGTGCAGGAGGGGCTGATCCGTCATTTCCCGCGCCGCGGCTGACGTGGGCCACCGTGTCCGAGCCCCCGCCGGCCGCGGGGGCGCGGACACACGCGCCTCGCCGTCACCGCTCGGTCCGCCGCCTGCCGCGCAGTCCCTCGTCCCCGCGTGGGGCGTTTCTCATTCCTCCACCCGGCGGCGGCGGCGGTCGAGTTCGTCGAGGATCAGCCCCAGTCCGTAGTCGAACTCGTCCGCGAACGAGTAGTCCTTTCCGATCACCAGTTCGCCGATCATTTCCGCCAGGTAGGGGTAGGCGTCGGCCGGCACGTCGATCTCCGAGGCGAACTCCTCGGCGCCGTCCGCCGACGCGAAGGGCAGTTTCAGTTCGGTGAGCACGAAGCCGTACACGTATGCGTCGATCACCGAGAAGGCGTGGGACGCAAGGGCGACCGGGAAGCCGTTCGTGCGCAGGCAACCGAGCACGGCGTCGTGGTGCCGCAAGAGCGACGGACCGGGCGAACGGCGGGACTCGATCAAGGTCAGCGCCCAGGGATGCCGGGCGAGCACGCGCCGCGCCGAGGTCGCCCGGTGGAACATCGCAGGCCGCCACGGTTCGCCCGGTCCGGGCAGCACGATTCCCGCGAAGATCCAGTCCGCGAGCCCATCGAGCAGATCGTCCTTGTTGGCGACGTGGTGGTAGAGAGACATTGCCTCCACGCCGAGTTCCTTGCCGACGTTGCGCATGCTCACCGCGGTGAGGCCGCCGCGGTCGGCTACGCGAACCGCGGCCTCGATGATCCCGATGCGGCTCAGCGCCGGCCGTTCGTTCATGTCTCCCTCACGACTCTTGCGTCCTTACAGGCGTAAGCCTAGTCTTCCCGGACAAGACTTACATCCGTAAGGGAGGGCTCATGAAGGCCGCAATCGTCGACAGGTACGGGCCACCGCACGTCGTCCGCGTCGCGGAGGTGCCCACTCCGGTCCCCCGGGACACGGAAGTCCTCGTCCGCGTCGTCGCCGCGGCCGTGACGGCCGCGGACTCGCGGATCCGCGCGGCCCGCTTCCCCCGCGGATTCGGCCCGTTCGCCCGGCTGATGTTCGGCGTGTTCCGGCCCAGGCGAAAGATCCTGGGCGGCACCTTCTCCGGTGTCGTCGAGTCGGTCGGCGCGAGGGCCGGCGGGTACACCCGTGGCGACGAAGTGTGCGGCATGACCGGACTCGCAATGGGGGCGCACGCGGAATACGTCACGGTCCCGGCGGAGCGGGTGGTTCGCAAACCGGCAGCGGTCACTCACCCGGATGCGGCGGCGCTGCTCTTCGGCGGGACCACAGCGTTGCACTTCCTGCGAGACATGGCCTCACCGGGACGCGGCGATTCTGTGCTTGTGAACGGGGCGTCGGGCGCGATCGGAACCAACGCCGTTCAGCTGGCCAAGCATTTCGGCGCCACCGTCACGGCCGTCACCAGCACCGCCAACCTCGGCCTCGTCTCCGACCTCGGCGCCGACAAGGTCATCGACTACACGATCACCGATGTGTCCGACCTGACAGACCGCTTCGACGTCGTACTCGACACTGTCGGCAACCTCACCCCCTCGTCCGGACGGAAGCTCCTCACCGACGGGGGCGTTCTGTTGCTTGCGGTGGCAAACCTGTGGGAGACCATGCGCCCCGGCGCCGATGTCAAGACGGGTGCTGCGCCCGAGCGACCCGAGGACGTCGAGTTCCTCCTGGAGTTGTCGGCCGCCGGTCGGCTCGTCGCCGTCACCGACGACATCGGTGGTCTCGACCAGATCGTATCGGCCCACACGCGAGTGGACTCCGGCCACAAGGTCGGCAACATCATCGTCCGGCCCGCGGGGTGACGGCACCACGCCGAAGCCGAGGATTCTGTCGAGCGGGTGGCCCTGCGATGGCGGAAACTGGGCCGATGACGATGTTCACCCCGATCAACCCGGCCGACCTGGCCGGCGTCATCGCCGAACGCGCAGCCGGGCACCACCGACGGGTGTGCGTCGGGATCTCTGCCGCCGACGCGGCCGCACCGCTGAACCTTGCGGAGGAGGTCGCCGCGCGCCTGCGCGTCGACGGCCGGCCGGCGGCAGTGCTGTCGCTCCACGACTTCGTGCGCCCGGCCTCGCTCCGTTTCGAGCACGGACGCACCGATCACGAGAGCTACCGGACGAACTGGTTCGACTACGGCGCGCTCGACCGCGAAGTCGTTCGGGGACTTCACGAAAAGAAGCGATGGCTGCCGCGGTTGTGGGACGAGGCGGGGGACCGGTCGGCTCGTGCCCAGCGGGTGGACGCTCCCGACGGTCAGGTGCTCGTGGTCGCCGGCCCGATGTTGCTCGGTCGCGGACTCGCCTTCGACGTCGCGGTGCACCTGGCGATGTCGCGGGCCGCGTTGGGCCGGCTGACGCCCGACGAGGACCGCTGGACGATCCCGCCGCTGCTCGAGCACGACGCCGCCGCGGCCGCGGAGGCCGACATCGTCGTGCGGTACGACCATCCGGATCGCCCGGCGATGCACGCCGCCGGTGCGATCCGGTCGGGGAACGGGGACCGGCGATCCGGTCAGCGGCAATGAGCCGGTCGGCGGGTGGGTCCCGATCCCGGGCGGCGGGCGATCGCACGCACACCGGGCCCCGACGTCGAGCCTCGACCGGTCAACGAGCGCTACATCCTTGCCCCGGGGGCCCTGTGCGCGTCATGGGGCGCACGGGCGGTCACAGCTTGTAACCGATCGTGCGCAGCAGTGCCTTGCGGTCGGCGACGTCGGCGCTCGTCTCCACGCCGAGGGGTGGGTTCCCGTCGATCACCCCGGCAATGCCTCGGCCGAGCTCCGTCTCGGCCACGACGATCTCGACGGCGTTGGCCGTGGCGCAGAAGATGCCGCATACCTCCGGTACCTGCTTCAGCGTGTTCAGGATGTTCACCGGATAGCCGTCCTCCACGAACACGAAGAACGAGTGGCCTGCGCCGACCGCCAAGGCGTTGCGCCTGGCCAATTCGACGAGCCGGTCGTCGTTGCCCGAGAAGCGCACGAGGCGAGGTCCGGAGGCTTCGCAGAACGCCACTCCGAACCGGAGGTGGGGACTCACCCCGGCCAGTGCTTCGTGCAGGTCCTCGACGGTCTTGATGAAGTGGGCCTGCCCGACGACGACGTTCATGTCGTCGGGCTTGTCGATCGCCACGATGTGCAGCTCCACGATCGCCTCCTCGGATGCCCTGCGGCTCGGCAGGCCAGCGTCGACAGACAGTCTGCCCCGCTGGGCAACCCGGGGGCAACGACGGGAGAACCGGAGAGGACCGGAGCGGATCTGCCGAACCCGGCTGGGGTGCGGCGCTGGCAGGGCCGGATCCGGGATCGGACCGGCTCGGGTTCTCGGCACGCAACATCCCGGATGGTGTTCTCGCCCAGCCGGTCCCGCACCGCGTCAGCGACCGACGCCGGCGCAGGCTTCGGCTGGTGGGGCTGCCCGAAGCCGAAGCCTGCGTCGACGGGGTCCTCGGCAGGATCGCCGTCACCGTGAGTCACACCGGCATGCACCGCTGCGCGCGCCGGCAACGCGGGACGGTCGAAGGCCCGGAGGGCTCCCCGTCGTGTCCGTGCGGGTCCGCGGCAGCACCCGCACGCCCGTGCGGCGGATGCCCGAGGGACCAATGCCCCTATGCCGGCCGTTCCGGGCGGCGCATGATCGGCTCGACGCGATCTGCACCGGAGGGAGCGGCCGTGACGACCAGCAGCGACGCGGTGATCCGCAAGACGGCCGACGACCTGCGGGTCCCGCCGAACCTGTCGGACTACGAGGCCACCTGTGCCCGGTTCACGTGGGACGAGGCGGCGGCGCAGATGCCGGGCCCCCCGGGCGGGGGGTGCAACATCGCCTGGTCGGCGGTCGACCGGCACGCCGACGGCCCGCTGCGGGACCGTCCCGCCCTCCGGTTCCTCGGTGCCGGTGACGCGACGGGCCGTATCGACGTCACGGAGTTGTCGTACGGCGACCTCGCAGACCGCGTCCGCCGCTTCACCCGCGTCCTGCGCGACCTCGGAATCGGCAAGGGCGACCGGCTGTTCGTGTTCTCCGGCCGGATCCCCGAGCTGTACATCGCCGTCCTCGGTGCCCTGCGCAACGGCACGGTCGTCACCCCGCTGTTCTCGGCCTTCGGTCCCGAACCCCTGCTCACCCGCCTCGAACTCGGCTCCGCACCGATCCGCGGGTGTTCCTCATGGGCGAGGACATCGGGCGATACGGCGGCACGTACGCCGTGACCAAGGGCCTGCTCGACGAGTTCGGACCCGAACGCATCCGCGACACCCCGCTGTCCGAGCTGGGCTTCGTCGGTGCGGGCATCGGTGCGGCGCTCGGCGGGATGCGGCCGATCGTCGAGATCATGACCGTCAACTTCAGCCTGCTGGCCCTCGATCAGATCGTGAACACCGCCGCCGCACTGCGCCACATGTCCGGCGGCCAGTTCTCCGTGCCGATCGTGATCCGCATGGCCACCGGCGCCGGGCGGCAGCTGGCCGCGCAGCATTCGCACAGCCTCGAGGCGTGGTACGCGCACATCCCCGGCATCCGGGTGCTGGCCCCGGCGACCGTGCGGGACGCCCGCGGCATGCTCGCCCCCGCTCTCGCGGACCCGGACCCGGTCGTCGTGTTCGAGCACGCACTGCTCTACAACACCACCGCCGACATCGACCCCGACGAACCGGTCGACATCGACAGCGCGCGGGTGCTCCGGCCGGGCGGCGACGTGACCCTCGTCGCCTACGGCGGCACCGTCGGCAAGTCCCTCGTCGCGGCGGAAACCCTGGCGGGCAGCGGAATCGAGGCCGAGGTCGTCGACCTGCGGGTGCTGCGCCCGCTGGACACGGCCACCGTCGTGGACTCCGTCCGTCGCACCCACCGGGTGGTGGTCGTCGACGAGGGCTGGCGCAGCGTCGGCCTCTCCGCAGAGGTGACCGCCCGGATCGCCGAGGAGGCGTTCTACGACCTCGACGCACCCGTGGCGCGGGTGTGCAGCGAGGAGGTGCCGGTGCCCTACGCCCGGCACCTGGAGCAGGCGGCCATTCCCCAGCCGGAGAAGATCGTCGCCGCCGTGCAGGCCCTGATGGGCGAGAGCTGAGGAGGCGACGTGTTCGAGTTCACCCTGCCGTCCCTCGGCGCCGACATGGACGAGGGCACCCTGACCGAATGGCGCGTCGCGCCCGGTGACACGGTCGAGCGCGGCCAGGTGATCGCCTCGGTGGACACCGCCAAGGCCGAGGTGGAGGTCGAGATCTGGCGGGACGGGGTCGTCCACCGGTTGGTCGCGGAACCGGGTGTCACGCTGCCGGTCGGCGCGGTGATGGCAACCCTGCTCGAGCCCGGGGAGGACGCTCCGCCCGTCGCCGAGGCCCCGGCGGCCGCGGCCCCGGTGGTGGCCCCCGTCGCCGCGGCCGGCGGCGCCGCCCCCGTCACCGAGGCGCCGCCGGCGCCCGCTCCGGCCGCCCCGGCCGCGCGGCGGCGGGTCTCGCCGGCCGCCCCGGCCGCGCGGCGGCGGGTCTCGCCGGCCGCCCGCCGGCAGGCCCGGCAGCTGGGCGTGGACCTCGACACCGTGACCGGCACCGGACCCTGGGAGTCGGTGACGATCGAGGACGTCGATCGGGCGGCGGCTCGTGCGGGCGCCGCGCCGGCGCCGGCGCCACCTGCCGCCGCGGCGGCACCGGCCAGGGCCCCGATCGACAAGGCCGCCGAGATGCGCCGCGCCATCGCGTCCGCGATGGGACGTTCCAAGCGGGAGATTCCGCACTACTACCTGTCGGAACAGATCCCGCTCGCGCGGGCCCTCGACTGGCTCACCGAGTACAACGCGCAACGCCCGGTCACCGAGCGCGTCCTGCTTGCGGCGCTGCTGCTCAAGGCGGTCGCACTGGCCACCCTCCGGTACCCCGAAATGAGCGGATTCTGGACCGACGGCGAGTTCCACCCGGCCCCGGCCGCGCACGTGGGGGTGGCGGTCTCCCTGCGCCAGGGCGGGCTGATCGCCCCGGCGATCCACGACGTCGCCGACCTCGCCCTGCCCGAGCTCATGGCGGCCCTCGCCGACCTCGTCAAGCGCGCCCGGGCGGGCTCGCTGCGCAGCTCGGAGATGTCCGACCCCACCGTCACCGTGACCAACCTGGGGGAGGAAAGCGTGGACTCGGTGTACGGGGTGATCTACCCGCCGCAGGTCGCACTGGTCGGTTTCGGCAAGCCGACCCGGCGCCCGTGGGTCGACGGCGACGCGGTGCGGCCCGTCCCGGTGGTCACCGCGACCCTCGCCGCGGACCACCGGGTCAGCGACGGCCGGCGCGGCGCCCTGTTCCTGGCCGAGATCGCCGAACTGCTCCAGCACCCGGAACGACTGTGAGGTGAGATCGTGACCACCGACGAGACCAATACCGGCGAGACCGCCCGTGCCGACATCCGCGCCGCCGTCGTCGCCGCGATCGCCGACGTCGCCCCCGAGATCGAGGACATCGAACTGGCGGGGGACCGGCCGCTGCGCCAGCAGGTCGACCTCGACTCGATGGACTGGCTGAACGTGCTGATCGGACTGCGTTCGTCGCTCGGGGTGGACATCCCCGAGGCGGACTACGCGCACCTGAGCACCCTCGACGGCCTGGTCGGATACCTGGCGCAGCGCCTCGGGCGGTGAGGTCACACGAGATGACCCGAGAACTGTGCCCGGCCGGTCTCACCGGGTGCATTCTGTGAGAAGAACGACCGACGGGGATGCAGTCGTGGACGGGGACATGGCCGGGAACGATCCACTGTGTGGACGAGTCGGGGAGATCGTCGTGGCGCTGCGCAGGCTGTCCGCCGCGCTCGACGAGGGCGACGAGTTGCCCGAGCCGCTGCACCTGCTCGTCGGCAACGTCGTGAAGATCGTGCCCGAGACCGGCATGGCGGGGGTGACGGTCCTGCGGGGCGGCCGCCCCGAGACGGAGGCCTGCAGCAATCCGCTGCTCTACGAACTCGACCACGCCCAGTACCTCGCCGGCGCCGGTCCGGGCCTCGACGCCGTGCGGACCGGCCAGGTGGTGCGCGCGGACCGCGCCGAGATGCGGCGACGCTGGCCGGCGTTCGCCGAGCGCGCGGAACGGTTCGGGACGGCGAGTTCGCTGGCCGCGCCGCTGCGGATCGACGACGAGACGGCCGGATCGTTCAACCTCTACAGCGAACACGACCACGGGTTCGATTCTCTGGACGAGACGCTGGTGGAGGTGTTCACGACGGCCGTGGAGACCGCACTGCGGCAGGCCCGTCGCTGTGCCCGGGCCCGGGCGGAGATCACGCAACTCGATCGGGCCCTGCGCTCGCGTCCGACCATCGACCACGCCGTCGGGATCGTCATGGCCGCGCGCGGTCTGACCGCCGAGGAGGCCTTCGCCGTGCTGGTGCGCCAGTCCCAGCACGAGAACGTCAAGCTGCGCGACGTCGCTGCCCGACTGGTCGCCCAGCTCACCCCCGCCGGAACCGACCCGCGGCCGGGTCCGATGACCCGGGACCGGTGACCGTTCCTATCGGCAGCACGCACGGCCCGTCGCCGTCCCGCGAAAATCCTCGCGGGCAAGGTTTCACGAACGCCCACGGAGGTATCTCTCCGGCAGCCGCAGCCACTCCGCTCCGGTCACCTGTTCGAACGAAAGGAGCCGGCCATGGCCGAGCACGCAGGACGAACTATGACCCGGACACCGGTGCAGACAGCCGCCCTCGCTGTCGGTGTGGTGTTTCTCCTCGTCGGCATTCTCGGGTTCGTTCTCGGAATCACGACCAACTACGACACCATGACGTTCGCCGGGCACGAGTCCGGGGCGCTGCTGCTCGGGATCTTCGGGGTCTCCATCCTCCACAACATCGTGCATCTGCTCTTCGGTGTGGCAGGCGTCGCGATGGCCCGCACGGTCGGTGCCGCTCGGTCCTACCTCATCGGCGGCGGCATCATCTACCTGGTGCTGTGGCTCTACGGACTGGTGATCGACAAGGACAGCTCGGCGAACTTCGTGCCGGTCAACTCCGCCGACGACTGGCTGCACTTCGTGCTCGGGGCCGCCATGATCGCCCTCGGCTTCCTGCTCACCCGCCGGACCACGACGCACCGCACCGTGCCCGGCACCCGCTGACAGCCACCCACCGACCCGTCGCCGGTCCTCGCCGCCAGGAGCGAGGACCGGCGACGTTCGTGTGCACCCGCGGATCGTTCCGTCCTGCGGGCACGGCCCAGCCGGGCTCGACCGCACGGCGAGCCCGGCCGAGCCGTGGTCACCTCCGTGGCCCGCTCCTGCGACGCTGGACCACCACGTAGACGACCACCCCGACGAGAATGAGAGTGCCCAGAACCTCCATGACCGTCGGATACCCGCAGAACCCGTGACGAAGCAGCGGTCCGGTGCCCGGCGCGCGCCGGCCACCGGCTCCGCCGCGGGGGCAGCCCCACGATCGGTCGCGGAATCGGCGTCGCGCACCCCGGGGCGGGGTCCACAATCTCTCGCATGGACCGCGCGATCGCGCGGGAGACGGGAGCGGCGACGGATGGAATGGGGAAGTGTGCTCGTCGACAGCGTCTGGTGGACGCTGAAGGCGTATGTGATCACAACGGTGGTGTTCGTCGTCGTGGTGGCGCTGCTCGCGCGAACGACCCACTGGGGACGGCAGTGGTGGCGCATCGCGTGGCCCTACTTCGATCCGCGTCGGGGCCTCGGCCCGCTCGGACTCGTGGCCCTGGTTCTGCTGTTCACCGTCTTCGCGGTGCGGATGAACGTGCTGTTCTCGTACTGGTACAACGACTTCTACACCGCGATCCAGGACCTCGACGAGGCCGCGTTCTGGCGGTTCATGCGGGTCTTCGCCGTGCTCGCCACCATCCACGTGGCGCGCAGCCTGGTCGCGTACCTGCTCGGTCAGACCCTCGACATCCACTGGCGCACCCAGTTGAACAACCGGCTCGTCGACACCTGGCTCGACACCGGGGCGTTCTACCGGGACCGGTTCGTGGACAAGCCGGTGGACAACCCCGACCAGCGCATCCAGGTCGACGTCACCGATTTCGTCACCACCACCCGCGTCCTGTCGATGGGGGCGGTCACCGCGGTGCTGTCCATCGTCAGCTTCACCGGCATCCTGTGGGACCTGTCGGGCCCGATCACCGTGTTCGGCACCGAGATCCCCCGCGGAATGGTGTTCCTGGTCTACATCTACGTGCTGGTCACCACCGCGGTGGCGTTCTGGATCGGCCGGCCGCTGATCCGGCTGAACTTCCTCAACGAGAAGCTCGGCGCCACCTACCGCTACGCCCTGGTCCGCGTCCGCGAGTACGGCGAGAACATCGCCTTCTACCGCGGCGAGAACGTCGAGCGGGGTGGCCTGCTGGGCCGATTCGCCGCGGTGATCCGCAACTGGTGGCGCATCGTGTTCCGGATCCTGAAGTTCGACGGCTTCAACCTGACCGTCAACCAGATCGCGGTGATCTTCCCGTTTCTCATCCAGGGGCCGCGGCTGTTCGCCGGTCAGGTCACCCTCGGTGACGTGATGCAGACCGGCAACGCCTTCGGTCAGGTCCACGACTCGCTGTCCTTCTTCCGCGAGTCCTACGACGACTTCGCCGCGTTCCGGGCGACCACCATCCGTCTCAACGGCCTGGTCGACGCCACCGACCAGTCCGCGAAGCTGCCCGTCCTCGTCGCGACCGAGCAGGGTGACACCCTCGACCTGCGCGGTCTCGACGTGCGGACCCCGGCCGGCCGGCCGCTCGTGACCGGCCTCGACATCCACGTGTCCCCCGGCGAGGCGCTGCTCGTCCGCGGCGCGTCCGGCAGCGGCAAGACGACGCTGCTGCGCTCCCTCGCCGGGCTCTGGCCGTACGCCCACGGTCGGATCGCGCGCCCGGACGGCGACGCGCTGTTCCTGTCCCAGGACCCGTATGTGCCGCTCGGGACGCTGCGCGAAGCGTTGTCGTATCCTCGTCCGCCCGTACGGGACGACGCGGAACTCGGCGAGGTGCTCGAACGCGTGCACCTCGGGCACCTGAGGGAACGCCTCGACGACGACACCGACTGGGCGCGCGTGCTGTCCCCCGGGGAGCAGCAGCGCCTCGGGTTCGCGCGGGTGCTGCTGGCCCGGCCGCGGACCGTGTTCCTCGACGAGGCCACCGCCGCCGTCGACGAGGGACTCGAGCACGCGCTCTATCGCACCGTGCGCGAGGCGCTGCCGGACAGCGTCATCGTCAGCGTCGGGCACCGCAGCACCCTCGACAGCTTCCACGACCGGGTGCTCGAACTGCAGGGGGAGGGTCGCTGGACGGTCACCGAGAGCGTCCGCTGAGCTCCACGCGAGGTCACCGGGCGAATCACCCCGAGACGTGTCCACCGCCCGACGGCGGAACTACGCTGAAAGCGCGGTGACCTCGATGCCGGCGACTGCCGGCGGGCATGTCCGAGCGTCGGCACCCGGTGTCCGGTCCCGAGCCGGGACGCTCGTGCGGCAGCCGAGGAGGACACCATGCACCACAGCACTTCCTACCGGCGGCGTCCGCGCGGTTCGGTCGCCACCCTCGTGGCCCTTCCCGGATCCGCCCTGCGGGCCGGCGTGCGGGTGGCGGCCGCCGGTGCCGGCGTCGCCCTCGACACCGCGATCGTCGGCGCCGCCACGGCGGCCGGCGTGGGGGCGGCCCTGCTGCGCGCACCCGTCACCGCCGCCGCGGCCCCCGCCCCCGCGGCCGTTGTCCAGCTCGTCGCGGACGTCGCCCGGGAGGCGGCCGGCGGGCGCCCCGCCCGGCGCTGCGCAGCGAACGGTGCCCGAACGTGGATCGAGGTCCGCGGCCTCGACGGCCCGGACGGGGAGGCGCTCGGCGACCGGGTGCTCGCCGCGATCCGGGACACACCGGGCGTGGCCACAGCCGAACTGCACCGCCCCTGGTGCCGTCTCGTGGTGTCCACGGACCCGGCCGGACCGACGGCCGGCACGCTCCGGCGCGTCGTCGAACACGCCGAAGCGGAGGGCGCCGCAACCGCACCCCGCGGTGTTCCGCACGAGCTGCCGGGCGACGACGTCCTGCTCGTCCGGCGGGGCGTGTCCGCGGCGACCGCCGGCACCGGACTGGCGCTGACCGCGGCGGGGCGCTACCTGCGCCTGCCGCGCCTGCACGGCGGCGCAGCCGCTCCGGTCCTCGTGTCGGACTACCACCCGCGGATCCGCGCTCTCGTCGAGTCCGCGCTCGGCCCCGGCAGGGCCGACCTGCTGCTGGCCGCCGGGACCTCCGTGCTGCACACCCTGACCCTCTCGCCTGCCTCCTCCGCCGTCGAGGCCGCCACCCGGACCGTCCTCGTGGGCGAGACATTGGCGATGCGGCGCGCCTGGCGCGACTTCGAACCGGACCTCGCCCCCCACGCGGCCACGGCCCGCTGCCCGCGCCGGCCGGTCCGTCCCACCGAACCCCCGGCCGGTCCGGTCGAGCGCTACACCGACCGTGCCGGCTGGGCCGGCCTCGCCGGCGCGGCAGCGGCCGGGCTCCTGACCGGCCGACCCACCACCGCCGGTTCCGCGGCGCTCGTCGCCGTCCCCAAGGCCACCCGCACCGCGCGGGAATCCTTCGCCGCCACCCTCGCGCGCGGGCTCGCCGCCCGCGGCGTGCTGACCCTGCGACCGGCCGTGCTGCGCCGCCTCGACCGGGTCGACGCGATCGTCGTCGACCCCCGCGCCCTGTACACCCCCGGGCTCGCGGTGACGCGCCTGAACGGCGTGCCCGACCGCGACCGCAGCGTGGTGTGGGACCGGGCGCGGACGGCGGTCGAACGCGGCGTCCTCACCCCCGGCTGGCACCCCGTCTCCGCCGTGCCGGACGTGCCCGGGCACCTTCCCGCCGACGCGCGGGTGCTGATCGGTCCCGTCCACGACCGCTACGCGTCCGCCGTGCTCGCCGCCGCCCGGCGCGCCGGGATCGTCGTGGTCTCCGTCGAGGACGAGGGGGCGGGCTCCCTGCGGAACGGATTCGATCGCCTCGAACCTCTCGTCGAGTCGATGGACGCCGCACTGCTCGGCATCGTCGAGAGGTTGCAGCGCGGCGGCGGCACCGTCGTGGTCCTCACCGCCGAGGCGGCGCAGGCCCTCGCCCTGGCCGACGTGGGCATCGGTGTCCTGCGCGATGGCAGCCGGCCGCCCTGGCCGGCGGACCTGATGGTCCGCGACCTCACCGGTGCGTGGCGGATCCTGCACGCGCTCCCGGCCGCCCGGACCGCGAGCCGGCGCGGCGTGGAGATCGCCCGCGACGCCTCCGCCCTCGGAGCGCTGCTCATGTTGCCCGGTGTGCCGGGCACCGGTCCGGAATCGGTCACCGCCGGTGCCGCGGCCGGGCTGTGGGCCGGAACGTCGGCGGCCCGCACCGCGCTCGCCGCGCCGCTGCCGCCACCGCGTTCGGCCCACGACTGGCATGCGCTGTCGGTGGCCGAGGTGTGCGCGCTCCTCCCCGCGCCGTCGCCGGACGAGTTGTTCTTGCCCGCGGAGGATTCCGGCTGGCGGGTGCGGACCCGCACGCGGGCGGTGCGGGTGGTGCGGCGGGTCGGCACCCGCCCGGTCGGCTCCGCCGTCGACTTCACCCGTGCGGTACGCACCGAGCTGTCCGACCCGCTGACCCCCGTCCTCGCCACCGGTTCCGCGGCGAGTGCGGTGCTCGGTTCGCCGCTCGACGCCGTGCTCGTGGGATCGGTGTTGCTGCTCAACGCCGCGATCTCGGCCGCCCAGCGCCTGCGTGCCGAGCGACTTCTGAAAAGGCTTCTGGCGGTGCAGGATCCGCCCGCGCGCCGCGTCGCCGGACCACGCGGCGGCAGGCGATACGTCGGAGTCCCCGCGGCCCGGCTGCGTCCCGGGCACGTCGTCGAGGTCCGTCCCGGCGAGGTCGTGCCCGCGGACGGGCGAATCCTCCACGCCGACGGGGTCGAGGTCGACGAGTCGGCACTGACCGGGGAGTCGCTCCCGGTCGTCAAGCAGAGCGACTCGACGCCGGGGGCCCCGCTGGCCGAACGCGCCTGCATGCTCTACGCGGGCACCACCGTGCTCACCGGCACCGCGGTGACGGTCGTGACGGCGGTGGGCGGGGCCACCGAGACCCGTCGCGCCACCGCGATGGCGCCCGCGCGGGTCCGGGAGGTGGGCCTGCAGGCACGGCTGAGCACCCTCACCCGCCGGGCGCTGCCCGTCAGCCTCGGCGGCGGCGTCCTCGTCGCCGCGCTGGGCCTGCTCCGCGGCACCGGGGTCCGCGCGGCGGTGACCAGCGGGGTCGCGGTCACCGTCGCGGCCGTGCCGGAAGGGCTGACGCTCGTGGCCACCCTCGCACAGGTCGCGTCCGCCCGCCGGCTCACCAAGCGCTCGACCCTCGTGCGGGCGCCCCGCTCGATCGAGGCCCTCAGCCGGGTCGACGTCGTCTGCTTCGACAAGACGGGCACACTCAGCGAGAACCGCCTGCGGGTCGCGGCGGTCGAACCCGCCCCCGGCTTCACCCGGGAGGACGTGCTGGCCTGCGCCGCCCGCACCGGCATTCCGGCAAACGGGGGACCACCCGAGCACGCCACCGACGTCGCGATCGTCGAGTCCGCGCACGCCGCCGCCGTCGCGGACCGGGCCGCCGAACGGACGGCCCACCTGCCGTTCCGGTCCGGCCGGGCCTACGCGGCTGCGATCGCCGGAAACCACCTCGCGGTCAAGGGTGCGCCGGAGATGATGCTCGGCGCCTACGGCGACGACCATCCCGACGTCCGCGAGCGGGTGCACGCCCTGGCCGCCGACGGACTGCGGGTCATCGCCGTGGGACAGCGCGACCTGACCGATGCCGAAACCGCTGGGGCGGCAGACGATCCCGACGCCCTCGCGGAGCTGTCCGGAAACGGGCTGCGGCACGTCGGCCTCATCGGGCTGTCCGACACGCCGCGGGCCGACGCGGCCGGACTGCTGCCCGCGCTGCTCGAGCAGGGCGTCGCCGTCCGGCTCGTCACCGGCGACCATCCGGTGACCGCCGTCGCGATCGCCGGCGAACTGGGCCTGCCCGTCACGGCGGATCAGGTGCTCAGCGGTGCCGAATGGGACGGACTCTCGCACACCGAACGGGAACGAGCCGTGGAGGAGCGGCTGGTCTTCGCCCGAATGTCCCCCGAGCACAAGGTGCAGATCGTGCAGGCCCTCGAACGCACCGGACACGTGTGCGCCATGGTCGGTGACGGCGCCAACGACGCCGCCGCGATCCGGGCCGCGAGCGTCGGCATCGGCGTGGCCTCCCGCGGCAGCGACCCCGCGCGCGGCGCGGCCGACGTCGTGCTGCTCGAGGGCCGCGTCGCGGGCCTGCTCGACGCGCTCGACGAGGGCCGCGTGCTGTGGCAGCGGGTCCAGGCCGCCGTGTCGGTCCTGCTCGGCGGCAACGCGGGCGAGGTCGCCTTCGCGCTGCTCGGTAGCCTGATCACCGGCCGCTCGCCGCTCAATGCCCGCCAGCTGCTGCTGGTGAACATGCTCACCGACGCGCTGCCCGCGGCGGCCCTCGCCGTCAGCACCCCCCGCACCGACGGCTCCGGCCCCGCGCCCCGGCCCGACGAGTCCGTGCTGCTGCACGCCATGGCCGCCCGCGGCGCCACGACCGCGGCCGCGGCCACCGCGGCGTGGGCGATGGCCAGGGTCACGGGCTCGAACCCGCGCGCGTCGACCGTGGCGCTCGTCGCGCTCGTCGGCGCTCAGCTCGGGCAGACACTGCTCGAGTCCCGCAGCCCCCTCGTCGTCGCCACCGTCCTCGGCTCGCTCGCCGCCATGGCCGCACTGATCAGCACGCCGGGGGTCAGCGGGCTGCTGGGCTGCGTGCCGGTCGGTCCGGTCGGATGGACGCAGGCACTCGGGTGCGCTGCGGCGGCCACCGTGGCCGCCGCCGTCGCACCGACCGCCGCGCTCCGGCTGCCGGCGATCGGGGAGGTGGTGGCATCGGTGCTCGAGTCCCGGGATGCCGGTGGCGCTTCCGGGAAAACGTCGGCGCCGACCGCTCGGCTCTCGCCGACATCGGGACTACAGTAGGGGCGAGTCCGACCGTCACGGCCGCCGTGCCCCGGGAACGACGGCTCCTCGAGGCGCCGAGCTCGCCGCAGACCCCCGCGCCACCGTCCCGCCGAGACCCCGCGCACGCTGGCGACCGAAAGCAGAGCAGGACGTGCCATGCAGCTACTGGACACCACCGGCCACCTGGTCACCCGCACCGCGTACGCCACCACCAGCGCCGCGGGAGCTGTCGGCGGCGCCGCTGTCGGCGGGCTCGTCGGCAGCGTGCGCGGTGCGCTCGACGGCGCCCGCTCCGGTGTGAGCAGCGGCTCCGGCTCCACCCCGGCGGCGGCGCTGACCCTTGCGGCGCTCGGGCTCACCGGGCTCGTGGAATGGCCGGTCGTCGTCGCCGTCGGCGGAGGCGCGCTCGCCGTCCGGCTCCTCGCGCCCCGCCCCGGCGCGTCCCGGCGCGACCGCCGCCCCCGGGGCGGTCACCGCACCCGCACCGACGGCGCAGCCGGCACGGAAGACTCCCCCCGTGGCGACGAGCTAGTTCGGCCGGTGGTGTCAGTCGTCGACCACGACCACCACGCCGGCGCGCATCAACACGGCGTACAGCTCGCACAGCGGGGGAGTGAGCAGCCGGACCACGGCGCCGACCACCACATCCGGGCCCACGGCGGCCATCGGGTTCGACATGCCCCCGACGGTAGGGACGTCAGGTGAACCGAAGTTGACGAGCGAGGAAAGAATGGCCGACGAACAGTCCTTCTGGGAATCCCACCGAACGATGGCGCGGCTCGCCCGCGACGCCGAACGCTTCGCCGTGCACCTGCCCCTCGTCGGCCGAGTCGGGATCCCACGGCCCGACCAGCTCGCCTACTTCGCCGGGCTGGCGGCGCTGGTAGCGCTGGATCTGATCGAGTGGCCGGTGGCGGTGGCCATCGCCGCGGGCCAGGTGGTGGTTACCGAGCACAACCACCGCGGTGCCGCGGCCTCGATGCACCGCCCCGGGACGCCGACCGCCGCCGGCGCAGGCACGGCGACGACGTCCGCGGAGGCGACGACCTGACTCGTCACGGGGTGCACACGAGCGTGAATCCCGCGCCGATCCCGCCCCGGGCGTCCAGGTCCTCGATGATCCGGTCGGCCCGCTGGTACACCGCGAAGCGCACGTCGTTCGGCCGGTATCCGACTGCGAGGCCGAGCCACTCGTGGGTGTCGGTGCGGGCCAGCGGGCCGCCGGAGTCGCCCTGCTGCATCACGAGCCACGAGTTGACCGAGTTCGGGTTCACCAGCACGTCGCGGGTGCCGGCGACGTCCAGCGTGTCGACGAGCGGGGCGGGCCCGCACGCGATCCCGGTCGTGTGCCCGGCCGCGCAGTGCCTGCCGATGTCCTGGTCGCCGTCCGGCAGCGAGCCGATCGACTCGAGCACCACGACCTCGCCGTCGGCGTCCGGCGCCGAGGTGTTCGAGCCGCGTACCCTCGTCTCGTCGAGCTGGAGCACCGCATAGTCCGGCACCGCGTCGGTCGGTATTCCGAGCCAGTCCACCGACCCGGGGCTGTGGACGGAGGTCTCGGTGCCGACAGGCCCGCGGCTCTGCTCGCCGGCCTTCCACACGGCCGCCGAGCCGGTCTGCCGGCAGTGGCCGGCGGTGATGGCGACGAGCCGCCCTGCGCGGTCGTGGCCGACCGCGGCGACCGAGCACCAACCCGGCGCGGGATCGGCGGCGGTGAAGGTGATGCCGTCGCCCGGGCGCAGCACGATCCGATCGTCCGGCACGTGCGCGGCCGCCCCCGGAGCCGGGGCGAGCAGCGCAGCCGCGCAGGCCGCCACGACGGGAAGGGCGCGTCCCATGCCTTCTCCGATCTCGATCCGCGTTCCGCAGGGCCCGGGAACGGTCGGCGGTGGTCCCGACCGGAACACCGGCCGCGCAACCGAAATCGGCACCTTACCAGCGTTCCCGGACGTCGGCGCGGCACACCGGTCGAGAGGGCGACGGGGCGGGGACCCGCGGGTCGCTCGGGGCGCCGCTCCGATGAGGCGGCGCACTGTGGGTGCCCCCGGTCAGACTCGAACTGACACTGTACGGGTTTTGAATCCGTTTCCTCTGCCAATTGGGATACGGGGGCGTCGTGCGGAGACCACTGTAGAAGATCGGTAACTGCCGTCGACCACCGGTACCCTTCTAACGTTCCACCCCCTCCGCGGGGGCCGCCCGAGCGACAGGAGATGGCCGACGATGACAGCCGCCCCGCACGAGAATCCCGCTCAGCCGCGGCGCGTCGTAGTGGCCGAGGACGAGGCGCTGATCAGGCTCGATCTGGTGGAGATGCTCCGCGAGGAAGGCTACGAGGTCGTCGGTGAGGCCGGCGACGGGCAGCGGGCGGTCGAGCTGGCGGAGGAGCTGAAGCCCGACCTGGTCATCATGGACGTGAAGATGCCCCGGCGCGACGGCATCGACGCCGCCTCGGAGATCGCCGCCCGCCGCATCGCGCCTGTGGTCATCCTCACGGCGTTCAGTCAGCGCGAGCTTGTCGAACGTGCCCGAGACGCCGGCGCCATGGCGTATCTCGTCAAGCCGTTCTCCAAGTCCGATCTCGTTCCGGCCATCGAAGTGGCGGCGAGCCGGTTCGCGGAGATCCGTGAACTCGAGCGCGAGGTGGCGGGGCTGACCGAACGGTTCGAGACCCGCAAGCTCGTCGACCGAGCCAAGGGCCTGCTCATGGACAAGCATGCGATGACGGAGCCGGAGGCGTTCCGCTGGATCCAGCGGGCGGCAATGGATCGGCGCACCACGATGAAGCACGTCGCCGAGGTGGTCATCGAGACGCTGGGTGGTGCTGCGGCGGGATGACGGAGCTCCCCGTCACACCGGCGTTAATTCTTCGATAACGGTCGCGTCACAAGGATTTCGCCCGGGTTCACGGACGGCGCGGGGCGGATAGGTTTCTGGCCACGTCCCGGTGACGCATCCGGGACGGTGTGCATGCCGATCGAAGGAGAGTTGGATGGCCAGACGGACCTTCGTCCGCGCCGCTGCGGTGTTCGGAGCAGCGTCTCTCGCCCTCGCGGGTTGTAGCTCGGACAGCGACGATTCCGCCGCGGGCGGTTCCGGTGACAGCGCGGCGTCCGCGACGACCGTGACCACCGACTGCGAACCCGCGCAGGCGACCGCCGGTGCCACGCCGGTGACGACCCCGCTGAAGATCGGCACCCTGCTTCCCGAGACCGGCAGCCTCGCCTTCCTCGGGCCCCCGGAGGTGGCGGCGGTGCGGCTCGCGGTGGACGACGTGAACGCCGCCGGCGGTGTGCTGAGCCAGCCGGTGGAGCTGATCACCGGCGACTCGGGCGACACCACGACCGACACCGCGAACTCCACGGTGGACCGGGAACTCGCGGCGGGAACGCAGGTGATCGTGGGGGCGGCCTCGTCGTCGGTGTCGCTGAAGGTGCTCGACAAGATCGCCAGCGCCGGGGTGGTGATGTTCTCGCCGGCGAACACCTCCGACCAGTTCGTCTGCTATCCCGACAAGGGGCTGTACTTCCGCACCGCCCCCACCGACGTGCTGCAGGCGCAGGCCCTGGCGCAGCTGATCTCGGACGACGGTGCCCAGCGGGTGTCGATCATCGCGCTCAACGACCCGTACGGCACCGGCCTGGCCACCAACACCCAGAACAACCTCGTCGAGGCCGGCGTGCCGGAGGACCAGGTCCAGAAGATCATCTACGACCCCAACGCGCAGTCGTTCAACGCCGAGGTCGACCAGATCAAGAACTTCGGCCCCGACGCCGTGGCGATCATCGGGTTCGAGGAGTCCGCGAAGATCCTCACCCGCATGCACGAGGTGGGTATCGGGCCGTCCGACGGCATGCTCGTCTACGGCGTGGACGGAAACATGGGCAACGCCCTCGGTGAGGCCGTCGCGCCCGGGCTGGTCGACACGATGCGCGGCACCACTCCGCTCACGGACGTCGGCCCGGACTTCCAGAATCGGCTCAAGGCCATCGATCCCGCGCTGATCGACTTCAACTATGCCGGCGAATCGTACGACGCCGTGGTGATCTCGGCGCTCGCCGCGGAACAGGCCGGCTCCACCGCCGGGGTGGACATCGCCGCGAACATCAACAGCGTCACCAAGGACGGCACGACGTGCACCAGCTACCAGCAGTGCCTGGATCTGCTGCGCGGGGGCCAGGACATCGACTACGACGGTGTCACCGGCCGGCTCAACTTCACCGACGCCGGCGAGCCCGGCATCGGGTCCTACGGGCACCTGGTGTTCGGGCCGGACAACAGGCTCACCACCGAGGACTACATCGTGGTCGGTGAGTAGCGAGGGCCCCGCGGACGGGGCCGGGAACCGATCGGTTCCCGGCCCCGTCCGTCGTCCACCCGTCAGCTGCGCTTCTTCTCCTGGCTGCCCGCGAGCGTCCCGAGGTACAGCTCGACGACCTTCGGGTCGTGCATGAGATTCGGCCCGGTGTCGGTATACGCGTTGCGGCCCTGGTCGAGCACGTAGCCGCGGTCGCAGATCTGCAGGCACCGTCGCGCGTTCTGCTCGACCATGATGATCGACACCCCCGCGGCGTTGATCTTCTTGCAGCGGATGAACACCTCGTCCTGGAACATCGGCGACAGGCCCGCCGACGGCTCGTCGAGCAGCAGCACGGACGGATCCATCATCAGCGCCCGGCCCATCGCCACCATCTGCCGCTCACCGCCGGACAGGGCACCGGCCTTGACCTTGCGGCGCTCACCGAGGAGCGGGAACAGCTCCGCGACGAACGCGAAACGTTCCTCGAACTTCTTGGGCCGCAAGTAGATTCCCATCTCGAGGTTCTCCTCGATGGTCAGTGACGGGAACACGTTACGGGTCTGCGGCACGTAGCCGAGGCCCTTGCGCACCAGTACGTGCGCGGGCGCGGCGGTGATGTCGTCGCCGCGCAGCGTCACCGTGCCGCGGCGCACCGGGATCAACCCGAACAGCGCCTTGAGCAGGGTCGACTTGCCGGCGCCGTTGGGTCCGATGATGCCGACGATCTCGCCGTCGCGGAGGAAGAAGTTGCAGCCGCGCAGGATGTCGACACCGGGGAAGTACCCGGCGACGATGTCGTCGGCGCGCACCAGCGCCCCCTCGGCGAGACGGGCGTGCTCCTCGGGAGTGGCCGCGCGCTCGGCCGCGGTCATCTGCGCCGGGCTGGGGGAGGGCGTCTCGCTCACGGCTTCTCCTGCGTCGGAGGCTCGGTACCGGTCTCGGGCTGCCCGGCCGCGCCGGGCATGTCGGCGAGGACGGTGGCGCTCGGTTCGGACAGGTCGCCGCCGGACTCGAGGGTGTGGGCCTCGGCCTCCTCGATCGCCACGGCGAGCGCGGCCGTGGCGCCGACGGGGTTGCCCTCGTCGTCGAACTCGAGCGCCTGGTCGTGGTGGCTGCCCAGGTAGGCGTCGACGACGGCCGGACTCGAGGACAGCTGGTCCGGCGGGGCCTCGGCGATCACCGAGCCCTGGGCCATCACCACCACCCAGTCGGAGATGTCGCGGATGACGTCCATGTCGTGTTCGACGAACACCACGGTCATCCCGTCGTCGCGCAGGGCCTTGATGTGCCCGAGGAGGCTCTGCGTCAGCGCGGGATTGACCCCGGCCATCGGCTCGTCGAGCATCACCACCGTCGGCTCGGTCATCAGGGCCCGCGCCATCTCGAGGAGCTTGCGCTGCCCGCCGGACAGGGAGCCGGCCAGGTCGTCGGCCTTCGCGTCCAGGGCGAACCGCGCCAGTAGTTCGCGAGCCCGCTCGGTGACGGCGCGTTCCTGCCGGTGCCACATCCACGGCAGCAGCGCACCGAGCATCCGTTCCCCGCGCTGGTCCGTCGCGCCGAGCCGCACGTTGTCGAGCACCGTCATCTTCGACAGCGCCTTGGTCAGCTGGAACGTCCGCACGATCCCGCGGCGCGCCAGCTGGTGCGGGTGCAGGCCGCCGAGCGGCATCCCGTCCATGCTCCAGGTCCCCGTGTCGGGGCGGTCGAAGCCGGTGAGCAGGTTGAACAGCGTGGTCTTGCCGGCGCCGTTCGGCCCGATCAGCCCGGTGATGCACCCCCGCTGAATCTCGAGGTGCGCCACGTCGACCGCTCTGAGGCCGCCGAAGGTGCGGGAGAGCCCGTCCACCACGAGGATCGGATCCGGTTTGGCCGCGCCGGGCTCGCGTGCCACGGAGTCGAACAGCGCGGAGCGCTGCGCCGCGGAGAGGGTCGCGTCAGGCATCGAGCTGCACCTCCCGCTTGTTGCCGAGGATGCCCTGGGGCCGGAACACCATCATGACTGCGATGAGCACACCGAGGAGGATGTAGCGCATCGCCCCGACCTGCTGCTCGGACAGGGCCAGCAGCGGGTCCGGGCCCGAGATGGACTGGCGTAGCAGGGCATCGGGAACGGTGAGCAGGAACCAGAACAGCATCGCGCCGAGCACGGGACCGAACACGGTGGCGGCGCCACCGAGGATCAGGGCGCCGAAGGCGAAGAACGTCTGCGCGGTGGAGTAGAAGTCGGGGTTGATCGACTTGGTCTGCAGCGCGTTGAAGACGCCGCCGAGCCCGCCGATCATGCCGCCGAGCACCAGCGCCTGCATCTTGTACACGAACACGTTCTTGCCGAGCGATCGGGCGGCGTCCTCGTCCTCGCGGACGGCCTTGAGGACCCGGCCCCACGGGCTGTGGCTGAGCAGATACACCAGCCCGCACAGCAGCAGCACCAGGGTCCAGCCCACGACCATCGCCCACAGGTCGTCGCCGTAGAACCGCATCCCGAGCAGCGAGTACTGCCGCCCGGAGTCGAACGGGCTGAGCTGCGTGAACGGCCCGGCGAACCCGAACAGGCCGTTGGTCGAGCCGGTCACCGGATCCGAGGCGGTGGACCGGAACACCAGCCGCAGGATCTCGGAGGCGGCGATGGTGACGATGGCGAGGTAGTCGGCGCGCAGCCGCAGCGTGGGGATGCCCAGCACCAGGGCCAGCAGGGCCGAGGCGGCCAGGCCCACGAGGATGCCGAGCCACAGCGGCTGGTCGTAGGTGACGGTCATGATCCCGACGCCGTACCCGCCAAGCAGGGCGAACCCGATCTGGCCGAAGTTGAGCAGTCCGGCGTACCCGAAGTGCAGGTTCAGCCCGATGGCCAGCAGCGCGTAGAAGATCGCCGACGGCCCGATCAACTGGGCGAAGGAAACCTGGAGAACGGCAGCGATGTCCACGGCGGTCACCCGACCCTTGCCCGGCTGCCCAGGATGCCCTGGGGCCGGACGACGAGGATGAGGATCAGCACGAGCAGGCCGCCGATGTACTTCAGGTCGGGGTTGATGACCAGCGTCGACAACTGCACCAGCAGGCCCACGATGACGCAGCCGAGCAACGCCCCGTACGCGGTGCCGAGGCCGCCGAGGGTGATCCCGGCGAACATCAGCAGCAGCAGCTTGAAACCCATCTCCCACTGCACGCGGCCCCCGAGCTCGGACAGGCCGAAGAGCACGCCGCCCAGGGCGGCCAGCCCACCGCCGAGGGCCCATACGAACCGGACGACGCGTTCGACGTCGATGCCGGAGGCGGCCGCCAGATCCCGGTTGTCGGCCACCGCCCGCATCGCCTTGCCGATGCGGGTGCGCTGGATGAGCAGGGCCACCCCGACCAGCACGACGAGGCTGACCACGATGCAGGCCAGGTTCACCGGGGTGATCGCGATCGGACCCCATTCCAGCTGGCGCTGGCCCTGATAGTCGGCGAACGCCTCGGCCCGGTCGGAGAACAGCGCGAGGATCAGGTAGCGCAGCGAGATCGCCAGGCCGATGGACACGACCAGCTGTGCGATGAGGCCGGTGCGCCGGCGCCGCAGGGGCGCCCAGATCAGCCCGTTGTTGAGCAGGCCGATGACGATGCCCACCACGATCGCGAGCAGCGTCGCGGGGATCAACTGGATACCCAGGCTGACGTTGAAGATCCACGCGGCCACCGCGCCGAGGGTCACGAGCTCGCCGTGCGCGAAGTTCGTCAGGCCGGTGGTTCCGAAGATCAGGCTCAGCCCGACCCCGGCGATCGCGATCACGAGGCCGAACCGCAGTCCGTCGACGACGGTGCGGATCAGCGTCTCCCACCCCGAGGTGGCGAACCCGGACCGCGACTCGCCGAACGAGAAGATGACCGTGTTCGCCCGGCCGGCGGCGACGTCGCGCTGCACGGCGGCCTGCACGCTCACCCCCTCGGGAAGGGACTGCTCGTCCACCTCGAACGTGTAGGTGCCGGGGGGTACGGTCATCTGCCAGCGCCCGTCGGGCGCCGAGGTGGCCCGGGCGACCTCGGCGCCCGCGGCGTCGCGGGCCCGGACCGTGACCCCGCCGAGGCGCTGCCCGGCGTTGTTGAGACTGCCGCTGACCCGCACCTCCTCGCTCGGCTGCGGCGCGGTGGTGGTCGGCGCCGGGGGTGGGGTGGGTTCCTGCGCGGAGGCCGCCCCGGCTCCGACACCGGCGAGCGCGAGTGCGACGAGCAGGAGCAGGAGCGTCGGGGCGAGCCGAGGTATCGGTGGTCGCCCCCGGAGCGGCACGGATGGGGCCACGCAGGTCCTCCGGATCACGTCGGGTCGTCGAGCGCGGCGCCGGGGGACCGGCGTCGTGGAACCGGACTTTAGCGGCTGCAACCGCTTTCCACGGGGCTCTGCGATTTCCGCCGCGTATCTGTTCTGTTTCGGGTGCCGCGCCGAGCGCACGGCCGCGGAGGGGCCCGGGTTGTCCGAGCCGGTCCCTAGACTGAGGAACCGTGACTCGTGCATCCACCTCCTCCGCGCCCGCCGCCACCGCCGGCGACCGACCGACCCTGTTGCTGCTCGACGGGCATTCCCTGGCGTTCCGCGCGTTCTACGCCCTGCCGGCGGAGAACTTCAAGACCCACAGCGGCCAGACCACCAACGCGGTGTACGGGTTCACCTCCATGCTCATCAACCTGCTGCGCGACGAGCAGCCCACCCACGTCGCCGCGGCCTTCGACGTCAACCGCGACACGTTCCGGGCGGCGGCGTACCCCGAGTACAAGGCCAATCGCAGCTCGGCGCCCGACGAGTTCCGCGGTCAGGTCGACATCACCAAGGACGTGCTCGAGGCGCTGGGCATCCCGGTGATGGCCGAGCCCGGCTACGAGGCCGACGACATCATCGCGACCCTGGCCACGCAGGCCGCCGCCCAGGGGTACCGGGTGCTCGTCGTCACCGGCGACCGGGACTCGCTGCAGTTGGTCACCGACGACGTGACCGTCCTCTATCCTCGGCGCGGGGTGTCGGACCTGACCCGGTTCACGCCCGGGGCGGTGGAGGAGAAGTACGGCCTGACCCCGCAGCAGTACCCCGACTTCGCGGCGCTGCGCGGGGATCCGAGCGACAACCTGCCCTCGATCCCGGGGGTGGGGGAGAAGACCGCCGCCAAATGGATCCGCGAGTTCGGCAGCCTCACCGAGCTCGTCGACCGCGTCGACGAGGTCCGCGGGAAGACCGGTGACGCCCTGCGCGCACACCTGTCCAGCGTGCTGCTCAACCGTCAGCTCACCGAGATGGTGCGGGACATGGCCCTGCCCTACACCCCCGATCAGCTGGCCCTGACCCCCTGGGACCGTGACCGCATCCACCGGCTGTTCGACGACCTCGAGTTCAAGGTGCTGCGCGACCGGCTGTTCGCGACCCTCAGCTCGGTCGAGCCGGAGGCCGAGGAGGGCTTCGAGGTGCGCGGCGGCGTGCTCGAGCCGGGCACGCTCGCCGGATGGCTCGCCGCGCACGCCGTGCCGGGCGTGCGGCACGGCATGGCGGTGCTCGGTTCCTGCATCCCGTACGGCGGCGACGCCACGGCCGTGGCGATCGCCGCGGCCGACGGTGAGGGCGCGTACGTGAGCACCACCACCCTCACGCCCGAGGACGAGGCGGCGCTCGCCGCCTGGCTGGCCGACGCGGCCGTACCCAAGGCGCTGCACGAGGCGAAGGCGGCCCTGCACGCACTGCGGGGCCGCGGGTGGACGCTGGCCGGGGTCACCAGCGACACCGCCCTCGCCGCCTACCTCGTGCGTCCCGGTCAGCGCACCTTCAACCTCGACGACCTGTCCCTGCGCTACCTCAAGCGGGAGCTTCGGGTGGAGGAGTCGGGGGAGCAGCAGCTCTCGCTGCTCGACGACGCCGACGCCGCCGACGCGAAGGCCGCGGAGGCGGCGATTCTGCGGGCCCGTGCGGTGGTGGACCTCGCCGCGGCCCTGGACACCGAGCTCGAGGGGATCGAGTCCACCGCCCTGCTGACCGACATGGAACTGCCCCTGCTGGGTGTGCTCGCCGACCTCGAGACGACCGGAATCGCGGTCGAGGCCGGACGGTTGGACGACCTGCAGTCCGGCTTCGCCGCGGACGTCGCCGCCGCGGCGTCGGCCGCCTACGACGTGATCGGCAAGCAGATCAACCTCGGCTCACCGAAGCAACTGCAGGTGGTGTTGTTCGACGAGCTGGGGATGCCGAAGACGAAGAAGACCAAGACCGGCTACACCACCGACGCCGAGGCGCTGCAGAATCTGTTCGAGCAGACCGGGCACCCGTTCCTCGAGCACCTGCTCGCGCACCGGGAAGCGATGAAGATGAAGACCACGGTCGACGGCCTGGTCAAGTCCATCGCCGACGACGGCCGGATCCACACCACCTTCAACCAGACCGTGGCCGCCACCGGCCGGTTGTCCTCGACCGAGCCGAACCTGCAGAACATCCCGGTGCGCACGGAGGCGGGCCGGCACATCCGCGACGCGTTCGTCGTCGGCCCCGGCTACGACCTGCTGCTCACCGCGGACTACAGCCAGATCGAGATGCGGATCATGGCGCACCTCTCCGGCGACGAGGGCCTGATCGAGGCGTTCAACACCGGCGAGGACCTGCACAGCTTCGTCGGTTCCCGGGCGTTCGGGGTGCCGATCGAGGAGGTCACTCCGGAGCTGCGGCGACGGGTCAAGGCGATGTCGTACGGGCTGGCCTACGGGCTCAGCGCGTACGGGCTGGCGCAGCAGCTGAAGATCTCCACCGAAGAGGCCCGCGAACAGATGGAGGCCTACTTCAACCGCTTCGGCGGCGTGCGCGACTACCTGCACGCCGTCGTCGAGCAGGCCCGCAAGGACGGCTACACCTCCACCCTCTACGGCCGCAGGCGCTACCTGCCGGACCTGAACAGCGACAACCGTCAGCGCCGGGAGGTCGCCGAGCGGGCCGCGCTCAACGCCCCGATCCAGGGCACCGCCGCCGACATCATCAAGGTCGCGATGATCGACGTGCAGACGGCGCTGCGCGGGGCCGGGTTGCGGTCGCGCATGCTCCTGCAGGTGCACGACGAACTGGTGCTCGAGGTGACCGCCGACGAGCGCGAACAGGTGCAGCAGCTGGTGCGGGACAAGATGGCCTCGGTCATCGACCTGTCGGTTCCGCTGGACGTCTCGGTCGGCTTCGGGCGCAGCTGGGACGCCGCCGCGCACTGACCCCGACACGGCAGTGCGCACGTCCCGTCGCCCTCTCGCGGCGGGACGTGCGCACCCGGGGTCGCTCAGCCCTGCTTCTGGTTCTGTTCGGCGATCTGGCGGCGCACCTCGTCCATGTCGAGGGCCTTGACCTGGGTCACGAGGTCCTCGAGCGCGGCCGGGGGCAGGGCGCCGGCCTGGTTGAACACGAGGACGCCTTCGCGGAACGCCATGATCGTCGGGATGGACCGGATGTTCGCCGCCGCCGCGATGCCCTGTTCGGCCTCGGTGTCCACCTTGGCGTGCACGACATCCGGATGCTTTTCCGACGACGACTCGAAGGTGGGGGCGAAGGAGCGGCACGGCCCGCACCACGATGCCCAGAAGTCGACGAGAACCACGTCGTTACCGGTGATGATGTCGTCGAAGTTCTGCTGCGTGAGAGTCTGGGTGGCCACGGGGATCCTTTCGGTCGGGTACTGATCGCGTCAACGTCGTGTCGCGACCGTTTCTTCCCGCGGGTACCCGTTCTGCCCGTCGATACCCCCGTCGATACCTGCTGCGCCGGCTCCGAGCGCGTCCATGGGCACCCGGTGGGTCACCGCACGCGGGCGGGTTCGGTGCGGAAGGTGCGACGGTAGCTGTGCGGGGTGGTGCGGCGCAGGCGCAGGAAGTGCTGCCGCAGGACCGCGGCCGTCCCGAAGCCGACGCGGTCGGCGATGACGTCGACGGGCAGGTCGGTGGTCTCGAGCAACCGTTGGGCCGCGAGGACCCGTTGATCGCGCAGCCAGCGGGCGGGCGTCGTCCCGGTCTCGGCCAGGAACCGCCGCGCGAAGGTCCGCGCGGACATGTGCGCCTTCGCGGCGAGCGCCGCCACGGGCAGATCCTCGTCGAGGTGCTCGGTCATCCAGTCGAGCAGGGGTGCGAGTGTCTCGGCGGGTGCCGTGGGCAGCGGCATGGCGACGTACTGGGCCTGCCCGCCGTCGCGGTGCGGCGGGACCACCATCCGGCGCGCGATGCCGTTGGCCACGTCGGAGCCCTGTTCCTTGCGGACGATGTGCAGGCACAGGTCGATTCCGGCGGCGGTGCCGGCACTGGTGAACACCGGGTCGTCGTCGACGTAGAGCACGTCCGGATCGACCTTCGCGGCCGGGAAGCGTTCGGCCAGCCGCGGGGCGTGGCGCCAGTGGGTGGTGCAGCGGCGATCGTCGAGCAGGCCGGCGGCGCCCAGCACGAACGCTCCCGTGCACAGGCTCGCGACCCGCGTGCCACGGTCCACCGCCGCCCGCAGCTTGGCGAACAGCGGCTGCAGGTCGGCGATCTCGTCGGCGACGCCGCACACGAACGACTCGTCCAGGTCGGCGATTCCGGTGCCGCCGGCGGGAATCACGATCAGATCCGCGTCGTCGAGGCGATCGAGATCGTAGGGGACGTCGATCGTGTACCCGAACCGGGTGGTGACCGGGCGGGGGCTGCCCGCGACGAGGCTGAAGTCGTACACGGGCAGCCCGTCGTCGGATCGGTCGAAGCCGAACACCTCGCAGGCGACGCCGAGTTCGAAGGCCTCGGTGCGGGGCAGCAGCGGCACGACCACCGTCGTCAGCATGCCGCCCAGTCTGCCACCAGGTTGGCCGGAAATCGACGATACGTGTCGTTTCTGCCGCTGTCGGCGGGTCGGTCCGCGGACCAGGCTGAGACCATGACCGTCCTCCTGTTCGTCCTCGTCGTGTTCGTGGCGCTCGACGCCCTGGCGCTGGCCGGCCGGACGCCCGATACCCACCGCGAGGAAACCCAGTTCGGCGACTACCGCGTCTGACCCGGCACCGGGCCGCGGCGGCGCGGCGTCACACCACCCGCCACTCGCGTCGCGCCTCGCCGTCCCACCGCCGGATGCCGGCCGACACGCCCGTCAGCTCCCGGGTGCCCGCTCGGGTCGCCGTCAGCGCCGATCCGAGCCGGCCGGGCGGCACCCGGCGGGCCAGGGTCACGTGCGGGGTCCACTCGCCGGGCCGGATGTGCGCCGGGACACCCGGACAACCGTCGATCAGCGCGAACACCATCCGTTGCAGCTCGAGCAGTTCGGCCGTGGGCACCACCAGCCGCGCCACCGTCGCGGTACGCGAGCCGAACAGCACCATCCCCCCGAGCCGCACCGGCAACGGCTCGCCCGTGATCTGCTCCCGCATCGCCCCTTCCACGCCCGGCGGAATCGACGCGGCGACCGCGAGCGTGATGTGCGGGCGGTTCGACTCGGACCGATTGCGGGCCTGACTGGACAGTCCCACGTCCAGCAACCGCGACCATTCCTCGCGGACCGCCTGATCCAGACGGTCGTCGAGGAGCAGTTCCACCGACTGCACCATGGTGGGTAATGATTGCCGCATGACCGACGCCGTCGCAATCCCCGCCCCGCACCGCATCGGACTGCTCGAAGGAGACGGGATCGGTCACGAGATCGTCCCGGCCGCCCGCCGGGTGGTCGACGCCGCCGTCGCCGCCGTGCACGGCCCGGAGATCGACTGGGTGCCGCTGCCGCTCGGCGCCGATGCGATCGCCACCCACGGCACACCCACCCCCGAATCCACCCTCGACGCACTCGCGGGCCTGAACTCGTGGATCCTCGGACCGCACGACAGCGCCGCCTATCCCGACCCGTTCCGCGCGCAGCTCACCCCGGGCGGACAGATCCGCAAGCGGTTCGATCTGTACGCCAACATCCGTCCCGCCCGCGCCCTGCCCGGTGTCCGCGCCGTGTCCCCGCGCATGGATCTCGTCATCGTGCGGGAGAACACCGAAGGGCTCTACGCGGACCGCAACATGGTCGTCGGCAGCGGCGAATTCATGCCCACCCCCGACGTCGCGCTCGCCGTCGGCGTCGTCACCCGGGCGGCCTGCGAACGCATCGCCCACACGGCCTTCCGGCTCGCCACCCGTCGCCGCCGCCGCGTCACGATCGTGCACAAGGCCAACGTCCTGTCCCTGACCACCGGCCTGTTCCGGGACGTCTGCCGCGAGATCGGCGCACAGTATCCGTCGGTGACGGTGGACGACGAGCACGTCGACGCCATGGCCGCCCACCTCGTCCGCCACGGTGCCGACTACGACGTCGTCGTCACCGAGAACATGTTCGGCGACATCCTCTCCGACCTCGCGGGCGAACTGTCCGGCTCGCTCGGCACCGCGGCGTCGATCAACGCATCCGACACCCAGGCCATGGCGCAGGCCGCACACGGCGCCGCCCCGGACATCGCCGGCCGCAACCGCGCCAATCCCACGGCACTGATCCTGTCCGCCGCGATGCTCCTCGACCGGCTCGGCACCGCCCACGACCTGCCGGAGTTCGCCGCCGCGGCCCGCCGGATCGAGCACGCCGTCGACGCGACCGTCGAGGCGGGCGTGGCCACCGCGGATCTCGGCGGCCTCGCTTCGACCGCCGAATTCACCGAGGCCGTCGTCGCCCGCACTCGTCGCCGCTGAGCTCGCAGCTCTTGACCTCGAGTCGGCTCGAGGTCCTACCGTGGCCGCCATGACGACCGAGATCCTGCGCATCGACAAGTTCTCCGTGCCCGCGGCCGCACGGGAGACCTTCCTCGCCGCGGTCCACGAGACGCACCGCGAGCTGCGTACCCAGCCCGGGTTCCACGGCGACGACGTCGTCGAACTGTGCTCCGGCCCGAGCGAATACAACATCGTCACCGTGGTGCGCTGGGCGGACCACTCGGCACTGCAGCGGGCCCGGGCGGCCCTGCAGGAGAGCCACGCACGCCGGGGGTTCGACCCGGCCGCGTTCCGGCTCGAGCTCGGCGTCGTCGCCGACGTCGGCAACTACGTACCGGTCGCCGCCGGCGACCGGTAGGCAGGTGCGGCCGTCGACACCGAGGGCCGTCCGGGGCGGATTCCGTAATCCGGGCCCGCCGATGGATACTGTGCGGTTGTGGACGAACCAGCACCTACCGGACCGACCGGCCGCCGACGCCTCGTCGCGGGGCTGCTCGGGACGTTGCTGACGGCCGCGGTCCTGTCCGGCTGCGTCGTCAACACCGAGTCGACCGTGCCGCCCGGCGAACCGGTCGGCGCCGAACGGGTCGAGGCGATCGCCGACCAGCTGCCGGCGCCCGTCGCGGCGACCGGCGAGCTGAAGGTGGGCGTCAACGTGCCGTACGCCCCGAACGAGTTCAAGGACGACGACGGGCGCATCGTCGGTTTCGCGGTCGAACTCGTCGACGCCCTCGGCGACGTCCTCGGCGTCCGTCCGGTGTTCAGCGAATCCGACTTCGACCGCATCATCCCCGCAGTCCAGGCCGGCACGTTCGACATGGGTTCGTCGTCGTTCACCGACACCGAGGAACGCGAACAGTCCGTCGACTTCGTCACCTACTACAGCGCCGGCGTGCAATGGGCCCAGCGCGTCGGCGACGACGTCGACCCCGACAACGCCTGCGGGTTGCGGGTCGCGGTGCAGACCACCACCTACGAGGACATCGACGAGGTGCCCGCCAAGAGCGAGGCGTGCGTCGCCGCCGGCAAACCGCCGATCGACAAGGTCAAGTACGACAGCCAGGACGAGGCCACCAACGCCCTCATCCTCGGCCGTGTCGACGCCCTCTCGGCCGACTCGCCGATCACCGCGTACGCAATCGCCCGTAGCGACGGCCGGCTCGAAACCGCCGGAGCCGTGTTCGACGCCGCCCCCTACGGCTTCGTCGTCGCGAAGGGCTCGCCCCTCGGACCCGTGCTGCAGCAGGCGATGCAGCACCTCATCGACTCCGGCGTCTACGCGCGCATCGCGCAGCGGTGGGGCATGGAAGAAGGAACCATCGACACCGCGCAGATCAACGCGGCGACGAGCTGAGCGAAAGGGGTGCGATGAGCGACCGCTCGACATCCGTCACCGGACCGGAACCGCAGACCGAACCGGAAACCATCAAGGCCGTGCCGCTGCGCCGGCCCGGCCGCTGGATCGCCGGCATCGTCGTCGCCGTGCTGCTGGCGCTGTTCCTCTACGGCGCCGCCACCAACGAGGCGTACCGCTGGGACGTGTACGCGCAGTACCTGTTCGACCGCCGCATCACCGAGGCGGCCTGGAAGACCGTGCAGCTGACCGTGCTGGCGATGCTGCTCGCCGTGCTCCTCGGCGTGCTCCTCGCGGTCATGCGCCTGTCACCGAACCCGGTGCTCAAGACCGTCTCGTGGGTGTATCTGTGGATCTTCCGCGGCACCCCCGTCTACGTGCAGCTGGTGTTCTGGGGTCTGTTCCCCTCGATCTACAAGCAGCTCGACCTCGGCATCCCGTTCGTGCACCAGTTCGTGCACATCGACCTGCAGGGCATCAACGCCGCCTTCCTGTTCGCCGTGATCGGCCTCGGGCTGAACGAGGCCGCCTACATGGCCGAGATCGTGCGCGCCGGGATCGGCTCGGTCCCCGAAGGCCAGACGGAGGCCTCGGTGGCGCTCGGCATGTCGTGGTCGCAGACCATCCGCCGCACCGTCCTGCCGCAGGCGATGCGGGTGATCATTCCGCCGACGGGCAACGAGCTCATCAGCATGCTCAAGACCACCTCGCTGGTCGCGGCGGTGCCGTACAGCCTCGAGCTCTACGGCCGCGCCCGGGACATCTCCGGCGCCAACTTCCAGCCCATCCCGCTGCTGCTGGTCGCCGCCACGTGGTACCTGGCCATCACGAGCCTGCTCATGGTGGGCCAGTACTTCCTGGAACGGCACTACTCGAAGGGCCTGAGCCGCCAGCTCACCGCGCGGCAGTTGCAGGCTCTCGCCGACGCGCAGGGCAAGCCCGTCCCCGTCGAGCCCGGCGCGGCGCAGGCACCCGACATCCCCGGAGGAGAACGCCGATGACACCGATGGTCCAGGCCGACCGGGTCTACAAGAGCTACGGTGCCCTGCGGGTGCTCAACGGCATGTCGCTCGACGTGCCCGACGGCACCGTGGCATGCCTGATCGGGCCCTCCGGCTCCGGTAAGTCCACCTTCCTGCGCTGCATCAACCACCTCGAGAACATCGACGCCGGCCGCCTGCACGTCGACGGCCATTTCGTCGGCTACGCCGAACGCGGGGGCAAGCTCTACGAGCTGAGCCCGCGGGCGGCGGCCAAGCAGCGCCGCGAGATCGGCATGGTGTTCCAGCACTTCAACCTGTTTCCGCACCGCACGGCCCTCGAGAACGTCATCGAGGCGCCGATGCTGGTGAAGAAGATGCGCCGCGCCGACGCCGTCGCGCTGGGGCGGGAACTGCTCGACAAGGTCGGGCTCGCGGCCAAGGCCGACGCCTACCCGGCCCAGCTCTCCGGCGGCCAGCAGCAGCGCGTGGCCATCGCCCGCGCCCTGGCCATGGAGCCGAAGCTCATGCTCTTCGACGAGCCCACCTCCGCCCTGGACCCCGAGCTCGTCGGCGAGGTTCTCGCGGTGATGCGGGACCTCGCCGCCGGCGGGATGACGATGATGGTGGTCACCCACGAGATGGGCTTCGCCCGCGAGGTCGCCGACCAACTGGTGTTCATGGACGGCGGCGTGGTCGTCGAAGCCGGTGCTCCCAGGGAACTGCTGCGCAATCCGCAGCACGAACGAACCCAGTCGTTCCTGTCCAAGCTGCTCTAGCGGTCGGGCCTCCTCAGCGGCCGCTGTCGGGCTCTCCGCAGTGTTCGGCGATCACGGCCCGCGCTGCGCGCTCCAGCGCGACGGCCGCGTCCCAGCCGTCTCCGGACGGGAGGATCGGCTCGCCGACGGCGAGGTGGATCGCTCCGCGGTGGATGATCCTGCCGTGATCGGGCCACATCATCGCGCGGGTGCCGGTGATCGCGACGGGGACCACCGGAAGACCCGCCCGTGCGGCGATCACGAACGCACCCAGGTGGAAGGACCGGAGCCCGGGCACCGGCGACAGCGCGCCTTCGGGGAACACCACCAGGCGGCCCCCGGCGCGTGCCTCCTCGACCAGCCGATCGGCGTCGGCCACGCTCTGCTCACGTTCGGTCCGTTCGACGAACCGCGTACCGATCCGCCGCAGGAGGAAACCGATGAACGGCTTGCGCTCGAAGACCTCCCCGGCCACGAACGTGTAGCGGCCCGGCAGGATCGTCGACAACGCGATGCCGTCGAGGAAGCTGGCGTGGTTGGCGACCACTACGCAGTTCGGCAGCCGCACGAGATGCTCGGCCCCTTGCGCGGTCACCGGGGTGCGGGTCAGGCGGGCGAGACCGCGGGCGGCCCTGCGCGCGGCCGCGCGGCGCGCCGGGAGGCGGGGCAGCACCGCCATGGCGATCAGGGTCGGCAGGCCGACCGCGAGGACCATCGACCAGCACCACAGGGCGAACGCACCGGTCCGGACGAGCTGCGCCGCCCGCCGCAGGCTCGGGATCGCACCGCGGACCGCGAAGCGGGTCAGCTGCCACCACACCGGCCGGGGACGGGCCCGCACGTCGCCCTGCTCGTAGCGTTGCCGGGTGGCGGAACGCCGGATCTTGCCGCTCGAGGTCTTGCGCACCGTTCCGGGTGGGGCGAGCACGATGTCGTCCGGCGGTGTTCCGAGCAGATCCACGGAGACCCCGACGATGCGCTCCCGGAGCCGGTCCAGGGTGGCTGTCTCGGTCTCGCGCGTCTCGGCCAGCACGACCAGGCGTTCGGTGCCGGCGGTCTGCGCGGAGGTCGCGAAGACCGCCACGCAGCCCTTCCGGAGTCCCGGGATCTCGCCCACCGCCCGCTCGAGCTCCTCCGGGTGCAGGTTGCGGCCCGCGCGGATGACGAGGTCCTTGATGCGGCCGGTGACGTAGAGTTCGCCGTCGTCGAGATAGCCGAGGTCGCCGGTGTCGAGCCAGCCGTGCCGGGACAGCGCCTTGGTCGCCTGCGGGTTGCGGAAGTACCCCGCGGTGGCCGAGGGGCCGCGGAACTCGATCCGGCCCTCGCGCCGGTCGCCGAGCACGTTCGCAGCCGAGTCGACCACCCGGATCCGGTGATCCGGGATCGGCCGGCCGCAGGCGACGAAGCGCAGCGGGTTCGGGTCCTCGTCGGTGGCGGGGGCCGCCCGGCCGGTGCGCAGGAAACGTTCGCGGGCGACCGAATCGATCACCGGTCCCCGTCCCACGGGCGGGAAGGTGAGGCCGACACATGCTTCGGCCAGCCCGTAGACCGGGGCCAGGGACTCGCGGCGGAGTCCGTAGGCGGCGAACCGCTCGCCGAACCGGATCACGGTGTCCGCGTTCACGGCTTCGGCGCCGTTGAACAGCATGCGCAGCGAGCCGAGGTCGAGCCCCTCGACGTCGGCGTCGGCGATTCGGCGCAGGCACAACTCGTAGGCGAAGTTCGGAGCCGCCGACAGGGTGCCGCGGTGGGTGTGGATCGCCCACAGCCACTGCGCCGGGCGGGCGAGGAACTCCAGCGGGGACATCACCGCCAGCGGCACCCCGAAGTACAGGCCGGACAACCAGGCGCCGATCAGGCCCATGTCGTGGTAGAGCGGCAGCCAGCTGACGAAGACGTCGGAGGTGGAGACCTCGGCTGCCTTGCCCATCGCACGGATGTTGGCGAGCAGATTCGCGTGGGTCAGGGTCACGCCCTTGGGGTCGCCGGTGCTGCCGGAGGTGTACTGCAACAGGGCGATGTCGCCGGCGCCGCGCGGTCCGCCGGTCGCCTCCCCGCAGCCGGCCAGGTCGCCCGGGGTCAGGACGTGGCGCACCGTCTCCACCTGGCCGCGCGTCAACCGGGCCAGGCGGGCGGCCTCCGGGTCGGTGACCAGCACACGGGTCCGTGCGTTGTCGAGAATGTGCACCTGCCGACGGAGGTGCTCGGCGAGCTGGGAGGGACGCGCCGGCGGATAGACCGGTACCGGGACGCCCCCGGCCAGGAGCACGCCGGTGAATGTGGTGAAGTAGTCCCGGCTGGTGGGAAGCATGAGGCCGACCGCGTCACCGGGCCGGAGATCGTGGGCGAGCAGCGCGGCGGACACCGTGGCAGCCGCGGAATGCAGCTCGCCGTAGCTGATCTCGCTCTGGTGTCCCTCGGTGAGAATGCGCAGGTGGACCCGATCCGGATGGGTGCGGGCGTGCCACGAGAGCGCCTCGGTCAGGGTCGCGGTCGCGTCCGGCGTCCGGTCGGTGCATGGGGGCGCCGCCCGTCGCGCGGGCACCGGCCGGCGGCGCTCCCGCGCGGGTGCGTGGTGCACCGCCGTCAGCAGCTGACGCGGGGTGGTCACGGTGCCGAGCACCCCATGATCCAGGCTCACCCCGAACGCATCCTCGACGCGGGAGATCAGCTCGGTGACCGCGAGACTGTCGAGCCCGAGATCACGATCGAAGACGCTGTCGAGCCGTGTGCCGGCCGCGCGATCGACCGTGTACCTCTCGGCCACCAGATCCCGGACCACCGAGAGCAGCAGGGCATCGTCCTGCCCCGGGGTCGCAGGCTCGCTCACGGTCGTCTCCCGTCTGTGGGAGGGACGGGTCGTCCTGCTGCCCAACATAGGCGGCCGCTCCGGCGACCAGAAGGGCCGAAGGCCCCCGGGTGCCGGTTCACGCGGACCCGGTGCCTGCTCGGTGCCGGGGCGCCCGGAGAAGCCGGAACGGCTCGACGAGCAGAAGCACCGCCACCGCGAGGTAGAACGCCACCGCGAGCTGCGGCAGGAACGCCGCCAGGAGGGTCGATGCGGCCATGAGTACCGCCACCGACCATCGTTCCCGGGCCAGCGCCGGCAGTTCGGCCCGGCCCGCCTCGTCGGTCAGGTCGGCGTTGCGCACGGCGTAGGCGATCAGCACGTTGCTCATGAGTATCGCCAGGGTCAGGTTCAGGCCGAACGCCACCGTGGCCGGCCTTCGCGCCGCGTCGGACAGGTGGGTCGCCATCAGGCTGGTGGTGAACGGCAGGAAGGTCACGAACAGCAACAGCAGCAGATTCAGGCGCAAGAAGACCCCGTCGGTCGCCCGCAGCAACCGGGTGAGGTTGCTGTGCTCGACCCACACACCACCGATGAAGGCGAAGCTGACCAGGTATCCCAGGAAGGAGGGCCACTCGGCGCGCAGGTCCTCGAGCAGCCGGGCTGCGGATTCGGGTACGTCCAGTTCGAGGACGAGCAGGGTGATCACGATCGCGAAGACGCCGTCGGAGAACGCGTCGAGCCGCGTGGTGGGCAGCAACCGGCCGCCGTGCCGCGGCGGGTCGCGGTGATCGGCGCGGGGCGCTCGCGGTGCGCCGGAGTCGTCCTCGGCGGGCGTCACCCCACGACCATGACACAGGCGGGGACCGGGCATCGGCCGGACGGGTGATCGGCCGGGCGGGCGGTCGCGGGCGGGTCAGTCCGGTTTACGGCTGCAGAAGATCGCGGTGCCGGGGAACAGTTCCCCGCGCAGCGGGCTCCACTGGCCCCACTCGCGGTCGAGCCCCTCCGGCCATTCGGGTTCGACGATGTCGCGTACCTCGAGGCCGGCCGCGACGAGTTCTCGGACCCGATCCCCGACGGTGCGGTGATGCTCGACGTAGGTGGGGACGCCGGCCTCGTCGACCTCCACGTACGGGGTGCGGTCGAAGTACGGCAGCATCGCGGTCAGTCCCCGCTCACCGGGGTCGTCCGGGAAGATCCAGCGGATCGGGTGGTTGACCGCGAACACCCAGATCCCGCCCGGGCGCAGCACCCGCGCGACCTCCCGCATGACCCGCGCCGAGTCGGCGACGAACGGTACCGCCCCGAACGCCGAGCACGCGATGTCGAAGCTCTCGTCCGGGAAGGGCAGGTCCTCCGCGCCGGCCTGCACGAGCGGTACCCGCGGTCCGCCGCGGTCCATCGCGGTCAGCCCGCGCGCGAGCATCCCCATGGAGATGTCCAGACCCACCGCCCGGGCGCCCCGGCCCGCGAGCCAGCGGGCGCACGGCGCCGACCCGCAGCCGAGCTCGAGGACGTCCTTGCCGGCGACGTCGCCGAGCAGGTGCACGTCGCCCTCGTGCAGCCCCTCCGGGCACCACACGAACTCGCCCTCCGCCGAGTCCACGCCGAGGAACTCGCCGTGGGTGCGGTGGTAGTCCGCGGCGTCGGCGTCCCACCAGGTGCGGCTCGCGCGCTCACTGTCCCGCGTGCCGAGGCGGGCCCGACCTGCGTGGGTGGCTCCCAGGACGGACTGGGCGTGGGCGTGACGGTCGTCGGACATGTCGTTCAGCGTAGAGCCGCGGGCCCGCCGCGCCCGGGCCGGGTTTGCCCAGCTAGCACCGGGACGCGTAGCCTGATGATCGCGAGTGTCCGCCCGTGGCCCGATAAGGATCCGGCGCGGGCGCCCGCGGCGGAGTGTGCGTGGCGTTCGCGCGGCGCGCGGTCCGCTTGTCCGACCGAACTTCATCAACCGACACCAACCCGTCCGGAGCAACTCAACACATGCCCTCCACCACCGTCACCTCGCCGCAGGTAGCCGTCAACGACATCGGCTCCGCCGAGGATTTCCTCGCCGCCATCGACGCCACGATCAAGTACTTCAACGATGGCGACATCGTGGAAGGCACCATCGTCAAGGTTGATCGCGACGAGGTGCTGCTCGACATCGGTTACAAGACCGAAGGCGTCATCCCGTCCCGCGAGCTCTCCATCAAGCACGACGTCGACCCCAACGAGGTCGTCTCCGTCGGCGACGAGGTCGAGGCCCTGGTTCTCACCAAGGAGGACAAGGAAGGCCGCCTGATCCTGTCGAAGAAGCGTGCGCAGTACGAGCGCGCGTGGGGCACGATCGAGGAGCTCAAGGAGAAGGACGAGGCCGTCAAGGGCACCGTCATCGAGGTCGTCAAGGGCGGCCTGATCCTCGACATCGGCCTGCGTGGCTTCCTGCCCGCGTCGCTCGTCGAGATGCGCCGCGTCCGCGATCTGCAGCCGTACGTCGGCAAGGAGATCGAGGCCAAGATCATCGAGCTCGACAAGAACCGCAACAACGTGGTCCTGTCGCGTCGCGCCTGGCTCGAGCAGACCCAGTCCGAGGTCCGCAGCGAGTTCCTGCACCAGCTCCAGAAGGGCCAGGTCCGCAAGGGCGTCGTGTCCTCCATCGTCAACTTCGGCGCGTTCGTCGATCTGGGCGGGGTCGACGGTCTGGTGCACGTCTCCGAGCTGTCCTGGAAGCACATCGACCACCCGTCCGAGGTCGTCGAGGTCGGCAACGAGGTCACGGTCGAGGTTCTCGACGTCGATCTCGACCGGGAGCGCGTGTCGCTCTCGCTCAAGGCCACCCAGGAAGACCCGTGGCGTCAGTTCGCCCGGACCCACGCGATCGGTCAGATCGTCCCGGGCAAGGTCACCAAGCTCGTTCCGTTCGGCGCGTTCGTCCGCGTCGAGGAGGGCATCGAGGGCCTGGTGCACATCTCCGAGCTCGCCGAGCGCCACGTGGAGGTTCCGGACCAGGTCGTGGCCGTGGGCGACGACGCGATGGTCAAGGTCATCGACATCGACCTCGAGCGTCGCCGCATCTCGCTGTCGCTGAAGCAGGCGAACGAGGACTACAACGCCGAGTTCGACCCGTCGAAGTACGGCATGGCCGACAGCTACGACGAGCAGGGCAACTACATCTTCCCCGAGGGCTTCGACCCCGAGACCAACGAATGGCTCGAGGGCTTCGAGAAGCAGCGTGAGGAGTGGGAGTCCCGCTACGCGGAGGCCGAGCGTCGCCACAAGATGCACACCGCGCAGATCGAGAAGATGGCTGCCGACGAGGCCGCCGAGGCTGCCGCGGGTGTCTCCGGCACCAACTACTCGTCGGAGACGGGTGCCGAGACCGGCACCGCCGAGTCGACCGGTGGTTCGCTGGCCAGCGACGCGCAGCTCGCCGCGCTGCGCGAGAAGCTGTCCGGCAACGCCTGACACGTTCGATCGAGGGGCCCCGCACCTGCCGGTGCGGGGCCCCTCGCGTTCTCCGCGCCGGCAGAC
>NZ_JAALEG010000023.1 GCF_011058165.1 Rhodococcus aetherivorans
GCTCGGGCGCGGGTGACGCCGTCGCCTCGGGGGCGGGCTCCTGCCGCCGCCGAGGCCCGGCTCGGGCCGGGATGGGTACCGGATCGCGGGTGTGTCGGGCCGATTTGGCAGAACCGGCGTCGGTTGCGGCAGGGCGCGGTTCGACGTCGTCGACCGGGGCGCTGTCGTGCTCGGTTGCGGGTGGGGCGGCGGCGACTGCCACCGCGACGTGGGTGAAGGCCGATGACCGTGCCAGGAGGGGGTCGTCGGCGAGTTGCAATGCGCAGGCGGCGAACAGTCGCCGGGCGGGGCCGACGATGCCGGTCAGTGTGCCCACAAATGCCCGGTAGGCGCAGTCAGCGACTGGTTTGCCGACCGGCGCCGGTGCCGTCACAGCGTCGAGGGCCCGCGTGAAACGGGGCGCGGCGTGGACGTCGGTGAGTGTCCTGGTGAGTTGCGCACATGTCGGCTCGTCAAGCACCGAAACGACGTGGGCTAGCCGTCCCAGCGTCCGCAGTTCGGCGAAAATGCTGGGCGTGCAGGCCATCTGCTCGGAGAGGATCCCGGCCACGGTGTCGTTCCAGGCAAACCTGCCGTGCAGCGCGGCCCACCACCAGCGATCGCCGACACGGGCATCGGCGAGATCGACGAGATAGTGGGTGAGCAGCTCGGTCAGGTCGCGGAACACGACGGCGTTCGCAGTCGCCGCCGCCGGGATGGGTGGCAGTGCCGAGCGCCAGCATTGGTCGACGCGGTGCTGCAAATCTGCGCTGAATGCTGCCCGCCGCTGCGGGTCGAGGCGGCAGTCGGTGATCGACCGGATCACGAGGATGGCGCGCGATGAGGGCCCCGTCGTGCGCAGTGCAACTCGGCGCACGGCGTCGGAGGCCGCCAGCTTGCTCTGCGGGTTGTCTTGGGCGCTCCTGACACGAACGGTTCCGATCGTGTCGGTCAACGCGGGCATCGCCGACATGTCACGGACCGAACAGTCCGGTGATGCGTTTGAGGATCGATTCAATGAAGCGCCAGATCGCGCCCAGGCATCCGGGTCGGCCCGGCTCCAGCGCCTCGACGACGGTGGTGATCTGCGCGGTACCTTCTTCGGGCACCTCAAGCGAGAAGAATCGTTCGGTCAGCTGGGTGGCGCCGCGGATCTCGTCGTGCCAGCCGCCGAGGTCCCCCTCGTGGTCGACGAAGAACCCAAACGCCGTGCCTGGACGCACCACCCGTCGTGTTCTGCCGTCGCGGTTCACGTCCAGGCCGGTGTCGTGGTAGGCGTGGTAGCGGATCGTAGGTTGCTGTTCGAGCCGATCGTTGGGGTCGCCGAGCTGCTTGGCCGCTTCGGCGAGCAGCTCGGTGGGATCCTGTTCGCCGTTGCCATGGCCAGTGCCATGACCGTCCGCTGCGCGCTCCGTGGCGTCGGGCGGGCGATCTTGGCTGCCGCCGCTCACCGTCGGCGGCATGTTCAGCTTCTCGACGAGGATGTAAGCCGGCCGTGGGTTTCCGGGCACGGGGCTGGGGCCCAAGCCGACGTTGCTGATCGTCGCGGCACGAAGCATGGTCGACGCGGAGACGAAGTCCATGTTGCGCCAGACGCTGGCCGGGTTGAACGCGTGGGCCCCGCTGAGGGTGACGAGGATGCATTGGTGGCGGGATTTGGGGCCGCCGGGGGCGAACTGGTCCCGCTCGGCATTGCTCAGCTGCCATTTCATGGTGATGAGGCCCTTGGTCGCATTGGCGATGCTGCCGGTGTTCGACGCGGGGTTGGTCGACCCGCCGGTGGCCGGTATCGGACTCCACGGGGCGTTCGGGTCGGCCACCGACCCCCAGTTGGCCAGGCGGAATTCGGCGTGGATTTCACCCGGGTTCACCGTGGCGCCGGTCAGGTTCTCGGGCTTGGCCTCGAACGTGTTGTCGGAGACGAGGTTGATCTTTGACGTAGGGGCGTTCTGCGTGCCGACATCGGCGACGGTGAGCCTGACGAAGCCGGTGGCTGTGCAGGCGGGGTCGCCGGGGCCGGTGCTGAGGTGGAAGTCGCCCCAGTCGGCGGGGTCGGGTACGTTCATCCGGCTGGGCAGGCCGCAGAAGTCGACGACGCAGACGTCGCGGGGCCAGCTGTAGGGGGCCATGAGGTTTCCGGGCAGTTCGATCGACACCTCGAACCACATCTTGAAGGTGTCCGCGAGGTTGAGCTGCGTGTCGACGTTCGAGTCGCCGATGGGGACGCGCATCTGCACGGCCCACCGGTGTGACACCGAGTCGACCCAGACGTGAGTGTTGGCGGCGATCCACGACGGCGTCGCCCCGCCGTTCTCGGTCCAGGTTCCCACCGGGCCGCCGCCGGCGGGCACCGTTGAGACGGTGACCGGGCCGACCGGTGCGGCGCTCACCGTCGCCGGCGAGGTGCTCGGTATGATGCGTAGCACGAACGGGTCGCCGCTGGCGCGGGTGAAACCGACGTGAATGGCGTCGTCGAGCAGGCTGTTGACGTCGGCGGCCTTGACCCACCATGACAGATAGAGGAAGCGGCCGGCGCCGACGGAGTCGTACAGGGCACGGAACACGACATCGTCATTGGTGGCGGCGCCGAAGGTTTGCGACGTGGCCGCCGATCCCCCGCAGCAACTCGTGGGCGCCGCGGTGACCGACGGGAAGCCGATGGACAGATGTCCCTGCCAGCGGGGATCGTCGAGGCCGAGCGGGGTCGACACCGAATTGGTAGTCGACCAGGCGGTGTGTCCGTTGAGCGCGGCGATGGGCTGCCAGGTCGGTGGCTGGCCGAACAGCCCGGGGACGCCGACGGCTTCGGGTATGCACCAAGGCATGGGATCCTCCTCGTTGTGGACGAGTCGTCATAGACCGGCGAGCTGGAATGACACCCGCGCGTCGTCGGCCCGGCCGGGCCGGTTCACGATCAGAGTGACGGTCGCGGGTGGCGGCGCTCCGGAGCTGTCCCGGCCCACCGTCACCCGTATCTCGCGGGTGGCCACGCCGTCGCCGCCGATCTCGCTGACCTGGATGCTGGGGAACACTCCGGTTGACGGGGCCGACAGCACGCTCGGCCACGGCGGGGACAGCGATGACGGTTCGACCCGCACCTCGTACGATCCCGGCTGGGTGACCTCCAGCACGAATTCGAGGTTGGCGGTGGCCTGGTGGGCCATTCGGATTGTGGTGCCGTCGAAGGTGGCCGCCGGGCCGGGCTGCGGGTCGAAGTCGGGAGACAGGATGGTGATGGCCGGGTCGCGTGGCGGTGTCGGCATCCCGATCGTGAATTGCCGTGTGTTGGAGCCAGTAATGCCCCCGACCGCAGCGGCGAGGCTGATGGTGAGGGTGGCGACCTGTGGCACTTTCTCGATCTGCAGCCGCACCGTCTTCTCGTCGCCGGTGTTCATCCGGATCGGGCCGGTGATGGCCGTGCCCGCCTCGTCGACGAGTTGCGCGAAGTCGGTCGCCGACTGGGTGAGCACGACGTCGACGGCCGGAGTGACGGCCGACCGGATCCGGTAGGTAAGGGTGGCGGGCAGGCCGATCTCCAGCGTCGTGGGCTCGACAGACACCCACTCGACGTGTAGCTGGCCGACTGGTGACTGTTCGGGGTGGCCTACGACGACGGGTACCGAGTCGGTGCCGATGTTGCTGGACACCTCGAGCGTCATCGCGGTGCCTGTCGGGTCGACGGTCAGGGTGAGGGGCACCGTGACGAGCAGCCTGGTATCCGAGGATCCCGGCAGCGGGTTAGCGGCCCGGTCATCGAAACGGACCCGGGCATCTCCGGTGGTGAAGCCGAAGCCGCGGCCCCGGATCTCGATCTGCTGCCCGATGAACAGGGTTCCGCCGGGGAAGACCGCGTCGATCACCAGTTCGTCGCCGAGGAATTCCATGCGGCTGGTGCAGAACACCAGGTGGTCGACGGCGCCGGAACCGGCGGCGACGGTGTAGACGAAGATCACCTCTCCGCTGGCGAGGTCAATCGCGGTGTGACGGAACGACTCGTCGAGGATCGCCCCGACGCGGGTGGGTGCGATTGGGACGGGGCCGCGCACGATGGCGTCGCCGAACACGGTGTCGGCAAATCCGCTGCGGCCGGTACGGGCGATCGGGATCAGACCTGCGGCCGGCAAGTACCGGAAGGCATCGGCGAGTTCAAAGGCTTGGCGGGCGGCCGGGCCGAGCTCGCTGCGGATGGTGTCGAGGTGGTCCTGGAACTGGGCGAACGATGCCCGCCCGAGGAGTTGTCGGCGCGCGGTCCCCAGCGACTGGATCGCGGTGTAGGCCGGTTCGGTCGACGGTGGCCGGCGCACCGCCCAGGTGTCGATGAATCCGACGCCGTCGAACGACCAGGTGATCAGCGCGATCGGAACCTCGCACGGTCGCAGCGCGCCGGCGCGCAGGGCGGCGAGGGTGCCGAGTTCGACCTGGCCGGTCGGGTCCCCGAACGGGTCGGCGAAGCGCTGCGACCAGGGCACGGTGTCGAGGAACAGGTGGGCCAAAACGTTGCGGGCCAGTGGACTCTGCGTCGCGCCGCCGAGGGCGCCGAGGTCGTCGACGTCGGCGGGGTCGTGGCCGGCCTGGGTGGCCAGCGCGGTGGCGTCGATGCCGATGAGACGGAACGACACGCCGTCCACGGTGTACTTCGGACCGCATTCGGTGGCCACGCCGGACCCGAGGGCCTCCACCCCGACCGCCAATGATTGTGACTGCGACGCGGGCCGCGCGGCGAGCAGGTACAGCCCGGTGCCGGTCGGCGTGTTCGAGGTGACCGGGTCGCACACCGTGAACACCCCGTCGCCGCCGGCGGTTTCGGCCGGCACGACCAGCGACAGGTCTACATCGACCGGCAGTTCGATCATCTGCCCCGACGGGTCGACCGCCAGTCCGGCGCTGACCATGACGTGCGTCGGTGACGATCCGGGGGACACTGCAAACCCGCGGACCATCCCGGCGCCGACGGCGCGGCCGATCCGGTTGCGTCCCAGCAGGTTGGCCACCTGCTCGGCGCGCAGATCCTCGGCGGTCAACACCCGCCCGTTCCAGAACGCGACGTGCGGGATGCCCCTGGTCGCGAACGCAGTGTCGAGTGCGAGCTGCTCCATCGTCGTTCTCCTCAGAGCTGCGGATCGGAGCCGAATACGAACACCGTGACGAGGTCATCGACCTGCCCGGTGAACCAGATGCCGTTGTGGTTGGCCCAGTCAAGGACGGTCCCGCCGCCGCCCCCGGTCAGCCGAAGCCGGTTCAGGTCGAAGGTGAATCGCAACGTTGTTCGATCGTTTCTAACCTGGACGACGTACACGTTGCGGCTGAGGCGGCTTGGTCTCCCTGTCGTGGCGGGATCGAGGAAGGGGTCGACATCAGTTTCGCGCTGGACAACTAGAGAGCCCTCCACGCTGTCGTGGTCGATCTCAGCTTGATTCGCCGGTGCATCGAGGTTGAACCACACGATGTACCGCTGGTTCATTGCCCGCCTGATCGTCGCGAGTGGAACGATGCTGGGGCGTCCGGCGACCCACTGCCCGTTGCGAACGAGGAGCACGTGCCGTTCGGCCGGAGCCCGGGCAGTGACCGGGGTGTTCTGGATGGCGGCCAACTCCAGGTCGGGGTACTGCTGTACCAGATCACCACCGGCGTCCTGGCCGAACACGATCGGCTGCCCGGCGGCGGTGGCGGCGGGCAGATCGGTCAGCCGGTTGTTGCCGGCGCTGAGGTCGCCGCTCAGCGGCCGGCTGCCGTCGGTCAGCAGGTATTGCGGGTGGTCGTCGTTGCCGAGGCCGGCCAGGGCGCCGTGATCGGCCACGCCCCCACCACCGAGATTGCCGGGAACCCAACTGACGCCGTCGAACACCAGTTCGTCACCGGCGGCCGGGCCGACCCCGAGGTTGACGTCATCAAGACCGGAAAGGCTGTGGCTGTGCCCGATACCGCCCTGGTCGCCGCCGGCGATCAGGGCTTCCTGGAGCAGCCGGGTGCTGACCAGAATGGGACGTTCGGCGTCGTCGATGGTGGCGGCGGCGACGTCGACGCCGCCGAGCCCGACCGCGGTGTCGAGGTCGACCCGGGCCAGCAGCACGCAGGTCTCGTCCGGCGCGGGCAGGCAGGCCTCGCCGGCGACCACCTCGGGTCGCCGATCGACGGCCCAGTCACGCAACAGTGCGGCAACGCCGTCGGTGTCGGGCGGTGAGCCGCCGGAGACGTCAAGCATGCCGCGTAGTTCGCTGATGAGCACGTCGAGACCGTCGAGGCTGCCGGGTGCGACTTCGCCGACCGGCGGGGGTGGCTGGGTGCGCAGGCGCAGCTCGAACGAGTCCTTCAGCCGTGAGGCCGCGCGGGAGTGTTCGGCCGACAGGCAGGAGTCGGCCGGGATCGGGACGTCGTCGGTTGGGCATTCGGTCCAGCACAACACCACGTACACGGTGAGGGTGGCCGGTAGGCCGCCGCTGACCTCGTCACTGTCGGCATGGTCGCGCAGCCAGTCGGTGAGCGAGGCGCAGTATTCGACCGGCACGCAGATCAGACGTCCGGCCGGGTCGACGGCGAGGCCGGGTCGCACATGCAGCCGGCGATTGGCGTGGTCGTAGCCGACGGCCAGCCCCGACACCGTCCCATACCCGTGCAGGGCGCGGGTCGCGTGGTGGTCGCGTTCACGGTGGTGGAACTGGTCCTGGCGGAATTCGTCCTCGCCGAGCACCAGCCCGAGTTGGTAGTTCACCCGTTTGCGCGCGTCGAGGCCGGCCGCACCGGCAGCACTGGGTGTGAATCCGCCCATCACTGGCCTCCTGTTCCGGCCGGGTGCGCCGACCGCTCGATTCGGTTGCGGCCGACGACCACCCGGTCCTCGACCCGCCAGTTGGCGCCGCCCGGGATCGCGGCGTGCGCCAGCCGGTCGGCGCCGAGGACCAGGTCGACGTACCGGCTGCCTTCGCCGACGATCGTCTCGAACCCCACCCGCGCCGAGCCGACGCGGAACGCGGCCCAGTACGGCGCGACCGTGACCAGGGTGTGGGCCGGCCGCTCGACGTCAACGACGCGCTGAACCCGGCCGAGGCGTTGTCGTCGCGCCTCGTCGGAGTCCTCGAAGCGGATCGGGACGAGCACCATCGCCTGGTGGGCCGCGCGCCGGACCGGCAGCACCGATGACACGAACAGCATCCAGTCCTGCAGCGGTGCACCGTCGGCTGGCAGCTGGGCCGGGAAACCGACCGCACCGAAGCTGCCCGGCGCGGCGGTGGCGGTGACCGCCCAGGCGGTGCGGTAGTCCTCGATCCGGCGGTAGCGCTGGGCCAGAAATGCCCGGTAGCCCGCGAGGTCGTTGGCGCCGACGTCGGCGTAGGTGACAGCCAGCTCGGCCCGCACGAACTGGCCCCAGTCCCGCGCCGCTGCGGCGATCACCGGGGTGAGCACCGGGAAGGCGGGCGGTGTGCCGACCGCGGCCACCGGCGCCCCCCACGCTGCAGCAACAGCTGTGCTCAGGTCGCCGCCGCCGGTGTCGTAGCGGTCGGCCAGGAACGCCCGCCAACGACGCTGCAGCGCCGAGCCGCCCTCGGTGAGCCGCCACCGCGCTTCCGGCGCGGTGTAGCGCGGACCCGCCAGATCGGTCGGATCACCCAGGGCGGTGCCCGGCACCGAGCGGGTCCGGAACGCCTCGACGACCCGCACATCGAACCGGTCGACGCGCGGATCGGGATCGAAGATGGCCTCGGTGGGGCACGGGTCGGTGGCCAGCCGGATCGCCTCGATCAGACCGCGGGGTGTGCCGCGGCGGGTGAACATCCGGGCGGCGTACCGGACCAGCAGACGCTGGCGCTCCGGCTCCCAATCGGGTTCCACGACAGCGCCTACCCATGCGGCCAGCCACGGCAGGAATTCGGTGTCGATGGTCTTCGGGTCGACGAGTCGCCGGATCGCGGTGATGCGGCCTTCCAGCGCCGTGTACAGGCCTTCGGCGTTGGCGAGGTAGCGGTCCAGGAACCAGGCCGACTCGCGGTCCCCACGGTAGATGTCGGGTAGGTAGTGCTCCAGATAGGAGAATCGCGGATAGTGCAGCCGCGCCGCCCACAGCCGCGGGGTGCGGCGCCCGTCTCCGCGCAGCGTCAGCCTGACCTGCAGGTAGCGCCCGACCGCATGCTGCAACAGCAGCTCCCAGCTGCCCTGGCCCACACAGGCCCCCGGCCGGTACTCGTGGTAGGGGATCTCGCTTCCCCCACCGCGCAGGTAGGGATCCGGTTCGGTCAGCCACCGCTGACGCTGCAGGACGACGAGGTCATCAGCGGCACGGGTGTCCACCGACACCGTGGTGCCGGGCGGGATCGCAGCGTCGAACACGAGCCGATGCCAGACGGTGCCCGGCGCGCCGGCATCGAAGCCGCGGTGGGTGCCGTCCCCGGGGGCGAGCACGATCACCGCCTCGGTCGCATATCGGCGCACCGGCAGCGTCGGAATCGGATACCACCGGTCGGCGAGGTCATAGGACACGGTCGACCCGTCGGAGATCAGCGCCTTGCCGGAGAACAACCGCAGGGGGTGGTAGCTGCTCACGAGGTCGGCGCCGGTCTCGTCGAGGACGAACTCGAACGCCTGGTCGCCGCGGTCGTCGACAATGAACAGCCGCGCGAGAGCCCCGGTGTCGGTCGCCGCGACGGCGACCAGATCGTGGCCAACCGCCCCGCCGAGCGCCTGTTGAACACTGGCGCGCTGGTCGGTGCACGCCAAGGTGGTGGCGGGATCGGTGGGGTCGTTCCCACGGATCTCGAACGCTGTCCGGTGACCGCAACGCCACCGCGACACTTCGAGGCGGTCGCGGGGACCGACCCGGTCGAGCACCAGGACCGAGCCGTCGGGGAGTGCCTCGACCGCGGTCGCCCAGGTGACGTCGAGTGCCACCGCGCACGCCGCGTCGGCCCGGTGCAGATCGCAGCGGTCAACCGCCGCGGTGGCGTCCCCCCCACCGGCGTCGGTGTCGACCGGACGGAAATGGGGTGCGTACGCGTCGGCGGGCTGCATCGCGGTCGGGGGCACCACCCGCAGGTGGCGGTCCACGTGCCACAGCCTGGCAGGTCCGGGCACTGACGGGTGGGCGACGTCGAGCACCACCACCCCTCCATCCGGTGTCGCCGCGAGGTCGAACGGGCGCACACCCAGGCCCGCCGGCCACCCCAGCGGGAGCGGGGGGCCCCCACCGGTCAGATCGAACACCAGCAGACCGCCCCCGACCGAGTCGCCGACGGGCAGGTCGAGCACACCGACGACCAGGTGGTGACCGGGGGTGATGGCCAGACCGCTGAGCTGGAGATCGTCGAACGCGGGCGACTCGCACCGGGTGAACGCGCCATCGGGCTCGCGCCGTGGCCCCGGCGTTGGCGGCCACCAGCTGAAGGCCCGGGTTTCGGCGGCTCTCGAAGCCCACACGCTGCGCCGGTCAGAGCCGATCCAGAAGCGGTTTCCGTAGCGATCCACCCCGGCGCCCCGTCGGTCGGCCGGTAGCAGGGGGGTTGCGTGCGCGCGGGTAGGGAAGATGAACGGGCGCGGCCGCAGCCCGAGCGTGTCGTGCTGGCCGTCGAAGCACACGCGGGGATCGGCGGGTGCAACGATCGAGCGAGCCCAGTCGTCGAATCCGAGGACCAGATGCAGCCGGGTGCCGTTGGCGTCCATCAGCATTCCTCGGGCACGACGGGGATGGGCAGGCCCGAAGGGGCGGGTTCGGCCACACCCTGCAGATTGGTGATCGGCAGCGGGTCACCCTGACGAACCTCGATGCCGACCAGGTGAGGCAGGTGCAGCGCGGTCGGCATGTCGACCTGCTCGACCGGGGTACCGCCCTCGCCGGCGAGCTGCACGTCGAAGACCTTCCCGACGCCGTCGACCCGGGCCACCACCGCGGTCAGCTCCAGTCGGCTCACTGGGGTGAGCAGCGGCCAGCCGGTGCCGGGGTGTCCGCCGGTGAGAGGCGACAGGTAGGCCCGGACCGCGGCCTTGGCGGCCTCCCGCACGGGGCCCACCGCGCGTCCGGGCATCACGTCGATACCGATGGACGCCCAGACCGGCACGTAGACCGGGCCGCGCAGGTGAACTTCTGTGGTCAGCAGCCGCCGGTCCTCGACGTAGTCGCACACGGCCCGCAGGAAGTGCTGGTCGGGCGTGGGCGCATCGGGCGATACCGGGTCGTGCAGTGGGATGAGAAGCAGCGTCACCACGCCGGGCAGCTGCTGACCGGGAAGGTCCGGGTGCACCAGGGGCAGCGCCTCGACGCGTCCGAGATCGACACCCGGGGTCTGGCGAGTGACGTCTTCGAAGTCGGCCGGGGCTACCATCCGGTCGCGGTGGCGCACGAACGCCGCGATCGACCGCTCGGCCTGCGCGACGGTGGGGGCTTCGTCGCCGCCCCAGGTCGGCAACGGGTTGGCGACCCGCGCGCCGGCCGGCAGGAACGGCGCCTGGGAGATCGAGCCGGCGCCGACGAGGCCCTGGCGGCCGCCTCCGGTGTCGTAGGAGGCGACGATCGCGGCGCCCTTGGGTGGCCGGGCCCCATGCAGGCCGTCGCCGAAGACCAGCTCGCCGGCCGCGGCCCCGAACTTGACGACACGGCTCGGCAGGTTCGGGTCGGGCGCGATCCCCGGACGCCCGGAGGGTGCACCGGTCGGTATCTCGGGTCCGGCCTGCATCAGGTCGTCGACCAACCCCCACGCCTGGCCGTCGATGATGATCTCGACGGTGTCCGGCAGCACCGGCACGTTGGCGAGGCGGTAATGCTGGTCTGGCAGCCCGCTGCCGTGACCGACCAGCTCGCGGGTGATGCGGGTGCACTGTTCGACGAGTGCGGCGTTGGCGCCGATCCAGGTCAGACGGGCGGTACGGCGACCGGCGGCATCGCGACCCGCGCCGCCCGCGGTCCGCATCCGTATCCAGGTGATGAGCCGCTCGGCGTCGGAGCCCTCAAGCATCGGGGGGAACGCGCCGACTCCGGCCTCCAGGGGGTCCAGGTCGTCCCAATGGTTCAGCTGCTGCGACGACGGCAACAACAGCTCCACCACACCCGGTTCGGCGAGGACATTGGTGTCCGTGCGGGTCTCGATCGGCCGGTAGGTGGGGACGCGGCCGGCGGCGGAGGCGGACAGGGCGACCGAGGTGTCAGGCAGATGGAACTCGAACGCCTCGGTGCTGGTCGCGGCGGCCGAGCCGGCCGGCGGCAACACGACCGTGTCGAGAGTCACGTCGGGGACGACGCCGAGGGTCAGGACCGTGCCGCCGAGTAGCTCGCGAGCCGGCGTGACTTCGGCCGCGCGGCGGGCCAGCACTGCCAGCCAGATCGCGCCGTCGACGGTGCTGGCCGCATCCACGGTGTTGGCACCGGTCGCCGACCACATGACCGGCTCGGTCCGGTAGTAGTCGAAGGTGGCGCCCTCGTCGAGGAAGCTGCCGAACAGCAGCGCGTACTGCTCATCGAAGCCCTCCTCGGCCGCCACACGCCGCTTGACGTAGGCGCGGACCTGCACCGGAGCCGCGGTCAGCCCGGTTGTGGTCCGGAACGGCACCCGACTTGCCAACACCTCCTGACCGGTGGGGATCGAGGTGACCTCGAGCCGGCCCTTGGGGAAGTCGAACGCCACGACGCCCCGGGCGGCGGTGGCGGGTGGGATGTCGATCCCGAGCAGCTCGAAGAAGGTGAGCCGGACCCGGTCGGGGATGAGGCGGGCCTGGTAGAGCAGGTTCTCCGACATGAACGCCCACAGCTGCAGCAGGGTCATGCCGGGATCTGCGTCGGTGAAGTTGCGCCACTCCGGGTTATGCACGGGTATACGGGCGGTCGCTTCGGCGAGCAACTCGCGGTAGGTGCGGTCGTCGATGCGCGGAGGTTCGAGGATGTTCATGCTGCCGGCCCCCCGGCGACGGGCACCGCCAGCTCAACGTGTTCGTGGGTCTGGGTGGCCACCAGGGTGTAGTTGATGGACACGGTGGCGCGCGCCGGGTCGTCTGGGTGTGCGGCGACCAGCACCGAGCCGACGGCGACGCGAGGTTCCCAGCGCCGCAGCGCATGGTCGATCTTTTCCTCTATGAGCCGGTGGGTCGCAGGGATGTTCGGCTCGAACAGGAACGCGCGGAGCCCAGCCCCGAAGTTCGGCAGCATGATCCGCTCCCCCGGCTCGGTGGTAAGAATGATGCGGATCGCGTCACGCACGCTGCGGTGCCCGATCGCCCACCCGAATCGTCCGTCGGCGTCCAGGCGCGGCGGAAAGGCGATGCCCTGTCCGAAGAGGTCGGCGTCCGTCGGGGTGGCCATCACGGCGCTTTCGGCAGGCAGAATCTGAACAGCGGAACCCAGAAGAACACGATGTTGAGCAGCGATACGATGATCATCAGCAGCACCAGGGCGCAGATGGTGATGATCGGAATCGACAGCGAGCACACCAGGCCGAGATCGAGCGGGCGTTCACCGGGGATGTTGCCCTCGTCGAGGTCTTTGAGTTTGATCGCCTGGACGCGTTCCATCTGCCTGCGCAGCTGCGCCGACAGTTCGATTGTGACGGCCCGGGGGAACTTGCGCAGACCCTCTAGCGAGGTGTCGACCGGCAGCACGATGCGGTTCTGCCGGAACGGCGCGTCGGGGTCGTAGAAGTGGGCGAGCTGGAAAGCCTCCGTCGGCGCGCTGATCGTCAGTCGGTGCGATGGCGGGCAGTGCGGGCGCTCGTAGACCAGACGCGCCGCGTACACCGCGCCGTCGAGCCTGCTCGGCGTTACCGGTAGAGGACCCGGCGGACCGGTCGGCGGCACGGTGACCGGTTGCACAGCGCCGAGCGAGTTGCTGACCAGCCGATAGAATGGATCGGTCAGGGGGTCCTTCGCCGGCGTGACGCCGAGATCTTTGACCCCGTGGACGACGTCGTCGACCGAGATCCCGGTGACGGGCGCGGGCGGTGCAGCGAGTTCGGCCAGCACCGCGTTGCGGTTGGCGTGAGCTTCGTGCAACGCCGACAGCCAGTTCGGCGCACCGGTGTCGGCCCGGAACTGGGTCTGGGTGAGCCGGGATGTGAGTATGCCGGGGAAGCCCGCCGTCGCGCTGCCTTGCCACACAGCGGGCAGCTCCTCAGCGAAGAAGGTGGCCAAGTCGACCAGCGCGAAGAAGGTCGCCTCCCGGAATCGCTCGAGGGTCGAGGCGCTGGTGGGCCGCGGGAGCTGGCACAGGGTCTTGAGCCCGTACACGATGTTCACCAGCCGGGCGCGCCCGGGCAACGCCAGCTCACCGGCCGGATCGTCGGCGGCCGGGCCGACCGCCTCGGCCGGCAGCGCCGCCTCGTAGCGCTCGCGCGCGGCGACCGGCACCGTGGTGGCCAGCATGCGGCGCCGGTGCCCGTCGACGTAGGTGATGGGGAACATCGGCAGACGCTCCTCGCCGGCGGCCAGCCCCCCCGGCGCTGCCACCCATCTACCGGCGGTGCCCGACGGCACCCAGCCGAACTCCCGGAACGTGGACCGGTCCGACGGGTCAACCCGGGTGGCGCGGACCGGCTCGAGTCGGCGCAGCACACAGAAGACAGACTCGTCGCGACCCGGGTGCACAGCCTTGTCCGGCACCCCGTAGCGCTGGCACACCAGGCCCCCGGTCACTAGGTAGAACCGGCCGTGCAGCGGGTGGTAGAGCCGCGGCACCTGGCTCGTTGCGGGTGGTGTGAGGCCCGCCGCGGGTTGTCGCCAGGTTTCATGCCGCAGCACGAACCCCCCGATGTCGCGCCGTGCGGGGTCGTCGAGGCTGGCCTGCAGCCGAGTCATGAAATCATCGGTGTCGAAACGCAGGATCGCCGGCCGGTCGAGATCGACGGCGCCGGTGAGGCCGTCGCGCCACAGCGGCGGCGCGGTCTTCCAGATCGCTCGGTCGCGCATGGCCGCCTACCACATGTTCCCTGCGCCGGGCGAGTAGCTGGCGCTCACTATCGAATTCGTGATGACGGCGTCGGCCTGGATGACGCCGCTGAACCTGGCCATCCCGGCGTTCACCGTGACCGAGCCGGCGCTGATGTCGACGGTGCTGGCATTGACCGTCACCTTGACCGCGCACTCGATGCTGACACCGCTCGCGGCGAGGGTGACGGTGTTGCCGTTGCCGTCGCGCACGGTGATGACGCCGGGCCCGTCACCGAGGGTGATCATCTGTCCACCCGGGGTCTCGAGGTGCAGCCGTTCTCGCCCGGCGGTGTCGTCGAAGGTCAGCACGACACCGTTGCGGGAGTGGATCGAGCGAATATCGTTGCTGGGGCCCATCGTCTCGGGGGGCGCGTCCTGCCCGTTCCACAGCGCGCCGATGACGTATGGCTGGTCGGGGTCACCAGCCCAGAACGCGGCGAGTACCTCGTCGTCGACCTCAGGGACAAACCAGGTGCCGCGACCGGCGCCGGCCATCAGCGTCGCCAGCCGCGCCCACGTCTCGTAGCCGTCGCGGTCGGTGTCGGGCGTCCAAGGAAGCCGGATCCGCACGCGGCCCTGGCCGTCGGGGTCGGCGACGTCGGTGACCGTCGCCGGGTACACCCCGTAGAGCGGGCCTGCGGGCCGGCAGGAGCGGGGGGGTGCCGCGGCGGTACGCAACTCATCGGAGAGGGTCATGGCGCTCCCGCCAACCCGGGCCGCTCGGCGCGGAACCGGGTCTGGTAGCCGTGGTGGGCGTCGAAGATGTGCTCGACCTCGATCAGGGTGTACCGGCCGCTGAACCCGGCACCCAGGCCGGCGAGGTTCACGCGGGTGCCGACTCGAAGGCGGGCATCGCCCTCCGTTCGTCCGGTGGCGGTGACGAAGCGCCGAGCGGTGGTTCGCAACGCCGTGTCGGCCTGCGCCCGTGCCTGCGCACTGGTGGACGGCGTGGTGTGCACGAGGGTTTCGGTACGGGCGGTGAGCGCCCGCGCAAGCAGGTCCACCCCGGCGATGTCACCGCCGAGTTCGGTATGGATGACGGCGACGTCGGCCTCGGCGACGATCGGCTCCTTGGCGGCCACGTCCCAACCGGCCACCACGATCTTGCTGCGCTGGTGGGCCAGATCGGCCAGCACCGACAGCTCGCGCAGGTCCGAGTTGTAGGTCAGGGTCACCTCGTCGCCGCGGGGTTGTGACCGCCTGGCGACGTGGACGGTCGAGCCGTCGATCCACAGGTCGGCGTCGAGCATGTGGGCCCGGTCGCGGATGAACGCGAGATCGCTCTGATTGAGCTGGGCGATGTGGCGGTGTGTGGGGCCCTCGACATCGATCGACGGCGTCAGCCCGTGGGTGTTGACGACCTCGCGGATGACGTCGGCGTCGGCGACGTCGTCGAAACTGCGGGTCCGCCGGGTCATCCGCAGGTCTTGGAGCCGGTCCTCGGCGAGGAACACGATCTCGGGTGTGCGGGATTCGGGATAGTGCGCCTCGATCCCAGTCACCACGCCGTGAAACACGCTGCCGGCCCGGTCACCGTCACCCAGCCGCACACCCAGCCGGCTGCCGAAATCGACTGTGTCGCGGGTGTTGAACACATACCCGTCCGGAGGGTCGCCGCTCCAGTTTCCCGCGACGAGTTCGCACCGGAACAGCCCTTCGGTGGTCTCGGTCACGACCACCGACAGCACCCGGGCGGTCAGCTCGGCCGATTCGGCGTCGTCGAGCTCCACGACCGGCCGCGCGGTATAGAGCACACTGGTGGCAAGCGTCATCTCAGTCCGCCCTGACCCGCTCGGCGCGGTCGGCGAGGTGACGGATCACCGCGCGCAGGTCGGATGGGGTCGGCGCGGCCGCCGGCGGGATGCGCGCCGGCGAGTTCACCGGGCCGTTCGGTGCCGGTTCCGCGGTGGTGATCACCTCGAGTTCGTTGATGATGACGCTCACGCTCGGCCCCCGGTCAGGCTGATGGAGGTGCTGAGGTCGACGAGCGTGCCAGGGTCGAGGCGGCGCGGGTTCTCGATCCCGTTGGCGATGGCCACGCCTTGCCAGCCCGCAGCGCCGACCCCACGCCGCCGGTCGCGGTCGATCATCTGCTGCAGGCTGTCGCCGGCCTGGGCCTGCCGGCGTGGTGAGGTGCCCGGCACGTCGCCGCCCGAGGACGGCGGCGGCGGTTCGTGGAACTGAATATCCTGGCTAGTGATCGAGATCGACACCTTGGCGCGCAGCGGGCGGCCATCGGCGCTGAAGAACTCCAGCGTCTCGTCCATGGAGTCCATGACGCCCTCGAACAGGAACGATCCCCAGGCGAACCGGACCGCCGGGGGAGCCATTCCCTGACCCTGCCGGATCGGTGTGATGAAGTGGTTGACCTTCTTGGTGGTGCGGCGCACATCGTCTTCGTCGGCGCGGGCCGAGGCGTCAAACCAGAGCTCGACGCTGAGCTTGGTGGAGCTCTTGCTGACGAACTGGATCGCGGCGCCGCCCGACTGGTCGCCGCCTTCCATGGTGTTCGAGTAGCCGACCTTGAGGGTCTCCGGGTTGAACTGAACCTCGACGGTCGTGTTGGGGTTGGTTTCGCGTGACTCGGCGTCGCCGTCGCCGAGCTCGATCTGGATGAGCTTGGCCTTCGCCAGCGGGGCGGGTTCAGGCATGCTGCTCACCCCCGCTCGGGGGGACCAGCCGCATGCCCTCGTAGGCGATCTCAATCTCCTCGATCGCGATGCCGCCCTCTTTGGCGTTCAGGTCGGGTGCCTTGAGTTTGACGGGTAGGCAGCGCGTCAGCCGCAGCGAGTAAGCAGTCGCGGTGCGATCTGGGGTACGGACCTCGATCTCGCAGTCGGCGCGCCGGTGACGCCCGTCATCGCGGTGCACCTGGTCGAACCAATTCCACAGGTCGAACGTTTCACTCATACCTCGCTTGAGGGTGGCCGTGCCGTAGGAGACGGGGCCCGCGAGGTGCACCGGCCCGGCATTGTTGCCACCTTCCATGATGGTTTTGGCGGTGGCCGACATCTCCAGGCCAGCGCACTCGGCGAAGGCGGCCTCACACAGCGGGCCGCCGTCACCGGTGTCGATGCGGATCAGGAAATTGAAAGTCTGGTGGATCACACGCTCTCCTCCCCACGGTCGGTGCCGGCCAGCACCAGGCGGACCGTGATGAACTCCAGCGGCCGCGACGGGGCGAACCGGATCTCGACCACGAAGCGACCGGCGTCGATCGACGCCGCCGAGTTCACACCGCCGCCGGTGGAGACCTCGAATGCTTCGGCGGGTACAGCGCCGGCGAACGCGCCGCGGTGGAACATGGCGGTGAGCAGGCGTTCGAAGCGCATCCGCACCAGCCGCTGCAGCGTGCGGTCGTTGGGTTCGAACACGATGCCAGCGCCGTCCCGGCGGGCCAGCCGGCGCAGCAGCATGACGAGGCGGCGCACGTTGACCGGCCGAATCGCGGCGACATCGGTCATCGTCGCGGCCGTCAGCGCCATATGGCCCGACGGGTCCGCGGCGACGGGGTTGATGGCGGCGCCGACCATCGAGGCAAGGCCGTCGGCCTCGACGGTGGGGGCGAGCGCGAGCACCGCGGTCAGGGGCATTCGCGCGGGAGCGATCCACGCGCCGTGGGCGCGGGCCCGGGCGGCGTAGGTGCCTGCGATGCCGCCGTCCGGCGACACCGCGCGGAGGCCGCCGGCGTCGGGCCGGCCGACCACCGGCCACGGATGGTAGAGCGCGCCGTACCCCAGCACGCCGGACTCGCCGTCGGTGAGGGCGGGCACCCCGCCCGCCAGGACGGGTGCGGGATTCGACAGCCCGGTATCGTCGAACGAGGGGGTGGTGCTGCGCAGCGCCCGCACATGCTGCACGGCGTCGTCAACGGTGAACATCGACGGCATCGCCAGCACGGCGAGCACGTCGCCGCGCGCCGCACACCACCGCAGGACCGCCGTCTGGACCGCCCGCAGGTCGTTCCACGGTGACGCCTCGGCGGGGGTGCGGGCTCGCCAGGCGACCCGCCCGGAAACCGGTGCCGGTGGCGGTTCGGCCGGGTTGGCGGGGACTGCCCTGGGCTGGCAGGGCACGAACGTCGTCGCCGGCACGTGGACGCCGGCGGTGTTCGACCACGGGCCGACCTCGTCGCCGCGCCGGGCGCGTACGCGTACGTACCGGAGGTGCGGACAGCCGGTCTGCGGTTCGAGCACGGCGTCGCGGCCGTGGACGCCGGTCCGTATCGGGTCCCCCCAGCCCAGGTCATCGTCGTGTTCGAGGTCGTAGCCACTCGCCGTGTCGATCTCCGACCAAGTCAGGTGCGCGCCGGCGTTGTCGAGGCCGTCGATATGCAGGACCGGTGCGGTCAGCGGTGCCGGCGCGGCCACCTCGGCGGGCTGCCAGCCGGTGTGGACGGCGTCGGGGACACAGATCAGTGTGATGTCGTCGTTGGTGGCCAGTGCGTGCACGCCACGCAATCGCCGGGGTGGATCCTGAACGTAGCTAAGGTCCCACGCCGTGGGCATGATGGTGTCCACACCGAGTCCGGCGATCGCCGGGTCCACAAAAACACCGGCGTCGAATCGGCCGAGCCCGTTGCGTTCCGGGGCCGGAGCAGTGTCGGCCTCGCCCGGCGTCGGCCCGAACCGTGTGCCGGATGGATCGGTGGGAACCCCCAGCGGGAGCATGAGCGGCACTGCGGGCGCGCCCGCCAACGGGAAGCGGGGCGCAAGGGTTTCGCGCTCCAGCGGTGTCAGCGATCGGTAACCCAGGTCGGCGGGATCGGCCCCGGCGACCCGGGCCCGGGGCATCCGGGCCAGCAACGTGTACAGCTGATCGTCGGACGGCACGGCGGCTGCGGCCCGAGGATGGTGCTGCCCGAAGCCCAGACCGTCGAGTTCGGCTTCGACTGCTGCTCCGTTGCGGACCGTGAGGCGCAGCCGCTGGACCTCGACAACGACCTGGGCGGCCGACGCCTCCAATGCAGTCAACCAGTCGGCCGGTGCGTCCGCGACAGCCCAGCTACCTGCGACCGAGAAATGCCTGCGGAGTGTGCCGACCGAACCGGCGCGCTCCTCACCGACGGTGAGGAGCGTCAGCCCCCTGCCCGGTGCGGCACCGACTACCACGACGACGTCGTCGGGCCGCAGTGACGCGGCGCCGTCGACCGAGATGACCGGTTCGGGATCGGGCGCGTCGACCAGTTCGGGGTTGGCGGCCTCGACCGTGAAACCGGATACCGGCTGTGCTGCATCAACGCCGAGGCGGTAGGCGTCACCCGTGGTTAAGGCCGGATTCTCGGCGATGCGCCAGCCGGCGCCAGCGTCAAACGTGACGCATTTGCCGTAGGTGTCGAGCGTCACAGCGCTGACGGTCGCGACTAGATCGGCGCCGTCGGCGAGGCCGATCTGGATGAGGTCGCCGCGGGTGATGTCGGTTGTGTGATCGACGACCACCCGGTCGGAGTCGATCGAGGTGGCTACCGTCGAGGTGACGGTGAGTGTGGCGCCCACCGACAGCCCGTCGGACCAGGCGCCCGGCGAGCGGGCCGCCAGCGACGCGAGCCGCCAGCCGGAGATGTCGGTGGCGGTCGGGCCGGGCACCAGCAATCCGGGCACGACAAACGTGTTGGTGAGCGCGCCACCGGAACCGCTGCGCGCGACCCGGACAATCCAGGCGCGGGCGCCGCCGTTGGCGAAGAACGCCTCCACCGCCGATCCGAGCAACCCGCGCACCTCGCTGCCGTCGTCGGTGTGGGCGACGACCGGATCGGGGCCAAAGACGTCGCGGAAGACGACTGGGTCCTCGACAACGACCGGCACGTCGACCGGCCCCCGCGAGGCGAACCCAACGAACCCGCACACGTCCATGCGCGGCAGGGCGTCGTCGAGCGCTCGCGGGAGCACCTCGAAGGCGATCCCGGGCAGCGGCGGCGTGAGTGACATGTCAGGTCGACTCTTCGGTGATGTCCTCGCAGGCGAGCACCAACTCGGCGACGGCGACGTCGGTAGCCTTGCCGCTCAGGGCGGGCCCGGTGTATTTGATCGGGCGTGCGCCCTTGAGGTTCCAGATCTGCGCGGTCTCGCCATCCTCACTGAGCAGCTCGATGGTCACCGTCCGCAGGGCTTCTGCCTGTTTGCCCTGACGGACCTCGTCCAGCCATGAGTAGAGGGTGTCGTCGCCCATGACTCCGCGCTTGCAGGTGACGTCGGGCACCTTATACACACCGGTAATCTTGTCCGGGGCATTGCCACGTTTATTACCGGCGCGGTATTCCTGCACGGTAATCTCCATGCCCAACCCGCTGATCTCTTGGAAACCAGCCTTCGGATCTCGCTTGTCGGGCCCGAAATTCACCAAGAAGTTGAACGCGGAGTAGGGCCGTTCGCGGAATGCCATCTGCTGCTCCTATCCCGTGAAGTCCAGCGTCTTTTGGCCGATCCGGAAGATGACGAACTCGGCGGGACGCAGCGGCGCGATACCGACGAGGCAGTTGAGCCGTCCGTTGTCTAGGTCGTTTTGGGTCATGGTGGTGCGGTCGCACTTGACGAAGTAGGCCTCCTCGACGGTGTCGCCAAGCAGGTGACCGGACTTGAACTCGTTGAACAGGAAGTCGTCGATAGTGCGTCGGACGTTGGCCCACAACGCCGACCCGTTCGGTTCGAACACCGCCCATTGGGTGCCCCGATCAATCGAACGTTCAATGAAGGCGAAGTACCGGCGCAGGTTGAGGTACTTCCACTCCGGGTCTGAGGAGATCGAACGTGCACCCCACACGCGGAAGCCGCGGCCCTCGAAGTAGCGCAGGCAGTTGACGCCCTCGGGGTTGAGGACGTCCTGCTGGCCCTTGTTGATCGGCAACTCGAAGTCGATCGCGAGTCGCACGACCTCGTTGGCGGGCGCCTTGTGTACGCCGCGTTCGATGTCGTTGCGGGCATAGATACCGGCCACGAATCCAGATGGGGGGGTAGTGATCTCGGCTTCGGTGAACGGATCGGCGATCTTGATCCACGGGTAGTACAACGCCGCGTGTTTGGAATCGAATTGGGCCCGGTACCCGCGGATGTCGGTGGGCAGCGCGGCGTCGGGTGCGTCGAGCACGGCGATCCTGTAGAACATCCGTTCGGCGTGGCTGATCAGCAGTTGGGCGATCGTGTTGCTCTGCGAGGACTCGTCCCGTCCGCCGCGGCTGGAGCCGGGGGCGGCGATGATGCTGATGTCCTCAAGGTCCTCAAAGGCCAGCAGCCCCGACTTCTCCCCAGTGCCCGATACGTCGCCGGTGTAGGCCATGGCGCCGGGTCGGGCACCATCAGAACCGCCGGTGAGCCGGAAGCTGACACGGGGGGGCGTCGGAGGCGGGTCCTCTCGCCGGCGCGGCACCACCAGGGCATGCTCGATCAACTCGGCGGCGGTCGACGCTGAGGGCAGCGAAGTTACTAGCAGGCTCTCCAGCATCGCCTCGACGAGCGAGGCGCCATCGGTCAACTCGCCGAGCTCGATAATCAGCGGCACGTTGAGCGCTGTGGCCCGGTCGGTCGGCGGCGGGGCGAAGATGCGGGCCAGGGAACTCGACTGGTGTCGCGGGTCGGGATTGAGGTTCTCCCACACCTGGTCGTCCATGAACCGTCCGCGCCGGCCCACCGTCACTGTGACGGTGACGACGCGGATCTCCTTGGCGCCGCTCGCCAGGATCTCGGGTAGGTTCTCTTCGGCGTCGCCATGACGCAGCACGATCCGCTCCTGCTGCAGTGCGTTGTCAAACTCCCGGTCGACCACGTGCAGGGTCGCGGCGACGGGAAGCGAGGCGTCGAAGTTTCCGACCAGCACGGTGTCCCACCGCAACACCCCCGACAAGGCCGACCCGCCGGGGGTGCCGGTCAAGATGTTCGGGCCAACCCTGACGTCGAACGTGACGACGAAGTTGCCCGCCGCGCCCGGCCACCGGGCACGAAGGGCGACGCCGGGGCTACTGAGCGTGTCGTCGAGGATGAACAGGCCGGCGTCGGGGAACCGCTCCTCGAGAGCGCCTGACCCGGTATCCGGGATCGGTGGATGCTGGAATGTGCGGGCGACGTAGAGCCGCCGACCGCCATTCTCGAAGAAGCCCCGCACCGCGTGGGCGAGGTCGTTGTGCTGGGTGGTATCGCCGAAGGACAGCGGGTCGATGCCGCCGTAGATCCGCTCGAAATCGAGGAAGCTGGTGAGCAACTCGGGTTGCCCCGTCGTGGGCCCGAAGCGGGTCGGTCCGACGAAGCCAGCCGTACTGGTGCTTACCCCCTCGATGCTTTTCTGGCGGTACGTCGTCTCCTCGACGTACACCCCGGGAGCGAGGTACTCGGGCATTACTGCTCCTCCATGGTGTTCGGACGTCGTGGCGGCGCTGAGGACCGGCGCCTGGGCGCGGCGTCGGTGTAGTCGTGAATCGGTGCGCTGGTCACGCGGCCGGCTCCACGAACAGGTACGACGTGCGATCCGCTGCGGTGTTCGCGCTGGCGAGTACCAGCGGGACGCCGTACTGCAGCACCCCGGCCGAACTCGGTGCGCCAGCCGCCGCATCGTCGGGGAACACTAGGCCCGGCCGCTGGCAGAACACCGAGTGGATGCGGGGTATGTCGACACCGGAAGGAAACGACAGCTCCGAGGGGTCCCAGCGAACTTCGACGGTGACCGGCCAGTGTTGCGCGGCGGTAGGGATCCCGTGCGACCCCGCCGGAGTTGACCCCGGCAGAGTCGTCACATCGAATTCGGGGTAGGGAAACGCGACGAGAACGTTGCCGGTGGCGTCGGCGACGCCGACCGTCCGCGACAACGCGGTCTCGATCACGAGCACGGCGTGAGCGGCGGGTGCCATGGTGGCGTGGTCGCGCAGGCATGCACGGACCACCGCGCTCGATGCCGGCACTGAGCGCTGCGGACCCGACATCAGGAACATCGGCATGTCATCGGGCACACTCCAGGCAAGCGCCGCGCAACCGGCCAGTGCGTCGGCCGCGACGACGAGGCCGCGACGGGGAGCGACGATCCGCATGGCGGTGGGCAGGAACCGGCCGTACCGATCTTCAACGATCACGTCGATCGCCACGCCGAACCCGCTGGGCAGGTCGTCGAGCTCGAGGCGCTCCCCCGAGCCTGGGCGCGGGCACTCGACGTTGCGCAGCACCGGCAGGCCCGATATGGCATGAACCCCGCTGGGGGTCGGTACTGCGGCGCGGAATGCCCCGATCTGGTCACTCGCCCGGGCCGACACCGTCAACCCGTCGGTAATCGGGGCGTCGGTGAGTAGGTCGTAGAACGCCACCCCGAGCGGGGTCACTCGTTGGACGGTTTCCACGATTCTCATCGACTGTCCAGACACTGGTAGTCAGTGATGCGTTCCTGCACCGGGGCGGCGGTGATCAGCTCGCGGCTCGATTCGATGCGGATATTGCGCGCGGTGTAGGGCACCGAGAGCTGATAGGTGCCGCTGCCGAGCAGTTCCCACAGGTGCAGCAGGTCCTCGGTGACCAACTCCCCGACCAAGACCTCGACCGTTTCGTCGTCGCGGAATACACCGGGTGAGAGCCGGTTCAATAAGCCCGGCGGCAGCACCCGGTGATCGTCCATGGTGCGCATCATCCATCCCAGAATCGCCTGTTGGAGGGATGCTTCGGGCGCCCAGGTGGTGAGGACGAAGTGCGCGTCGAGCGGAAGCTGAGGTTGCTGCGTCTCGCCGTTGACATCGCGGCGTCCGGGGGGTGTGCGATGGCTGTCATTGAGCATTACCCGATAGAGGAACACCGACACCCCGGCTGTCAGCCCACCGTTGAAACCTCCGGTGGACAGCACACGAAACTCGAGGTCGCGGTTGAACGCCGCGGGATCGTAGTTGTCGCGCAACAGCTCGACGACTGCGTGGCAAGCGGCTTCGATCCCGCGGTAGGTCGCCATCACCACTCCCTGGTGTGTCGCGTGGCCATCACAGCAACACCATCCCGTGGGCTCGTCACCGCAGCGTCAAAGCTTCGTCACGCATGGGGGTTTCGAGTCCGACCGGGCGAATTTGAAATCGGAACCCCGTGCCGGTGCCGTCTGCCGGAAGGCACCGCTCGATTTTGAGTCCGGGGTTGACGTTGCGGTGACGGTCAGCTATCAGGCTCAACGCCGTGCACGAAGTGGTGATCGACGGTATGCGGTACGTTCCCGAATCCCGGTCTCTGGGCGTTGCCATCACCACCCGCAACCGCCGGGATATCTTCAACAAGACGTATGCGGAGTGGAAGCGGTTCATGCCGCCGGAAGGCGTCCTCGTGGTCATCGACGACGCCAGCGATGAGCCAGCACCAGGTGACAATGTGATGCGGTTCGGCGACCAGCAAGGTATCGCCAGGGCGAAGAACGCCAGCATCGCGGCATTGATGGGCTTCGGCGTTGAGCATCTGTTCTTGGCCGACGACGACTGCTACCCGTTGCAGGCCGGCTGGGCAGATCTGTATTCCACCTCCGCCGAACCCCACTTGATGTTCTTGTTCAAAGACCCCGGTCCCCGCGGCGAGAAGCTGTCGACCCCCGCACTCGTCTACCGGGACAGTGACCTGTACGCCTACGCACACCCGCGGGGCTGCCTGCTCTACCTGCACCGATCGGTGGTGGACCGGGTGGGCGGCATGCGACCCGAATTTGGGCTGTGGGGCGAGGAACATGTCGAGTACAGCCTGCGCATTCATGCCGCCGGCCTCACCACCGCACCCTTCCAGGATGTGCCTGGCTCCGACAAGTACTTCTATTCGATCGACGAGAACTGGCACAAGCACCCCGAGTTTGAGCGGGCCGTCCCGACCCAACAGCGGCTGGCCCAGATACAGCCCAACAACGACCTGCTCGAACGCTGCCGTGGATCCGCTGACTACGTCGAGTACCGTCTGTTGCCCAATGTGGTGATCACGACCCTGTTCACCAGTCGACCGGATCCACAGCGCGGCCCGAACAGGCTGAAGTCCGATCTCGGGGAGGTGAGTGCCTGGCGCAGTTCGCTACGCGGCTGTAAAGCCGTGGTGCTTACCGATGAAGTGCCCACCGGCGGTGACGCATGGCGCGTACCCACCGGTCTGCAACCGTACCTGCAGCGCTGGGTGTCGCTGTATCAGCACCTGCGGGACAACGACTACGGCTGGGTATGGAGCACCGATGGTACCGACGTCGAGATGCTGCAGGAGCCGTGGTGCCGGATGGCGCACGGCAAGCTCTACGTCGGTCACGAACAGACCGTGGTCGATATTCCGTGGATGCGTACACATCACCCGCACTACCTGCCTTGGATCGAGGCCAACGGGTCTCGGCAGCTACTCAACGCCGGTATTGTCGGTGCGGACCATGCCACGATGCGCGCTTTCGCCGCCGCGATGGTCCGGGAAATCCTGGACGTACTAACAACCGGCGGAACGATCGACAGTGACATGGGCAGCTTCAACAAGGTGGCCTACGAGTTCGGCGATGTGGAGTGGGGCAGTCAGTGGGTGACCCCATTCAAGGCCTACCAACGAAACGACTGGAGCTGCTGGAGACACAAGTAGAGGTTTTCTCAGTAATTTGATCTTGCTGGCAAGCGTCTGGGCCGGATCGCGAACGGACGCAGGGCCCCTGGTAGGACTAGATTTGCGAAGACCAAGTCCACGAACCAGAGGCCCCGCGTGATCACCTATTCTGTCACGCGCGATGTGCCCCGCCCGCTTGCCCAGTACCTGGGCCGATTGCTGCAGGCAGCCGCCATCTACCAGCATAGAAAGCCCGGTGAACACAAGACTGGAACTCGCACTGGGGAGGATGTCATGACCACGAGGCCCGTGAAGGGCACGTTCGCAATCTCTTCGGGATTCCGAACTGCCGACCGGCCCGACCACGACGGAATCGACATCGCCGCACCGTCCGGTACACCGATCTACGCACCGGTCGACGGCATCGTCATCGAGGGAGCAGATCGAGCAGCGGGTTCAGTGTCGGGTTTCGGGAATTGGGTGTGGATCGACGCCCAGCAGGAACGCGGCATCGACCTCATCTTCGGGCACATGCGCCACTCGTCCATCCTGGTCAAGCGGGGTGATCGGGTGCGCGAGGGCCAGCTGATCGCGACTGTTGGATCCGAAGGTCAAGCGACCGGCCCGCATTTGCACTTCGAGGTGTGGGGGCCACCCGGTCGGATCGGCGGTGACGCTCGTAACCCAGAAGACCTGGTTCGCGACGCAATCGAGCCCGGCGCGCCGGTTGGTGTCGGGACGAACGGCGGCTCCGCCGGCGTATTCTCCGAGGCCTTTCCCCTCCCCCGCGGCTTCTACTTCGGCCCCCTCGAAGGCCCCGACTCTTCGATCTCGGGTCGGCATGGCAGTGAACGGACCGAGTGGATAATAGGCCTCAAACGCTGGCAGAAAGCCCAAGGTTTGCCGCAGACCGGCGTTTACGACGTGGCCACTGCCGATGCCGCCCGAGCGGTCCAGCTCGCGCATGGTCTGACGCCGGACGGATTGATCGGCGAGGACACCTGGCGGGCCGGGATGGAAGGTACCGCGCCCTCCCTGCCGCCCGTTGAGGGGACGCCGAACCTACAACTCGTCGATCATGCGGCCGCCCGGCCCGGCGCCAAGGCCGTCAAAGCCGACGGCTACGACGGGGCGGTCCGCTACTTAGTAGATTCGCCTGATCGCGGCCTTATCAACAAGAAGCTCACCCCGGAAGAGGCGGCCGGATATCTGGCGCTCGGTATGCCGCTCGTCAGCAATTGGCAGAAGGGCAAAAACGCCACCGCAGACTGGAGGCGCGGATTCGACGGTGGCGTGGCGGACGCGAAGGCTGCGGACGCCTGGCACAAGAACTGCGGCGGCCCCGCCGCTGCTCCCATCTTCTTCTCAATCGACGATGACCTGACGTTGGCGGAGTGGAACAGCTTGGCCGCGCCGTATCTCCGAGGTGCGGCCTCGGTGATCGGAAAGCAGCGCGTCGGGGCCTATTGCAAATATATAGCCTGCGACTGGGCGATCGAGGACGACGTCGTGGGAGTGTGCCGTGACGGTAGTGGGCGGCGCTACCTGTGGCAGCCCAATACCTGGCTCGGCGGGCGGCCCCTGGGCACGATCTCCGAACACGCGTGTTTGTTCCAGCGGTTGATTCACCCGCGCGACAATGTGACCGTCGCCGGTATCAATGTCGATGTCAGTGACACCCTGACTGCAGACTTCGGCCAATGGCAGTACGCCGAACAACCTGTCGACCCCGAACCGGGCGGCGTGCGTGCGCCCGAGGGGTACGACATCACCTGGCGCGAAGGTCCCGGCTACAACCAGGGACATGACGTCTATGCGCGAATCTACCTACATACTACTGAGAACCAAGATTGGATCGCTCGGGCCGAGAATGTCGCCGACTACCAGACCAGCACGAAGAACGACCCCGCCAAGGCGGGTTCGTACCACTATCTGATCGACGACAATCACATCGTTCAAACGGTCTCGACGAAGAACACTGCCTGGGGCGTCCCCGGCGCCGGCAAACGCATGTCGGTGGACATTGCGATGGTCGGCACCTCCGGAGCGATCCCCCGATGGACCGGGATCAATCCGAACGAGGAAGGGAATCCCAAGCAGCGCGATAGATGGCTCGAGCACGACAAGATGCTCGACATGGTCGCCTTCACGATCGCTAAAGTGTCGAAGGAGCACGGCATTCCGATCGAACGGGTCGACACCACCGGCGTCCGAAACAACATGCGCGGAGTGTCGAGCCACAACAACTACACCTACGGTTCCGGAATAGGTACCCATTGGGACGTTCCGGACACCTTCCCCTACGATGTAGTTCTCGCCACGGCCATGCGATACGCCGGCATCCCGGATGACCCGGACCGTTTCCCCCTTCCCAGTGGACACTACTGGGGGCCGCTCGAGGGACCTCAGGAGTCCTGGTCGAACCTGTTCGGGAATGAACCGCAGTCGTCGAAGGACGGCTTGAAGCGGTGGCAAGCGACCCTCGACATCCCCCAATCGAGCGTCTTCGATAGGGCCACCAGCGACGCGGCGAAGAAGATGCAGATTGCAAAGGGCTGGCCGGTCACGGGGCACGTCTACGCCGGAGAATGGTACGGCGTGATCAAGGATGGGTGGCGACTTCCGGGCACCCCCGTCGACGCCGGCCACGAGATCACGCCGGTGGCCCACAAGGTGGCCGACGCCACCGGACCAGGCCACACGGACAGATTCGGTATGGCCGCCACGGATCTCGGCGTGATGACCCGCACACCGTCCGGTCGGATCCTCGCGGTGTTCGGCGACACCTTCCGCGATCCCAGGGTCGGTAGCGCCGACTGGCGAGCGCCGGTCGCCCTCTTCTCGGACACGACGCGGCTTGACGACGGCATTCGATGGCACGAGGCCGCCGGACCGGATTCCGGGTATGCCCGGCAGCTGCTGCCCTACGATCACGGGGACGGCACAACCGTGCTTCCGTCGGACGTCATAACGATCGGTCCTGACATCTTTCTGCACGTCATGGTCAACAAGGGTCTCGGTAACGTCGTGCGGACCGAAATCTGGAAGTCGTCGGACGACGGAAAGAGCTGGTCGCGCACCCCTGCCGAATTCGATGCCGGCCTCCACGGTGGGTTCGCGCAGCTGTGGACTTGGGCGCGAGACGACGACGGTTGGGTGTACGTCTTCTCGACAGGATTCCAGCGCGACAAGGGCGCAATCTTGCGCAGGGTCCGGGAGGACCGGATCACCGATCCAGACGCGTATATCGGATGGGGCTGGCGCGACGGCCAATGGAACTGGGGAAATCCGCCGACACCCGTTCTCGAGAAGCAGCCGTCCGCGGAGAAGTTCGGCGAGATGTGCCTGCGCAAGATTCAGAACAAATGGGTGCTCGTGAACTTCGACGCCTCGACGGTCGGGGGCTATGACATCGATATTCGTATCTTGGACAAGCCGACCGACAACCTCTACCAAGTCCGAAAGACGACACCGATCAGGGGATCAGCGTGGGCCGAGGAAGGCGGCGACCGGATAGCCCAGCTATACGGACCCAGCATCGTTCCGGGGTCCACACTGGACGGGGGTCTGCATCTACTGGTGTCGCAATGGAAGACCGCCGATGGCTGGCCCTACCGTGCAATGCACTTCAAGGTCCAAGTCGGTTAACCTCACGCTTTCACAGTGATTCGTGATCGCGGGTGCGGGGACTAAGATCGACCGGCAAATGATGACCACTTGAGTCGTCGGGTGGTGGGCCGGGTCGGCCACCGGTAGTACGTGCGTGCACGGTTGATCAGGCGCCTGCCTCGACCGCTGATGCACATCGACCACCAGGGGTTGATCCCACCCCGAGGGCCGGATAGAGGAACGGCTGAACAAGGAGATCTGGCGGCGGACCGACGTGGTCGGGATCTTCCCGGATCGGACTGCTCTAATCCGGCTGGTCGGAGCGGTGCTCGCCGAGCAGCACGACGAGTGGATCGAAGGCCGCCGCTACCTCGGCCTCGACGTCCTCGTCCGCTCCCGCACCGACAAGCCCGCCGACAGTGTCACCGAGGAGACCGGGGAGGTGACACCGGCCTTGACCGCCTGATCCACCGACGAGGAGTCACCCGACGACGTCGTACACCACCTTACGGGACTTGACCGACTTGACCCACCATCACGCGAATCGGTGGCATGAATACTCTCAGTGAGCCTTCACGTAGCGCTGAGGAAAAGGAATACTTGGTGTTCCTGGTCCGAGCAGAGCGAGAATTTTCGAACATTACCGCTTCTTTCCGGACGGGTTAAGCACGAGCAGTCGGTGGAGGACAGGATTAGGGCTGTGGGCAGTTGGCGGTGGTTAGAGCAGAAAAGCCTCACGGCTGCTTGGATACCGAGTCAGTGCAGGCAGGTGCATTATGGCAACTGGTCGACGTAGCGCCTTGATCGTTGCTTGTGATGACTATCAAGACCCTGGGCTGCAACGGCTCAGGGCTCCGACACGGGATGCTGAGGCTCTTGCTTCCGTCTTAAGAGACCCGCTTATCGGGGGCTTTGACGTGCGCATACTGATGAACGAGCCTGCCTACGTGGTGAGCGAGGGCGTCGAGGAGTTCTTTTCCGACCGCACCACCGAGGACTTGCTACTACTGCACTTCTCCTGCCATGGAGTCAAGGACGAGGCCGGGGAGTTGTATTTCGCTGCATCAAACACCAAGTTGAGTCGGCTGGGAGCGACGGGTGTGCCAGCAGAGTTTGTAAGCCGTCGGATGAACAGAAGCCGGTCCCGGCGCATCGTCCTGCTGCTGGACTGCTGTTATGCCGGGGCTTTCGAAAGGGGCATGACGCATCGAGCCGATACCGGTATGAACCTCCATGAGCAGTTGAGTGGCCGCGGTCGCGCCGTGATCACCGCATCGAGCTCAATGGAGTACTCCTTTGAAAGTGGCGAGTTGACCGATGCCAGCAACGACGGACCCTCAGTATTTACTGGCGCTTTAGTGGAGGGCCTTGCAACCGGTGAGGCCGATCGAAACCAAGACGGGTTGATCACCCTCGACGAGTTGTATGACTACGTATATGCCAAAGTGCGGGCTTGCTCACCGAATCAGACACCGGGCAAGTGGGTGTTCGGTGTGCAAGGTGATCTGCACATTGCCAGGCGCCACCGGCGTTTGAGTGAACCGACACCGTTGCCTGTCGAACTCGAGCAGTTGATCGATAGTCCTATATCAAGCGTGCGCGTGGTCGCTGTCCACGAACTTCAGAAACTCTGCAGAGGCCGGCACCTCGGACTCGCAGAGTCGGCTCAACAGGTGCTCCGGAAACTTACCAAGGACGACAGCCGACGTGTGGCCGCGGCGGCCTCGGCAGCCCTTCGGGAACACATACGACTCCCGGTGCTTCCATCGGTCCATTCAGATGCTGGGAGTCCGAAACCGTCCCAACTGAAAGCTAGCTCGGTGACTCCGACCCCATCGAAGCCAGCACCAGCGAAACCAGCACAACCATTCGGCGGACCGCATGCATTTCCATCACCTCCTCGTCGGACCACCAATGACGCCAGGCACACAAACCCGGAAGCGCGACCGATCCAGCATCCTCCAGAACAGACGAATCTGGGACACCCCGCCGACGGACCTCGGAGTACACAGGAACGCCCTGCGCATCCTCATCCGGGAACCATCGAAGTCAACGCGACCCGAAACAAGGATGCCCTCCTGTGGCGCGCCGCGGGTACGTTGACGATTCTCGCTGCCGTCTTGATGGCAGTGAACCCCTTCGTTCCGTACGTGCGAGGCTCGGACGAGACACTGATCGACATCGGCCCGCACGTGGTTCTGCCAGCACTCGCGACGGCCACTGTAATAGGTGTCGCCGGCGTTGGCCTGTGCAGCGCTTCTAGGAGGTTGTTTGGAGCAGGCATGGTGCTAGGGGAAAGTGCTACCCTTCCATGGTTTATCTGGAACCAGTGGGAGCCTTGGACCATGTGGGGCCTCGCAACGTGGATTTGGTATGTCGCCTTGTGGGTGCTGGTACTTACGGCCGGGCTGGCGGGGTTGGCTGTGGGCCGGTGCACTGAGGTGCAACTGAAATGGGGCACAAGTACGTCTGCGGCGTCGTGGTTGCTTGTGCTAATCGGCATGCTCACCCTTGTCGTGCTGGCGATCGACCAATTCGTCATCGGAGAGCATCCGGTCACCTCGGACAATTGGGGTGCAATCGTGTGGGTGACCATGGCACTCGTTATTCCTGTGTGCGCTGCGGCTGCTTCACCCCGTAAATTCGCGGTTTCGTTGCTTATTGGATGGAGTGGGGCGGCTGCAATCGTGGCCTATTACTCGGCGTATTCCGCACGCCACGCAGGCACAGATATAGAAATGATTATCATTTTCGTAGCGTTGCTGCCCGCTTTGCCCATTATCGCAGCATCGAGCGACTCGCATGGATCAGGGGCAGAGAGACATCGAGTGTAGTCCCTACACGGCCCCATGACGGCGAATGAACTCGTTCACCAGCCTCTCTTCGCTTTCCGATGAGGCATCCGTAAGCTCGATTTGATCCTCGCCGATCCGCACACTGATCTTGAGTTGGCGCCGGCTGGAGTGCCAACTCCGTACGGTCTCCAGCAGTTGACGTAGTGCAACAAGACCGGGCCCGACTCCCACTATCAGCTGACCGATCGTCTCGGCATCGAGGCCCCGAGTTCCGGAAGGGGCGGCCTCACCCTTTCGGGCCGTGACATGGTCCACATCCAGGTCCAGTAACTCGGACCGAAGCGTTCGGGTTGTTTCCTCTAATTGTTCAGCATCGAATTCGTCGCTGGATAACCACAGATCCACATCAATCGGCTTGGGCCGGGAAGCGTCCACGATCAGAGAATAGCGCTGCGGAGAGGCACGTTGGGCCACTTCCGCTCCGGGTGGGTTGCCTCAGCCTGGATCCACCGGTGATGTGGGGGTGTGAGCGTGTCGTAAAGCGCGAGAGCCTGTGCGGTGCAGGAGAATCTGAGTTACCACACAAAGATTCCAGCACCAGAACAGAGGCATCTCGCAGGTGAAGGCATCTAATACCATCACCCCGGTTTTCGATGACCCGAACCTCGTGTCGGCCGCCGGACTGATTCCGGTGATGCGACTGGCCGAGAACGCGGGCCTGCACGAGGTACTCGGGCAGCGGCTCAGTGTCGATTCACCGAACCCGGTGGCCAAGTCCGCGAGCATCGTCGCGGGCATGCTCGCCGGCGCCGACAGCATCGACGACCTGGACCTGCTCAGGCACGGCGCGATGGAGAAGGTGTTCGGTGGGGTGTGGGCACCCTCGACACTCGGCGCGTATCTGCGCTCGTTCACCCACGGTCACGTCCAACAACTCGATGCCGTCGCCGCCCGATTGTTGACCGGCCTGGCCAGCCGCGTCTCCACTCTGCTCGCCGGAAGCGAGGAGATCGCCTACGTCGATGTCGACGATACGATCTGGGAGGTCCACGGCTACGCCAAACAAGGCGCCGCGTTCGGCTACTCCGGAGTGCGACGATTGAACGCGCAGGTGGCGGCGCTCTCCACGCCGACAGCGGCTCTGGTCATCGTGCGGGCACGGTTGCGGCGCGGCAACGTCGCCTCCCACACCGGTGCCGGACGCCTGCTCGCCCAGGCGATCGCCGCCGCCCGCGCCGCCGGGGTCACCGGGCAGATCCTCGCCCGTGCCGATTCGGCCTACTTAGGGCACGCATTCGCCGCTGCCGCACTCCGCGCCGGAGCGTGGTTCTCGGTGACCGCGCGGATGAGCCCACAGATCAGGGCGGCTACCGCCTCGATCGAGGAGTCCGCGTGGACGGCGATCACCTATCCCAACGCCGTCTACGACGAAGACGAGCGACGGTGGATCTCCGACGCGGAGGTCGCCGAAACCGAAGTCACGATATTCACCTCCCGCCGCACACGGGAGCACGTCACCTGCCGGCTGGCGGTGCGGCGGGTCAGACGGTTGAATTCTGCCGCCACCAGCGGCAGGACGAGTTGTTCGCCACCCTCCGTCATCACGGATTCGTCACCAACTCGACCCCGACCACGGTCGAGGCCGACGCCCGACACCGTGACCATGCGACCGTCGAGCAGGTCATCGCCGAACTCGAGAACGGACCGCTCGCGCACCTGCCGTCGGGGAAGTACGCGGCGAACGCGGCCTGGCTGGCACACGCGGCCATCTCCTTCAACCTCGCCCGCGCCGCCGGTGTCGCGGCCGGGGCCCGTCATGCCCGCGCCCGGTGGGCGACGCTGCGCACCCACCTGATCAACATCCCCGCGACGATCGCATCGTCGGGACGCCGCCTAACCCTGCACCTACCAACCCGCTGGTCCGGGGAGTCGTCCTGGCTGGGTCTGTTCGACATCGCGGTCGGCTCACCTCCTGCGTTCACCGCCGCCTGACCACCCGCCCTGCAGGGCGCAACCGGAGACCGCAGTGGAAATGCCGGGCAGACCGGCGGATCACCCGTGCCTGCAGGAAATCGCTCACCGAAATTCGGCGAGATGTCAGTTCCGAATCACGATGGTGGATCAGGGCTCAGACCGTCCATGCAACGTGGAGAAGGTTGCACATTGACGGGCGTTTGATGGCGCTCATTGATTTGATTCTGCTCAGTCCTGCTGACCGAAAGTGCTCACCCGTGTGGCTCTGCCGATGAGGGCGGGTCTCCTTCCAGTACCAACACGTCGGGGATTGACGATCTTCGCCCGGAACGCCGCGACGTTCGCCTTCGACGGCCGCAACGAGTTGTCCACCACGCACCCGCATCCGCCGCGGTTGATCCGACGACTCCGACGCGACGTACTCGACATCGCACTCCGCGAAACCGAAGTCGAGCGACGGCTCGCTGTCGACACTCATGACCGGCGCAGCGTCATCACGCTGCGGTTACCGGCTGGTTGTCGTCGGGACCGGGCGACGGTACCGGCGTAGCCGTCGGGGGTAAGGCGACGGTGCCGGGCGCGGCCAGGTCGTCCTTCGCCTGCTCGATGATCTTCTTCGCCTCCCGGGTGCTCACACCCAGCAGTGGCGCGAGTTCGGCGGGCGAGGCGTTCGCACTGAACTCCACGATCGCCGACGCATACTCGCGGAGCAACGACGACTCTTGCTCTTGTTCTTCCGGTGTCAGATGGGTGCCGGCCGACGCTGCTTCTGCCTGCACGGCCTCGATCTTGGCGGCGTACTCCTGCTGGATCTTCGCGATGCGCCGATCCCGGGCCTTCTCCAGCCGCTCGATCTTGCGCTGCGGCGTGGCTGCCCGGGACTCGAGCACCGCGTCGAGCTTCGCCAGCTTCGCCGCAGCATCGTTGATCGGAGCTGCCAGGGATTCGAGTTCGGCCTGCCGCGCCAGGACGCGTTCTCGTTCGCGCCGGAGGTTCTCGCGCACGTTCGGGGTGGTGTGCGGGCGCAGGGAGCGGCGAGCTGCCGCCTTCGAGGAGGTAGCCATGGCCGGGGAGTCTATCGGTTCGCCGCGATTTCGCACGGCTTCACACCCCGGATGCCGTGTTGCGGTGTCAAGTCACAGCTCTCATCCGCCTTCCCGACGAACCCCTTCCGCTATTGCCTCACGGCGGCAGCCCCATCGCGTGCCCAAACCGTCGAGGTTCAGGGCACGCCCGGGCTGACCTGTGGTCAGCCCCAAAACTTCTACACACCTCATGCACTGAAGTGCCGACGTGGCATGATCAACTTCCGTGATGACCGTCCACAAGCTCAATGCCGGGGACGGTTATGTCTATCTGACCAAGCATGTGGCGGCCGGGGATGCGACCGAGTCCCGCAAGGCCGATGCGGTCGACTACTACGTCGCCAAGGGCACCCCGCCCGGGATCTGGTGCGGCAAGTTGGCCGAGAAGGTCGGTGTCGAGGTCGGCACCGAGGTCACCGAATCGGCGATGCGGTCGGTGTTCGGAGCCGCTCGTACCCCGACCGCGTTCGACACCCGGCCGGGGACAGGGTCGACCCTGGAAGAGCGCCTCGACTGGTCCGCTCGCACCGCTCTCGGACGGGCGTTTTCGTGGTTCCAGAACAGCCAGGAGTACGTCAACGACGTCGAGGAACTGTGCAGCGCGTACAAGGGGCAGCACGGTGAGTACCCCGACAGCGAGGCCAAGAAGACTATCCAGTTCGCCACCGCCCGCAAGCACCTCGAACGCACGAACGGTGGGCGCGCCGACCTGCTCGGCGACGACGACATCTGGACGTTCGTCGCCGAGCAGTACGGCAAGGCCCGCTCCCCCGTCGCCGGTTACGACCTGGTGTTCACCCCCGCCAAATCCATCTCCCTGTTGTGGGGACTCGGGGACGAACGCGTCAAGGCGGCGGTCGAAGCGGCCCATGCGCAGGCGGTGTCCGAGACGTTGGAGTGGATCGAGAACGAGGTGATCTACACCCGCCGCGGGGCCGGCGGTGCGCGCAAGGTCAAGGCCGAGGGTCTGCTGGTGGCCCGGTTCGATCACTACGACAACCGCGCTGCGGATCCGAACCTGCACACCCACTGCGCGGTGTTCAATCGGGTACTCGCCGAGGGCAAGTGGACGAGCATCGACGGCACAATCCTGTACAAGGCGAACGTCGCCGGGTCGGAGAAGTACAACACCCGTGTGGCCGAGTTGGTCTCGCGCAAGCTCGGTGTCACCTTCGCTCGCCGCCCCGATACCCCGGTCGGCAAGCTGCCGGTTCACGAGGTCGACGGCATCCCGCTGTCGCTGATCGAGGAGTTCTCCCGCCGCTCGCAGATCGAGGCACGCCAGGAGGAACTGGCACGGGAATACAAGACCCGCTACGGCAAGAACCCGCCGAAGAAGGTGCAGTACGCCCACGCACAACAGGCCACCCTCGATACCCGCAACGCCAAGAATCCACCACGCTCGCTGTCCGAGTTGCGGGCCGAATGGCGCCAGCGCGCCGAGGCGATCCTCGCCGGCGGTGACCCCGGCGAGCTGGTGGCCGCGGTGCACGGTGACCGCGATCGCCGCCCGGAGCTGTCCCCGGATCAGGTCCCCACGGTGGTGGAGCAGGCGGTCGAGACGCTCTCGCGGAAGGTGGGCACCTGGACGGTGTTCTCCCTGTCCGCGCAGCTCGATCGGCAGCTGCGCGAGTTCGGTTTCGCCCACGACGAGGAGCTGCGGGCGATGTACGACAACGCCCTCGCACTCGCCCTGCGGGACTACTGCCTGCCGACCTTCACCGAGCAGTACACCGGGCCGGAGCGCATCACCGAACGCATCGAACGGGGCCTTCGGCGCAGCCAGCTCGTCGATCGTGCCGAGATGCGCTACACCGCACAGGCCGTGCTCGACGCCGAGGACTTCATGCGCCGACAGGCCGACACCGACGATGAGCGCACAGTCTCCGACTTCGTGATCCGACGCCAGATCCGCCGCGCCGAGAAACAGGCCGGCCACAGTCTCGGCGGCGACCAGATCGCCCTGATCGAACACTTCCTCACCGCGAACAAACGCGTCGCGGTGGCGGTCGGGGCGGCCGGTGCCGGCAAGACCACCGCCGCGACGGTGATCGCCCGCGCCTGGGAGGCCGCGCACGGAAAAGTCGTCGCGCTGGGTCCGTCGGCCCGTGCCGCCGAAGTGCTCGGAGAAGAGATTGCGGTGCAGGGCCGCACCATCGCCGACGTGCTCACCCGCCACCGGGCCGGTCTGCCGACCGGCATCGAGCAAGGCAGCCTGTTGCTCGTGGACGAGGCGGGCATGGCCTCGGCCCGGGATCTGGCGGACCTGACGCGCGTCGCGGTCGAAGCCGGTGCGGTGGTGCGACTGTTGGGCGATCCGCAGCAGCTCGCCTCCGTCGAAGCCGGTGGCGTGTTGCGTGATCTCGCCGATCTGACCGGCGCGCCGTTCCTCGAGAAGGTGCACCGGTTCACCACACCGGGTGAGGCCGAGGCGAGTCTGCTGCTGCGCAGCGGCAACGCCGAAGCTCTCGACTGGTACGCCGAGAACGACCGCATCCGCGAGGGCATGGCGCACGAACTGACCGGCATGGTGTTCGACGCCTATGTCGCCGACGTCGAGGCCGGCCATGTCACGGTGATGGTCGCGCCGACCAACGATCTGGTGCGCCAGCTCAACGAGAAGGCCGCCGCCTACTACCGCGCGGGCGGCACCGTCACCGGCCCCGGTGTCGTCCTGGCCGACGGTCTCGAGGCTGCCGTCGGGGACGTGGTGGTCACCCGCAAGAACACCTCGAAGTACGTTGTGAAGGACTCCGACGGCAAGAAGTCCGGTCGGGTGAAGAACGGCGATCTGTGGACCGTGGCCGGGATCGGCACCGACGGATCGTTGCGGCTGCGCCACACCATCAGCTCAGGTGAGGTCACCGTCGCCGCCGACTACATCACCGAGAACGTGCAACTCGGGTACGCGACGACCGTGCACCGCTCCCAGGGCATGACCGTCGGCCACTGCCACGTGCTCGCCGCAGCGAACATGAATCGGCAATCGCTGTACGTGGCGATGACCCGCGGCAAACTCGCCAACATCGTCTACGCCGCCCACGACGAACTCCCCGACTGGGACGTCGAACACGCCCAGGACGAGCACCCCGGCGCGATCGGGCTGCTGGCGAAGATCCTGGGCCGGGACGGCTCGCAGCGCACCGCCCACCAGATGATCGAACAGGCCCAGCGCCAGGCCGCGTCGTGGTCGCAGCTCACCGAGGTGTACGAGCTGGCGGTAAGCGCGCTGTACGAGGACTACACCGAAGCGCTCCTCGGCCGGATCCTCACCGAGCGGCAGTTCGGCTGGGTGCACGACCTCGGCGGCTGGGACACCATCGTCACCTGCGTCGCCCAGGCCGAAACCTTCGGCTGGGACACCCCGGGCCTGCTGCGCGAGGCCGTCGACACGATGCGCGAGCACGGCCGCGCCGGACGACTCGACGACGGCACGAACGCCCCCGGCCGCGTGCTGGCCACGGCGTTGAAGGACCGCATCTCCCCCACGGACGGACCGGCGTTCCCGCGCACCCGCACCGACGATCTGGCGCGGTACAGGGTGCCCGCCCTGACGGATGCGGCAGCGTCGATGGACCCGATCCTCGCCGCCTACGCCCGCGCCCACCAGCAGCAGATGCACGCCTTCGTCGACTCCTACCTCACGGCCGCGATCGAGCAGAACGCCCCGTGGCTCGCCGCCGTCGGCAGCCCCGGGGACGATCCGAGGCGAATCAGGCTGTGGAACACCACCGTGCGCGACATCGCGGTCTCCCGGGTGGTCGCCGGTGCACCCGACGATCAGCACGATCCGCTGGCCTACCTGCGCGGTGCCCGCCGCGAGAAGGCCGAAGCAGCGATTGCCCGGTTGACCATCCCGCCGTCGCAGCGGAAAGGTTCGGCGACGCCGGCCTCGCCGTATGCCCGCTACAGCGACACCGAACTACGCGCCGCCCGCCGGGCGAGCCTGCAGCGGCTCACCGAAGACCGGATGCTGCTGGCTTTGGCGCAGGAGGAGCTCGCCCGCGTCAGCGGCACCGACTCCGCGATTACAGCCGTCGACGAACGCGTCGCCGAGGTCGACCGTCAGAATGGGCAGATCCAGGCGGTGCGAGCCTCGCGTGCTGCCCTCGGCCGGTTGCGCACCGATCCGGCCGCAACCCCGGCGCAGATCGCGGCCGCGACGTCGGCGGTGTCGGTGGCCGAGCACACCGCACCGCTGGAGCGGGACTGGCCGATCATCGAACGCTCCGCACAGTTCAACCGGGCCTCGGCCTCGCGCTACGACTGCGCCCGCGTCCTCGACGACCAGGCCATCGGCCGAGTGCGCGACCGCATCACCCGGCTCGACGACGGACTGCGCACCGAAGAGAACATCCTCGGCCAGATCGACGCCGAGATCGGCCGACGCGACCACGAGGGAACCCCGCCCGACGCCCGCCGGAGCGGCCCCGAGCAGACCCCGCCACCGTCGGCGACCCCGCACCCCGAGCTGGACCCGACACAGCCCGAGTCCGGCCCCGAGGCGCAGATGTGACACCGACCGACGAGCACCGCGAGACGAAGACAGCGAGGACCCCGCCGATGGCTGACACCGACCGCACCCGCCGCTTCCGCCGTACCCGCCCCCAGACCACGCAGGATCCTGCCGCGTACATCGACGCCCGAGCCGATCGACGCGCAGCACCGCCGCAGACCACCGCGGGACAAGGATCCCGGCCTGCACCGGTGCAGGCGCGGCAGGATGTGGTCGATGTGGCCGCGTTCCTCCGCAAGGTCGACACCGCACGCAGCCAGGGCCGGCCCGCTCCCCGGCCCCAGCCGGTCCAGACCATTCTCGGTGCCTTCCGCGGCTCACCGGCGGTCCAGACCACCGTGCAGATTCTCGCCGCCGCCGCGACAGCACGGCACTTCGGCGGTGAGAAATCGGCCGCTGCCCGCAAGTGGGAAAAGCTCGCGCAGGACAACGGGGCCCGTCTCGAGGCGATGCGGGCCGCGCAGTACCACCAGGAACAATCCCGGTGCCTCCAGGCCCAGATGCCGCCGGAGGAGATGGACCGCCAGCTTCGCGCCCGTGTCGACGCCGACCGGGAAACCGACAGGCGGGCCTTCGACGCAGCCGGTGCGCTGGCTCTGAGCTACGTCGCGGTCCAGAGCCTGCCCTCGTTCGACAAGCTCGCCGACCTGTCCCGCGAACACCTCACCACCGACAAGCCAACCGCGGTCTCCCACGACGTTGCTGCCAGCATCGAGGGACAGACCCCTGAAGCACAGACCGAAAGCGGCACTGAGGAAGCCACAGCGGATACCGGAATCGACCTCGACAAGTCCCCGGTCTCCGGGGACACCACCTACGCGACCGAGCGGGACCTTCAGGCAGGCACCGCAGCCGAGAGCGGGCTGGATGCGGATGCCTCCGACCAGCTCGAACAGGTCGCCCAGCCCGCCCAGAAGACCAGTCCTGAACTGGGCAAGATTGGGTCCGTACTCCAGGCAGCCGGCCGAGGCATCACCTCCACGATCGGCCCGGTCAACGGCGACGACGAGGTAGCTCCACCGCTCTCCCCCGTCGACATGCACCAGCTCAACCAAGAGCTGCTGTCGGCCCTCGGTGCCGCGATGAGTGGCCACCCCCGGTCGGTGGCCGAAATGCTCAACAGCGAACGCCGACCCGACCCCACCAGCGAGGCCGCATTCGTCCCCGAGATGGGGATCGAACACGGCCAGGATAGGGCAGTCGGGTACTGACCACACCCGACGTTCGCGGCCACATCTCGCCCTGTCGGCCTCGTGGCACGCCAGGGGCTGGGAATGCGCCCGGATGTCCCTGCGACGTACTAGCTGCTGCAGACGGTGCGCCGCGTGTTCGAGCCGGCCAGTGGACGGGTGCCCCTACGAGCGGGACACAGAGGAACCAGCCTGATACAATTTCGTATAACACCAGTTGAGGAGGTGGTTTCTGTGTCGGTTGCCTTCGAACCGGAGATCGAACGCCGACTGCGGGCGGTACCCGCACGCAACGAACTCGCGAAAATCCTCAAGCTCCGCGCCGTCCACGACGCCGTCGAGGCCGGATGGACGCAGCGGCGCATCGCCGACGAGATCGGCGTCGAACAACCCGAGGTCAGCCGTCTGGCCAAAACCGCACGGCTCACCCCGCAGGTGTGCGAGCGCAACCCCCGGGAGGTGCTCCTCGAATACGCCGTGGGGATGCTCGACCACGCGGCGATGATGCGCGAACTCGAGAACTGGGACTACACGTTCGGGACAACCGATCCCACCGGCGAGGTCTACCTGCCGGGCACCTGGGACCAGATCGAACGCGCCGGTGACCTGCTCTCCGATGAGGACTACCGGCATCTTCTGCAAGTCACCGCCGCCCGGCGAGAAGCCGCGGGACGCGCATAGTGGCGGATCTGCGGGCAGCGACAGCAGCAGTCCTCGAGCGCATGTGCTCAGGCGGTGGCACCCTCGACCGCCACGGCGCCACCGCCTCCCACCGGCTCTACGCCCACGATCCGCACCGGCGCCGCACCGTGGACCGGATCATCGACAGCTATCTCGCCGAACAGCACAATGTCGTCCTCGACGGGCAGTTCTGCGCGATCGCCACCGCCGGGGTGCCGGGCGCCGGCAAGTCCACCAGCATCAAACGCCACGGCCTCGCCGGGCAGGGCTGGCGCGTCCTCGACGCCGACCGGGTCAAGGACTACCTGATCCGGGACGCCCTCGACACCGGCATCTACCGCAGCATCCTCGAGATGACACTGCCCGACGGCGGCACCGTCATGCCCCGCGAACTCGCCACCCTCGTGCACACCGAATCGACGAAGATCCTCGACGCCCTGCAGGAGGTGTGCCTGCGGCGCGGGGAGAACATCGTCATCGAAGGCACCTTCAGTTGGCCCGGACTCGGTGAACGCCTGCTGCGGCAACTCGGCGCCGCAGGCTACGAACGGTTCACCATCATAGACGTCGAAGTCCCTCGTGAACGCGCCCAGGGGCAAGCCCTGCAACGCTGGTGGGACGGTCGGCAACACTGCGACGACGGCCTCGGTGGCCGGTTCACCCCCGCCGCGGTCATCGCTGCCCTGTACCCGGACGACGGCGGTGGCACGATCTGCGCCGCCAACGCCCGCGCCGCCTTCGACCACCCGCTCGCCGCCGAAATCCACTCGGTCGAACTGCTCGTCGACGACTACACCAGCGGCGAACTGATCCAACGGGTCGCCACCCGCTGCGACGGCGTCCTCAACTACGAGTCCGCGACCGAGCACTCCGACACATAGGGTCCAGTCCCTCCAGGGAAGTTCGCAGCAGACACCCCGCCGAGAATTCCGCTGTCCGAGCCGGCTAACTCGTGGAGGGGGCCAACACGATGTCGAAGCGGACCTGCGACCAGGAGCGGTCACCGAGGTCGCGGCCGTCCGGGGTCGCGGTGCCGGCGGGTTGTTCGTCGAAGTCTTTGACGAGGGATTGCTTGACGCCGAACACGGTGTCGTACTTCAACAGTTCGTCACCGCGCACGAAGATGTGGGTGACGAGGGTGCGTTTGCCCGGTGCGGTGACCATGAAGTGCAGATGGGAGGCACGCATCGGAGAGCGTCCGGTGGCTTCGAGCATCTTCCCGACCGGCCCGTCGTGGGGGATCGGGTACGGGGTCGGTGTCAGGCCCCAGAAGCGGTAGTTTCCGTCGTCGTCGCTGAACAGATGGGCGCGGGCCGATACCCGGTCGTCGGTGTACTGCACGTCGTAGAAGCCGTCTTCGTCGGCTTCCCAGACCTCGATGCGCGCGTTGGGGATCGGGTTTCCGTCGGTGTCCGTGACGCTGCCTTCGACCCAGCAGGGCTGGCCCGCGGCGCCGCCGGAGATGTCGTCTCCGTTGTCGATGCGCGGGGAGTTCTCGACGAAGAACGGGCCGAACACCGTTGCTTCGGTGGCGTCTTCGTACGCTTCGTTGTTGACGTTGATCGTCTGCATCGACGCGCCGAGCACGTCCGAGAGCAGGATGAATTCCTGGCGGCGCTCGTCGGTGATGTGACCGACGGCGGTGAGGAATTCGATCGCCTTGTTCCATTCGGCCTCGGTCAGGCGCACGTCACGGATGAAGGCGTGCAGATGCCGCACGAGAGAGTGCATCAGCTGCTTGAGCCGCGGGTCGGTGCAGTTGTCGAACGAGCGCAGCACGTTGCTGATCAGCTGCTCTTCGACGGCCTGCTGCTCTGGGGAGATGTGCTCGGGGTTCGGGCGGTGTTCGGCTTCGAGGACTCGGGGGTGGTCGGTCATGGGGTTTCCTCGCTGTGGCGGGTGGCGTCGGTCGATCCCGGTGGGATCATGGCCGGGACGCCACGGTGGTTCAGTGGTCAGCACGGCGCCGATCGTGCGATCGCGATCGTGTCTGCGCGGACGAGGTCAGCGCAGAGGGTTCGCGGTGGGAGGTTTGCCGGCCCACGCTGCCTGCAACAGGCCGCGTACGTCGTTGTACGTGACCGGGCGCGGGTTGCCGTAGGGACGGCTGGTGACTTCGTCGGCGATGCGGTCGAGGTCGCTTTCCTGTGCTCCCAGCTCGGCAAGCGAGCGCGGGGCCCCCAGTTCACCGGCGAGCTCCCACAACCGTGCGGCGGGGTCGGCGGCACCTCCGAGGGCCCGGGAGAGCGCGGCGGTCGCCCCGGCAGCTGCGGGTTGATTGAAGGCCAGTGCGTGCGGGAGCACCACGGTGTGGGTCTGGGCGTGCGGCAGGTTCAGCGTTCCACCGAGGGAGTGGCAGAGCTTGTGGTGCAGCGACATCGTGGTCGCGCCCAGGCAGGCGCCGCACAACCAGGAGCCGTAGAGCGCTTCGCTTCTGGCCGACAGGTCGGAACTGTCGGCAGCGATCGCCGGCAGGGCGGTGGCCAGCGCCCGAACACCATCTTCGGCCATCAGCGAGATGATCGGCGTGGCGTCGGGGGCGTACAGGGCTTCGACAGCGTGGGCCATGGCGTTGATGCCGCTGGTCACCGACATCGCCACCGGCAAGGTCGCGGTGAGGGCGGGGTCGTAGACCACGCTGCGCGGCAGCACCCGAGGGTCACGTCCGGTGGTCTTGAGGCCGTCGGTGGTCAGTCCCCACACGGGCGTCATCTCCGAACCCGCGTAGGTGGTGGGGACGGCGACGATCGGAAGGCCGTGCTCGAGGGCGATCGCCTTGCCGAGTCCGATGGCGGACCCGCCGCCGACGGCCACGCAGCCGTCGGCTCCGACCCGGGCAGCCTCGGCGCTGGCCCGGTGCGCAACCTCGGCGGGTACGTGCATCACGGCCTCGGGCAGCACCCCGACGCTGCGGTCTCCGAGAGCCTCGGCGACCCGGGTGCCCATCGCCTTCTGATCGGGAGAGCAGATGACCAGCACCCGCTGCAGCCCGATCTGGTCGAGTTCGTCGGGCAGCGTGGACAGTGCGTCGACTCCGAAACGCACGCGCATCGGTAAGGCTTCGTACACGAATCGGCCTTTGGGAGTGGGGCGTGGGGCGGCAGAGGTGATGCCGATCTGGGGGTTCATGTGGTCTCCGGAAGGACAGGGCCGGGGAAAGTCGTGTCAGTTCGAGCCGGCGCGGCGCTTGTTGTAGATGTCGAAGGCGACGGCGAGCAGCAGGACCAGGCCCTTGACCACGGACTGCACGGCCTGGTCGATGCCCATCAGCTGCATGCCGTTGCTCATCACGGCCATGATGAGGCCACCGGTGACGGCGCCGATGACTCGGCCGACACCACCGGACACTGCCGCGCCACCGATGAACGCCGCGGCGATCGCGTCGAGCTCGAACATGTTGCCGGCGCCGGGCTGGGCCCCGTTGGTGCGGGAGGAGAACACGATGCCGGCGATGGCCGAGAGAAGGCCCATGTTCACGAAGATCCAGAAGTTGACGGCCTTGACCTTCACCCCGGACAGGGTGGCGGCGGAGAGGTTGCCGCCGATGGCGTAGACCTGTCGACCGAACACGCTGCGCTGCATGATGATGCTGTAGGCCATGATCAGCACGGCGAGCAGGATCAGCACGATCGGCATGCCGCGGGCGGTGGCCAGCTGCCAGGCGAAGGCCATCAGGGCGATGCCGACGACCAGGATCTTGGCGATGAACAGTGAGAAGGACGGGACGGTCTGGTTGTAGCGCAGGCGGGTCTGGCGGGTGCGGTACTGGCTGACCGCGTAGCCGACCACCGCGATCCCGAAGATCAGCAGGGTGAACACGTCGTAGCCGTAGCCGCCGAGCAGTCCGTTGAGGAAGCCCGAGGCGATCATGCCGTACTCGGAGGGGAACGGCGAGAGCGAGACGTTGTCGAGCACAACCAAGGTCAGGCCGCGGAACAGGAGCATGCCGGCGAGGGTGACGATGAACGCGGGTATCCCGACGTAGGCGACCCAGAAGCCGTGCCAGGCTCCGATGGCCAGGCCGGTGACCAGTGCGGCGGCGACACCGACCCACCACGGCATGCCGAAGGAGATGACCACCACCGCCGAGACGGCACCGGTGAGGGCGACGACGGAGCCGACCGACAGGTCGATGTGGCCGGCGATGATCACGATCACCATGCCGATGGCGAGGATCAGGATGTAGGAGTACTGGAGAACGATGTTGGTGATGTTGGCCGGGGAGAGCGAAGATCCCTCGGTCAGGACTGCGAACAGGGCGACGATCGTCACGAGGGCGATGTAGATGCCGCTGGTGCGTAGGTTGCGGGTGAACATCTCCCGCAACTCGCCAAGGCCGGAGGAGGCCGCCGCCGGCGCCGAGGGGGCCTGGTGTCCCTTCTGGGATCCCCGAGGGGCTGTCATGGTCATCGGGTCAGTTCCTTGTCTTGGGTCATGAGGGTCATGAGGCTTTCCTCGGTGGCGTCGGCGACCGGCAGTTGGCCGGTGATCCGTCCTGCGCTCAGCGCGTAGATGCGGTCGCAGGTGCCGATCAGTTCGAGCAGATCGGAGGAGATGACGACCACGGCTTTGCCGGCTTCGACGAAGCGGTTGATCAGCGTGTAGATCTCGTACTTGGCACCGACGTCGATGCCTCGGGTCGGCTCGTCGAGGATCAGGACATCGGGGTCGGTCAGCAGCCACTTCGACAGCACGACCTTCTGCTGATTGCCGCCGGAGAGCTTGCCGACGATGGCTTTGACGCTCGGAGCCTTGATGTTCATCGACTTCATCGCCGATTCGGCCGCCGCCGTCTCGGCCTGGGCGTTGACCAGGCCCCAGGTGGACAGTTTCCCCAGGGCAGAGCCGGAGATGTTGCGGGCGATGTCGTCGAGGAGGTTGAGGCCGTATTCCTTGCGGTCCTCGGTGGCGTAGGCCAGTCCGCAGTCGATGGCGTCGGCGACGGTGCGCGGCTTGATCTCGCGACCGTGCATGTACGCCCGACCGCAGATGTACCGACCGTAGGAGCGTCCGAACAGGCTCATGGCCAGTTCGGTGCGGCCCGCGCCCATGAGCCCGGCGATGCCGACGACCTCACCGGCGCGGACGTCGAAGCCGGCCCCGTTCACCACCAGCCGATCCTGGTACGGGTGCCGGACGGTCCAGTCCTCGACCTGCAGCACGACATCGCCGGGGTGGGATTCGCGTTCGGGGTAGAACGATTCGAGGTCGCGGCCGACCATGCCGCGGATGATGTGGTCGACGGTGACCTCCGGGTCGGACATGTCGAGCGTTTCGACGGTGCGCCCGTCCCGGATGACCGTGGTGTGGTCGGCGATGGCCTCCACCTCGTGCAGCTTGTGCGAGATGATGATCGAGGTGATGCCGCGCGAACGCAGGCCACGCACCAGATCCAGCAGGTGGGCCGAGTCGTTGTCGTTGAGCGCGGCGGTGGGCTCGTCGAGGATGAGCAGCTTGACGTCCTTGGACAGCGCCTTGGCGATCTCGACGAGTTGCTGTTTGCCGACGCCGAGTTGACCGACCGGGGTGGTGGGTTGTTCCGCCAGCCCGACCGAGCGCAGCAGCCCCTCGGCCTCGGCGTTGGTGCGGTGCCAGTCGATCAGTCCGCTGCGGCCGCGGCGTTCGTTGCCGAGGAAGATGTTCTCGGCGATCGACAGGTGCGGCACGAGGGCGAGTTCTTGGTGGATGATCACGATGCCGGCGTGCTCGGAGTCGCGAATGCTCGAGAACGTGCAGGTCGTGCCGTCGAACCGGATCTCGCCGCCGTAGCTGCCGGCCGGGTGGACACCGGAGAGCACCTTCATCAGGGTGGACTTTCCCGCGCCGTTCTCGCCGCAGATGGCGTGGACTTCGCCGCGTTCCACCGCCAGGGTGACCCCCGACAGAGCCTTGACGCCGGGGAATTCCTTGGTGATGGAACGCATTTCCAGAATATGGTCGGCCATTGTCTGCCGTCCTCTACAGGTGTGTTGTCGGGGCGGGGCGTACGCGGAGGGCGCGATGCGGTGGTTGCCGGGTGCTCATTCGAGCCGCCCCACTTGGACCTCTTGTGCGGTGTAGTACCCGGAGTCGACCAGGACGGTGTCGATGTTGTCCCGATAGATCGCGTGCACCGGCACGAGGAAGGACGGGACGATCATGGCCCCGTTGTCGTAGGACTCGGTGTCGTTGAGTTCGGGTTCTTTCCCCTTGAGCAGGTCGTCGGCACCGTGGACGGCTTGGTCGGCGAGGACGCGGGTGTCCTTGAAGACCGTCGAGTACTGCACGCCGTCGCTGACCATCTTCACCGAGGCGATCTCGGCATCCTGCCCGGTGGTGATGGGCATCGGCCTCGGTCCGGACTCGAGCGTCGGCCCGTAGCCGGCGTTCTGCAGCGCGGTGATCGCTCCGCGGGCGACGCTGTCGTTGGGCGTGAGCACCGCGTCGACCCGCGAGCCGTCGGAGTAGTGGGCGGTCAGCAGGTTGTCCATGCGTTCCTGGGCCTTCTGCTGCGACCAGTTCTCCGTCGCGATCTGGGCAAGCTGCGTCTGGGCGGACTTGACGACGAGGGTGCCGTTGTCGAGGTACGGCTGCAGCACCGACATCGCGCCGTTGAAGACGAAGGTGGCGTTGTTGTCGTCGAGCGAGCCACCGAACAGCTCCACGTTGAACGGGCCACGCTTGCCGGTGTCGGCGCCGTCCGGCCCGAGCACGCCGAGTCCTCGAAGCAGGGAGGTGGCCTGCTGGGCGCCGACCTTGAAGTTGTCGAAGGTGACGTAGAGGTCGACGTCGTCGCTGTTCCGGATCAGCCGGTCGTAGGAGATGATCGGGATGTCGGCGCCTTCGGCGGCCTGCAGCTGAGGCGAGAGGGCGGTGCCGTCGAGCGGGGCGAGAATGAGCAGATCCGCGCCCTGGGTGATCATCTGATCGACCTGCTGTTGCTGGGTGGGGATGTCGTTGTTGGCGAACTGCAGATCGATCTGATAGCCGAGGTCGGCCAGTCCCTGCTCGATGGCGGCGCTGTCGGAGATCCACCGCTCCTCGTCCTGGCTGGGCAGGGAGATGCCGATCCGCAGATCGCTCGGATCTGCATTCGCATCGCGTGCCCCGCCTCCGCCACCGGCGCCGGGGCCTCCGCAGCCTGCCAGCACCAGTGCGGTCGCTGCCGTCGCAGCGATCAGCAAACTTCTACCTTGCACAGTTCTTCTCCTTCGGAGCCCGCAGGTGCCTGCGCCCTGTCGCGCCGGCGCCGCTGTGCTGATGATTCGCTCTGAATTGCCCACACCCTCAAGTGTCGTACAGTGGACAATATGTTCACACAGTACCACAATGGAAGGCCAGAGGTGATCCCCATTACATCCGGGCACGATCATCCGGTCTCGAGGTCGTGGAAGGTGGGACGGCGAGAAGTCGGCGTTCCCTCCCGCGTGCGGGGCGCCTGACCGGCGGATCCGGGCAGGCAAGGCAGGCAATGGAATACAAGGGACGAGGGCGGAAAGTGGCGACCATTCAGCTGTTGATGAAGGCGAGCCAGGTGGTCGACGAGGTGGCCCGGATGGGCCCGTCGACGCCGGCGGAGCTGGCCAAGGCGGTGTCCGAGCCCCGGCCGACGGTCTATCGCATCATTTCCGCGCTGGAACAGGCCGAACTGGTGCGTCAGGCAGGAGGCGGCAAGCTCGAGCTCGGGACCGGAATCCTGCGGTTGGGCGATGCCGCGGTCGATGCGCTCGTCGATCGCGCCGAACTGCGTGCGCAGCTGCTCTGGGTGCGCGAACAGCTCGGTGTCAGCGTGTTCTTCTGCGTGCTGCGCGAGGGTGGGGCGGTGTGCCTGGATCAGGTCGACGGCGCCGACGTCGACCTGTTCAAGATCGCTCCGGGGCGCACCATGCCGCTGCATGCCGGAGCGACCTCGCATGTGCTGTTGGCGTTCGGCCCCGCCCAGGCTCGGTCGGCCGTCCTGGCCGAGGCGCCGTATCAGCGCCTCGCCTCGCGGACCCCGCTCACTGCGGACGAGCTGCAGGCCAGGCTCGACGACGCGCTCGCCGACGGTGCGTGCGTCGGGGACAGCGAGGTCACCGAAGGTGTCGCCTCGGTCAGCGTGCCGGTTTTCCGGGGTGACGGCTCCTTGCTGGGGGCGATCGCCGTGGCCGGGTTGCGCGAGGGGGTGCTCGGTCAGGAGCCCGTCGCCCGCAAGGCGTTGCTGGCGGCGGCAGAGGCCCTCACGGCCACGATGGCCGATGCCTCCCCGTTCGAGGCCGGGGAGACGCGGCCGGAGCGCGCCCCGGCGGCGGAGAAGGATTCGCCGCGGATGCCGGCCGTGATCGCCAAGGCGAACGCGCTGATGAGAGCGCTGGCCCAAGAGCGGATCGCCACGTCCACGCGCCTGACCGAGATGCTGGACGAGCCGGTGAGCTCGGTCTACCGCATGCTCGCCACCCTCGCCGAAGCGGGTTGGGTCGAACAGCTCGGACCCCGCGGCGCATACCGGGTGGGCATCAAACTGCTGTCCCTGTCCGGCGAGCTCACCCGCCGCCTCGACATCCGGCGGGCCGCGGCGCCGGTCCTGCGGGAAATCCACGAGGCGACCGGAGAGACCACGTTCCTGTGCATCCGGCGAGGCTCGCGGGCGGTGTGCATCGAACGGGTCGACGGGATCCGCGTCAACAGTCGGGTCCTGCAACTGGGCGAATCCCTCCCGCTGCACGTCGGTGCCGCTCCGAGGGCCCTGCTGGCGTTCGAAGACCGCCCCGCCTGGGAGGAATACGCCACCGTCGTCTCCAACAGCAACGAACCGTGGCGCAACGTGCGCTCCCGCGGGGAGTTCTTCGCGGACCTGGAACACATCCGCGAGCAGGGATTCGTCGTGAGCGACAACAACGTCACCCCGGGAATCGCCGCGATCGGGGCCCCGATCTTCAACCACCGCGGCGAGGTGGTCGCCTCGCTGTCGACCAGTGGGCTGCGCGAGGGCATTCTGGCCCCGAGCGCCGACGGGAAACCGTCGGTGACCGAACTGGTCTGCCGGGGCGCCCGGACGCTGTCCGACTACCTCGGCGCTCCCGACGCGGTGGTGGCGCAGTGGCATGGCACCGCCGATGCCGCCGACGTGTCTCAGCTCATAGTTTGACCCACAGCCCCCGCCGTGGAATCATTTGGACAGGATGTCCACCAAGTGACACCACCCCCTCGGTTCGGCTGACGGCTCAGCGGCCGTTCTCGCCAATCATCCCGAGCAGCACCACATCCGAACGATGCCCAGGGTGCTCGACCGACAGGAGACACTGCGTTGGAACCGATCGTTGTAGGACTTGTGGGAATCACCCACCCGCATGCCTCGGCACGAGTGCGGGCGCTCCGCCAGATCGACGGCGTCGAGGTGGTCGCGGCCGCGGACGACGATCCGCGCCTGAAGTACTTCACCGACAAATACGACATGGAACCTCGCGAGATCGACGAGATCCTTCAGGACGAGCGCATCAACGCGATCATGGTCCACTCCAAGAGCAAGGACATGGTTGCGCACGCCCGACGCGCCCTCGAAGCCGGCAAGTCGGTCGTCGTGGAAAAGCCGGGCGGTGGCACCGTCGAGGACCTGCTCGCCCTCGCCGAAGCGGAAGCCGAGGCGGCACCCGGCCAGATCGTCCAGGTCGGCTACAACGTGCGGCTGGCACAGTCGATCGCCCGCGCCAAGGAACTGATCGAGTCCGGTGCGATCGGCGAGGTCGTCACCGTCTCGGCCCGCGGCGCCGCGCTGGTCGGTGAGCACCTGACCCAGCACCTGAACCAGCCGGCCGACATGGGCGGGGCACTGTGGATCATCGGATGCCACATGCTCGACTCGCTCGTGCACATGTTCGGCGCGCCCGAATCGGTCAACGCCCGAGTCCACAAATCTTCCCGGCTCTCCGACGACCGCAGCCGGGAAGACTCCGCCTCGGTGCTGCTGAACTACCCGGACATGTCCATCACGTTCAGCTTCGACGGACACGATCACCTCGAATGGTTCGAGAGCTCGCGCATCTGCGTCTACGGCACCGGAGGAATGATCGAGGTCGGGATCCTGCCGCAGCGGTTGCGGGTCTACGTCGACGAGGACCGCGCAGAATGGCAGGCCGGCTGGACCGAGTGGACCCAGAGTCACTTCACCCCGCCGTTCGCTCGCACCGAGTTGAACAAGTTCTCCGAACTGCCCGAACTCGAGAACATCAGCAACTTCCACCCCGAGATGCGCGGATGGGTCGACAGCATCCGCACCGGCGCCCCCGTCGTCTCGCCCGTCGCCGATGCCCTGGCCGTCGCCCGCATCGTCGATGCCTGCTACCGCTCGGAAAAGGACCGCGGAGCCTCGATCGAGGTGGCCCCGGCATGAACCAGGAGACCAAGGAACCGATGAAGCCCCAGTTGATCGCCACCTGCTGGACCAGCGCGGGTGACGCCGCCCCGATGCGCCCGGACGAGTCCAGCCCCGTCCCGCTGGCCGAGCGCATCGCCCTGATCGCCCAGACCGGCTGGTCCGGCATCGGCCTGGTCCATGCCGACCTGCTCAAAGCCCGCGACACCATCGGCTACCCCGAACTGTCCCGCATGATCCGCGAGGCCGGCCTCGAGCACGTCGAGGTCGAGTTCCTCAACGACTGGTGGACCACCGGCGACGAGCGCGTGGCGGCCGACCGTCTGCGCGCCGATCTGTTCGAAGCAGCCGTCGCTCTCGGTGCCCGCCACATCAAGGTCGGGGCAGGGATGACGTACCAGCGGCTGCCGCTGTCCACCATGGCGTCCGCATTCGCCGACCTGGCCGACGAAGCCGCCGAGTCGGGCATCCAACTCGCACTCGAAGCCACGCCGTTCTCCCACCTGCGCACCACCCAGGAAGCGGTCGAGGTGGTCACCCGCTCCGACAGCCCCTCCGCGGGCCTGATGATCGACATCTGGCACACCGCCAAGACCGGACTGACCCACGAGCAGCTGTGGGATTTCGTTCCCATCGAGCGGGTCGCCGCCGTGGAGATCGACGACGGATACTTCGAGACCCTCGGCACCATCTTCGAGGACACCATCAACCGACGCACCTACTGCGGCGAGGGCGACTTCGACACCGCCGACTTCGTGCGGCGCACGCTCGAGGCCGGCTACCAGGGCCCGTGGGGTGTGGAGATCATCTCGGCCGAACACCGCAGCCGGCCGGTGGCCGACGGTCTCAAACGCGCCTACGACACCGCCATGAGCTGCTTCGCGGACGTCCACCAGACGGCCTGACCCCCCCTCTGCCGGACCCGGCACCCCACCCCACATCCCCTCGAAGCGGCGAGTCCGGCGCCCGCTCGCCGCTACACCCACGGAAGGTCCCCCATGTCCAGCTCCCGACGCCTACGTCTTGCCCTCTTCGGTTCCGGCCGCATCGGTCAAGTCCACGCCCGCAACGTCGCAGCCCACCCGAACATCGACCTGGCGATCATTGCGGACCCGTTCATCGACGGCGCCCGCCGCCTGGCCGACGAGACAGGAGCCCGAGCAGTCGAAGACCCCGCAGAAGTCTTCGCCGAACAGGGACTCGACGGTGTCATCATCGGATCACCGACCAACACCCATGTCGACCTCATCTCCCGCTCGGTCGAGCACGGCCTCGCCGTGCTGTGCGAAAAGCCCATCGACCTCGACATCGAGACCGTCCTCGAGTGCCGAGAACAGCTCAGCGGCACCACGGTGCCGATCATGCTCGGCTTCAACCGTCGCTTCGATCCGCACTTCGCGGCCGTCCGCAGCCGGGTCGAGGCCGGCGAGATCGGCCGGCTCGAACAACTCACGATCACCAGCCGCGACCCGGCGCCGGCCCCCCGCAACTACATCGAAACCTCCGGTGGCATCTTCCGGGACATGACCATTCACGACCTGGACATGGCCCGATTCTTCGTGCCCGACATCGTCGAGGTCTCCGCGGTGGGATCCAACGTCTTCAGCGAGGACATCGAAGAACTCGGTGACTTCGATTCGGTCGTCGTCACCCTGCGCGGACGCGATGGCGAACTGATCAACATCACCAACTCCCGCCACTGCGCCTTCGGCTACGACCAGCGCCTCGAAGCCTTCGGATCCGAGGGCCTGCTGTCGGCCGGCAACGTCACCCCCACCAACGTGAGGAAGTACTCCAGCGCCGGCACCGAGGAATCGTCGCCCTACCTGCCGTTCTTCCTCGAACGCTACGTCCAGGCCTACAGCGCCGAACTGGAAGCCTTCGCGCATTCGATCCGCACCGGTGCCCCGTGCTCCCCCAGCTTCGACGACGGTGTCGCCGCACTGGTCTTGGCGAATGCGGCCGAAGAAGCGGCCAGCACCGGCAAGACCGTCACCATCGGCAAGGACTGACACCCACCACCGATTCCACCCTTGGGTGCCCTGGTCCTCACCAACCCCCGGTGGGGGCATAGGAGCCACAGGGCACCCAAGGGTGAATAGCACGAAATCTCAAGGCCACCAGCACGATTCTTCGGCTCCACAGTCTCCCGTGGGGCGTCGTCCCTGTGGTGGCACTGTCACCGCAGATGCGAATTGGATCCGCAGCACACGGCATCGCCCAGCACTGGGCACGCACCATCCGCGCCGCCCACCCAGATCTCGACGGGCTCGCCTATCGCCGACGGTTCGCCGGTGGACTGTGCGTCGCGCTCTTCACGCCCGCCGCCCAGGCGTTCCTGGATCACCCCGAGACGATCCCCTCGAGCGCTGTTCGCCCACCCTGCTCCTGCCTCTGTCTCGACAGCTGTACCCCCGGGAAGCACACCAGACCTCCCGGGGATACCGCGGGCGAAGGAGCAGCCTCAGACCTGTCGACGGCACATGAAGGGGTGGTTCACTGCCCTGCTCCTTCGTTCTGATCCAGAATCATGGCGAGCACGCCGGCGGGGACGGGTTCGGCAGGCATGGCCGGCCATCCCATGAAGCTGCGATCGGACGTGGCATTGGCCATCGGGCCGGTGTCGCCGTCGAGGATGACCCGCAGATGCGGTTCGAGGTGCTGGATCCACCACAAGGACATCGCCGAAGCCGAGTCGGAGACTCGGGCTTCTTCCCACGCGTGGTGCAGCGCGGTCAGCCGGGCGACGACCTCCGGGTAGGCCCACCACCGCGAATCCCAGGACAGGCCGCCGTCGTTGTCGCTGATCCGGCGCCGGATCACCGGCACGAAGTAGCCTTCCACGAACTCGATGACGTTCTTGAACTTCGGTTCCTTCTTCTCGGGCTCGTATTCATCCCGCCTGTCGTTCAGCTCGTCCTCGACTTCCTCCTCGAAGTCGTCGGTGTCCTCGAAGTCGTCGGTGTCCTCGAAGTCGTCGGTGTCCTCGTAGTCATCGGTAGCGTCGTAGTCGTCGCCGTCCGGGGCGTCGTTGCTGGTGTCCCACTCCTCGGGGTCTGCGGTGTTGATCTCGACCATGGTCAGTCCTTCGTCAGAAATTCGGAGTGGAAGAGACGGTCGGCGCGAGAGGTATCCGGCGTCGGCGCGACAGGGATAGGCGTCGTGTCGGCCCGGTCCTCGGTCTGCATCTCCGTGGTGGCCGCAGCGTCGGCCCGGTCGGATTCGCCGACGGGCAGGGCCTTCTGCTGGGCGGGCACGAGGTGCTTGCTTTCGCGTTGCGACTGGCGAATCGCCTCGGCGAACGGCGAGTTCCCCCAGAACGCCTTACGGACCAGGATCGGGGTGGAGCCACCGATGGTGACCAGGGCACGGGTTTTCGGCAGGGCCCGCAGGTCTCGCTTTTCGAAGATGGTCTCCTTCTGCCAACTGCTCGACACGCTCGCCTGGCCGCCCGATAAGAAGCCGGCGGGGCGGCTGCGGGATTCGGTGTCGACGTAGTGGGTGCCGACGGTATCGACCAGGCCGGACAGGAAGGCATCGTCGTCGACGTTGCCGCCGTACCAGATCACGCTGCACGCATCGACCATGGCTTTGAATGCTTCGCGGCCCCAGACGTTCTCTCCTTGGGAGGGGGACTGGAAGAAGGTGATGAGGATGATGCCGCGGCCGCCGAAGTGTGAGTACCAGCGCGGCAGGTCCTCGAGCTTGCAGATGTTGGCGGCTTCGTCGAGCACCGCCGTCAGCGGGAGCGGCATCCGTTCCGATTCCTGCTGTTCGGAGTATTCCTCGGCGCAGGTGAGGATCTGCCCGACCAGGGCACTCGAGATCGCCGAGGACGAGCCGGGGCCGTCCTTGGACAGCGCATACATCGTGTCGGTGCGCTTGACGAACTCCTCGGCGATGAACTCCGGCAGGTCGTGGACGCGGCGGCCAGGAGTGATGGTGACCTGGCCGTAGGTATCGGTGCCGATGACCACCCGGCGGTTCGGCAGGACCGCCTCGGCGTAGCGGGGCTCGTCCAGCGGGGACAGGAAGCGGCGGGCCATGTCGTAGAAGCCGTCGCGCTGCTTGGCGTTGACGGCCTGCTTGCCGCGCATCGTGCGGGCGAGTTCCGGGTAGCCGTACTGCTCGAGCACCGCCGGGGGAATCTGCGATTGGGTGTGGGTCAGCCACTCGACCACATGCCGAATGTCCCCGCCGGCCAACGCCGCGGCGAGCAGGTAGGAGGCGAACAGGTCCCGGGCGTTGCCGTCGAAGTAGGCATCGACCCGGGCACCGGCATCGGTGGCGGCGGAGATGAAGTAGCCGCACACGACCGCGGCGGAGGGCAGGTCGGTGACCGTGCGCAGCGGGTCGAACCAGAAGCTTGCCCGCTGCTGCCGGTTACCGGTGCTCACCCCTTGCAGGTCGAACACCCATACCCGCCCCGCTCTGGCGGCACAGACCGACGGTGTGCGAGTACACATCGCCGCGGTTCGAGGCCACCAGCGCCGCACCGGGGGCGTGGCAGATCGCCGGGATGGCGAGGCTGGCGGATTTGCCCATGCGGGCGCCGGCGAACGCGATCGCCACGAATTCCCAGGTCATGCGCACGGTGCGACCCCCGACCACCGTGTGTCCGAGGGGAATGCCGAGATAGCCCGGATGGTCTTTCGGGATGGCTGGGGCGAGCCGGTCGGTGCTGGCGGCGAGGTAGTTCGGGTCGGCCTCGTCGACCTCCTTTGGGTCGACCATCGTGCGGGCGAGGCGGTCGATGCGCTTTTCGAACTGCTTGCCCTTGAGGTTTTCGAGCACCCCGAACCGGCGCAGCGCCCACCAGCTCGCGCCGGCGATCGCCGCGACCAGGATGACTTCGAGGATGAGGATGGTGGTCGCTCCGGCCGGCCAGCTGGTCGCCCCCAACGCCAGGACGAAGAAGAGTCCGAGCGGATTCCAGGTGGGGTCTTCTCCCCCGCCGGTGTTGTAGGCAATCGTCGGCAGATACGCCGCCACCACGACGAAGGGGAACGCGGTGAGGAACACCTCGTCGGCGCCCGAGGAGGTGCGGGGCCGATCGCGTCGCGTCTGTGCCATGGTCGTGTGCCCCTTCTACTGCTGGAATCGGTAGTCGGTCAGGCGCCAGCCGTCGTCGGTGCGGACGGTGGTGGTGCGCCAGGTCTCCGGGGTCAGGCGGGTGGGCACACCACCGTGCGCGAGATCGCCGTCTCGCGAGTGGTGTCAGGGGCACCTGACGACGAGCACGATCCACTCGCCTACCTGAGCGACGGTCGCCGCGAAAAGGTCGCCTCCCGCATCGAACGGCTGACCGCACCGACTACGAAGCGACGGGAAGCGGCGACGCCGGCCTCTCCGTATGTCCGCTACACCGACGCCGAACTGCGCGCTGCCCGCCGAGCCAGTGTCCAGCGTCGCGGGGAGGATCGCCGGCTGCTGGCCCTGGCCCAGCAGGAACTCGCCCGCATCAGCGGCACCGACTCGGCCGTCTCGGCAGTCGACCAACAGGTCGCCGACATCGAACGCCAGGACCGACAGATCCAGAACGTGCGCGCTGTCCGCACTCACCTCGACGCACTGCGCCACTCCGGTACCGCGACCGCGCAGCAGCTCGCCGCCGCGACCGCCGCGGTGTCGGCGGCCGAAGCCGCGGCACCGCCCGAACGCGACTGGCCGATCATCGAACGCTCCGCACAGTGCAACCGGGCCGCAGCGGCCCGCCACGAACGGGCCCGCGTCCTCGATTCCCAGGCGATCGGCCGCGTCACCGACCGCATCACCCGACTCGGTGAAGGACTGCGCACCGAACACAGCCTCCTCGAGCAGATCGACGCCGAGATCGCCCGCCGCAGGGACGGAGGAACCCGACGACGTAGCGATCTACAGACGAGGCCGGCGGAACCGCACTCGCCGCCCCGCCAGGAGACCGAGCTCGACCCCAGCCGGCACGATCGCGGCCCGGACCTGGACCTGTAAGACCGCCCAGCCCGCCCAGAGGCGAGAAAGGCAAGGAACACAGGCGATGGCTGACCACGACAGGACGCGGCGCGGGCGACCGAACCGCTCCCGCCCGTCCGACCCGACTCCGACATCGCCGCTCCCGCAGCCGGACACCTCGGCCCCGACCTGGGCGCCCGGTGTCCAACACCGCAGACCGTCCCGTGCTCAGGCCACACAGGACGTACTCGACCTCGCGGCGTTCCTCGGCAAGGTCGAGACCGCACGCCGTCAGGGCCGGGTCGCGCCGAGACCGCAGCCCATGCGGGACGTGCTCGGCGCCTTCCGTGGCTTGCCGGCCGCGCAGACCACCATTCAAATCCTCGCTGCCGCTGCGGCAGCGGCAGCGCGGCACGTCGGCGCCGGGTCGGCCGGCGCCTGCAAATGGGAGACGCTGGCGCAGGACAACGCTGCGCGACTCGAGGCCGTACGCGCGCAGCAGCGCCAGCAGGACCAGGCGCGGTATGCGGCCACGCAGATGCCCCCCGAGCAGGTGCGGCCGCGTACCACCGAGCGCGCCCAGGCCGACGCGGAGATGGATCAGCGAGTGTTCGATGCGGCAGCAGCGCTCGCCCTGAGCTACGTCGCGGTCCAGAGCCTGCCTCCATCGACAGACTCGCCGAGCTGTCGCACAAGCACCTTGCTGTGGCCGAGGCGGCCCACGACTACGCCGAGGTGACCGAGACCGTCCAGTCGCCGAGGCAGGTCCCCGACGGCGGAGTGCCTGGGAACATCACCGACAGCGACGTCGAACGACGCCGGGATGACACCGACCACGCGGCCGAGACCAGGATCGATCTCGGCCAGGAGGCCGCCGGCCTCGATGTGCAGCCTTCCGCCGACGTGGTCGACGGCGCCGACATGTCCGACGCACTCGAGCAGGTCGCCGTGCCCCTGCAGAAGGGCGGCACCGATCCGAACACCCTCGGATCGGTACTACAGAGGGCAGGGCGCGGCCTGGCGCCGGCGGTCGGCCCAGTGCACGGAGACGACGACGTCGCCCCACCCTTGTCGCCGGTCGACCTGGCACACCTCGGTCAGGAACTGCTCGACGCCCTGGGCGCGGCCATGAGCGCCCATCCCCGGTCGGTGACCGAGATCCTCAACATCGACCGCGAACCCGCCCGCAGCACCGAGGCCACGTTCGTCCCCGATATGAAGCTCGACCCGGGCCGGGACATGGCAATAACCTGAGCCCGCAAAGACGCGTTCTCGCTGCTCCAGCCGCCGTCGAGGCCACCATCCCAGCGGATACCGGCATCGCTTCGGTTCGGTGATTCTGCACGGGATGACCCGACGGGCGCACCGTCAGCCGAGCCGGTAGCGAGGCCCTGCTCGACGGCGCCTTCGGTCTTCGCGCAAGCGTCGGGCTGTTCCGGCGCCCCGGCTCGAAGTTCCTGGTCGGCCGCAACGAGACCGAGGCACCGGCGCCGCCGCACCCCTACAACCGTGTTGCGTCTATTTCGTTTGCTGCATAAGTTGCGTCGAGAGGAGGTGGGGTATGTCGCCGGTCGAACCTCCCACTGCGGTGGAGCAGGAACAAGCCCGCCAGGCACTGAACGCGTTGCGGGACGTACACCCCGGCGTCGACACGTTCGAGGTCACCGTGGCCGGGACGTCGGAGTCGGTGCCTCTGCCGGGCGCTGCGCTGGAATCGATCCGCGAGGTGTTGGCGACCATGGCTGCCGGCCAGGGGGTGACGGTGGTTCCGGCGCATGCGGAACTGACCACCCAGCAGACCGCCGAACTGCTCAACGTCTCGCGCCCGCACGTGATCACACTCCTCGACGAGGGGCGGATCCGATACCGGCTAGTCGGGCGGCACCGCCGCATCCTGGCCTCCTCGCTGCTCGAGTACCGGCGCACCCAGCAACGCGAGACCCGACGCGCCGCCGACCACCTCGCGGCGCTGTCGGATGATCTCGGCCTGTACTGACGTGCACCGACGTCGAGGACGCGAACGTGCCGGACCCGAACGTGCTGCGGGACGCGGCTGACACCTCCGGCCCCACACCAGGTCTCGGGCATGCTCGGTGGACCGGGGTTCGATCGGCGCCGCGAACAGCTCCTCCACCCGCGCTAACAGTGCGATATACTGTTAGAGATTGTTAGGAGGTGGAGATGGCCACTGTGGAAGACCGCTACCTGGCCGGTGACGTCGACTTCGAAAGCGCCGCCGCCGACGCGCTCGACACCCCGAGCATCGATCGCCGCGATCTGCTGCCCCTGCTGCACGCGCTGCGGGCCGCCAAACACCCCGCAGCGCCCCTGGCCGCCCACGACGCCGATCTCCTCGACGCCGGCGGCGCACCCGAATCGCCCCTCGCGCTGGCCACCGCCGTCGCCGACCGGACCGCCCGGATGCGCCGGCTTCTCGACAGCGCCCTGACCGTCGAGCAGGCCGCCGAACGACTCGGCGGGGTCGGCTCCTCCCGCGTCCGCCAGCGCGTCGGCGACCGCAGCCTGTGGGCGCTCAAACGGGCGAACCGGCTGCTGCTCCCCGCCGTGCAGTTCACCGACGACGGCCAGGTACCCGGCCTCGACGCCGTCCTGCAGGCCCTGCCCGAGGACATGGCGCCCCTGTCGATCCACGGTCTGCTCACGACGCCGCAACCGTCCCTTGTCGTCGACGGGGCGCCGGCCTCGGTTGTGGACTGGCTGCTCACCGGCGGCGCCGTCGCAGACGCGCTGTCGGTCGTCGACCAGTACCTGGCGGCCTGAGCCGCCGATGCCCCCAGCACTGCCCCGCCCGCCGGGCGTGGAGGCGCTCCGCGCGGCCGGGATCACCCCCGACGAATACCTCAGACTCGACACCGACACGATCGTCTGGCGGGTGCATCCCACCCGTGGTGACCACGTCCTGCCATGGAACACCCTGCGCACCTTCGGGCCGGTCCTGCGGTTCGATCCGCACCCGCTGCCGCGCCGCGACCACGCCCGGCACGGGGTCTGGTACGGCGCCGCCGATGTGCCCGGGGCGTTGGCCGAGGCGTTCCAGACCACCCGGGTAATCGATACCCGCACCCGCGTCCCCTACCTGACCGCGGTGCGGTTCACCCGTCCTCTTCACCTGCTCGACGTGGCCGCCCACGGGCCCGGCCGATGGCCCACGCGCGTCGGCGCGAACTTCGCACTCTCGACCGCCGCACACGGCATCGCCCAGCACTGGGCGCGCACCATCCGCGCCGCCCACCCGGACCTCGACGGGCTCGCCTACCGCGGCCGGTTCGCCGGTGGGCTGTGCCTCGCCCTCTTCACACCCGCCGCCCGGGCGTTCCCGGAGCAGCCCGAGATGACCATCCCCCTCGACCATCCGGGATTCGCCTCCCGATTGGCCGGAGCTGCCGACCGAATCGGCTACACGATCGAATAACCGTCCGATCCCCTCGAGCGCTGTGCTCGCCCGCCCCGCCCTGCCCGTCTCGCTACCTTCTTCGTGGTCCCGCACCCGCGGGGTTACGGTCGCCAAGTTCGGTATGACTTCTTGCCTTCTGTCCCTTGAATGATCCGGGGGGTGTCGCCGAGCCTAGTGACGTCGATGGATTGCTGAAAGGCCTCCGATCAACGCAACTCGTCAAGCTGCTGTCTGTTCGGCACGATCGGCAGAGCCGAGGAAATCCTCACCGCACTCGATGCCCAAACCGTGACAGTGCCAGGCAGCAACGCCGCCGAGATCGTCCTGCCGAAACTGGCCGACTCGTTGAAAGAGATTCTGCAACAGCGCAAGAGCATCGCCGATGATGTCGAGAGGATGCTCGACGACCACCCTCTTTCCAAAGTCCTGATGTCAATGCCCGGCATCGGCATCAGGACTGCAGCGCGCATCCTGCTCGAAGTCGGTGACGCCTCGGCGTTCGCATCGGCGGCGCACCTGGCCGCCTACGCGGGCATCGCCCCAGTGACCCATCGTTCCGGATCGTCGATCCGCGGCGAGCACCCCACACGGTCGGGCAACCGCAAGCTGAAACGGGCTTTGTTCCTGTCCGCGTTCGCCGCGTTGCACGACCCAATCAGCCGTGCCTACTACGACCGCAAACGCGCCGAAGGCAAGAAGCACAACGCCGCCCTGATCTGCCTTGCACGCCGTCGTTGCGACGTGCTCTACGCCATGCTCAAGAACAAGACCTTCCACCGCACCCCGCCACTGCAGCGGCCTTACAGCAAACATAGGGACACCCCCTTACCTCGGACAGCTGTACCCGGGAACACACCGGGCATCCCGGGAACACCGCGGTCGACGGAACAGCTTCCGACCTGTTGACCGCACGTGAACGGGGGTGGTTCACCGGCCCGCTCTGTCGTTCTGCTCCAAAATCACGGCGAGCACGCCGGCGGGGACAGGTTCGTCAGGCATGGCCGGCAATCCCATGAGGCTGCGATCCGATGTGGCATTGGCCATCGGCCCGGTGTCGCCGTCGAGGATGACCCGCAGGTGCGGCTCGAGGTGCTGCATCCACCACGAGGACATCGCCGAGCCCGAGTCGGACACTCGGGCTTCTTCCCACGCGTGGTGCAGAGCGGTCAGGCGGGCGACGACTTCGGGGTACGCCCACCGCCGCGGGTTCCAGGGCGGGCTCCTGTCTTTGTAGCTGATCTTGTGACGGATTGTTGGCAGTGATTTCGGAAAATATTAATTTCCGTAGCGGGCAGAAATACTGTCGAGGTAGCTGTCCGGACCAGCTACGGCCTCGCCCCCGTGACGCGTACTCTGTCCACCTTCGCATATTTGGGCAGGCTTCCCGAGGTACGAGCCGATACCCCACTCTCCGAGAGAAGCTCGATCGCGCCGCCGAACACCTACATGTGAGGTTGTACGTGAACCATCACGTCAGAGCGTACGCGGGCAGTTGGAAGCGAGTGGGTCAGCAGACGGCTCTTCGGGGCCGAAATCGAAAAGTGGGATCTGGTCGTCGATTCTGCTCATCGACTCACCACTGCCGCCCTTTTTCGATCCCCCGGACCCGTCTCCGAGCCGAGCCTACCGGAGCTCGAGTGCATCGATGAGCTTGCGACGCTCATCGTCGGTGAAATGCTTACGCACAGCCGCGGCAAGCACATCCGGATCAGCCCCCAGTCGCTTGAGCGCTTGAGCAACCTTGTCCACCGGCTCAAGCTTGCTCGCAGGCTCTTTCGGCTGCGACTCTTCGGTTTCCGAACTCTCTGCCTCGGCCACCTCGGGCTCCGACTCGGGATTCTGGGCCGCTTCCCATGCCAGGACTTGCTCCTCGAGCGGAACTCGGGCCAGAGATCGGGCTTGCCGAACAGCGAGATCGCCTGCGCGCAAAGCTGCTTGAAGCTCGGGCGCGAGTTTGAGCAGGGCGCGACGCTGAGAGACCCAGCCTTTGGAGCGGCCGAGTTTCTTCGCTGCTGCGTCCGCGCTGCCGAACTCGGAGACCATCAACTCGACTGCCTTGGCTTCTTCGAGAACATCGAAGTCACGACGGTCGATGTTCTCACTTGTTGCAGCCCAAAGAATTTCGCCCTTGTCGACGGCAATGCTGTCGCGCAGCACAACGTCGAGTCCGGGGCGGCCGTATTTCTGGGCGGCAGCGAGCCGGCGGTTGCCGTTGACGACGATGAACTGCGCTGTGCCGATTTCATCTTCGTCTTCGGGCCACAGTTTCAGCCAGGCTGTGCGGCTGACGACGGTTCCGGGTTGCAGCTGCCGGTCGGTGATGGTGGCCAGATCCGACAGGTCTCCGAGTTCGTCACGGGGATTTCTCGGGTTGGCGATGAGCTGGTCAACCGGAACATCGGCGAGCAGTTGGCCCTCGAGAGGCTCGATCGTGGTCTTCTCAGGTGCGGGGGTGCGCTTGCGGTCTACCGGAGAATTGTCGCCCACTGCTCCGACAAGAGAGGCGAAGTTCGCGCGCCCGCCCTTGGGCGGCATCAGCGACCACCGTCCGCGAGCTCAAGGCTGAGCTTGTAGAAGTCCTCCCGTGCCTGCAGAGAGACGCGGTTGGCTTCGTATTCGGTGACAACACGACCTTCGGCTGCAGCGCGGGTATGGACCTTGTAGTGTCGCACCACTGTTCGTGCGAGAGGCCATCCGTTGGCTTGGACGAACTCGCGAGTCTGCTCGAGATCGACCTTGCCGTCCCGGGGATCCCAATTGTTGACCACGACAATGAATTTCTTGCCGAGGGGTTCGATGACCTGCTTGATGGTGCGAGCAGTGGGATCGAAGCAGAGCGGTTCGGGTTCGATGGGAACGATGACCAGATCGGCGACTTCGAGGACGGCGCGCAGGGCGTCGGCGGAACTGCCGGTTCCGAGGATGTCGGTGCCGTCGTCCGCGCCGGACAGGTCGATCCAACCCGGGGTGTCGACGTAGACGTGCTTGATGCCGGGAAGCTTGTCGAGATTGCGGAGCACGTCGAGGTTGTCGTGGACCTGGTCGATCAGAAACGGCAGTTCTTCGACGCGAGAGGCCCACCAGACTGCGGAGCCCTGGGGGTCCACTGAGATTGCTGCTACCGGGGACTGGACGTCGTCGTCACCTGCGGTGAGAACATCCGCTTTGACCGCGGCGAGGTTCATTGTGAGGGTGGATTTTCCGACGCCACCCTTTTGGTTGAGCATGACATGGACAGCCATGGGTTACCTCCGTATGCTTCACCCCACGGTGGGGCTACTTCGGACTCGCATCGCCATCCTCTGACGGAGATGACGATTGCGCCTGCACCACTGTAACGGTTTCGATGCAGCTCTATGAGGCGCGCAACTCGTACAATAGACCCTTACAGGTCTACTGAACAAGCTTTCGCCGTACCATCTCAGATGTGCTTCGCTACCTGACTTTGCACGAGGTTGCCGACCGTGTCGGCATCACTTACAACACCGCCAAGGGCTATCTGCGGAAAGGCATTCTGCCGCAAGCTGATGCGTCGATCGGACTCCGGTTCGGTTGGCTTCCTGAGACTGTCGACGCGTGGATGGAAACGCGGCCAGGTCGAGGTCGAGGGGTACACAAGGGCACTCCCTCACCTCGGGTCCGCCTGGTTTCTAGGCCGAAAGATCTTTGATCGCTTCGGCGTGTCGCCGGCGTCGTCGTGAAGGGGTCATGCAGGAGGCGGAACACAGTGGGGATTTTGTCATTCTTAGGGTACTCAGACCCCGACACTATTTCGTCACTGTGACGAGGTCTTTAGCTATCGTATGCCGAGCTCGACGAGAACCTGCACGATGCTTCTCTTTTCGACGATAGAGGTTGGGATGCCCTGACCGAAACGGCTGGAGATTGACCGAGATTCCGGTTCTCCCCGCGCTGAAGGCCGCTCGTCGCATTCTTCTTCGACTCCTGTCGACGCTGTGTTCTGAAGGAGTGGTTTACCGCGGTAAATGCTGCAGATCCTGACGTTGAGCTCCGCCCATTGGCGAAGGTAGTCAGGAGATCCATGATCGCCATGGCGCTGCTCTGCTGGGCGTAAGACCGATGCTTCATGTGCAGTGCCCGTTGTGGCACGGCCTGCCTTAGCGATTGAACAAGACAGCAAGCGCGAGGCCCTCGGCTTCTGTGATGGTTACGGCTAGGTAGTAGCGTGGGGCCATCACCGGTGGCGTATCCGAGCTGCAGCGGGACGCTGGTTTTACACCTCGTCCCCACCGGAACCCGTTAACGGACCCACCTGGCGGGCTGGATTGGGGGTTGAATTAGAAGGGAATGACCGCTGCAGTGGCCGGAGAATGAGAGCCTGTTTACCGCGGTAAACAGGGTGATCGTCGGTGGCTTCGTGTTTACCGCGGTAAACAGGGTGATCGTCGGTGGCTTCGTGTTTACCGCGGTAAACAGGGTGATCGTCGGTGGCTTCGTGTTTACCGCGGTAAACAGGGTTAATCGTGGCATACCACAGATTCGAAGGACGCTGACTATATCAACTGACGTCGGACGACAGCGGGGGTCGCTCCGAGTCTCTTCGGCGGTTTACCATGGTCAACCCAGTGCGTAAACAGAGCTTCGCGCGGATTGTTCAGTAGACATTACAACCGCGCGACTATCCTCGCCCCGCCCTGTCCCCATCCCTTCGTTGGCCGAGCTTCGTGTCCCGAGCTTCTTGCCCCTCGTGACTCACTGTTTACCGCGGTAAACGAGGAACTCGCGAGCAATTATGGTCCGCCAATGAACTTCCCTCGGTTTACCGCGGTAAACAACGGCGCCAGTATCCGCTGGTTCGAACGGGCAACGTGCCAGTTTCATTAGCATCGTCGGGGCGCTGGTTTACCGCGGTAAACCATCTGGTTCCCCGGATGAAGCGCAGCCATGTTTCCACATACCACACCGGGCACCACGGACCGATGATTCTGCCGCAGTCGGCAACCAGCAGGCAGCCAAGAAACGTCCCATTGGGCAGGAATATCGGCAGGAAACCCCTGCTTCAGCGCGCTTAAACGATCCTCGGGGACGAGGGAGTTCTTGTCGGCGGTTCACTGCAGTAAACAACACCGGTGCGTTGAGGTGCAGTCGGAGCGAACGCCAGCCTGAGGTCCGAGTGGGGCCTCCGACTTCAGCTCTGCAAATAGGGACCTGGGCTGCGACTGGTCGATTCACGAGTTTTCATGCCCAGGCGGGAGGAGCGGGACATACGTGGTTTACCGCGGTAAACCCGCGTTGGTCAAACCACACCCCTAAGGATGCTCACGAGACACTCTGGCCGAGTAACGACGACAAAGGAGGGGGAGCGGCGACACTCCCCGCCGGGTTACAAGGGGAGAAGAGGGGGGTGCGGTTTACCGCGGTAAACCGTCGCCCGAAGTTGACTATCGAACGATGAATCCGAACCGATGCGTACAATTGCGATCTTGAGGAGCGAGCTATGAAGACACCGACGACCATCCTGTTTACGGCGGTAAACAGGAAGACGCCGACGATCACCACAAACATCCCCAAAACGGCTGAGTCTCATTCGAGACGCGCATTTGGCTCGCATTGGCCGCCCTCCGGTTCACTGCGATCCCTAGGCTCATGAGAGAGCACGATGGTGATGACCATCACCGATGGCTGGGACCTGCAATGAATCGCCGGTGGCAGAAGCGGGGGAACAGGGGCGAGGTTTACCGCGGTAAACCGCATCCCGGACTCCTCCGCGGGGACCTGTCTCGGCAGCGTCTCGCTCCGCAGCGCAAGGAGATCCTCACGGGTTTACCGCGGTAAACCGCGGGTACGCCCTGATCGCTGCGCCGCACACCGCTCGATGCATAGATCCATGTCCATTCAAATGAGTCAGCTGACGGCAGTGCTCATGCTTGTCGTCAGCTAATACGCTCCCGGGTTGTTTCCCTGAAACGTCCTTCTTGCAGCAGACTGCGGATCCGAGCCATTGCGGCAAGCCGAACGCTTTCCGATGCGGTCTTCTCAGCTTGTTCCGCCCTAACGAATGAAGCTGTTTGACGTTCGGCATCGCGGTGTCGTTTCGCCGCCTTGGCGCGTTCGGTAGGGGAGGGGTGTGACCAGTCAATTGCGGCGAGCCTCCACCGAAGGTATCGAACCGGATGCTTCAACGAATCCCGTGTAGGCCAGGTCCATCCTCGTCGGCGAGTGTCTTCGTTGAGGACAAGTGCGATATCGCGGCCAGTCCATCGCTCAGGATCGACGTAATGGTCCCTGAGAGCCTCGCAGACGGATCCGATGTGCTCGCCAGTGTCTAGACATGGAGCGTGTGCAATTAGGCCCGCCGCAGCCTTTTGGAGGCTGATGGAGCGCGGTTCTCGGGGTTGTTCTTGTGAGTTATCGAACCTGCGCGCGCTCGCGCGCGTTGTCTTGTACTTCTTAACAGAAGTACAAGTGTCAAAAGATAGAGCAACAGATTGGGGGCCATGGTCATGGTTCTGTGGACAACGCAGGCGACGAGGTTTGCTGGCTGTTGCGGAGGTCCTGGTGCAGCCCCGCGCGAGGGACGTCGTCTGGGCCGTGCGATCGCGTGTGCTCCGAAGAACGACTGCCTTGGGAGAGAGCAGTGCCCAGACGCTGGTGGCCTTGATCTGTTTACGTCCATGATGCGCTTCAGCCGCCCACTGTTCGAGTGTGTGCAGGAAACGCCCTCGGACCATTTCGCGGGCTAGGCCGAGTTCAGCCAGGACTCGACGAGTGCGCTTGAGAACAGTGACGGAAACCCCTGCGCGTTCTGCGAGTACCTCGCGGGACGCTGTGACGCGCCGGCCTGTCCGCAGGTCCGCGAACGATGCCATGGTCACCGCGACGGCAAAGACCCGTTCGGGGTCGGCGTGATGGTGCCGGCATAGGCTTCTGCCTTCCTCCCGGTTGAGCATTTCGCGGACCTGCCGTTGCCACTGTGCGCGTCCTGACCAAATGGGGGTTTTGGATTGTAATTGTGGCGAGACAGGAATTGACCACGTGCGGCCGCGCTGGTCGCTTTCCTCATTAATTATCTCGACGCGTTCGATATTCTCTTTAGCGCGGGACACGGCGTCGGAAAATTGGATATCGACGTAATCGGAGATAGGACAACCGACAGATATTCTCTCCGGATGTGTGGTTTGCTCCGCGGAGGTCGTCGAAAAGGTTGTTTGCTGTTCAGGGCATGGGGTACCCTGAGACGTATCAGGCATGATAAGCCCCTTCAGGGAATCGGGGATCTCGGCAAGGAAATCCCTGGTGACAGCGCAAAACGGAGTCGAAGCGGCAACTTCGGCTCCAAAATGACACCTAACGGTGAGGATGAAAATCAACACTGTTAGGTGTAGGATTTCTGGTCGATCTCGGCAAAGTTCGACCGAATGACGAGCCCCCGCAAGGGGGCTTTGTCATGTGCTGTCCAAGCGTCATGTAGTTGTGTGCGATGGGTACTGTTCGATCTCCTCCGGTCGGTTTATATTCCTGGTAGTAATTTCATCATAAGATCCTCCTCGTGTCGCCTACCGACTCGAATTTGTTTTCTTGGGTCGAAGGTATGCACGCCGTGGGCGGAAACGTAGACGGGAGGTAATTACGAATCGTGCCTTCAGGTGCAGGATTCCGGACAGCCCGGTGAAATTAGGGGGTAGGAGTCGGGTCTAGCGTCTACTGCCCCGCCGCCAGGGCACAGGCCTCTTCGGGGGATGCGGTGGCCGCGCTGAGGGTGGCTCGCGGGGACGGTCTGGTCTGGTTTGGTTCTTGGGGTTCGTGCCGAAGGCATGGTGCGGGGCGGCGAGGGGAGTGGCCCGCTATCGTCGAGGGTGTCCTGGCGAAGAGGCAGGAAAGTGAGGCCGGGAGCCCGCACGTTGTGCGTGGTCGCCCGGCCTGTGCGCTTGTCTACGGCACCCGAGCCGCGGTGACCAGCGAGTCGATCGCGTGCCGCAGCTGCCCGCCGGCGGTGTAGGCGTACGCGATCAGGTCCGCGGCCCCCAGCAACTCGTGCGCGTGCCGGCGGTCCACCATCGCCCGCACCGTCGTGGGCGCCCCGATGTGGGAGAGAGCGCCGGTGAGCGCCGCGAGATCCTGCTTGTCCTGGGCATACGATTCGACCAGGATGCGGCGCGCCCCGAGCTCAGCGCTGTGCACCCCCAACGCCGCCAGCAACTGGTCACGGACCTGCCGGTGCGGACGGCCGGCGATCGGCGCGGCGAACAGGTGGGCCTGCCGGATCGGTGGTGTGCGGCCTCGAGCGTCCGCATCGTTGGGCGGGCCGCAGTCAGATCCTCGGAAGGCACCACCACGCGCAGATCAGATAGTGCGTGGTCTTCGCCTGGTCGACGAAGATCTCCACGGTTGCCCGTCGCACCTTCTTCCTCCGGTATCCGGCCCACGGCATTGTCGCCGATCCCCGTCGTCGATCCCCGTCGCCGATCACTACAGCCCGCCCTCGCATCCGCCGGTAGTCCGCGACCTGCCCGGTCTGGACCGGCTTTTCCGCCGAGCCCCACTGAATGCCGGGGCCGGTCCTGCCGGCACGGCCCACGCACGGCTCCCAACCTGGCCGGAGCCTCCTCGGCGCGCCTCCCGGGGAATCCGCGGCGCCTCGGCTACCGTTGCGGCAGCTCACGAGTTGCGGGGCGAGAGCGTCCCCGGTCATTGAAGGGGCGCCCGGCATGGAGACCGACGAACAGCTGCACCAGTGGGCGTGGCAGCTGCGCCACGACGGCCACGACTGGAGCGAGGTCGCCACCGAACTCGGCTGCACCGAAGACCTCGCCCGCGCCATGGCCGACCGGCACCGCCGCGACACCGAAACCCAGGCCCAGGCCGCCCAATTTTCCCTGTTCGACCTGTAGCCCCAACCCGCATCGGGCCCTGACGCGACCACCCGGGACGCTCCTCGGGGCCGGCCGGCAACGTCGGGACGCGCACCGCCGTCCGCAGTCGAACCGCTGTTCTTTGTCCCCCGAGAGGGGCGCATCCGCACCGCTCGGAGAGCGACACGAATACGCCCAGCGGGCGCAGCGAGCCGCACCCGCCACGGGCGGTATCGACTGCTTCTTCGAAAGGCCGCAGCTCCGGCATGCCCGTCGGCGGTCACGAGCGGTCGGGCCGTGGCCGTCTCCCGGCACCGATTCGAACGTTGTAACGCTATATAACGCGCCGATGTGGATGGCTCCGGTCGTGCGTCGTGGCCTCATACCGGCCTGGTGATCCCTGCCGCGCATTCTCCGACCGGCCAAGACCCTGTGGGTCAGGCCGGCTCCGCTGTGGCCGCCGCACCCGTATGGGCCCGACCTGCCGCCGATCCGGCGCCCAGTCGTCACAGCACCGGTCCGGCGCAGAGGAAAGAGACGAGCTGCCGCGACACTGAGACGACGAACCCACCCCCGAAGCCCCTATCCGCCGCCTGCGATAGCAGTACCCTGCGGCTTGACCGATCTCCAACTCGGTATCGCCGTCGGTATCCGAATGTGCGTCGCCTTCCGCTTCCCGCAACCTCCTGCGATCCCCGTATCCGTGGGTCCGCATGTGCCCGAGACCCCCCGTGCGAGGGATGGTCCGGGGACGCACCACCGACCCACACTGGATGCACGGATCACAAGGTTCGCCCCACGCAAGGCCGGGACACGGGAGCTCCGTCATGAGTCGGACTGTTCACGCCGAAATGGTTTTTCCCTTCGACCCCGATCAGACCTGGGACCTATTTTTCGCGGATCAGGGGCAGCGTCTGGTGAACCTGTCGAAACAGGTTGCGGCGGTACGCGACTATCACATCCGCGCCGACGGTACACCCCGGTATTCGATGGTCCTGCGCACCGGTCCGCTGACCGTGCAGGGCACGTCGGACTACACCGTGTTCGATCGTCCGCGGCGCACCGTCAATGCCGTACTCAGCAAGCCTTTCGGGGGTGTCTACGAGATGCGCTTCGAACCGGTGGTGTCGGGCACCTGTGTGCGTACCCGGTGGAGGGTGGAGGCGACGACGCGGCTGGGGGGACTGATGTTGCCGGTGGTTGCTCCGCTACTTGCCCGGGCGCTACGCGCGGATCTTGCGACGATCGCGCACCGCGCACGCAACGAACGCTTGTGCGGATCCTGACGGGTCGGCACCGATCTCGACAAGGGGGCCATCATGCGACCTCATCGAATGCTCCGCTTGCTGGGACTTTTCCTCGCGGCCTGCGTCACGGCGGCCGGGTGCAGCGCGGCCGCCGCCGGACCGCCGGAAACTCGCACATACTACGGTTCGTTCCAGAATGTCGGTCACGGGACGGCCAGAACATACGCCACGGTGACTGCACAGGGTGACCCGACCGCTGTCGGTATCCGGATGTCTGCCGCTGCCTTGGAGGGACTTCCCGACCAGGCTGCGATGGTCATGCTGGACCTGCCGGGCCAGGCATCGGCGACGGTGTTCGACCACGTCATGCTCAACTGGAACCCGCACGGACACGAACCCGAAATCCTGTTCGGAAAACCGCATTTCGACATGCACTTCTACATGACCGACATGTCCTCGACCATGGAGATCGATCCTGCCACACCGGAGTACGCGGCCCGCGCCACACACCTGCCGGACGGGAAGTACATCCCCCGCGATTACATCACCCCGCCCGGCCCGCTCGCATCCCAGCTGGCGGTGCCGTTCATGGGCGTGCACTGGATGGACGCGACCGCCGGGATGATCCCCGGTGTCTACGACTTCACCCAGACGTTCATCAACGGATCCTGGGACGGGAACTACACCTTCATGGAGCCGATGATGACTCGCGCCTGGCTGCTCACCAGGCCGACGATGCAGGAGGACATCAAGCAGCCGCAGGCCTACCAGCACACCGCCTATTACCCCACCGTCTACAGCGTCCGATTCGACCACGCGGCCCAGGAAGTCGACGTCGCTCTCGGAGAAATGATCTTGCGCCAGAAATCGTGACCCCCGAGCACATGCCCAGTGCTGCACCCCACCGTAC
>NZ_JAALEG010000024.1 GCF_011058165.1 Rhodococcus aetherivorans
GGCGGCGGCGTGGTCGGTGCTGTCGAAGGTGTAGCTGGTGGTCTGGTAGATCGGCAGGGCGCGGGCGCGGGTGTCGCCGCCGCCGGGCTGGCCCACGTGGATCTGCTTGGTCTCGAAGCTCCAGCCGTCTTCGCGCCGGGTGTTCTCGCTGTCGGTCATGATGTCCTTCTGGCCGTGGTCGGGAGGTCGGGGCGGCTAGGGGCGACAGCTCATGATCACAACCCTCATGACGAATACCTCCATCGGACCGGCTTGTCGTGCGGCGTGGCGCCGGACGACCGGGTCATCACCCGGAGCACCCCACCCTGGCCGGAGGGTTGCCGACCAGCAAGCCGGGGCTTCACGCTGGTACTCATGACCTGGCGCGAGTCTAGCGGCTCGAACGGATGCTTCGGTAGGCGACCCATACCTCCCGGCGGGAGGCGCCTGAGCAGGCGAAAGTTACCCGCCGGTAGCCCGGGGCCCGCTTGGCGGACCGGGTCGATAGCAGTACGCTCGTCTTGTTTGGATCGTGTTCCGCACGTGTGAGCACGCCATAAATGGTTCATTGAGCCGACCACGATCGCACCCACAAAGTGCGATCGACTTGGGACCAGGGACACTTCCTAGGAGGACGCGAAGCGCACATGTCCAAGATCAAGGTTGAAGGAACGGTCGTCGAACTCGACGGCGACGAGATGACCCGCATCATCTGGCAGTTCATCAAAGACAAGCTGATCCATCCCTACCTGGATGTGAATCTCGAGTACTACGACCTCGGCATCGAGCACCGCGATGCAACCGACGACCAGGTCACCGTCGACGCAGCCAACGCCATCAAGAAGCACGGCGTCGGCGTCAAGTGCGCCACCATCACTCCCGACGAGGCCCGGGTCGAGGAGTTCGGCCTGAAGAAGATGTGGCGCTCGCCCAACGGCACAATCCGTAACATCCTGGGCGGCACCATCTTCCGTGCCCCGATCATCATCTCCAACGTGCCCCGCCTGGTGCCCGGCTGGACCAAGCCGGTCATCGTCGGCCGTCACGCCTTCGGTGACCAGTACCGCGCCACCGACTTCAAGGTCGACCGCCCGGGCACCGTCACCATCACCTTCACGCCGGAGGACGGCAGCGAGCCGATCCAGCACGAGGTGTGCCATATCCCCGAGGACGGCGGCGTCGTCATGGGGATGTACAACTACAAGAAGTCCATCCAGGACTTCGCGCGGGCCTCGCTGTCCTACGGTCTGCAGCAGAACTACCCGGTCTACCTCTCCACCAAGAACACGATCCTCAAGGCCTACGACGGCATGTTCAAGGACGAGTTCCAGCGGATCTTCGAGGAAGAGTTCAAGGCCGAGTTCGATGCCGCGGGCCTGACCTACGAGCACCGCCTCATCGACGACATGGTCGCCTCCTCGCTCAAGTGGGAGGGTGGCTACGTCTGGGCCTGCAAGAACTACGACGGCGACGTCCAGTCCGACACCGTCGCGCAGGGCTACGGCTCGCTGGGCCTGATGACGTCCGTGCTCATGACCCCGGACGGCAGGACCGTCGAGGCCGAGGCCGCGCACGGAACCGTCACCCGGCACTTCCGGCAGCATCAGGCGGGCAAGCCGACGTCGACCAACCCGATCGCGTCGATCTTCGCCTGGACCCGTGGCCTCGAGCACCGCGGCAAGCTCGACAACACCCCCGAGGTCATCGACTTCGCGCAGCAGCTCGAGGACGTCGTCATCAAGACCGTCGAAGCGGGACAGATGACCAAGGACCTCGCCCTGCTCATCGGCCCCGAGCAGGCATGGCTGACCACCGAGGAGTTCCTCGCCGCGCTCGACGAGAACCTCCAGAAGGCCCGCGCCTGACGCACGGACCGCACACGACGGGACGCCCCGCACCGGGGCGTCCCGTCGTCGTTTCGGGTCCGGCCCGTCGGCTACCGTGACCGTCGTGCCTCACGTCATCACCACCGTCAACGTCAACGGCGTCCGTGCCGCCGCCGGCAAGGGCCTGCTCGCGTGGCTGGCCACCGCGCAGGCCGACATCGTGTGCCTGCAGGAGGTGCGCGCCACCGAGCAGCAGTTCCACGCGGCGATCGCGCCCGCCCTCGACGCCGGGTGGTACGTGGTGTCCGCCGAATCGGAGGCCAAGGGCCGTGCCGGGGTCGCGATCCTGTCGCGGCGCCCGGCCGACGCCTCGCGCATCGGGTTCGACGAGGACGAGTTCGCGGCCTCCGGCCGGTACGTCGAGGCCGACTTCGGGGACGTGACCGTCGGCAGCCTGTACCTGCCCACCGGCGAGGCCGGCACCCCGAAGCAGGAGGAGAAGGAGCGGTTCATGGCGTCGTTCGCCACGCACCTGAACCACCGCGCCGCCGAGGCCGGGGCCGCGGCCCGGCACATGGTGGTGTGCGGGGACTGGAACATCGCCCACACCGAACGCGACATCAAGAACTGGAAGGGCAACGTCAAGAAGTCCGGATTCCTGCCGAGCGAGCGCGCGTGGCTCGACACGCTGCTCGCCGACGGCCGCTGGGTCGACGTGGTGCGCGCCCTGCACCCGGACGTCGACGGCCCGTACTCGTGGTGGTCCTACCGGGGCAAGGCGTTCGACACCGACGCCGGCTGGCGGATCGACTACCACCTCGTGACGGCGGAACTGGCCGAGCGGGCGAAGGAGGCCCGCGTCGAGCGTGCCGCCACCTATGCCGAGCGGTGGTCGGACCACGCCCCGGTCACCGTGCAGTTCCGCTGATCCGGGCGGATCCGCCGATCGGAGCCGACCTCCCGCGAGCGGCTCTCCGCGCACGTGAAAGTATCGACAACCATGGCGAGCACTGCAGAACAGAACACCACCGCGCCGACCGCCCGGCCCCGGGTGCTGTCGGGTATCCAGCCGACCTCCGACTCGTTCCACCTCGGGAACTTCCTCGGCGCGCTGCAACAGTGGGTTCCGTTGCAGGACGAGTTCGACGCCTACTACTTCATCCCCGATCTGCACGCGATCACCGTGCCGCAGGATCCGAAGGGGCTGCGCCGGCGCACCCTCCGCGCCGCCGCTCAGCTGCTCGCCGTCGGCATCGACCCGGACCGGTCGGTGCTGTTCGTCCAGAGCCAGGTGCCCGAGCACGCCGAGCTGGCGTGGGTTCTGAGCTGCATCACCGGTTTCGGCGAGGCCGGCCGGATGACGCAGTTCAAGGACAAGTCCGCCAAGGAGGGGACCGAGCACGCCAGCGTCGGCCTGTTCACCTATCCGGTGCTGATGGCGGCGGACATCCTGCTGTACCGCCCGCAGCGCGTGCCGGTGGGGGAGGACCAGCGCCAGCACCTCGAGCTGACCCGTGATCTCGCGCAGCGGTTCAACACCCGGTTCGGCAAGACGTTCGTCGTTCCCGAGCCGCAGATCATCAAGGGCACCGCCAAGATCTACGACCTGCAGAACCCCACTGCGAAGATGAGCAAGTCCGCGGCCACCCCGGCCGGTCTGATCAACCTGCTCGACGATCCGAAGGTGTCGGCGAAGAAGATCAAGTCGGCGGTGACGGACAACGAGCGCGAGATCCGTTTCGACCTCGAGAACAAGCCCGGCGTGAGCAACCTGCTCACCATCCAGGCCGCCCTGTCCGGCCGGCCGGTCGACGAACTCGTCGCCGGCTACGCGGGCAAGGGGTACGGCGACCTCAAGGCCGACACCGCGGAGGTGCTCACCGAGTTCGTCGTGCCGCTGCAGGCGAAGGTCGACGAGTACCTCGCCGACGAGGCGGAACTGCTGCGCATCCTGTCGACCGGCGCCGACCAAGCCCGCGAGGTGGCTTCCCGGACACTCGGGCAGGTCTATGACAGGGTGGGATTCCTGCCCCGCAAGTAGCCGGGGGCGTGCCCCGCACACAGCCCGGGGCGACGGAACGCGGAAGGAGTTGCCCACCGATGGCCGACGATTCCACCGAACCGTCGAAACCGGGATTCGTCGACCGGCAACGAGCAGCGCATCCGTCGCTCGACCACCTGGTGCGGGCCGGCCTGCGGTACCAGGAGCAGAAGGGCGACTACTACGCCGCGGGGATCACGTATTTCAGTGTGCTGTCCCTGATTCCCATCCTGATGCTGTCGTTCTCGGTGGCCGGTTTCGTGCTCGCGGGCCGGCCCGAGACCCTCGAGCAGCTGCAGACCGCGATCGCCCAGAACATCCCCGGCGAACTCGGTGCGACGGTGCAGGGTCTGGTGGACTCCGCGATCGCCTCCCGCAGCGCCGTCGGAACACTGGGCCTGCTCACCGCCGCGTATGCGGGGATCGGCTGGATCACCAACCTGCGGGACGCGCTCACGGCGATGTGGGACCATCCGCATGTCAAGGACGGGTTCGTGCGCACCAAGGTCAACGACGCGCTGACCCTCCTCGGCCTGGGCCTCGCCATCGTGGCGTCGCTGGCCCTGTCGGCCGCCAGCAGCGGCCCCGTCATGGACCTCTTCGTCGGGGTGCTGCGGCTCGAGAACGTGCCCGGCATCGGGGTGGCGCTGACGGTGGCGACGATCGCCATCGCCGTGTGCGCGACGTGGTTGCTGTTCACCTGGGTGATCGCCCGGCTGCCCCGGGAGCCCGTCACCTTCCGCAGCGCGATGCGGGCCGGCCTGCTCGCCGCCGTGGCGTTCGAGGTGTTCAAGCAGGTCGGCTCGATCTACCTTTCCCGGGTCACCAGCGGCCCCGCCGGGGTGGCGTTCGGCCCGATCCTCGGCGTGCTGGTCTTCGCGAACCTGACCGCCCGGATGGTGTTGTTCGCCACGGCGTGGGCGGCATCGTCCAAGGAGAATCTGGTCATGGCCCACGTGCCGCCGCCGGAGCTGGCTCGGATCACGCCGCGGGTGGAGGTGCACGAGGGGCCCGGCCTGCGCGGCGGTCTGGCGCTCGTCGGTGCCGGGGCCCTCGGCGGGGTCCTGCTCAGCGAGCGCTCGCGCGCCATTCGTCGAGCTGTGCGATCGCGGCTTCGGCGGTAGCGACCGCCTCGTCGCGGTCGACGCGGGCGAGCAGCAGCGTGCTCAGCGACAGCGACGCCAGCACCCGTACCCGGCGGGCCAGCGCCTCGTCGTCGGCGGCGGGGTCGAGGGCGCGCAGCGCGTGCGTGAACGCGGTGGTCAGTTCGGCGCGGTAGGCGGTGACGACCGCGCGTTGCGTCTCGTCGTGGGCCGCAAGGCCGGCGGTGCTGTTCAGCAGCAGGCAGCCGCGGCGCGGCGAGTCGTCCGGCAGGGCGGCCACGGTGCGGGCCAGTGCCCGGAAGTAGCGTGCCGCGGCATCGGGCGCGGTGGGCTCGTCGGTGAGGACGCGCAGCCGGGGTCGCACCACGCGGTCGAGGTAGTCGCGGACGGCGGCGTCGAACAATCCGCGCTTGCTGGTGAAGGCGTTGTAGAGGCTCGACCGGTTCAGCCCCGTCGCCCGCTCGAGCTCGGGGACGGAGGTGGCCTCGAAGCCTTTGTCCCAGAAAAGATCCCGTGCCCGTTCCACGACGTCTGCGGTGTCGAACTCCGGTGGCCGTCCCATGTGCCCTTCCGTTCCCTGTTGTGCAAAGACCGTTCCAGTATATATTGGAACGGTCAGTTCAATACTTCGGAGGCGCCCGGGGACAGCTCCCGGCGGCTCGGCACGTGAGGAAGGTTCACGCCCTGTGACCTCGAGTACCCAGATCCAGCTGGTCCGACGCCCCGTCGGCTGGCCGACACACGACGATTTCCGCACCGCGACGGTCGATCTGCCCGACCTCGGACCCAACCAGGTCCGCGTCGTCAACGAGTTCGTCTCGGTCGATCCCTACATGCGGGGGCGGATGAACGACGTCAAGTCCTACATCCCGCCGTTCGCGCTGGGGGAGACCATGACCGGCGGCGCGGTCGGCCGCGTCGTGGAGTCGACGTCGCCGGCCCACCCGGTCGACTCGGTCGTGCTGCACGACCTCGGCTGGCGCGACGTCGCGCAGGGCGACGCCGCGGCCTTCCGCGTGGTGGACGAGCTTCCGGGCGTCCCGAACTCCGCGTACCTCGGCATCCTCGGCCTGACGGGACTGACCGCCTACGTCGGCCTGATGCACATCGCCCGCATGCAGCCGGGCGACACCGTCTTCGTCTCCGGGGCCGCGGGCGCCGTGGGCACCGCCGTCGGACAGATCGCCCGGCTCGAGGGTGCGACCCGCGTGCTCGGCTCCGCCGGATCCGCGGACAAGGTCGCGATGCTCACCGAGCGCTACGGCTACGACGACGCGTTCGACTACAAGTCGGCGCCCGTGCGGCGCCAGCTCCGCCGTGCGGCACCCGACGGCATCGACGTGTACTTCGACAACGTCGGTGGCGACCACCTCGAAGCCGCGCTCGACGTCCTGCGCGACGGTGGCCGGGCCGCCCTGTGCGGCGCGATCGCCCTGTACAACAACACCGAGCGCACGCCCGGGCCGGACAACATGGCCAACATCATCACCCGCGGCCTGACCCTGCAGGGCTTCACCCTCGGCCACTACACCCACCTCTTCCCCGAATTCGCGGCGAAGATGGGGCCGTGGCTCGCCGCCGGCGACGTGGTGTTCGACGAGACGATCGTCGACGGGATCGACAACTCGGTCGATGCCTTCCTCGACCTGATGCGCGGGCGCAACGTCGGCAAGATGCTCGTCCGTGTCGCCTGACGTCCGGGGCCGGAACGGCCGGCGCCGCGCAGCGGAAGATTCGCTGCAGTATCGGGCGGGCACGCACCCCCGGCCGTAGAGTCGGGCGCATGAAAGCCGTCCAGTACACCGAGATCGGCTCCGAGCCGGTCGTTGTCGACATCCCCACCCCGACGCCCGGGCCGGGTGAGATCCTGCTGAAGGTCACCGCGGCCGGGCTGTGCCACTCGGACATCTTCGTGATGGACATGCCGGCGGCGCAGTACGCCTACGGCCTGCCGCTCACCCTCGGCCACGAGGGTGTCGGCACCGTCGCCGAACTCGGCGAGGGCGTCACGGGATTCGGGGTGGGGGACGCCGTCGCCGTGTACGGGCCGTGGGGCTGCGGTGCGTGCCACGCCTGCGCGCGCGGCCGGGAGAACTACTGCACCCGCGCCGCCGACCTGGGCATCACGCCACCCGGTCTCGGCTCGCCCGGATCGATGGCCGAGTACATGATCGTCGATTCGGCGCGCCACCTCGTCCCGATCGGAGACCTCGACCCGGTCGCCGCGGCGCCGCTCACCGACGCCGGTCTGACGCCGTACCACGCGATCTCCCGGGTCCTGCCGCTGCTGGGGCCGGGCTCGACGGCCGTCGTCATCGGTGTCGGCGGGCTCGGCCACGTCGGCATCCAGATCCTGCGCGCCGTCAGCGCGGCCCGTGTGATCGCCGTCGACCTCGACGACGACCGTCTCGCCCTCGCCCGCGAGGTCGGCGCCGACGCGGCGGTGAAGTCGGGCGCCGGTGCGGCGGACGCGATCCGGGAACTGACCGGCGGCCAGGGCGCGACGGCGGTGTTCGACTTCGTCGGCGCCCAGTCGACGATCGACACGGCGCAGCAGGTGGTCGCGGTCGACGGGCACATCTCGGTCGTGGGCATCCACGCCGGCGCACACGCCAAGGTCGGGTTCTTCATGATCCCGTTCGGCGCCTCCGTCGTGACCCCGTACTGGGGCACCCGGTCGGAACTGATGGAGGTCGTCGCGCTGGCCCGCGCCGGCCGGCTGGACATCCACACCGAGACGTTCACCCTCGACGAGGGGCCGGCGGCGTACCGGCGGCTGCGCGAGGGCAGCATCCGCGGCCGCGGCGTGGTGGTTCCCTGAAACGGGTGAAGGTCCCCGTCGCCCGGTGGAACCGGGTGACGGGAACCTTCACCGTGGAGCACAAGCAGATCAGCGGGCGAACAGCAGCGCGCGCTTGACCTCCTGGATCGCCTTCGTCACCTGGATGCCACGGGGGCACGCGTCGGTGCAGTTGAAGGTGGTGCGGCAGCGCCACACGCCCTCGACGTCGTTGAGGATGTCGAGGCGCTCGGCGGCACCCTCGTCACGGCTGTCGAAGATGAACCGGTGCGCGTTGACGATCGCGGCGGGGCCGAAGTAGCTGCCGTCGTTCCAGTACACCGGGCACGAGGTGGTGCAGCACGCGCACAGGATGCACTTGGTGGTGTCGTCGAAGCGGGCCCGGTCGGCCTGCGACTGGATCCGCTCGCGGGTCGGCTCGTTGCCGGTGGCGATGAGGAACGGCTTCACCGCGCGGAACGCGTCGAAGAAGGGTTCCATGTCGACGACGAGGTCCTTCTCGACCGGCAGGCCGCGGATCGGCTCGACGGTGATGGTCACCGGCTTGCCGTCCTTGGGCAGCATGTCCTTCATCAGGATCTTGCAGGCCAGGCGGTTGACGCCGTTGATCCGCATGGCGTCCGAGCCGCACACGCCGTGCGCGCAGCTGCGGCGGAACGTGAGGGTGCCGTCGAGGTAGCCCTTCACGTACAGCAGCAGGTTGAGCATGCGGTCCGACGGCAGCGCCGGAACCTGGAAGCTGTCCCAGTGCTGACCCTTGCCGTCCTCGGGGTTGAACCGCGCGATCTTGAGGGTGACCATGGTGGCACCCTCGGGCACGGGAGGCAGGTTCGAGACGTCGGCTTCGTTCTTCTCGAGGGTTGTCATCAGTACTTCCGCTCCATCGGCTCGTAGCGGGTCTGCACCACCGGCTTGTAGTCCAGGCGGATGGGGGAGATCAGCTCCGTCCCCTCCTTGTAGGCCATGGTGTGCTTGAGGAAGTTCTCGTCGTCGCGCGTCGGGTAGTCCTCGCGGGCATGGCCGCCGCGCGACTCCTTCCGGTTGAGCGCACCGGCGACGGTGACCTCGGCCATTTCGAGCAGGAAGCCCAGCTCGACGGCCTCGAGCAGGTCGCTGTTGTAGCGCTTGCCCTTGTCCTGGACGGTGATGTTCTTGTACCGCTCCTTCAGGGCGTGGATGTCCTCGAGCGCCTTGCTGAGCGTCTCCTCGGTGCGGAACACCGAGGCGTTGTTGTCCATGGACTGCTGCAGCTCGCTGCGGATGTCCGCCACGCGCTCCTTGCCACCGGCACCCAGGATCCGCTCGAGCCACTCCACGACGTTGCGGGCCGGGTCCTCCGGCAGGTCCACGTGGTCGTGGGTGTTCGCGTACTCGGCGGCCGCGATGCCGGCGCGGCGGCCGAACACGTTGATGTCGAGCAGCGAGTTGGTGCCGAGGCGGTTGGCGCCGTGGACGGAGACGCAGGCGCACTCGCCGGCGGCGTAGAGGCCCGGGACCTCGTCCTCGTTGTTGCGCAGCACCTCACCGTTGATCTTGGTGGGGATGCCGCCCATCACGTAGTGGCAGGTCGGGTACACCGGCACGAGCTCGGTGACAGGGTCGACGCCGAGGTAGGTGCGGGCGAACTCGGTGATGTCCGGGAGCTTCTCCTCGAGGACGTCCTCACCGAGGTGGGTCACGTCGATGTAGACGTAGTCCTTGTTCGGGCCGGCGCCGCGGCCCTCGAGCACCTCGAGCACCATCGAGCGGGCGACGATGTCGCGGGGCGCGAGGTCCTTGATGGTGGGGGCGTAGCGCTCCATGAAGCGCTCGCCGTCGGCGTTGCGGAGGATGCCGCCCTCGCCGCGCACGGCCTCGGAGATCAGGATGCCCAGGCCCGCGAGTCCCGTCGGATGGAACTGGTGGAACTCCATGTCCTCGAGCGGCAGGCCCTTGCGGAAGATGATGCCCATGCCGTCACCGGTGAGGGTGTGCGCGTTGGACGTCGTCTTGTACATGCGGCCCGAGCCGCCGGTCGCGAACACGATCGACTTGGCATGGAAGACGTGAATCTCGCCGGTGGCGAGCTCGTACGCGATGACGCCGGTCGCGACGGGGCCTTCGGGGGTTTCCGTCAGCGCGATGTCGAGCGCGTAGAACTCGTTGAAGAACTCCACGTCGTGCTTGACGCAGTTCTGGTAGAGCGTCTGCAGGATCATGTGGCCGGTGCGGTCGGCCGCGTAGCAGGCGCGACGCACCGGGGCCTTGCCGTGGTCACGGGTGTGGCCACCGAACCGGCGCTGGTCGATCTTGCCCTCGGGCGTGCGGTTGAACGGAAGCCCCATCTTCTCGAGGTCCAGCACCGCATCGATGGCCTCCTTGGCCATGATCTCCGCCGCGTCCTGGTCGACCAGGTAGTCGCCACCCTTGACGGTGTCGAAGGTGTGCCACTCCCAGTTGTCCTCCTCGACGTTCGCGAGGGCGGCGCACATGCCGCCCTGGGCGGCGCCGGTGTGGCTGCGGGTGGGGTAGAGCTTGGTCAGAACTGCGGTGCGGGCGCGGGGGCCGGCCTCGATGGCCGCACGCATGCCGGCGCCGCCGGCACCGACGATGACCACGTCATAACGATGTTCCTGCATGAAGTCGTAGCTCCCCTAGCTCGCAACGATGTTGGGGTCGAAGGTGAAGATCACATAGGTGCCCAGGCCCATGATCAGGATCATCGACACGACCAGGATCGTGTTGAGCCAGAATCGGGTCGAGTCCTTGCGGGAGTAGTCCGCGATGACCGTGCGCAGGCCGTTGCCGCCGTGCAGCTGGGCGAGCCAGAGCATCGTCAGGTCCCAGAACTGCCAGAACGGGCTGGACCAGCGGCCGGCGACGAACGCGAAGTTGATGCGGTGCACGCCCTCGTCCAGCATCAGCATGATGAACAGGTGGCCGAGCACCAGGATGATCAGTGCAAGGCCGGACAGGCGCATGAACAGCCACGCGTAGAGCTCGAAGTTGTTCTTCGCGGCGCGGCGCGGGGAGCGCGGGTTGTCCAGGCTGGCCGGGCGGTCGTACGCCGTGCCCAGAGTCTTCGCTTCAGTCATGTCAGTGCCCAATTCTTCGTCGCTGCGCTCATGTCAGTGCCCCGCAAACATGTTGTAGAAGATGCGACCGGCGGCGGGGATCATCACCACGAACCAGATCGCCAGGATCGTCCAGAGCATCACCCGCTGGTACTGCGGGCCCTTGGACCAGAAGTCCACGAGCATCACGCGCAGGCCGTTGAGGGCGTGGTAGAGCACCATCGCCACCAACCCGAGCTCCATGAGACCGACGACGGGATTCTTGTAGGTCTCGATGACACTGTCGTAGGTCTCGGGATTGACCCGGACGAGTGCCGTGTCCAGGACGTGAACGAAAAGGAAGAAGAATGTCGCCACGCCTGTGATCCGGTGCAGAACCCAGGACCACATGCCCGGGTCTCCCCGGTAAAGCGACCGTGTGCGCCCCGGTGCGGGAGCGGCTTCAGTCGTGCTGCTCATCGAGTGCTGTGCCTCCAACGTCAATGGTGGACGCGTCGAGCCTCTCCAGCCTCTGGGGGATTCCGCAGCACGGGCTCGACGTGAACCTGAACCGACTTGGACCGACTTTAGTCCTATCCGAAAGTCGGGAACTAATTCGAGTAGCGGTTCGTACGGCCTCCAAATAACAAGTTAGGTTTGCCTTTCCAACTGTGATCTGGCCCGGCCGGGCCGGTGAACCGTGGAATCGGCCACCGTGACAGGATGGACAACCATGCCGGACGTAGACTGGAAAACCTTGCGCGCCAAAGCACATGAGGTGATGGGCCGCGCGTACGCGCCCTACTCCCGATTCCCCGTGGGGGCCGCGGCACTGGTGGACGACGGACGGATCGTCGTCGGATGCAATGTGGAAAATGTCTCACACGGAGTGGGTCTGTGCGCCGAATGTGTACTGGTCGGTAACTTGATTTCCGGTGGTGGCGGGCGGTTGCGGGCCGTCGCCGTCTGCGATGCCCGCGGGGCCGTCCTGAGCCCGTGCGGACGCTGCCGGCAGATCCTCCTCGAACACGGCGGCCCCGAGCTCGAGGTCGACACGCGCCGCGGTCCGCGCCCCATCGCCGAGCTGCTGCCCGACGCGTTCGGCCCCGGTGACCTGGACGCGGTGCGCGAGGCGGGAGGTGCCGACCGTGCCTGACGCCCTGTCCATCATCACCCGCAAACGGGACGGCAAGGAGCTCAGCGGAGCCGAGATCGACTGGATCATCGAGGCGTTCACGCGTGGTGTCGTCGCCGACGAGCAGATGGCCGCCCTCGCGATGGCCGTCTACTTCCGGGGCATGACGCGCGCCGAGACGGCCCGCTGGACCACCGCCATGATCGACTCGGGCCGGCGGCTGGACTTCACCGGCCTGGGCCTGCCCACCGTCGACAAACACTCCACCGGCGGTGTGGGCGACAAGATCACCCTTCCGCTGGCCCCGCTCGTCGCCGCCTGCGGCGTCGCCGTGCCGCAGCTCTCCGGCCGCGGACTCGGCCACACCGGCGGCACCCTCGACAAGCTCGAATCGATCCCGGGCTGGCGCGCCGAGCTGAGCATCGCCGAGATCGCCGAAATCCTCGCCGACCCGGCGGTCGGCGCCGTCGTCTGCGCGGCCGGCGCCGACCTCGCCCCGGCCGACCGCCGGCTCTACGCCCTGCGCGACGTCACCGGCACCGTCGAATCCATCCCCCTGATCGCCAGCTCGATCATGAGCAAGAAGATCGCCGAGGGCACCGGCGCCCTCGTCCTCGACGTCAAGGTCGGTTCCGGGGCCTTCATGAAGGACCTCGGCGACGCCCGGGAACTCGCCCGCACCATGGTCGAGCTGGGCGAGGACGAAGGGCTGCACACCGTCGCGCTCCTCACCCGGATGGACGTCCCGCTCGGCCGGACCGCGGGCAACGCCCTCGAGGTGCGGGAGGCCGTCGAGGTGCTCGCCGGCGACGGCCCGCCCGACGTGGTCGAGCTGACCCTCGCCCTCGCCCGCGAGATGCTCGCCGCCGTCGGCCGGGACGACGTCGACCCCGCGGACAAGTTGCGCGACGGCACCGCCATGGACCGGTGGCGCGCGATGATCGCCGCGCAGGGCGGCGACCCCGACGCGCCCCTGCCGGTCGCCCGGCACACCGAGGTGCTGCGCGCACCCGGCGACGGCGTGCTCGCCGAACTCGACGCGATGGCGGTGGGTGTGGCCGCGTGGCGGCTCGGCGCCGGCCGCGAACGGCAGGGCGAACCCGTGCAGGCCGCGGCGGGGATCGAGCTGCACGTCAAGCCGGGGGACCGGGTCCGCGCCGGGGACGTGATCGCCACCCTGCACACCGACACCCCGGCGAAGTTCCCCGCCGCGATGGCGACGCTCGGTGAGGGCGTGCACATCTCCGACTCCACGCCGGCGACACGGCCGCTCGTCGTCGAGCGGATCACCGCCTAGCCGACTACCGTCGGGGCATGACGGAGCCGGCGACGACGACACTGACCGAATCCGCGCTGCGGACCGCGCCGAAAGTGCTTCTGCACGACCACCTCGACGGCGGTCTGCGGCCGGGAACCGTACTCGAGCTGGCCGATGCCTGCGGCTACCGGCTGCCGGCCGGCACGGAACCCGAGCTGGCGCGCTGGTTCCGGGACTCGGCCGACAGCGGCTCGCTCGAGCGGTACCTCGAGACGTTCGCGCACACCGTGGCCGTCATGCAGACCCCGGACGGCCTCGAGCGGGTCGCCCGCGAATGCGTGCTCGACCTCGCCGCCGACGGCGTCGTCTACGCCGAGGTCCGCTTCGCTCCCGAGCAGCATCTCGAGCGGGGGCTGGACCTGGACTCCGTGGTCGAGCACGTGCTCGAGGGGTTCCGGTCGGGGGAGTCCGCGGTGGAGGCCTCCGGCGCCCAGCCGATCCGGGTGCGGCTGCTGCTCACCGCGATGCGGCACGCGGCCCGGTCCCGGGAGATCGCCGAACTCGCGGTGCGGTTCCGCGACCGCGGCGTCGTCGGGTTCGACATCGCCGGTGCCGAGGCCGGCTACCCACCGAGCCGGCATCTCGACGCCTTCGAGTACATGCGCGCCGCCAACGCGCACTTCACGATCCACGCGGGGGAGGCCTTCGGGCTGCCGTCCATCCACGAGGCCATCGCGTTCTGCGGCACCGACCGCCTCGGCCACGGCGTGCGCATCGTCGACGACATCACCGTCGCCGCGGACGGCACCGCCACCCTCGGCCTGCTGGCGAACTACGTGCGCGACAAGCGGATCCCGCTCGAGCTGTGCCCGAGTTCGAACGTGCAGACCGGCGCCGTGGACACCCTCGAGCAGCATCCGTTCGACCTGCTGGCGCGCCTGCGGTTCCGGGTCACCGTCAACACCGACAACCGCCTGATGAGCGACACGACGATGAGCAAGGAGATGATGCGGCTGGTCGAGACGTTCGGGTACGGGTGGTCCGACCTGGAGCGGTTCACGATCAACGCGATGAAGTCCGCGTTCCTGCCGTTCGACCAGCGGCTCGAGCTCATCGACGACGTGATCAAGCCCGGCTACGCCGTCCTGATCGGCTGACAGTCCCCTCGTCGGACAGTACCCTCGGCGGACCTCACCTCGTAGGGTCGAGGTATGGGCGATCGCGTCCCGCCCTCGGCAACTCTCGGCGACGTGCTCGCCGCGCGCCGGCGGCGCCGGTTCGTCGGTCGTTCGGCCGAGCTCGAACTCGTACGTGCCGCCCTCGACTCGCCCCGGCCCCCGTTCTCGGTGCTGTACCTGTACGGGCCCGGAGGGATCGGTAAGACGAGCCTGCTCGACGAGGTGGCCGATCTCGCCGTCGGGGCCGGTTCGGTCCTCGTGCGTCTCGACGGGCGGGACCTCGTTCCCGCCCCGGCCGCCGTGCTCGCCTCGTTGGCGGAGCATCTCGACCTGGACGCGGATCGAATCGCCACCGCCTCCGGGCAACGGCTGGTGATGGTGATCGACACGTACGAGGCACTCGCACCGATCGACGGCTGGATCCGCCGGGATCTGTTGCCGCGGTTGCCGGACAGCGCGGTGACCGTGATCGCGGGGCGGAGTCCGCCGTCGCCGCAGTGGCGCTCGGACCTCGCATGGGGCGATCTGCTGCGGGTGGTGTCGATGCGCAATCTCGCACCCCGGGAGAGCGTCGACTACCTGCGCGCCGTCGGGGTCCGGGACGACCTGCACGACCGCCTCTGCCGCGTGGCACACGGCCATCCGCTGACGCTGTCGTTGCTCGCCGACGCGGTGCTCCGCGGCGGACGTGCCGACGCGGATCCGCTGAGTCCCGACCTCGTGGGGACGCTGCTGCGCCGGTTCGTCGACGAGGAACCGGGCACCGTGCATCGCCGGGCCCTGGAAGTGTGCGCACTCGCACGCGTGACCACCGAATCGCTCCTGCGGGACGCGCTGGGCACCGGCGACGACTGCGCCCACGACGCATTCCGGTGGCTTCGGGGCCTCTCGTTCGTCGAGACCGGGGCCGACGGCCTCCATCCCCACGACCTGGCCCGGGACGTCATCGACGCCGACCTGTGGTGGCGGGACGCCGACAGCTATGCCGACGTCTTCCGCCGGGTGTGGCGGCACATCCACCGAACCCTCGACTCGGCGACCGGCCGACGGCAACAGCAGGCGATCTTCGACCTGAAGTTCGTGTTCCGTCACCTCGCCGGCGTGCTCTCGCCGGTGCAGTGGGAGAGCTGGGGCCGGTACTATCCGGAACCCGCCACCGCCGCCGAGCACGCGGCGGTCGTCGAGCTGATCCGGACCGCGGAGGGAGCCGAGTCCGCCCGGCTCGCGCAGCGGTGGCTCGACCGGCAACCGGACGGCTTCTTCGTTCTGCGCTGCCCGGACGGAACCGTCCGCGGAGTGATCGGGCTGCTGGACCTCACCCGCGCCTCCGAAGAGGACCGGGACCGCGACCCCGGGGCCGCGGCGGCATGGCGGGCCGCGCGGCGAGGCACGCCGGTGCGCGAGGGCGACGTCGTCACCCAGACCCGATTCGTCGTGGACCGGGAGACGTACCAGGATCCCTCGCCGACGCTCAACGCGGTCCCGATCCTCACGATGCAGCGATACCTCACCACCCGGGGCCTCGCCTACGACGTGCTCGTCCTGGCCGAGCCGGACCGGTGGGACGACTACTTCGCCGTCGCCGACCTCCCACGGGTTGACGGCGGCGACTTCGTCGTCGGTCCCCGCCGATTCGGCCTGTTCGCCCACGATTTCCGGCGCGTCCCGGTCGGCGCCTGGCTCGAACGGGTGACGGAACGGGCGCTGGCCCGCGGTCCGTCGCCGCCGGTGCCCAGCGCACCCGTGCTGCTCGTACTCTCCCAACCCGAGTTCGCGCAGTCGGTCAAGCAGGGCCTGCACGACCTGCGGCAGCACGCTCTGCTCGCCCGCAATCCCCTGCTGCGCACCCGGGTGCTCCACGACCGGGCCGGCGCCGGTGAACCCGACGTCGCGCTGCTCGAGCAGGTGCTGCGCGACGCGGTCGCCACCCTCGCCGACCATCCCCGCGACGACAAACTGCTGCGGGCCGTGGACCGGACGTATCTGCGGCCGGCGGCGACCCAGGAGTCGGCCGCGGCAGCGCTCGGACTGCCGTTCAGCACCTATCGGAGGCACCTGGCCACCGGGGTGGAGCGGATCGTGTCGTGGCTGTGGGACCAGGAGGTGTACGGCCGCCGGCAGTGAGCACAACCGAGCACCGAACGGACTGGTGACCGAGCAGATTCCGGACGCATGCTTCTCGCACTCGAACGAGGAGGTGCCGGAAATGGTGACACGTATCGGTGATCGCGCCGTGGTCCTCGGCGCGGGAACGGCCGGTCTGCTCGCCGCGCGGGTGTTGTCGGATGCGTACTCGGACGTGGTGGTGATCGATCACGACAGACTGCCGGACGGTGCCGCGGCACGGCGCTGCGTACCGCAGGGTCGGCACATCCATGTGCTGGTGGCCGGCGGGATGCGCGCGATGGAGGAACTGCTGCCCGGGCTCACCGCCGATCTCGTCGGCGACGGTGCACCGATGGTGGACCAGTGCGGCGACGTGCGCTGGTATCTCGGTGGCCACCGCCTCCGGCAGGCGGAGAGCGACCTGACGGCGGTGAGCGCGAGCCGGCCGAATCTCGAACATCGGGTGCGGTCCCGCGTCGCCGCACGTCCCGGAGTGCGGATCGTCGATCGTTGCGACGCGCTGGGATTGACCGTGAGCCGGGACGGCCGAAAGGTCACCGGCGTGCGCGTGCTCCGCCGGGCGGACGGCAGCGTCGAGGAGGTTCTCGACGCCGATCTCGTCGTCGACGCCACCGGCCGTGGTTCACGAACCCCGGCGTGGCTCGAGCGGCTCGGATACCACCCGCCCGAGCGGGAGGAGGTGCGCGTCGACCTCACGTACGTCACGCGCACCTACGCCTCCGATCCGGCACTCATGGGCGGCGACCTGGGGATTCTGCTCGCGCCGTCGCCGCCGTACCCGCGCGGTGCCGCCATCCAGACGATCGAGAACGGTCGCTGCCTCGTGACGGCGGTGGGCATGCTCGGGCACCGGCCCCCGTCCTCGCCGGACGGCTGGGTGGACTTCCTGCGGTCCCTGCCCCGCCCGGACGTGTACGACGCGATCCGGGACGCCGAGCCGCTCGACGCGCCCCGGTCGTACCACTTTCCGGCGAGTCGGCGGCAGCGCTACGAACGGTGCCGGCGGCTGCCGGAGGGACTGCTGGTGACCGGCGACGCCGCATGCAGTTTCAACCCGATCTACGCGCAGGGAATGAGCGTCGCGGCGTTCGAAGCCGGGCTGCTCGCCGAACACCTGAAGGGCGGCCGGGAGCCGGACCCGCATCGATGGTTCCGGGATATGGCGAAGGTCGTCGACGTGCCCTGGGACATGGCCACCGGCGGCGACCTCGCCTGGCCGCAGGTCGAGGGCCGGCGCAGCGCGAAAGTGCGCCTGGCCAACCGCTACCTGCCGCTCGTCCACGCCGCCGCCGCGCAGGATCCCGAGGTGGTCCGCGCATTCTTCCGCGTCGCGGCGATGGTGGATCCGCCCGGGACGCTGTTCGCCGCGCCGGTGGTCGGGCGGGTGCTCCGCCGGACGATCAGTGCTTGTGCAGCCGGGTCTCGAACTCCCGCTCGAGAGCCCGCCACGCCTCGGCCTCCGCGGTGAACGGCGCGCTGGGCGCGAGCCGCGTCGGATCCGGCTCGAGCACGTAGTTGACGAACCAGCCCAGCTCCGTCGACCCGGCCAGCGCGGCGTCGGTGCTGTCGTCCTCGGCGTAGTTCGCGGCGTCGGTGAACAGTTCGACCGCCAGATCCAACTGATCGGCGTCCACCGCCTCCGTACCGTGCTCGATGTCGTCCGCGATCCCGGGCAGCACGTACACGTTCTCGTCCGTCACCTCGACCTCGAGGGAACCGTCCGTCGCCGCGTGCCGGATGTCGTCGTAGGTGCTGAGCGCCGCCAGATCGTGGTCGTGGTGGTCGGCCAGGTAGCGCGCCAGCGCCCGCTCCGTGGGGAACACGAGGATCGTCCCGTCGCGGCCGAGGAACAGCGCGTCGTCGTCGAGGTAGCAGCGCAGGGTGAACCACGTGCCGTCGGAGGCGATGATCTTGACCGGGTCGATTCCGACCGCCGTCCAGAAGCTCGTGTCCTCGTTCTCGTCCCCGTCGACGAACTCGTATTCCTCGTCCTCCGCCTCCTCGGCGGCGTCCTCGGCCTCGACGATGTTCTCCTCGGCCGCGACGAGTTCCGCCTCGGCCTCGGCGACGAGCCCGGCGTCGACCTCGGGGGACGTCACGACGGCGTCGAGCGCGTCGATCACCCCGTCCCAGTCCTCGGCGACGGCGGAGCCGACCCGGTTCCACAGCTCCCCGCCCTCGCGGCCCTCGAACGCCGCGACACCGTGGCTCAGCAGCGCCTCGATCTCCGCCCGTTCGAAGAACTTCGTCACCGACTCGAGCTCGCACACGTCGCCGAGGACGGAGACGATGTCGAACGTGTTCTGCAATTCGGCGACGGACTCCGGGTCCGCGTCGTCCGCCACCAGTTCCGGCACGCCGATCAGGTCGTACGAATGGCTCTCGTCCGGCTCGAACTCCTCCGCGGAGAGTTTCGCGACCACCGGCCAGGCCGGATGCTCGACGAGGTCGTTGTCGGCGCCGGAGCGGACGAACGCGACGAGCTCGGCCACCGCACCGAACGCGTACAGATCGTCACCGTGGCCGAGGAACGCCTCCCATTCGTCGTCGCCCTCGCGCCACCGCGGCGCCCAGAGGGTCACGACGTCGCCGTCGGTGAGACCGAGCTCGATCGGGACGATGTCTCCAGCCATGGTCGCCAAGCCTAGCCATGTCCCGGCCGAAGACATAGCTGGGCGCCGATGAGACGACCGTCACCCGAGTGCACCGCGAAGTTCCCCGAGCAGACGAGCTCGTTCGGCGGCGGCGGCCCGTGCCGCCTCGTGCGTCGTGGCCAGGATCGATGCCGCCACGTCGCGCGCGTGGAGCCCGTTCAGCGCCTCGTCGAGCCACAGCCTGGTCAGGGCGCCGTTGCCGTCCACCTCGGCCCGCACGAGGCCGTCCGGGCTCGTCGCGGCGCCCGACACCACGCCGAGTGCGGCCACACAGTCCTGCAGGGCCCCGAGCCGCGTGCGCACACCGTCCACGATCTCCGTGATCCGCTGATCGCTCGCCGACATCGCGCTCACCACCCGGTCGCCGACGGAGAGCCGGCCGTCCGCGCGTCGTCGCGGCGTGCGCGCTGCACGTCGTCGTGGGTGGGCAGTCCCAGCCGGTTCAGCAGTCCCTCCGGCATTCCCCTGCCCGCCAGCTCCTCTCGGTGCAGCGCGGCGGCCTCGAGTGTCGCGCGACGGCACAGCGACACGATCTGTTCGGCCAGTTGTGCTGCCCCGTAACGTAGTTCGCTCTTATCGATGTGCAGGTCGACGGGCAGGCCCTGTTCGGTGGTGCGCACCGAGACGGTGCCGGACCGGTTCCGGGCGGTCGCCGTCGTGATGGTCGTCTCCGCGGTGTCCATACCCGGTTGGACGCGACGCCGCGCCCCTCGGTTCCCGACCTAGCCGGTGGGGCCGGTGGGACGGAAGAAGCCCTGGAACCCCATCCCGCTGTTCGTGGTCCGGATCGGCGACAGCTGCACCGGGTCGCCGGCCTCGACCATGAGGCCGTTTCCGACGATCATCGCGACGTGCCCGTCCCACACCGCGAGGTCGCCGGGCTGCACCGCGCTCGCCTCGACGGGGGTGCCGACGTCCTGCTCCTGCGCAAGGCGCGGAATCTGCACCCCGGCCTGCCCGTACGCCCACTGGGTCAGGCCGCTGCAGTCGAGGCCCTGCCCCGGTGCGGTGCCACCCCACACGTAGGGCGTGCCCTGCTGGGAGAGCGCGTGACGCACCGCCTCGGCCGCCGCCCGATTGGGTGCCACGGCAACGCTGCCGTCGGGCAGCCGCACCTCGGTGCCGTTGCCGCCGAAGGCCCGCAGCTCGCCGGCCGGTGAGGCGGCCGGATCGCCGGCCGTCGGTGCTGCCGGTGCGGGCTCCGAGGGCATCAGCTCCGCCATCCTGGTCGTCTGCTCGGCGAGCGACGAGGTGACCCGGGTAAGCACGTCGAGCCCGGCCGCGATGTGCTCGATCGCCGCGACCAGCAACATCATCTGCCCCTGCGGTAGCGCCGCCAGGGGAGCGGAGCGCTCGGCCAGCGTCGTGAACGATTCGATCAGCCGGGCGATTTCGGCTGCACCGGTCAGGACGGTCGTGGTCGCGTCCGCCGCGACGTCGGCGATGGCCGTCCCGCGGTCGGCGGCGGCGACGAGGTCGGCGAGCGCCCGCTCGCCGCTGCGCACGGCCGTCTCCGCCGCGGCCCCCGCCCAGTCCCACGCGAGTTCGCCCAGCGCAACCCGGCCCACCGAGTGCACGCCGTCGACCAGTTCGGCGCACGACCGCAGCACGGCGGCCGGGTCGGTGCCGACCGCTCCGGCGCCGAACGCCGACAACAGCTCGGCCAGGGGAGCGGTGAGCAGATCCGCCCCCGGCGCCGCGGTCACCGCGGGGCCCCGGCGGCGTTCAGCCGTGCCGCCTGGGCGGCGACGACGCGTTCGTAGGCGGCCGCGGTGGCACCCGCGATGGCGCCCATGGCGTCGAAGGTGTCACCGAGACGGGTCAGTTCCGCTCCGTGGCCGCGGTGGGTGGCCGCGAACGCGGCGAGGAACTCGGCGCCGACCGGGCCGAACACCGTCGCGAGCGGTGCCGGATCGGCCGCGCGTGCGTCGGCGGCGGCGTCGTGCAGCCGCTCGCCCAGGGCCGCGGCGGTGTGCCCGAACGCCGCGATCGTCCCGGGCCGGGCGCGTACCACCTCGTGGTTGCCGTTGCCGGTGCCTGCGTCCATTCGGCCTGCTCCCCTCCGTGGAAACGGATCGTCCTTCCACCGCTTGGACGCAGCGGGCGGCGGCCCGGTTCCCTGCGGCCCCGCGGTACGGACGCCACGGGCGAGCGCGTCCCGCTGTCCCGCCACGCAGAGGGCGAATTTGTTCCCCGTCACGGGGTGTGGGACCGTGGACGCGAGCCTGCCTCACCGGGCTCCCGGACGAGGGGCGCCGTACCCGGTGTGCGACAAGACGGCCCGTCGGAGGCTGTGATGTCGTGGTTGGTTCTGGTGGTGTCCGGGGTGCTGGAGGCGGTGTGGGCCACCGCGTTGGATCGGTCCAGGGGACTCAGCCGGCTCGGCCCGTCGGTGGTGTTCGTCGCGGCGTTGGTCGCGAGCATGGCGGGACTGGCGTATGCCATGCGCCGGCTGCCGGTGGGGACGTCCTACGCGGTGTGGGTGGGGATCGGTGCGGTGCTCACCGTGGCGTTCGCGATGGCCACGGGCGAGGAGGCGGTGTCGGCGTCGAAAGTCGTGTTCCTGGGCATGATCGTCGGGGGCGTGATCGGGCTGAAGCTGGTGCACTGAACCCGTTCCGGAGGGACACCGCAACCGTCGGGGCCGGCCGCGAGGAGCACCGGCCCCGGAACCGGGCGCACGAATCCGCGCACGGCAGTGGCGGATCGGCCGTCACGGCGTGCGCGCGCCGGCGCCGTCGGGTCGTCGCGGCATGAGGAAGAAGACCAGCACCGCGACGACGAGCGGCAGCGCCGAGACGATCAGCATGGTGGTCGCGACGCCCTCGGTGAAGTCGACGCCGAGGGTCAGCCCGTGGGCGAGCTGCACCAGGTTGGGTCGTACCCGGTGGGGCCGCCGCTGTGGGACATCGTCATCGTGACGGCGTGCTCGGCCTGCTCCGCCTCCTGGACCGAGATGCCGCGAGTTTCGGCGTCCTCGAGCACTTCTCGCCGGTAGAACGCGTCGAGCAGCAGGATGTAGACGGTCGGGCCGAGGGCGTAGCCCATCATTCCGAACGCCGGCTGGACGGCGGCGATCGACCCGGTGTTGCCGGTCTCGGCCTGCGAGAGGATCGTGTCGGCGGTCGCGGTTCCGGCCACGAATCCGCCCAGATTGCTGGTCCACGTCGCCACGACGAGCGCCGCGACCGTCATCGTCGGGGCGACCGTCGCCGCCGTCACGAGGCCGCTCAGCACGATGACCAACAGTCCGGTCACCAGCACCGGGCGCGCGGTGTGCGCGGCGATCATCCGGCCGGCCAGCACGCTCGCCGCGGCGATCACGAGCGTGCCGGGAAGGTACAGCAGTCCGACGGCCTGCGAGGACATGCCCAGCACGTAGTCGCCGAGCTGGCCGAGCACGGTTCCCAGACCGGCCGCGAGCAGGTTCACGGTCAGGACCGCGAGCACCGCGAGGACGAAGGCGCGGCGCCCGAACAGCGACAGGTTCAGGGCCGGCTCCGGCGTCCTGCGTTCGTGCCACACGAACATCGCGGCGGCGGCGACGCTGACGCTCAGAGGCACCCAGGCGCGCGGTTCGGTGAGCCCGTCGGGCACCGCTCCGATCCCCGCCACCAGGCCGAGCAGCGCCACCCCGAACAGACTCACACCGAGGACGTCGACTCCGCCCGCGGCCCGGCGCGGTGGTTCGTCGACGAACCGGACGATCAGTGTCAGCGCGATCAGCGCGAGCGGCGGGGTGACGAGGAACAGCGATCGCCAGCCGAACGTCTCCACGACCCACCCGCCGACCGCCGGAGTGATGCCGTACAGGACCGTGTCGACGGCCATGAGGACGCCGAGAGCCGTCGACCGCAGTTCGGCCGGGACGGAGGCGGTGACGAGCGCCAGCGACAGTCCCAGCAGCGCGGTCAGCGCCAGGCCGTCCAGGAAGCGCATCAGCAGCAGCACCGGATAGTTCGGCGCCAGCGACGACAGCAACCCGACGGCGATGTTGGCGACGAGGGCCCACACGAGCATGCGCGCGAGCCCGAACCGGTCGCCGAGAGTCCCGACCGCGAGGACGGATGCGGCCACCATGAGGGTGGAGGCGGCGGCGAGCATCCCGATCCGGTCGGCGGGAACGTCGAGACCGCGGCCCACGGTGGACAGATTGAGGGTCAGCATCAGCGGGTCGACGGCCGCGATCGCGTAGGCGATCGCGGGACCGAGAACGGTCAGGAGGATCCGGCCGGTGAGGCGCGGCGCGGCCTCGGCGCGTTCGGCCATCACGCACACCCCGTCCTACTCGATGAAGCCCTTCTCCACGAGCCAGTCGTAGGCCACCTCGGCCGGCTCCCGGCCGTCGACGTCGATCTGCCCGTTCAGCTCGATGAGGGTCTCGTCGGTCAGCTCCCGGGTGACGGGTGCGAACAGGTCGGCGATCTGCGGATTCTCGGTGAGGGTCTCCTCGCGGACGACGACGGCCACGTTGTAGATGGGGAAGAACGTGCGGTCGTCCTCGAGCACCGCGAGATCGAGCGCCTCGATCCGTCCGTCCGTGGTGAACACCTCCCCGAAGTTGCATTCGCCCCGGGCCGTCGCCTCGTAGATCGCCCCGGTGTCCAGGGTCTTGATGTTCTCCCGCGGGACCCCGGAGCCGAGGGGGATCCCGTACGTCTCGAGCATCGGCTGCAGGCCGTCGTTGCGGTTGGCGAACTCGGATTCCACGCAGAAGGTGCGTTCGGCGACCGGGATGTTCGCGATGTCGGAGAGGGAGTCCACGCCGAGGCGCTGGGCGTTGCGGCTGGTGGCCGCGAAGCCGTAGGTGTTGTTCATGGGGGCGGGCGGCAGCCACGCCAGATCGTTCTCGCGCAGGTCCTCGTCGCGTACGGCCTGGTACTGGGCCTGCTCGTCCGGGATGGCCTCCTCGTGTCCGAGGTAGGCGATCCAGGCCGTTCCGGTGTACTCCCACTGGAGGTCGACCTGTCCCTCGAGGTGCGCCTGGCGGGAACTGGCGCTGCCGGGGATGTTGGTCAGATCCGTGACGTCCGCACCGGCCGAGCGCAGAAGGATCACCGCCATCTTCCCGAGCAGGACTCCTTCCGAGAAGTTCTTCGACCCGACCGCGACGCTCGCCCCGTCGAGCCGTTGGACGGACTGCAGGGGACCGGCGAGCTCGCCGGTGGGGACGAAGCCGCCGGCGGTTCCGAGTCCGCAGGCGGTCAGGGTCGCCGCGACGAGCAGGGATCCGACGATGCGGGGCAGCAGGATCCGGGTCACCGGCGCAGCCCCTTCGGTTGCACCGTGAGTTCGAGGACCCGGCCCGCCCAGTCGATGAGCAGGGCGAGCAGCGCCACGAGCAGGGCCCCGCTGACGAGCACCGGATACCGGAAGAGGGTGATGCCGGTGACGATGAGGGAACCGAGGCCGCCGGCGTTGATGAACGTGGCCAAGGTGGCGGTGCCCACGAGCAGGACGAGGGCGGTGCGCACGCCGGTCATGATCACCGGTACGGCGAGCGGCAGTTCGACGCGCAGCAGCACCCCGGCGCCGGACATGCCGATTCCGCGGCCGGCCTCGACGAGCGTGGGGTCGATGCCCTCGATCCCGGTGATCGTGTTCCGCAGCACCGGAAGGACGGCGTACAGGGTCAGGGCGACGACCGCCGTGCCGAATCCGAAGCCGAGCCAGATCGCGAGCAACACGATCAGGCCGATGGCCGGGGCCGCCTGGCCCGCGTTGGCGATCCCCACCGCCACGGGTGCGAGTGCGCGTGACCTCGGCCGGGTCAGGGCGATGCCGAGCGGGACGGCCACCGCCACGACGAGGATCGCCGAGACCACGGTGAGCCCGACGTGTTGCCAGAGCAGGGTCGTGATCGTGGTCCAGTCGAGTTGCCGGGCCTCGATCGAGTCGAGGTCGGCGTTGCCCCGCCACAGTGCCCACGCGGCGAACACCACCGCCACCAGGACGGGGATGACGACGAGCAGCCCCGTGTTCTCACGCCCCGCGCCGGCGTCGCGCGAGCGTGTCCCGGTTCCCGCGGCGCGCGACGGCGCGGCCGGCTCGGCGTCGAGGCTCATATGCGGCTCCCGGTGTCGTCGGCGCCGGGCCCCGCCGAGCGTGGACCGGTGGGGCGGATCCGGTTGGTGACGGACTCGAAGTTCACCAATCCGAGGAATTCGTCGTGCCGGCCGGTCACGATCGCGGCCCCGTGCGCCGAGGTGAGCATCGCGTCGAGCGCATCGTTCAACGTGGCGTGCCGATCGAGCGTGATCACGCCTTGCGGTTCGCCGGCCGGGACGGACTCGGCGCCCTCGAGCTCGTGCACCCACAGCCACGCCACCGGCCGCCGTCGCTGGTCGAGGACCACGACGGTGTCGTCGTCGTTCGCCGCGGCGCGGGAGACAGCCTCGGCGGCGGGGCTTCCCACGGTGGCGGTGGTGCCGTCGACGAGGTCGAGGTCGTCGACCCGGCTGAGGGACAGCTGCTTGAGGGTGGACCCGGCGCCGACGAACTTCTCGACGAACCGGTTCGCCGGTGCCGAGAGGATCACCTCGGGAGTGTCGTACTGGGCGACGTGCGCGCCCTCCTCCATGATCAGGATGCGGTTGCCCAGCTTCACGGCCTCGTCGATGTCGTGGGTGACGCACACGATCGTCTTGCGCAGTTCCTCGTGGATGCGCAGCAGCTCGTCCTGCAGCCGGTGCCGGGTGATCGGATCGACCGCCCCGAACGGCTCGTCCATCAGCACCACGGGCGGGTCGGCGGCCAGGCCCCGCGCGACGCCGACCCGCTGCTGCTGGCCGCCGGAGAGCTCCCGCGGGTACCGGTCGCAGTACTTGCCGGGATCCAGGTTGACCAGTTCGAGCAGCTCCACGACCCGGTCCGCGGTCCGTCGCTTGTCCCAGCCCAGCAGCCGGGGCACGATCGAGATGTTCTGGGCGACCGTCATGTGCGGGAAGAGGCTGCCGCCCTGGATCACGTACCCGATCCGCCGGCGCAGGTCGTCGACGTCCGCGGAACGGACGTCCTCACCCCCGATCAGGATGGTGCCGGAGGTGGGTTCGACGAGCCGGTTGATCATCTTCAGCGACGTGGTCTTGCCGCAACCGGACGGACCGACGAACATCACGATCTCGCCCGCCGGGATGTGCAGGCTCAGTCCGTCGACGGCGGGCCGGGCCTGACCGGGGAAGGTCTTCACCACGTCGACCAGGTCGATGTCGGTGCCGCTGATGCCCCCGGCGGAATGTGCTGGCGTGTTCATCGGGCTCGGATTCCCTTCGAGACGGTGACCTTGCCGATCGCGAGGAGCAGTGCGTCGAGAGCGAGGGCGAGCACGACCACGCCCACCGTGCCCACGAGCGCGGAATTCAGGGCGTTGGCGCCACCGATCTGGGACAGGCCCGTGAAGATGAACGAGCCCAGGCCGGGGCCGAGGACGTAGGCGGCGATGGCGGCGACCCCCATGGACATCTGGGTGGAGACCCGCACCCCGGCGAGGATGACCGGCCAGGCCAGGGGGAGCCGTACGCGGGTGAGGGTGCCGACCTCGCCCATGCCGAGGCCTCGCGCCGACTCGACGAGCGCCCGGTCGACGCCCTGCAGGCCGACGACCGCATTGCGCAGCACGGGCAGCGCCGCGTAGAACGCCACGGCGATGAACGCCGGGGTGACGCCGATTCCGACGAGCGGGATCAGGATGCCGAGCAGGGCGAACGACGGGATCGTCAGACCGATGGCACTGAGCGCGTTCGCCACCGGTTCGAGCCGCGGGACGCGCGTGACGATCACCGCGATCACGACGGCGACGATCGTGGCGAGGAGGACGGCCTGCACGACCAGGCTCACGTGCTGGTAGGCGCTGAAGGCGATCTGCGCCTTCCGCTCGTCGACGAATTCCCACATGCGCACCCGTCCCGTCTCCCCGCACGCCCGACTGTCACGATGGCACACCTGCGGTGGGCTTCGCGCCGAGACGGAGAACCGCGACGGAGAACCCGGCAGGCACGGACCGTCGATCGCCGCCCGAGGGCGGGTGGTCCGCGGCCCCACTCGGCGGCAGGCACACGGTGGCCGCGTTCTATCCTTCCGGCATGGATTCGCTCGTCGTCGACCATCCGCTCGCCGCCGCTCTCCTCACGACCCTGCGTGACGAGCGCAGCGACAACGCCGCCTTCCGGTACGCGCTGCGCCGGCTGACCCAGATGCTGATCTACGAGGCGATCCGGGACGCCCCGGTGGAGCAGTTCGAGGTGCGCACGCCCGTCGCGACCACGACCGGTGTGCGCCTGCAGCAGCCCCCGCTGCTGGTGCCGGTGCTGCGCGCGGGGCTCGGCATGGTGGAGCAGGCGCACGCGCTGATCCCGCAGGCGCGCGTGGGCTTCGTGGGATTGGCCCGGGACGAGAAGACGTTCGAGCCGGTGCCGTACCTCGAGTCGCTCCCGGACGACCTGTCCGGCCTGCCGGTCTACGTGCTCGACCCGATGCTCGCCACCGGCGGCTCCATGGTCCACACGATCGAGCTGCTGGTCACGCGCGGAGCAACCGACGTCACCGCGGTGTGCGTGGTCGCGGCCCCGGAGGGGGTGGCGGCGCTCGCCGACTCCGGTCATCCGGTCCGGTTGGTGACCGCGACGATCGACGAGGGACTCAACGAGGACAGGTACATCGTCCCGGGACTCGGGGACGCCGGCGACCGCCAGTTCGGACCTCGCTGAGGCGGCTCGCGGATCCGCTTGCGCCGCATCGGAGATCCGCATCGCCGCCGATAGAGTCCTGTATGTCCCCTTTGTCTGTTGTGTGACAGGATTACAATAGAGTTTCTTTTGGGATCTGGCGCGGGTCGGCTCCGTGGCATTGCGCGCCTCGCCGGCATCCGGCCCGGAACCCGCGAATCCGCAGGGCAGGAAGAGATTCCGGTCGCGGTGCCGGACGTGAGGGGGTCCGGTCCGGAGCGGCGGTGTGTCCGGCCGATTCCGTCTCGTTTCGGCGAAGATGATCAACTCGCCTTCCGGACGGGGCTTCTGTGGTTACGCTCGCCGAGATCGGTTGGTTCGTCCACTGCCCTCGACCGTCCACGAAAATGAGGTCCGCTCGATGATCAACACCTTCTCCGGCAACAGGTTTCGACAGTGCGCCCGGGCCACCGCACTCGGTGCGGCCGCAGTGCTGGGCATGGTGGTGGGGTCCGGCAGTGCCGGAGCCGCTGTCGACAATGCCCGGACGCTGCCCCTCGGCAACAACAACGCCATCGAAGTCCTCCAGGCCGACACGTCGATCCAGTCCTATCCGCCGCTCGACAGCTCGCCCGTCAGCTTCGAGTTCTTCCACGACGAGGTCGTATCGGTCAACATCACCGGTCCCGATGCCGACGCGTTCCAGGACACCAAGCTGACCATCGGGTACCAGATCGGCTACCCGGTCGCCCTCACGGGTGGCACCGTGACCATCAACACCCCGAACCTCGACTGGGAGGTCGGCAACGACTTCGGCGTCGGCGTCGAACTCGCCCCCGACTTCGCCCTCGGGCTCGACGCGGGCACCAGTGCGTCGCTCGGCGGATCGATCATTCCCTCCCAGGAGATCGCGGTCGATCTCGCGCCCGGCGGCATCACCGACGTGCCGTTCGTCCAGGACATGGAGTTCGACGGCAGGACGGCGACCGTCCGGCTGGCGGGAGTGCACGGCTCGGTCTCGGGAGCGCTCGGGCCGGTCACGATCCGGCCGTACGCCAGGGCTGTCACCTCGAACAACGACACCGTCGTCACGTACGGGGTGCCGCACCGCCTTTGAGAATCGTCGTCGCTCCGGTGCCGGCGGTGACCGCGACACGCGGGCACCGCCGGCACCGACGTGCGTGGTTACCCGTCGCTCAGCGCGGATGCCCACGCGCGCAACGCCCGTAGGCGCGCCGTCGCGCCGCCGCGGTCACCGTCCGGGGCGACCGCCTCGAGATAGCACTTGAGCTTCGGCTCGGTGCCCGAGGGCCGCACCACGACGCGCACCGACGCCCCCTCGAGTACCACCGCGTCCGTGCGCAGCGGGCCGGCCGCCGTCGCGAGGTCGGTGGCCGTGACCGGCTCCCCGGCGAGTTCGGCCGGCAGCGCGGACCGCAGCCGGCTCATGATCGCCCCGATCCGCGCGAGGTCGGTCACCCGGATCGAGACCTGATCGCCGAGATGCAGCCCGAACTCGCGGTACAGGGCGTCGAGAGCGTCGACGAGCGTGCGCCGCCGGGTCTTCAGCTCCGCGGCGTAGTCCGCGACGACGATCGCCGTGGCGATGCCGTCCTTGTCGCGCACCGCATCCGGGTCGACGCAGTGTCCGAGGGCCTCTTCGTACGCGTACACCAGCCCGTCGCCCGCGCGGGCGAGCCACTTGAAGCCCGTGAGGGTCTGCGCGTAGCGGGCGCCCCGCGCGGCGGCGAGCTTGCCGAGCAGGGACGAGGAGACGATCGTCGTCGCCACCAGTGCACCGCGCGGGGCCCCCGCGAGAATCCGGTCGCCCAGCAGCACCCCGGTCTCGTCGCCACGCAGCATCCGCCAGCCGTCGGGCGTGGGGACGCCCACGGCACACCGGTCGGCATCGGGATCGAGGGCGACGGCGATGTCGGCGCCGACCTCGGCAGCGAGCGCGAGCAGGGCGTCGGCGGACCCCGGCTCCTCCGGGTTGGGGAACTCGACGGTGGGAAAGCGCGGGTCGGGCGCGAACTGTGCGTCGACGACATGCACGTCGCCGAAGCCGGCCGCGCGCAGGGCTGCCACCGCGGTCTCCCCGCCGACGCCGTGCAGCGGCGTCAGCGCGACGCGGAGTTCCCGCGCCGCGGAGCGCGGCAGCGACGCGACGCGCGCGAGATACCGTGCCACCAGTTCGTCCCCCGCGGGTGCGACGGTGACGCGCGGCACCGACGCCGCGTCGCCGACGGCGTCGATCGCCGCCTCGATCTCCCGGTCGTCCGGCTCGACCAGTTGTGCGCCGCCGCGGGTGTAGACCTTGTAGCCGTTGTCCGTGGCCGGGTTGTGCGACGCGGTGATCTGCACACCCGCGACCGCGTCGAGCGTCCGCACGGCGTACGCCGTCACCGGGGTCGGGAGCGGGCGCGGCAACGCCACGACGTCGAAACCGGCGGCCGCGAGAACCTCTGTGGCGGCGGCGAAGAACTCGGCCGATCCGGTGCGCGCGTCGCGGCCGACGACCACGGTGCCGCCGGAGCCGCGCGCGTCGAGCCAGCGGGCCAGGCCCGCGGTGGTGCGGACGACCACGTCCTCGTTCATGCAGTCCGGGCCGTCGCCGACGGGGCCGCGCAGCCCGGCGGTGCCGAAGCGCAGGGTCACAGCCGGCCCGCCAGCTCACGCAGCAGGTCGCCCATGCGGGTGGCGGCGGCCCGTCCCGCCGCAAGGACCTCGTGGTGGTCGAGGTGCTCGCCGGTGATCCCCGCCGCGGCGTTGGTGACCAGGGAGATGCCGAGGACCCGGGCGCCGGCGGCACGCGCGGCGATGGTCTCGTGGACGGTGGACATGCCCACCAGGTCCGCGCCGAGGGTGCGCAACATGCGGATCTCGGCGGGGGTCTCGTAGTGCGGGCCGGGCAGGCCGGCGTACACGCCCTCGCCGAGGGTGGGGTCGATCTCGCGGGCGAGGGCGCGCAACCTCGGGCAGTAGGCGTCGACGAGGTCGACGAACTGGGCGCCGACGAGCGGCGAGCGTCCGGTGAGGTTGAGGTGGTCCGAGATCAGGACCGGCTGACCGACCGCGTGATCGGGCCGGATGCCGCCGGCGGCGTTGGTGAGCACGACGGTGCGCGCGCCGGCGGCGACGGCGGTGCGCACCGGATGCACGACGCGGCTCAGGTCGTGCCCTTCGTAGGCGTGGGTGCGGCCCGCGAGGAGCAGCACCGGGGTCTCGCCGACCCGCACCGAATGCACGGTGCCCGAATGTCCTTCGGCGGTGGGCGGGGCGAATCCAGGCAGTTCGCTCATCGGAACGTCGGCGACCGCCGTGCCGAAGCGCTCCACCGCGGCGCGCCAGCCGGAGCCGAGCACCACCGCGACGGAGTGCTCGGGCACGCCGGTGCGCTCGGCGAGTGCCGCGGCGGCGCGGGCGGCCTCGGCAGGGGGGTCGGCGATGGCGTCGGGTACTCCCATGTCGGTCGACCCTAGCGCCAACCGTGTTGTTACTCACCGGTAGGTTCTGGCGCTATCCTCTCCGCATGCCATACCTCGAACGCGACGGCGACGTCTTCGTCCTCCACCTCGGCGACCGCTCCGGCGGCGACACCGAGAACCGCTTCCACCCCGACTGGCTCTCCGCCGTCCACGCGCTGCTCGACGAGGTCGTCGCGCACGACGGCCCCGCGGCGCTCGTCACCGCGGCCACCGGGAAGTTCTGGAGCAACGGCCTCGACACCGACTGGATCTTCGGGAACCTCCCCGGGCTGCCGGGTTACCTCGATTCCGTCCACGAGTTGTACGCGCGGATCCTCACCTTCCCCGCGGCCACCGTCGCGGCGGTGCAGGGCCATGCGTTCGGTGCCGGTGCGATGCTCGCGCTGACCCACGACTTCCGCGTGATGCGGGCCGATCGCGGCTTCTGGTGCCTGCCCGAGGTGTCGCTGAACATGCCGTTCACCGTGGGCATGTCCGCACTGCTGCGCGAGCGGCTGCCGATCCAGGCCGCGGTCGAGGCGACCACGACCGGCCGCCGGTTCGGCGGTGGTGACGCCCTCGCGGCGGGCATCGTCGATCGCGCCGTCGACGGCGACACCGTGCTGGCCGCCGCCGTCGAGCGGGCCGCCGCCCTGACCGGCACCCGGGGCGCCAACCTGGCGGGCATCAAGCGCGGTCTGCACGCGCCGCTGATCGCGGCGCTCGAGACGAAGACGGACGAGTCGAACTTCCGCCTCGGGTGAGGTGCCCTCGTTCCGCCCGTGCCAGACTGAGCGGGTGACGAGCGATGCGGACAGGGCGATCGAGGCTGCGTCGGACGGCCTGATCGCCCTGTCGCATTCGATCCACGCCGAGCCGGAGCTGGCCTTCGACGAACACCGCAGCGCCGCGAAGATCGTCGAACTGCTGCGCGGCGGCGGATTCGAGGTCCGCACCGGGATCGCCGATCTGCCCACCGCGTTCGACGCCCGGTTCGGCAGCGGGGAACTCGTCGTCGGCATCTGCGCCGAATACGACGCCCTGCCCGGCATCGGGCACGCGTGCGGGCACAACATCATCGCCGCCGCCGCCGCCGGCGCGGGCCTGGGTCTCGCCGCGGTCGCCGACGCCCTCGGCATCACCGTCCGCGTCATCGGCACGCCCGCCGAGGAGACCGGCGGCGGCAAGGTGCTCATGCTCGAGCGCGGCGTGTTCGCCGACGTCGGCATGGCCCTGATGGTGCACCCGGGCCCGTTCGACATCACCGGGGCGACGTCGCTGGCCCTCGCCGACATCGCCGTCACCTACACCGGTCGCGAGGCGCACGCCTCCGCCGCCCCCGAATACGGCCGCAACGCCGCCGACGCCGCGACCGTCGCGCAGGTCGCCGTCGGCCTGCTGCGTCAGCATCTGCTGCCCGGCCGGCAGATCCACGGCATCGTCAGCGACGGCGGCACCGCCCCGAACATCGTGCCCGCGCACACCGAACTGCTGTACTACCTGCGGGCGACGACCGCGGACTCCCTCGCCGACCTGTCCGAGCGCGCCGGGAACTGCTTCGCCGCCGGGGCTCTCGCCGCCGGCTGCACGCACGAGATCCGCACCGTGTCGCCGACCTATACCGAACTGACTCCCGACCCGTGGCTGGTCCGGGCTTATCGTGAGGAGATCATCGGTCTCGGGCGCACGCCGCTGCCCGTCGAGGAGGAAGGATCGCGCCCGCTGGGCAGCACGGACATGGGAAACGTGACGAACGTGGTGCCGGGTATCCACCCGGTGATCGGTCTCGACTCGGGTGGGGCGGTGACCCACCAGGCGGCGTTCGCCGCCGCGTGCGTCACCGCCTCGGCGGACCTCGCCGTCCTCGACGGCGCCCGCGCGCTCGCCGCGACGGCGGCCCGGGCGGCGACCGATCCCACGCAGCGTGCACGGCTGCTCGAGAACGTGGTGCGCCGATGAACCCGTACATCGAGAAGTGGCTGGGCGAGCACACCGACGACCTGTCGGCGTGGCGCCGGCACATCCACGCCAATCCCGAACTGGCCCGTCAGGAGTACGCCACCACCGAGTTCGTCGGGAGCACGCTCGCCGCCGCCGGGCTCGAACCGAAGGTGTTGCCGCGCGGCACGGGCCTGATCTGCGATCTCGGCCCCGAGGGTCCGCGGATCGCCCTGCGTGCCGACATGGACGCGTTGCCCATGCAGGAGCTGACGGGCCTGCCGTTCGCCTCCACCGTGCCGGGCGTGACACACGCCTGCGGGCACGACGCACACACCACCGTCCTGCTCGGCACGGCGCTGGCGCTGCACTCGGTGCCCGAGCTGCCGGTGGGTGTGCGGCTGATCTTCCAGCCGGCCGAAGAGGTGATGCCGGGCGGCGCGCTCGACGTGGTCGCCGCGGGCGCGCTCGAGGGGGTGGCCCGGATCTTCGCGTTGCACTGCGATCCGCGGCTCGAGGCGGGCCGGGTCGGGGTGCGGGTCGGGGCGATCACCTCGGCCGCCGACACGGTCGAGTTGGTCCTCGACTCGCCGGGCGGGCACACCTCCCGCCCGCACCTGACGGGCGATCTGGTGTACGGGCTCGGCACCGTGATCACCGGGCTGCCGGGCATGCTCAGCCGGCGCATCGACCCGCGCACGAGCACGGTGATGGTGTGGGGCGCGGTGACGGCGGGCAAGGCCGCGAATGCGATTCCCCGCACCGGCATGCTGACCGGCACCGTCCGCACCGGCGACCACGAGACCTGGGAGCTGCTCGAGCCGATGGTGCGCGAGATCGTGCACGGTCTGCTCGCGCCGACCGGCCTGAGCTACGAGCTGGACTACCGGCGCGGTGTGCCGCCCGTCGTCAACGACGAGGTGTCGGCCCGGATGGTCGAGGACGCGGTGCGCGCGATCGACCCGGACGCGCTGGCGGACACCCCGCAGTCCGGGGGTGGGGAGGACTTCTCCTGGTACCTCGAGCAGGTTCCGGGGGCGATGGCCCGGCTGGGTGTGTGGCGGGGGACCGGGCCGAAGCTCGACATCCACCAGCCCGACTTCGATCTCGACGAGCGGGCCCTGGCCGTCGGCGTACGGGTGATGACGAACCTGGTCCTGGGATCAGGTTAGGCTTGCACAACCTGTACGTTGCCTGTGAGTCGTCGCTCACGCCAGGAGGTCCGGATGCATTTTCGACGCAGAGCTGTCGCCGTACTGTCGGCCGGGGTCGTCGCCGCCGTGTTGGCCGCGTGCGGCAGCGACTCGGGATCGGGTGAGTCCGAGGGCGGTTCCACCGGTGCGCTCACCCTGTACTCCGGGCGCAGCGAGAACCTGGTCGGGCCGCTGATCGACCAGCTCGAGGGCACCCTCGGCTTCGAGGTCGACGTCGTCTACGGCAGCACCCCCGAGATCACCGGAAAGCTGGTCGAGGAGGGCGGCTCCTCGCCGGCCGACGTGGTGTTCACCCAGGACGCCGGTGCGCTCGGCCTGCTGGACCAGGCGGGGCTGCTCGAGACGCTGCCGGCGTCGGTGACCGAGCTGGTTCCCGCCGACTACCGCGCCGCCGACGGCACCTGGGTGGCGACCTCCGCGCGCGCCCGCGTGCTCGTCTACAACGACGAGAAGGTGCAGCCGCAGGATCTGCCCACCGGCATCGACGGCCTGCTGGACCCGAAGTGGAAGGGCCAGATCGGCTTCGCCCCGACCAACGCGTCGTTCCAGGCGTTCGTCACCGGGCTGCGCGTCGCGCGCGGCGAGGACGGGGCCCGCGCCTGGCTCGAGGCCTTCAAGGCCAACGAGCCGGTGGCCTTCGAGGGCAACGGCCCGCTGATGGAGGGTGTGGACACCGGCCAGGTCACCCTCGGCCTGACCAACCACTACTACTGGTACGGCCTCGCGGACGAGCGCGGTGCCGAGAACCTGAACGTGCAGGTCTACTACTTCCAGGCCGGTGATCCGGGCGCGCTGGTGAACATCGCCGGGGCCGGCGTGCTGAAGACCACGGACCAGAAGGAGCAGGCGGAGCAGTTCGTCGCCGCGCTGCTCTCGCCCGAGGCCCAGGCCTACTTCGCCGACGAGACGGCCGAGTACCCGGTCGTCGAGGGCGTCGAGACCAAGGACCAGCTGCGTCCGCTGTCGGAGATCGGCAACTCCGACATCGAACTCGCCGAACTCGCCTCGCTCGAGCAGACCCAGGCGTTGCTGCAGGAGCTGGGATTCATCTGATCCAGCTCGCCGCTCTCCGTCCCACCCGGCGCAGCCGGCCCGTTCTCACGCTGGCTGCGCTGGGTGTCTCGGTGTTCGCGCTCGCCCCGGTGGCACACCTGGTCATGCGTGCGTTCGCAGACGGCCCCGACCGCGTGTGGTCGCTGGTGTTCCGGCAGCGCACCCTCGATCTGGTGTGGCGCAGCGGCATTCTCGCGCTCACCGTCACCGTCGCCTGCCTCGTGATCGGCGTCACCGCCGCGTGGCTCACGGCACGCACCGACCTGCCCGGCCGGCGGTGGTTCGCCCTGGCGCTGAGTGTTCCGCTCGCCATCCCGTCGTACGTGTCCGGCTTCGTCTACATCGCCCAGTTCCCCGGCCTCGCGGGTTTCGCGGGGGCCGCGCTGGTCCTCACCGCGGCGAGCTTCCCGTACGTGTACCTGCCGGTGTCCGCCGCGCTGGCCTCGGTCGATCCGGGACTCGAGGAGGTGGCCCGCACCCTCGGCCGGTCCCGGCTGCGCACCACGCTCACCGTGACCCTGCGTCAGGTGTGGCCGACCGCGGCGGCCGGCGGCCTGCTGGTGGCGCTGTACACCCTCAGCGACTTCGGCGCCGTCGCGCTGATGCGGTACGAGGCCTTCACCCTCGCCATCTACGGCAGCTACCGGGGGCTGCTCGACCGCACCCCGGCCGCGGTGTTCGGCTTGGTGCTCGTCGTTCTCGCCGTCGCGCTGACGGTCTCCGAGCGCCGGGTGCGCCGCGGGGCCACCGCGCGCGTCGGTTCCGGCGCCCCACGAGCCGCCGCGGCCGTGCCGCTGGGCGGGCAGCGGTGGACAGCCCTGGCGTTCCTCGCCGTCGTGCTGGTGGTGAGCGTCGGCGTGCCGCTGGCCGGACTTGCGCGCTGGCTGTGGTTCTCGCAGCAGGCGGCGATCGACTGGGCGGGGATCTGGACGGCGACGACGTACACGCTGTGGGTGGCGGCCCTGGGGGCGTTGCTGACGACGGCGCTGGCCCTGCCGGTGGGCACCCTGGCGGCGCGTTCGACCTCGCCGGTGGCGCGGTTCACCGAGAGCGCCTCCTACGTCGGGTTCGCGCTGCCCGGCATCACCGTGGGTCTGGCTCTGGTCTTCTTCGGTATCCGGCTGCTGCCGCAGTGGTACCAGCACACCCCGATGCTCGTGATCGGCTACGCGGTGTTGTTCCTGCCGCTCGCCGTCGGGTCGATCCGCGCGGCCGTCGCCTCGATCCCACTCGGCCTCGAGGACGCGTCCGCGACCCTCGGCAGCGGACGGCTGCGGACCGGCGTCCGGGTGATGATCCCGCTGGCCGCGCCCGGTGTCGTGGCGGGCGCGGCGCTGGCGTTCCTCACCATCGCGAAGGAACTGCCCGCGACGTTGTTGCTCGTGCCGATCGGGGAGGACACCCTGGCGTCACGGATGTGGAAGTACACCGAGACCCTCGAATACGGTTCGGCGGCCCCGTACGCCGCGATCCTGGTGCTCATCGCCGCGCTGCCGTCGCTGGTGCTGGGCCGACTGTTGCGGGGCCGGGTCGATGCGGAAAGTGGCGGTGAGGAATGAGCGGGCTCTCCATCGAGGGCGTATGCGCCCGGTACGGGCGGACCGAGGTCGTCAGCGACGTCTCGCTGACGGTGGAGCGAGGCGCGTTGCTGGCCGTACTCGGGCCCTCGGGCGGGGGCAAGACCACGCTGCTGCGCGTCGTCGCGGGTCTGCACCCGGCGAGCGCGGGGCGCGTCGTCGCGGACGGACGCGACCTCACGGCTCTGCCGCCGGAGCGCCGGGGGGTGGGGCTGGTGCCGCAGGAGGGTGCGCTCTTCCCGCATCTGAGCGTGGCGCGCAACGTCGGCTACGGGCTGGTGCAGCCGACGTGGCGATCGATGGTGCGGCAGAAGTCCGTCCGGCACCGCCGCGTGGCGGAACTGCTCGACCTGGTCGGCCTGGCCGGCACCGGTCAGCGCAAGCCGTCGCAGCTGTCCGGCGGCCAGCAGCAGCGCATCGCGCTGGCGCGGGCGCTGGCCCCGAACCCGTCCGTCGTACTGCTCGACGAGCCGTTCAGCGCCCTCGACGCCGGGCTGAGGGCCAGTCTGCGCGCCGAGGTCCGCACCCTGCTGCGGGACCAGGAGGTCGCCTCCGTGCTGGTCACCCACGACCAGGCCGAGGCCCTGGCCATCGCGGACACGGTCGCGGTGATGCTCGGCGGGCGTGTCGCCCAGGTGGGCACCCCGGAGGAGGTCTATCGGTGGCCCGCGACGCTCGAGGTGGGCGCATTCGTGGGGGATTCGGTCGTGCTCGACGCCGATGCGGACGGCGACCGCGCGCACACGGTGATCGGTGCGGTCCCGCTCGCCGCCCCGGCCCACGGCAAGGGTCACGTGCTCGTGCGCCCGGAACAGGTGCAGGTCGCCGCGGCCGACGAGCCGTCGAAGTTCACCGTGCTCGACATCGCCTTCGGCGGGGCACTGACGGAGGTGCGGGTGACCGGCGCCGGGCAGACGATCCGGGCGCAGCGGGCCGCGTCGCACGACGTGCAGGCCGGGGATCCGGTGACGCTGCGGGTCGGCGTCCCCGTGCCGTTCTACCCGGACCGCCCGGCCGGGGACTAGAAGCTGTCGGGCCGGCCCGGCCCGACGTTGCGGCTGTTGCGGGTGCGCAGGTCGCGCACGTAGTCGGCGGGGGCTCCCGCGATCTCGGCGGCGTCGGCCATCACGCCCAGGTAGCGGGCCGACGGCAGGCCGCCCTCGTACGCGTCGAGGACGTACAGCCAGGCGAGCACGGGACCGTCGTCGGTGTCCACGCGCAGCCGGATCTTGCGGTGGATGCCGAGTTCGGAGCCCTCCCACCGGTCGAGGCTGCGTTCGTCCTCGTCGGGTACGTCGTACAGCACCACGAACACCTTCGAGTCGGGATCCTCGACGACGGTGGCGAGCGCACCCTCCCAGCCGATGTCGCCGCCGCTGAACGTCAGCCGCCAGCCGTGGAGCCAGCCGGTTCCGGCCATCGGCGAATGCGGGCAGCGCTGCAGCATCTGCTCGGGATGCATGTTGGAGCCGTAGGCGGCGTAGATCGGCACGGGGTACAGGCTAATGGCTGACCGTCCGGCGCAGGACACGGGGCGCTGGCCGCTGCGTGGCCGAGTCCGCGTGCGCAGGACGGGGCCGGTGGCATAGCGTGTCTGCGGACGTTCGGCAACCCCGGCGCCCGCACACCCGGACCGAGGACCATCTCGGAATCGATACAGAGGAGAACAATGACCCGGATCGTGATCATCGGCGGCGGCCCTGCGGGCTACGAGGCGGCGCTGGTGGCGGCTCAGTACGGCGCGACCGTGTCACTGATCGATTCGGACGGGGTCGGCGGTGCCTGCGTGCTCTTCGACTGCGTGCCGTCCAAGACGTTCATCGCGTCCACCGGCATCCGCACCGACATGCGCCGAGCCGCCGACCTCGGCGTCCAGCTCGAAAGCTCCGGGGTGGCGCTGCCCGAGGTCAACGCCCGGGTCAAGAGCCTCGCCCGCGCGCAGTCCGCGGACATCCGCACCAAGCTCGAGGCGGCCGGCGTGCAGTTGCTCAGCGGCCGCGGCGAGCTCATCGACAGCCAGGTCGGGATGGCGGCGCACCAGGTGCGCGCCAACCTCTTCACCGGCGAGGAGCGGATCCTCGACGCCGACGTCGTGCTCATCGCGACCGGCGCGAGCCCGCGGGTGCTGCCCGGCGCGGAGCCGGACGGCGACCGCATCCTCAACTGGCGTCAGCTCTACGACCTCGACGCGCTGCCCGAGCACCTCGTGGTCGTCGGTTCCGGTGTCACCGGCGCCGAGTTCGTCTCCGCCTACACGGAGGTCGGTGTTCAGGTGACGCTGGTCTCGAGCCGCGACCGGGTGCTGCCGCACGAGGACGAGGACGCCGCCCTCGTGCTCGAGGACGCCTTCGCCGAGCGGGGCGTGAACCTGGTCAAGCACGCCCGTGCCGACGCCGTCGAGCGCACCGCGAACGGGATCCGGGTCAAGCTGGCCGACGGGCGCATCGTCGAGGGCAGCCATGCCCTGATGACGGTCGGCTCGGTGCCGAACACCTCCGACCTCGGGCTCGAGAAGGTCGGCCTGCAACTCGACCGGGGCGGTTACCTCCAGGTCGACCGGGTCTCGCGCACGTCCGTCTCGGGTATCTACGCCGCCGGCGACTGCACCGGGCTGCTGCCGCTGGCGTCGGTGGCCGCGATGCAGGGCCGCATCGCGATGTACCACGCCCTCGGCGAGGGGGTGAGCCCGATCCGGCTCAAGACCGTCGCCTCGGCGGTGTTCACGCGGCCCGAGATCGCCACGGTCGGCGTCAGCCAGGCCGCGATCGACAACGGCGAGGTGCCGGCCCGCACCGTGATGCTGCCGCTGCACACCAATCCCCGTGCGAAGATGTCGGGGCTGCGCCGCGGCTTCGTGAAGATCTTCTGCCGTCCCGCCACCGGCGTCGTGATCGGTGGCGTGGTGGTCGCCCCCACCGCCTCGGAGCTGATCCTGCCCATCGCGATCGCGGTGCAGAACAATCTCAGCGTCGACGATCTCGCCCACACCTTCTCGGTGTACCCGTCGCTGACCGGGTCGATCACCGAGGCGGCGCGCCAGCTGATGCGGCACGACGACCACCTGGGCTGAGCGGGATGACCGGCGTCGACGTTCTTGACTCTCTCGCTGGGGGAGGGTCGACGGTGGACGCATGCGAACGAACAGCATCTTCCCCGTGGTCCCCGCTCACGACGTCGCCCGCAGCCGCGACTTCTATGCCGGGCTGCTCGGTCTGCGTGTGGTTTTCGACAGCGGCTGGTATGCGCAGCTGCAGGCGGCGACCGACGAGACCGTGCAGCTCGGTCTCGTGGCACGCGGCCACGAGACGATTCCCCGAGCCCACCTCTCCGCTCCCGCCGGCGTGCTGATCTCGGTGGAGGTCGACGACGTGGACGCCGTGTATGCGCGCGCCGGCGACCTCGCACTCCCGGTCGCGTTGGAACTGCGCGACGAGGACTTCGGGCAGCGGCACTTCATGACCGTCGATCCCGACGGCCTGCTCGTCGACGTCATCACGGTGATCCCGTACGCGCCGGAGGTTGCCGGAAGCGGGGCGGTGGTGACCGGGTGAGCCCGGCCGACGGATGGCTGAGCATCGGCGAGTTCGCGCGGATGTCCCGGCTGAGCGTCAGGACGCTGCGCCACTACGACCGCGAACGGCTGCTCGCTCCAGGCCGGGTCGATCCGCGTACCGGATACCGGTACTACTCGCGCGAGCAGCTCGCCTCGGCTCTGCGCATCGCGGTATTGCGCAGAGCCGAGGTATCCGTCCCCGCGATCCGTCTCCTCCTGCAGGACCCCGGACACACCGAGGTCGTCCTCGCCGCGGAGCGGGAACGGTTCGAGCGCGAGGCCGCCCGTAAGCACCGGGCGCTCGCCCTCGTCGCCTCCCTCGCCGAGGCCGAAGCCGGCGGCCTCGCCGTGCGCCGGCACTGGATCGAGGATCGAACGGTCTTGTGGCGCAATGGGGAATCGACCGCCGAATCTCTGGATTCGAATGTGACGAACCTCGTGACGGCGCTGCTGGCCGACGCGTCGAGCGCCGGGCTGCCCACCGACGCGCCGGTGGTGGGGCAGTACCCGGCCACCCTCGACGGCGTGGTGCAGTTCGGCGTCGGTCTCGAGTTGCGGTCCCCGCTCGGACGTGCGGAAACTGCCACGACGACGCTGCCGGGCGGGACTTTCGCGGGCGTGGACTTCGTCGGTCCGGTCGCGCTGCTGCCGGTCGCCTACCACGCACTGTTCGGGTGGCTCGACGAGCGCGGTCTCGCGGCCGAGGGGCCGTTCCGGGAGTACTACCTCACCGACCCGCGTGACGTCGCTGCCGATGCGATGCGTACGCGGGTGCTGCACCCCCTGCCGGGTGAGCACGTTCCGGGATGAGGGTTCCCCGAGGCCGGCGCGCCGCGGCTCCCGCGCCGGCTTCGCCCCACCGGATCAGTGTTCCATAGTGCGGGATCAGCATTCCACGCTATGGGCAGGTGGTGCTACGGTGGGGCGAGGACCGGATCCGGTCCGTCATCGACAGCCTCGCGCCGACCGCGGACCCGGGACGAAAGAGGTCTTCTCTCAACCCGTCCAGGAGTTCCCGTGTCCGTCGACGGCAGTATCCGCACCGCCCGCAGGTTGCGCGGCCTGCGCAGCTCCGCCATCCGTGACCTGCTCGCCCTGACCGCCCGACCGGACGTCCTCAGCCTCGCCGGCGGGCTCCCCGCGCCCGAGCTGCTGCCCACCGCGGAGATCGCCGACGCGGCCGCCACCGTGCTCCGTGACCCGGCTGCCGCCCAGTACGCCGCGACCTCCGGTCGCGGGGACCTGCGCGCCGTGCTCGCCGCGCGGGAGGGCGAGCGGCTCGGACGCGCCGTCCACCCGGACGAGGTCGTCGTCACCCACGGCTCCCAGCAGGCGCTGAGCCTGCTCGCTCAGGTGCTGCTCGACCCGGGTGACACGGTGATCGTCGAGGAGCCCGCGTACACCGGTGCGCTGCAGGTCTTCCACGCCGCCGAGGCCCGCGTGCTCCCGGTACCGCTCGACGACGACGGCATGGACACGGAGGCGCTCGAACGCCTCCTGGCGGCGGGGGAGCGGCCGGTGCTCGTGCACACCGTCGCCACGTTCCACAACCCGCGCGGGGTCGTGTTGTCCGCGGCTCGGCGCCGGCACCTCGCGGCCCTCGCCGACCGGTACGGATTCCGCGTCGTCGAGGACGATCCGTACGGCGAGCTGTGGTTCGGACAGGCACCTCCGGCGCCCGTCGCGTCCTGGTCGGACCGCGTCGTCCGGCTCTCGAGTGCCTCGAAGACCCTCGCCCCGGCATTACGGGTGGGCTGGCTGCACGGCGACCGGCGGCTGTGCGCGGCCGTGGAGCTGCTGAAACAGGGCGCCGATCTGTGCGGCTCGTCCCTGACCCAGGCGATCGCCGCCGCGCTCCTCGCCGACGGGCCCTGGTACGCCGGGCATCTCGACCGGCTCCGGGGCACCTACGGCGCCCGGGCCACGGCGCTGTCGACCGCCCTCGCCGCGGAGTTCGGCGACGCGGTCGTCTCCTCCGCCGTGCGCGGCGGCATGTTCACCTGGGTGCGGTTCGCCGGTGAGCTCGACACGGCCGAGTTGCTGCCCGTCGCGGCCGAGCACGGTGTCGCGTTCGTGCCGGGGACCGCCTTCGCGGTGTCCGGGGACCACGGTCGCACTGCACGGCTGTGCTTCGCCACCGCCGGGGAGGCCGACCTCGCCGAGGCGGCGCGCCGGCTCGGCCGCGCCGTGCGCGCCCTGCAGCACAGGACGGCCCGTGCGTAACGCGGCTCAGGCCCAGCCGTAGGTCCGCTCGACCGCCTTGTTCCACTCGGCGTAGAGCCGCTCCCGCTCGGCGGCGTCCATCTTCGGTTCCCAGGTGCGGCCGGCCGCCCAGTTGCGCCGGATGTCGTCCTCGCCGTCCCAGAAGCCGACCGCCAGGCCCGCCGCGTAGGCCGCGCCGAGCGCGGTGGTCTCGGCGACCACGGGCCGGACCACCGGGGCGCCGAGGATGTCCGATTGGAACTGCATCAGGGTTTCGTTGACGACCATCCCGCCGTCCACCTTCAGGGTGTGCAACTCGACGCCGGAGTCGGCGTGCATCGCCTCGATCACCTCGCGGGTCTGGTAGGCGGTCGCCTCGAGCGCGGCGCGCGCCAGGTGCCCCCGGTTGACGAAGCGGGTGAGCCCGGCGATCACGCCGCGCGCGTCGGGGCGCCACCGCGGCGCGAACAGGCCGGAGAACGCCGGCACGAAGTACGCGCCGCCGTTGTCGGGGACGGTCGCGGCGAGATCCTCGATCTCCGCTGCCGTGCGGATGAGCCCGAGATTGTCGCGCATCCACTGCACGAGCGACCCCGTGACCGCGATCGAACCCTCGAGGGCATACACCGCCGGGGCGTCGCCGACGCGGTAGCAGACGGTGGTCAGCAGCCCGTGCTCGCTCCGGACCGGCGTCGTCCCGGTGTTGAGGAGCAGGAAGTTCCCGGTCCCGTAGGTGTTCTTCGCCTCGCCCGGCGACAGGCACGCCTGGCCGAACGTCGCGGCCTGCTGGTCGCCGAGGATGCCCGCCACCGGGACGCCGGCGAGCGGCCCGCGTTCGCGGGCGTACCCGTAGATCTCCGACGAGCTGCGGATCTCCGGCAGCATCGACATCGGGATCCCGAAGTCCGCGCAGATGTCCGGATCCCATTGCAGCGTCTCGAGATTCATGAGCATCGTGCGAGAGGCGTTGGTGACGTCGGTGAGATGCACTCCCGGCTGCCGGTTGCCCGCGCCGGTGCCGCCGGTGAGGTTCCACAGGATCCAGCTGTCCACCGTCCCGAACGCGAGCTCGCCGGCCTCCGCCTTCTCCCGGGCGCCCTCGACGTTGTCGAGGATCCACCGCACCTTCGGGCCCGCGAAGTACGTCGACAGCGGCAGGCCCGTGGCCTTGCGATACCGGTCCACGCCCGCGTCGCCGGCGAGCTGCTCGACCAGGCGATCGGTGCGGGTGTCCTGCCACACGATCGCGTTGTGGACGGGCCGGCCGGTGGAGCGTTCCCACACGACCGTCGTCTCGCGCTGGTTGGTGATGCCGATCGCGGCGATGTCGGCGCGTGTCAGATCCGCCTTCGCCAGGGCCAGGGCGGCGACTTCGCGGGTGTTGAGCCACAGCGTTTCCGGATCGTGTTCCACCCAGCCGGCGCGGGGGAGGATCTGCTCGTGCTCGGTCTGGGCCCAGGCCACGATGCGGCCGTCGTGGTCGAAGATGATGCAGCGGCTCGACGTGGTCCCCTGATCGATCGCGGCGATGTATCGGGTCACGGCAACCTCTCCGGGCGTATGGTTCGGGACGGCAGTCTGCGGACGAACCTACTAGCCTGAGTGCGGAAACGTCGGCGACTCACGGGAGCGATGCGGTGACCAACCAACCAGGCGTCCAGATTCTCGGGCCGCAGCAGCGCCGTGACGCGTGGCGACGGCTCGGTTCGGAGCAGTTCGACGTGGTGGTCATCGGCGGCGGCGTCGTCGGCGCCGGTGCCGCCCTGGACGCCGCCACCCGCGGGTTGAAGGTCGCCCTCGTGGAGGCACGGGACTTCGCCTCCGGCACGTCGAGCCGCTCGTCGAAGATGTTCCACGGTGGGCTGCGGTATCTCGAGCAGCTCGAGTTCGGGCTCGTCCGCGAGGCGCTGCGGGAACGCGAGCTGTCGCTCTCGACGCTGGCGCCGCATCTGGTCAAGCCGTTGAAGTTCCTCTTCCCCCTCACCCACCGGGTGTGGGAGCGCCCGTACATTGCCGCGGGCATCTTCCTGTACGACCGGATGGGCGGCGCCAAGTCCGTGCCCGCGCAGAAACACCTGACCCGCTCCGCGGCGTTGCGCATGGCGCCCGGGCTCAAGCGCGACTCGCTCGTGGGCGGGATCCGGTACTACGACACCGTCGTCGACGACGCCCGTCACACCATGACCGTGGCCCGCACGGCCGCGCACTACGGCGCCGTGGTGCGGACCTCGACCCAGGTGGTCGGGTTCCTGCGCGAGGCCGACCGCGTCTCCGGCGTGCGGGTGCGCGACTCGGAGGACGGGTCGGTCACCGAGGTGAAGGGGCACGTGGTGATCAACGCCACGGGGGTGTGGACCGACGAGATCCAGGCCCTGTCCCGGCAGCGCGGCCGGTTCCGGGTGCGCGCCTCGAAAGGCGTGCACATCGTGGTGCCGCGCGACCGGATCGTCAGCGACTCGGCGATCATCCTGCGCACCGAGAAGTCGGTGCTGTTCGTGATCCCGTGGGGCAGCCATTGGATCATCGGCACCACCGACACCGATTGGAACCTCGACCTCGCCCACCCGGCCGCGACGAAGGCCGACATCGACTACATCCTCGACCACGTGAACCGGGTCCTGGTCGTCCCGCTGACCGACGACGACATCGACGGCGTGTACGCGGGCCTGCGGCCGCTGCTGGCCGGGGAGAGCGACGAGACGTCGAAGCTGTCGCGCGAGCACGCCGTCGCCCGGGTCGCACCCGGCCTCGTGGCGATCGCCGGCGGCAAGTACACCACCTACCGCGTGATGGCCGAGGACGCCGTCGACCTGGCGGCCGAGGATATCCCCGCGCGGATCGCCCCGTCCATCACCGAGCGGGTGCCGCTGGTGGGTGCCGACGGCTATTTCGCGCTCGTGAACCAGACGATGCAGCTCGCCGAGCGGTACGGCCTGCACCCGTACCGGGTCAAGCATCTGCTCGACCGGTACGGGTCGCTGATCGACGAGATGCTGGAACTGGCGGCCGACCGTCCCGAGCTGCTCGAGCCGCTCACGGATGCGCCGCAGTACCTGCAGGTGGAGGTCGTGTACGCGGCGGCCGCGGAGGGAGCGCTGCATCTCGAGGACATCCTCGCCCGCCGCACCCGCATCTCCATCGAGTACCCGCACCGCGGCGTGCACTGCGCCGAGCAGACGGCCCGCCTGGTCGCCCCCGTCCTCGGCTGGGATGCCGCGACGGTGGAGCAGGAGATCGCGACCTACCGGGCCCGGGTCGAAGCGGAGATCCGCTCGCAGAGCCGGCCCGACGACGAGTCCGCCGATGCGCTGCGGGCCGCCGCCCCGGAGGCCCGCGCGGAGATCCTCGAGCCGGTCCCGACGGGCGTCTGAGGCGCCACCGGCGCGCGTCCCAGCCCTGTCGGTGGCCGGGAAGGTCGGTGGCCGGGAAGGTCAGTGGCCGGGAAGGTCAGTGGGTCAGGATGACCTTGACGAGCACCACGGTCGCGGCAACCGCGGTGAGTGCGACGGCACTCACCAGTGAGGTCCGCCCCGGCCGCTCCCCGTTGAGGCGGCCGATGACGAAGACGATGCCACCGATCCGCAGCAGCACGGCGACCTCGGCGAGCAGCTGGGCCGTGCGCGGCTCGAGCCAGCCCAGCCAGCCGAGTCCCAGGATCACGCACGGCAGGACCGCCGAACTCAGGATCGGCACCGAATTGCGCAGTTCGGCGATCTTCTCCGCCCGGGTCAGCGGGGTCCCCTGGCGCACGGTGTGCCCGACCGCCTCGGCGAATGCGTGGGCGACGAACGTCGACAGCGCCGTACCGAGCACGATCGCGATGCCGACGTACTTCGGGCCGGTGATGATCGGTACCAGCGCCGCGAGCACCAGGACGTTGCCGTAGATGTAGGCGCTGATACGGCTGGCGGCGTTGTCCCGGTCCAAAGGTGTGCGCCGGGAGAACAACGGACCGTGCAGGAGCGCGTGGGCATCGGAGTCCATGCCGACAAGGGTGACAGACGGCGGTCGCACGGAGCCTGCGACCGCACACATTCGCTGCGTCCGGGCCGCGGCGTAGGATCCGACGACGCAGGTGGTCGACGACGGGATCGCGGTGGTGGAGAGGGTGCGACGGCGCTGGGGCGGCACCGACATGGCGGAACGCCGGCGGGCACGCCGCGACGCGCTGCTCTCGGTGGGCATCGATCTGCTCGGCGCGCCCGAGGGGCCGGCGGTCAACGTGCGCGCCGTGTGCCGGGCGGCCGGACTGACGGAACGGTACTTCTACGAAAGCTTCGACGACCGGGACGCGTTCGTGCGCGCCGTGTATGCCGCCGTCGGCGAACGGGTGCGCACGGCGCTGGAGGCCGCGGTCGGTACGGCCCCGCGACCGGGGGATCTTCCCGAGGCGGCGGTCCGGGCCTTCGTCGAGCTGATCGTCGACCGCCCGGCCCTGGGCCGGGTGCTGCTGCTCGGCCCGCTGCGGGAGCCGTCGCTCGGTGGTCAGGGACTCGACCTCGCTCCCACGTTCGTGCTGCTCGTCCAGCAGCAGCTCACGGCGATCGCCGACCGCGAGGAGCGGCACATGGTGGCGGTCGGGCTCGTCGGGGCGCTGACGAGCCTGTTCATCGGCTATCTGGACGGCACCGTCGTGGTGTCGCCGGAGCGGTTGGTGCGGCACTGCGTGGGCCTGCTCGTCCAGGCCGGAAGTGTAGAGCCGCAGGCGGAGGGGTATTCGCGAGACGACGGCACGCTCGACGAAGGGAGGGGCATCATGCCCAGGTCGTCGATCAAGGACGAGAAGCTGTATCAGGAACTGCGCGACGACGGCGCCTCCAAGGAGAAGGCCGCCCGGATCTCGAACGCGGCGGCGAAGCGCGGCCGGTCCTCCGTCGGCCACAAGGGCGGTACGTCGGGGTCCTACGAGGACTGGACCGTCGACGAGTTGAAGAAGAGGGCCAAGGAGCTCGGGATCTCGGGCTACTCGTCCAAGCGCAAGGGCGAGCTCATCGACGCGCTGCGCAACCACTGAGCTGCGCAACCACTGAGCTGCGCAACCACTGAGCTGCGCAACCACCGAGCTGCGGGACGACCGAGCCGGCGGGACGCGCCGGCTCAGCCGCCCCCGTCGCGCGGCTGACAGTGCGGGCACCAGTCGATCTTGCGATCCGGGTCGCTCGCCGACCCCAGCATGCCGGTCCGGATCGTGGTTCCGCACCGGCGGCACGGCTTGCCCGCGCGTCCGTACACCCATGTGCCCCGGCCGGGCCGGCGGTCGCCGGTGGTGATCCGGCTGACGCGGTCCCGGTTGAACACCAGCAGGCGGTGCGCCAGATCGACCCAGGCGGCCGCATCTCCCGCGTCCGCGACCGGTGTCGACGGGTGCACGCCCCGCAGGAAGCACAGCTCGCACCGGTACACGTTGCCCACCCCGGCCATCACCCGTTGATCGAGCAGCGCCAGACCGACGGGTCGGCCCGGATCGCGCATCAGGTTCGCGGCGGCGGCTGCCGGGTCCCAGTCCGGGCCGAGCAGATCGGGTCCCAGGTGTCCCACGGCCTCCTCCTCGCGGTCGCGGTCCAGCACCTCGACGATCCCGAGGTCGAAGCCCACGGCCTCGGCGTCCGCGACCGCGAGCACGATCCTGGCGTGATATCCCTGACGGCGCCAGCGGGTCCCGGGCGCGTGGACGTCCCACACCCCCTCCATCTTCAGGTGGGTGTGGAGGGTGTGCGCACCGACGCGGACCAGAAGATGCTTGCCCCGGGCGAGCACCTCGTCGACCACGGTGCCGGTCAGATCGACCGTCGCGTACCGGGGCACGCGGATGTCGCAGCGCGTCAACGGCTTTCCCGCGAGGGCGCGGCGCAGCCGGGTGGCCGCCTGGAAGACGGTGTCGCCCTCGGGCATCAGGCCCTCAACCGGAAACCGCGGGGGGTGGCCGAGAAGCCGGCCTCGGCGAGGAATTCCGCGAACAGGTGACCGTGAATGGAACTGCCGTCGACCTTCTCGACGACGAGCGTGTCGAGGCCCCCGCCCTTGACCGACCCGGCCAGTGACGCGCACGCACCGCGGAGTATCCCCGGGTCCTCGGTGAACGTCAGTACCGTGCGGCCGCCGCGTTCGACGAACAGACCCAGCTCGCCGTCGACGAGCACCACCAGCCCCCCGGCCTTGCGGCCGGGGCGGTGCCGCGGCGAGTCCTCGGGCGCCGCCGACTTCGGCCAAGGCAGTGCCGCGCCGTACGGGTTCGCCGGGTCGCACGCGGCCAGCGTCACCGCGGGTGTGCCGGTGTGGCGGCCCTCGAGTGACTCGCCGTAGGACCGCAACCGGTCCACGACCTCCGGGGTGGAGAACTGCGCACCGCCGAGCGTGTCGACGAAGTAGCCGCGGCGGCACCGCCCCGTCTCCTCGAACCGGCTCAGCACCTTGTACATCAGAGCGAAGCCGCCCGGCACGCCCTCGGCGACGACCGCGCCGCGGGTGACCACACCGTAGCGCTCGAGCAGCAGGTCCGCGGCGGCGTGGGCGCGCACCGTCGGATCGGTTTCCCGGTCGGGCAGCAGCGACCACCGCCCACCGACCGTCGGTGGCCCGGTCCGGCTCGGCAGCGCCGGACGGCCGCGGTACATCCGGGCGCGCGGGGCGCGTCGGGGCGTGCGGTGCGCGGGGGTCGCGCGGGAGGTGTCGCCGACGAGGGCGCGCAGCGCGGCCGGTGTGTCCCCCGAGACGAGGCCGGCCCACACGAGATCCCACAGTGCCGAGGCGGTTTCCGTGTCGGTGGTGCCGAGGGCCTCGGTGAGCTGACGGAAGAAGAACGCCCCGCCGCCCGCGAGCGTGTCCAGGATGCCGCGGTGGACGTCGGTCTGTTCGATCTCGGCCGCCGGCGCGAGGGTCAGGGGGGCGGTGTCGGTCAGGTGCAGCGACACCCAGCCGTCCTTGCCGGAGATCTGCCCCGACCCCGCCCACAGCACCTCGCCCGTCGTGGTGAGTTCGTCGAGCATCGCGGGGGAGTAGTCCCGCACCCGCGGCGCGAGGATCAGCGGCTCGAGAGCGCTCGCCGGCACCGGCACCCCGGCCAGTTGCTCGACGACCGCGGCCACCCCGTCCACCCCGCGCAGGCCGCCGCCCACGTGCTGCCACGCCGGCAGGAACCGGCCGAGGGTGGCGGTGCCGACCGGCTCCACCTCGTGTCGTGCCGCCGCGAGCGACCGTCGCCGCAGCCGCCGCAGCACCTCGGTGTCGCACCACTCGGCGCCCGTCGTGCCGGGCCGGAACTCACCTGCGCTGACCCGCTTCTCGGCGGCCAGCCGGTGCAGCACGTCCTGCACCACCGCGGTGCCGAGCCCGAACCGGGCCGCCGCCTCCGCCGCGGTGAACGGGCCGTGGGTGCGGGCGTACCGGCCGATCAGGTCGCCCAGCGGATCGGGCACCGGCTCGACGAACGCCGTCGGCACGCCGATCGGCAACGGCACCCCGAGCGCGTCCCGGAGACGCGAGGCGTCCTCGATGGCCGACCACCGCTCGTGGCCGGCGAAGGACACCTTCAGCACCCGTCGCTGCGCATCCAGCTCGTCGAGCCATGCGGCGGGATCGGCCGTGGTGCGCTCGGCGATCTCGGTCTCGGTCAGCGGGCCGAGCAGCCGGAGCAGGTCCGCGACACCTTCGGCGTCGCGGGCCTTGCGGTCCGGGGCCAGGTGCTGCAGCTCCAGTTCGGCCCGGGCAACGACGTCGGCGTCGAGCAGTTCCCGCAGCTCCACACGCCCGAGCAGTTCGGCGAGCAGTGTCGAGTCCAGCGACAGGGCCGCGGCACGCCGTTCTGCCAGGGGGCTGTCGCCCTCGTACATGAACGCGCCGACGTAGTCGAACAGCAGTGAGGTCGCGAACGGTGACGCGGTGGCCGTCTCGACCTCCACGATGCGGACCTGCCGCCGGGCGACGCGGCCGAGCAGGTCCCGCAGGGCGGGCAGGTCGTAGACGTCCTGCAGGCATTCCCGCACCGTCTCGAGCAGGATCGGGAAGGTGGGGTAGCGACGGGCCACGTCGAGCAGCTGCGCCGAGCGCTGCCGCTGCTGCCACAGCGGCGCCCGCTTGCCGGGCGTGCGCCGCGGCAGCAGCAGTGCCCGCGCCGCGCACTCCCGGAAGCGGGAGGCGAACAGCGCCGAGCCGCCCACCTGCTCGGTGACCAGGTCCTCGATCTCGTCGGTGTCGAAGGCGAACACCTCCGCGCCGGGCGGGGCGTCCTCGGTGTCGGGGAGCCGGACGATGATGCCGTCGTCCGAGGCCGTGGGCGCGGCCTCGACGCCGTACCGGTCGAGCAGCCGTGCGCCCACGGCGAGCGCCCACGGCGCGTGCACGCGCATCCCGTACGGGGAGTGCAGCACGAGGCGCCAGTCGCCGAGTTCGTCGCGGAACCGCTCGACCACCAGGGTCCGGTCGGTGGGCAGGTGGCCGGTGGCGTTGCGCTGCTCCTCGAGCAGCCGTGTCAGGTTGGCGGTCGCGTTGTCGTCGAGGCCGCCGCGACGGCACCGGGCGGCGGCGTCCTCCGGATCGGCGTGCCCCAGTTCGCGCACGAACGCCCCCAGGGCGGCGCCGAGTTCGGCCGGGCGGCCGACTCCGTCACCGTGCCAGAACGGCAGCCTGCCGGGCTGCCCGTAGGCGGGGGAGACCAGCACCCGGTCGAAGGTGATCTCCTCGATGCGCCAGCTCGTCGCGCCGAGCGCGAACACGTCGCCCACCCGGGACTCGTACACCATCTCCTCGTCGAGTTCTCCGACCCGGGTGGCCTTCTCGCCGACCATGTACACGGTGAACAGGCCGCGGTCGGGGATCGTGCCGCCCGAGGTGACGGCCAGCCGCTGCGCGCCCGGCCGGCCGGTGAGGGTGCCGGCGGTGCGATCCCACACCACCCGGGGCCGCAGCTCGGCGAACTCGTCCGACGGGTACCGCCCGGCCAGCAGGTCCAGCGTCGACTCGTACGCCGAGCGGGGCAGCGTCGCGAAGGAGCCGCTGCGCCGCACCGTGTCGAACCACTCGTCCACGTCGAGCGGCTCGAGGGCGACCGCGGCGACGGTCTGCTGGGCGAGCACGTCCAGCGGGTTGGCCGGCACCTGCAGGGCCTCGATGTGCCCGCCCACCATCCGTTCGACCGTGACCGCGCAGTGCACCAGGTCGGTGCGGTGCTTGGGGAACAGCACCCCGCGGGAGACCTCGCCCACCTGGTGGCCCGCCCGCCCGACGCGCTGCAGTCCGCTCGCCACCGACGGTGGTGCCGACACCTGGATCACGAGGTCGACCGCACCCATGTCGATGCCGAGTTCGAGGCTCGAGGTGGCGACGACGCAGCGCAGCCGCCCGGACTTCAGGTCGTCCTCGATCAGCGCCCGCTGGTCCTTGCTCACCGAGCCGTGGTGCGCCCGCGCCAGCAGCGGCTGCGCGCCGAACGCGACCTCGGTGGGCGCCCCGATCTGCGCCGGGGGCGGGGGCCGGCGGTCCACCGCCTCCCCCTCGCGTTCGGCGTGGATCTCGTTGAGCCGGGCCGTCAACCGCTCGGCGAGGCGGCGGGAGTTGGCGAACACGATGGTGGAACGGTGCGCGACGATGAGGTCGACGATCTGCTCCTCGACGTGCGGCCAGATCGACCCGGCCTGCGGAACCCCCGGCATCCCGTCGTCCGAGGGTTCCGGCTGCACGCCCAGTTCGGTCATGTCCTCGACGGGCACCCGCACCGTGAGATCCCACGTCTTGGCGGACGGCGGGGCGACGATGCGGATCGGCGCGGTCCCGGCGAGGAACCGGCCCACCTCCTCGTGCGGGCGCACCGTCGCCGACAGGCCGATCCGCTGCGCCGGCCGCCCGAGCAGCAGATCGAGCCGTTCGAGAGAAAGAGCAAGGTGCGCACCGCGTTTCGTTCCGGCGACGGCGTGCACCTCGTCGACGATGACGGTCTCCACGCCGGCGAGCGTCTCGCGCGCTGCGGAGGTGAGCATGAGGAACAGCGACTCGGGGGTGGTGATGAGGATGTCCGGCGGGGTGCGGATCAGGGCGCGCCGGTCCGCCGCCGACGTGTCGCCCGAGCGTACGCCGACGGTGATCTCCGGCGGCTCGAGGCCGAGCCGCCGCGCGGTCTGGGTAATGCCGACCAGCGGCGAGCGCAGGTTCCGTTCCACGTCCACCGCGAGGGCCTTGAGCGGGGAGACGTAGAGCACGCGGGTGCCGGAGTGCTCGGTCGGTGTGGCCGCGAGGCGGTCGAGCGACCACAGGAACGCCGAGAGTGTCTTACCCGACCCGGTGGGGGCCACCACCAGGGTGTGCGCGCCGGACGAGATCGACTCCCAGGCCCCGAGCTGCGCGGCGGTCGGGGCCTCGAACGCGCCCGCGAACCACTGCCGGGTGGGCTCGGAGAAACGGGTCAGGACGTCGGTCACCGTTCCATGGTGCACCGCCGGTACGACACGCCGGAGGTTTCCCGGACGCCGCGCTCGTGCCGGTGGCCCCCGGCCGGCGGGTCGGGGGCCGGACGTCAGTCGGCCAGCGCGAACCGAGCGAGCTGCGCGCAGTGGTGAGCCGACCATCGGCACTTGCCGTTGCGCATCACGCGTCCGACGAGTGCGGCGGCGGCCGGCTCCCACGGTACGGCGGCGAACTGCGCGCGGCTGGCGGGTCCGTCGGACCAGCCGATCGACACGACCGGCCCGTCGGGGCGGAACCGCAGGTCCGAGTGGGCCGCCGCGAGCACGTCCACGCTCGTTCCGGCGGCCGCCTCGAGGTCGTCGACGGCCACGGTGACCCGGCCGCCGATCCGGCGGGGCTGCGCCGCCGGGGCCTCCACGTACAGCCCCGCGGCCTCGATCGCGCCGACGTGCACGCTCACCAGCGGTTCCGCCTCGATGGAGCCGTCGTGCGGCGGCAGGCACACCGCCGACCAGTACTCGCGTTCACTCATCCTCGGGTTGGGCACCGCGGCGCGCACGTAGTCGCGCAGCCAGGCTGTCGCCGCGGCGAACTCCGGGTACTGCTCGAACGTCCGGTAGCGGGTGTCGCGCAGCGGCAGGCCCGCCGGCGACAAGGGCGTACGGGCGTTCACTGGATTCGGTCCTCACGCACGCGGCCACCGTACTCGATCTTGCTTCAGAGGATGACGCCCGGATTGAGGATGGATTCCGGGTCGAGCGCCGCCTTGATCCGCCGGGTCAGGGCCATCACGTCGGGACCCACCTGATCCGGCAGCCACGCCTTCTTCAGCCGGCCCACCCCGTGCTCCCCGGTGATGGTGCCGCCCAGCGCGATCGCCAGGTCCATGATCTGCCCGAAGGCCACGTGCGCGCGGGCCGTCTGGTCGGCGTCGGCGGGGTCGTACACGATCAGCGGATGGGTGTTGCCGTCGCCGGCGTGCGCGATCACCGCCACCGTCACCGCATTGCGGTCGGCGATCTCGGCGACACCCCCGACCAGTGCCGGCAGGGCCGGCAGGGGCACGCCGACATCCTCGAGCAGCAGGCTGCCGGTCCGTTCGACCGCCGGGATGGCCATCCGCCGCGCCGCCGCGAACGCCTCGCCCTCCTCGGGGTCGTCGGTCGAGAACACCTCCTCGGCACCGGCATCCTCGCACGCCCGCACCATCGTCGCGATCTCCTGCGCCGAGGCCGTGCCCGGCGCGTCGGACCGGGCGATGAGCATCGCCTCGGTGTCGCGGTCCAGTCCCATGTGCAGCGCGTCCTCGACCGCATTGATCGAGGCGCGGTCCATGAACTCGAGCATCGCCGGGCGCAACGTGGCCGTCACGGCCAGCACCGCGTCGGCCGCGGCCTGGACCGAGCCGAACGTGGCGACCATCGTCGATGCCGGCGGTTGCGGCGGGAGGAGCCGCAGGGTCACCTCGGTGATGATGCCGAGGGTGCCCTCGCTGCCGACGAACAGCTTGGTCAGCGACAGGCCAGCCACGTCCTTGAGGCGGGGTCCGCCGAGCCGCACCGCGGTGCCGTCGGCGAGCACCACCTCGAGGCCGAGGACGTAGTCCGTGGTGACGCCGTACTTCACGCAGCACAGCCCCCCGGCGTTGGTCGCCGCGTTGCCGCCGATCGTGCACATCTCGAACGAGGACGGGTCGGGCGGATACCACAGCCCGTGCTCGGCCGCGGCCCGCTTGACCTCGGCGTTGAGCAGTCCCGGCTGGACGACCGCCGTGCGGGTGACCGGGTCCACGGTGATCGCCCGCATCCGCTCGGTGCTCAGCACGATCCCGCCCGGCACCCCGCCCGCCCCGCCGGACAGGCTGGTGCCCGCGCCGCGCGGCACCACGGGCACCCGGTGGGCGCTCGCCCATCGCAGTGTGGCTTGCACGTCCGCCGTGCGCGTGGCCCGCACGACCGCGCGCGGCACCGCCGCGTCCGGATCGCGCGCCCAGTCCTGCCGGTACCCGGCGAGCAGGTCCGGATCGGTGATCAGCGCGCCGGCCGGGAGCTGGTCGGCGAGTTCGGCGAGATCGGCGGACACGGTCAGCCTGCCGGGGTGAGGTAGCGGGCGCGCAGCTTGTGTTTGACGAGCTTGCCGGTGGGCGTGCGCGGCAGGTCGTCGGAGAAGTCGATGCTGCGCGGCGCCTTGAAGTGGGAGACGCGCTCGCGGACGAAGTCGAGGAGCTCGCGCTCGACCTCGGGTCCGGGCTCGACGCCGTCGGCGAGCTGGACGACGGCCTTGACCTCCTCGCCCATCTCCTCGTTGGGGACCCCGATCACCGCGACGTCGTACACCTTGGGGTGCAGGGTGAGGACGTTCTCCGATTCCTGCGGGTAGATGTTCACGCCGCCGGAGATGATCGTGAACGCGGCCCGGTCGGTGAGGTACAGGTAGCGCTCCTCGTCGAGGTATCCGATGTCGCCGCTGGTGGTCCAGGTCGGATGATCGGGGTGCGTCGCCTCCTCGGTCTTCTCCGGGTCGTTGTGGTACTCGAACGGCCGCTCGTCGCGCTCCCACCACACCGTGCCGGTGGCACCGACCGGCAGCTCGGCGCCGCTGTCGTCGCAGATGTGGACGACGCCCATCACGCCGTCGCGACCCACGGATCCCGGGTGTGCAAGCGCCTGCTCCGAGTCGATGAACGTGGCGCCCGCGCCCTCGGTGGAGGCGTAGTACTCGTACACGATCGGGCCCCACCACTCGATCATGGCGCGCTTGATCTCCGGCGGGCACGGCGCCGCCGCGTGGATGGCGACCTTCAGGCTCGACATGTCGTACTTGCCACGCACCTCCTCGGGGAGCTTGAGCATCCGCACGAACATCGTCGGCACCCACTGGCTGTGGGTGACGCGGTAACGCTCGATCAGGGCGAGCGCCTCCTCCGGCTCGAACCGGTCCATGAGGACCACCGTGCCCCCGACGGACTGCACCACTCCGCAGAAGCGAAGCGGCGCAGCGTGATACAGCGGGGCCGGGCACAGGTACACCGACTCGGCATCGAAGCCGTACATCGGGGCGAACACCGCCGTGTAGGGGTCCGGGACGTCCTGGACCTGTCCCTCGGGCAGCTTCGGCTTGATGCCCTTGGGCCGGCCGGTGGTGCCCGAGGAGTAGAGCATGTCCTGACCACGCGGCTGCGACTCCAGCGGCGAGGCGTCGAATGCCGCGAGCGCGTGGGCGTAGTCGTCGAAGCCGGGCAGTGCACCGCCGTACACGAGCCGGCGGATCACGTTCGGGTAAGCCCCGGAACGGGTGTCGATCGCGGTCGCCGCGCCCGCCGAGGCGAGGAGCACCTTCGCGCCGCAGTCGTTGACCACGTAGGCGGCCTCGGCGGGGGTGAGGTGCCAGTTGACCACCGTGACGTACAGGCCGGAACGCAGCGCCGCCCAGTAGACCTCCATCACCCGCAGGTCGTTGTCCGAGATCAGCGCGATGTGGTCGCCCGGCTCGAGTCCGGCGGCGCGCAGGTATTTCGCGAGGCGGACGGAGCTCTCGTCGAGCTGCCGGTAGGTGAGCGACTCCCCGGTGGCGGGCCGCACGATGGCGGGCTTGTCGGGGGTCGTGGCGACGAAGTTCCCAGGAAACATGCCCCTTGGTCTACCACAGCTGTGGCCCGGGTCACGTGAGCCGAGAGACGCTCGGCGCAACTGCTCGACCGGCCCGTCCGGTCGGCGTACCCTCACCCGCACGTGAACGGCACCGGAGCATGCGGACGGGAGGGACGACGTGGCGCTCGCTCTCGAGAAGGACCGCCTGGTGTTCGAGTTCCCCGAGGTGCACGCCGCCGCCCGCATGGCCGTCTCGTTCCACCGCACCCTGCGGGTGCCGGACGACGGCAACACCTACCCGTTGCCGCCCGGCCTGGGACGGTTCCCGCTGCGGGCTGTCGCCGGACTCGACGACGCCCGGATACCGGACTCGTGGCGGTCCCGCGGCGGACTGGTGATGCCGATGTGGCAGTCGGAGGCGTGCTGGCTCGGGTTCGAGTCCCGGTACCCGTTCCTGGTGAAGGTCGCCGCCGGGGACGTCGACGCGCTCACCGGCGAAACCTGGTCGCCGGTGCCGGACTTCGAACGCGAGGACTACCTCGAGGTGCCGGCGCAACCGTGGCTCGACGGCTTCGTCGTGGCGCAGGGGCGGGTGCGCCAGTTCGTCGCGATGCCGCTCGGTTCCGGCTACGGCGTCGAGGAGCAGCTGCGGTCCGAGCCGGCGCAGGGCGGGATCCGCATCGCGGCGTACCCCATGCGGGCGCGACGATGGGAGGAACGTGCCGAGTTCGACGCCCGGCGTCCGATGCACTCCTTCGCGCCGGCCGCGGCCATGGGGCTCGGTGCCGGCGGGTCCGTCGAGCAGGGCGTCGCCACCCCGGTCGAACCGCACGATGCGTGGGACCTCGACCACCGCTCGGTCGTCGACGTGCACCTGGTGAACAGCGAGCAGTGGCGCACGGTCACCGGGGAGGACCCACCGACCCGGCCCCTGGCCGCCGCCGACTACACCGGGCGCGGATTCCCGTGGTTCGAGCTCTACGACGAGGCCGTCGCGCGGCAGGGGGCGCAGCCGCTCGCGGACGTCGACACGGTCGCCGACGTCGGGCGGCGCCGCGGGGAGCCGTTGCCCGGCAACGAGACCGTCACGGTGCCCGAACCGATCCGGATCCGGCCGGCCCCGCGCGATCCCGGCCGCCGCGGATGATCCGGCGGTATCGTCTGTCGGCATGGGGCGGATCACCCAGCGCGTCGAACCGGAACCGCTTGCCGGCAGGCTGCTCGAGCACGGTCGGGCGGCGGTCGCGTTCGACGACGCCGGTGCGGTCACTGCGCTGCCCGCGCGGGTCCGGCGACGCGACGGCGAGTTGTGGGTCGGTGTGCCGCGGGAGTCGGTGCCGCCGTCGGCCGGTCTCGACCGGGTCACCGTCCTGCTCGACGACGGCGAATTCTGGTTCGAGCTGCGGGCGGTGAACTGGCGCGGACGCCTCGCCGCGGCGGATGCCCCCGCCCCCGACGGTCGCGAGGACCTCGCCTGGTTCGTGTTCACGCCCCGGCGGGCCACCGCGTGGGACTACGCGACCCTGCACGAGGAGCGGGACGCGTGAAGGCCGACGACGCCGTCGTGCGCGACTTCCTCGACCGTGCCCTCGTCGCGCGCCTGGCAACCCGCTCCCCGAAGGGCGCGGCGGCCCTGGCCCCGCTGTGGTTCGTGCAGGTCGACGGCCGGTTGTACTTCGGCACCGGTCGCAGCACCGTGGCGGCGCGCAACGCGGCCGCGAATCCCGACGTCGTGGTGCTGCTCGACGACGGCGAGCGGGGACCCGTCCTGCGGCTGCACGGCCGGGCCACCGTGCGGCCGGGCGGGCCACCGGCGGCCGTCATGGCCCGCTTCGGCCGGAAGTACTACCTGGCCGGGTGGCGCTCGGAACTGTCCCACGCGCGGAGCTGGCTCCTGCGTACGCGGTACTACGGCCGGACCGAACCGGCCACGATCGTCGTCGAACCGGGGGAGGCCGAGCTGCTGCGGCGGCCCTGAGGGGTGCCTCTCACGACGGCGGTCCGGCGTTCACGGCTGCGACGTGCCGCAGCCACTCGGCGAGCGCCTGGAATCGCTGCCGGTCGGGATGGTGGAACACCACCGTGTCGGGATCCGCCGACGCCGGCGCGCCGTCCCGGCCGCTGCCCGTCACGATCCGGAGCATGCCGTCGGTCTGGGGCAGCGCCGGGCGGAACTGCACGTCCACCACGTCCCGCAGACGGATCCGCTTGGGCGTCAACGGAACCGGACCCAACGCCCGCGCCACGGGGCCCTCCCGCAGGATCCACAGCCGGTCGCCCTGCACGACGATCTGCCCGCCCCACCCGTGGTACCGGTGCATCGGCAGCACCGGGTCGGGCGGGTCGGCGACCGGGCCGGGCGCCAGCCGCGGCACGACCACCGGCGGTCCGTCCAGGACGCGCTCGTCGATCTCGTCGGCCGGCGTCACCGACACCGTCACCTCGGCCGCCAGCCGGGATCCGCTCACCGCGGCCCGCGCGGCGGTGCCGAGTCCACGCGCGGACAGGTGCGTCACGATCGGCAGCAGACGCGCACTGGACCGCCGGCCGAGGTATCCGCACGCCCGGTCGTCCACCCGCACCTCCACCAGCGCGCCGTCCGCCTCGTGGAGGGTGACGAGCAGGGCGTACTTGCCGGGCGGGTCGGCGTAGGGGTGCAGCAGGTCGAAGTGTCGTTCCTCCCCGGTGACCTGGAGGGTCCGGCCCGGGGGCAGCAGCGTGTAGGGCACGTCCGGAGGATCGTTGCGGGGCACCAGTCGGGCCGGGGCGCCGAGGCTGACCGAGACGCGGGCGATGACGCGGCCGCTGCGGGCCGGGTCGTCGTTGTAGGCGCCCGCATCGGCGGCCCAGATGCGGCCCGGCACGGTCGGCAGATACCCGCCTGCGACGACACGGCGGAGCACCGGCCCGTAGCGCAGCGCGTCGCCGTCGCCGAGGATGCCCAGCGTCAGCCCGTCCGCGCGCACGCTGACGCCGTGTGTCTCCGGCAGCAGGGACACCTCCCTCCGGATCTCGGCGCCGGCCGGCTCGAACGCCGCGCCGAGGGTCCGCACGATGTGGTCGGTCCACGCGAACTCGCCCTCGATCTCGGTGTCGAACCGGTCCGGTCGGCACCCCCACAGTCGGTACGGAACCAGCTTGTCGCTCAACCGAACTCCACACCCTGCGCCAGCGGCAGATCGTCGGAGTAGTTGATCGTGTTGGTGGCGCGGCGCATGTACGCCTTCCACGAGTCCGAACCCGACTCGCGGCCGCCGCCGGTCTCCTTCTCGCCGCCGAACGCGCCCCCGATCTCCGCGCCGGAGGTGCCGATGTTGACATTGGCGATGCCGCAGTCCGAGGCGGCGAGGAAGCGCTCGGCCTCGCGCTGGTCGGTGGTGAAGATCGACGACGAAAGTCCTTGGGGTACCCCGTTGTGCAGGGCGATCGCCTCGTCGAAGCCGTCGTAGGTCAGCACGTAGAGGATCGGGGCGAACGTCTCCTCCCGCACCACGTCCGTCTGCGCCGGCATCCGCACGACCGCGGGCCGGACGTACACCCCGTCACCGGGGACCTCGACCGCGTCGCCGCCGGTGACGAGAATGCCGCCGTCGAGTTCGGCGCGCTCGAGCGCGGTCCGCATCGCGGCGTGGGCACGGCCGTCGATCAGCGGTCCGACGAGCACCCCGTCGTCGAACGGATCGCCCACCCGCAGCCCCGAGTAGGCCTTGGCGATCCGCTCGGTCAGCTCGTCGACGACGGAGCGGTGGGCGATCAGCCGTCGCAGGGTGGTGCAGCGCTGCCCGGCGGTGCCGGCCGCGGCGAACACCACGGCCCGCACGGCGAGGTCGAGGTCGGCGGAGGGGCCGACGATCGCGCCGTTGTTGCCGCCGAGTTCGAGCAGGCAGCGCCCGAACCGCGCCGCCACCCGGGGCGCGACGATGCGGCCCATCCGGATCGAGCCCGTCGCGCTGACCAGCGCGACGCGCGGATCGTCGACCAGCGCCTCGCCGACGGCGGCGTCGCCGACCAGGACGTGGTGCAGGCCGGCGGGGGCGCCCACGTCGCCCGCGGCCCGCTCGAGCAGCGCGTGGCAGGCCAGCGCCGTGAGCGGGGTCTTCTCGGAGGGCTTCCACACCACCGGATCGCCGCACACGAGCGCGATCGCGGTGTTCCAGGACCACACGGCGACGGGGAAGTTGAACGCAGAGATCACCGCGACCACCCCCAGCGGATGCCACGTCTCCATCAGCCGGTGGCCGGGTCGCTCGGAGGGCATCGTGCGGCCGTAGAGCTGGCGCGAGAGGCCGACCGCGAACTCGCAGATGTCGATCATCTCCTGCACCTCGCCGAGCGCTTCGGAGGGGATCTTCCCGGCCTCGAGCGTGACGAGCTCGGCGAGATCGGACTTGTGCTCGCCGAGCAGGTCCCCGAGCCTGCGGACCAGCCGTCCCCGCATCGGCGCCGGGACCTGCCGCCAGTGCCCGAAGGCCGCGCTCGCCGCGGCGACCGTGGCGTCGACGTCCGCGGCGCGGGCGGGGTGCAACCGCGCGAGCTCCGAGCCGTCGATCGGGCTGGTGACCGTGTGGGCGCCGTCGAGGGCGGGGGCGCTCGCCCCGCAGCGACGCAGCGCGGCCGCGGCGCGATCGTGCAGATTGCCAGTCGGATTCATCGTCGATGTCCTTTCCGGTTCGATTAGCCTGCGCTGATGGCGGAAAACTCGAAGGAGTCCCTGGACGAGATCGACCGGCTGCTCATGCGCGAACTGGTGGTGGACGGCCGGGCGACGCTGGCCACTCTCGCCGAGAAGGCCGGATTGTCGATCTCCGCGGTGCAGTCCCGGGTTCGCCGCCTCGAAGCCCGGCAGGTGATCCGCGGATACGCGGCGAAGGTCGATCCCGAAGCGCTCGGGTTGATGCTGTCGGCGTTCGTCGCGATCACCCCTCTCGACCCGTCCCAACCCGATGACGCGCCGGCGCGGTTGCGGCACATCGACGCCATCGAATCCTGCCACTCCGTGGCGGGGGACGAGAGCTACATCCTGCTCGTGCGCGTCGCCTCGCCTCGGGCGCTCGAACAACTGCTCCAGGAGATCCGCGCGACGGCGAATGTGGCCACCCGCAGCACCGTCATCCTCCAAACATTTTACGAATGATAGTCGAAGGAAGGGGTGATCTTCCTTTATCGCGCCGATCTTGGCGGAACTTTGACGTACTCTCTGGGCATGAGCACTGCATTCCGACACCCGGACGGTGCCCGCGAGCTGCCCCCGAGCCGGGTACACGCCGTTCTGCGCGAACATCTGCTGGTGGACGGGTTCGACCTCGTCCTCGACCTCGACCGATCGCGGGGCGTGCGGCTCGTCGATCAACGGGACGGCACGACCTACCTCGACATGTTCGGGTTCTTCGCATCCTCCGCGCTCGGGATGAACCCGCCCGACATCGTCGACGACCCGGCGTTCGCCGCCGAACTCGCCACGGCCGCCGCGAACAAGCCCAGCAACTCCGACATCTACACGGTGGCGATGGCCCGGTTCGTCGACACCTTCGCGCGGGTGCTCGGCGACCCGGCCCTGCCGCACCTGTTCTTCGTCGACGGCGGCGGGCTCGCGGTGGAGAACGCACTCAAGGCGGCCTTCGACTGGAAGAGCCGGCTCAACGAGGCGCGCGGACTCGGCTCCGACCTCGGGGGCAGCGTTCTCCACCTGACCGAGGCATTCCACGGTCGCACCGGCTACACGATGTCCCTCACCAACACGGACCCGATCAAGACGGCCCGGTACCCCAAGTTCCGCTGGCCGCGCATCGACGCGCCCTACCTCGCCGACGACCGCGACGTCGAGGCCGCGGAGGCGCATGCGCTGCAGCAGGCGCGCCGGGCGTTCGCCGAGAATCCGCACGACATCGCGTGTTTCATCGCCGAACCCATCCAGGGCGAGGGCGGCGACCATCACTTCCGGCCGCAGTTCTTCCAGGCCATGGCAGAACTGTGCCGCCGTCACGATGCGCTGCTGATCTTCGACGAGGTGCAGACCGGCGTCGGGCTGACGGGAACCACCTGGGCGTACCAGCAGTTCGGCGTCGCACCCGACATCGTCGCCTTCGGTAAGAAGACCCAGGTCTGCGGCATCATGGCCGGCGGCCGGATCGACGAGATCCCCGACAACGTCTTCATGGTCTCGTCGCGGCTCAACTCCACCTGGGGTGGCAGCCTGACCGACATGGTCCGCGCCCGGCGCATTCTGGAGGTGATCGAGCGGGACCGGCTCGTCGACCGGGCGCGCATGACCGGGGCGCATCTGCTGTCCGGGCTGAACCAGCTCGCCGGCCGCCACCGGCTGGTCGGCGAGCCGCGCGGACGCGGCCTGATGTGCGCGTTCACCCTGCCCACGCCCACCGTCCGCGACGCCGTGCTCACCCGCCTGCGGGTCGACGAGCACGTGCTGATGATCGGAACCGGGCAGCGCGGCATCCGGTTCCGGCCGCCGCTGACGGTCACCACCGCCGAACTGGACGAGGCGCTCGACGCGCTGGACCGCGTGCTGGGAGAGGTGGCACGGCACTGATCCGCCGGGCCGGGAACTGTCCGGCAGAGTCGGACCCGGTCAGGACTCGACGTCGAGGTGGAACGGGAGCGTGACGTCGACGGTCGTGCCGCGGCCCTCGGGACTGTCGAGCACGAGGTCGCCGCCGAGAGCCTCGGTCCGATCCCGCAGCCCGTCCAGCCCCCCGCCGGGCGTCGGCCGCGCGCCACCGCATCCGTCGTCACGGATCGTCATGCGCAGCGCATCACCCGCCCGGTGCAGGCAGATGCGGACGGCGGTGGCCCCGGAGTGCTTTCCGGCATTGGTGACGGCCTCCGCCCCGATGAGGTACGCGGCGAGCTCGACGGGAGGCGAGGGCCGGCCGGGGAGGCCGTCGTCGATGCCGACGGGCACGGGTGCCCGCTCGGCCAGCGAGCGCAGCGCAGCCGCGAGCCCGCGCTCGGTGAGCACCGCCGGGTAGACACCCCGGGCGAGCTCCCGCAGTTCCGTCAGGGCGGTGTCGAGTTCGGCGGCACCGTCCGCGAGCAGCCGGCGCAGATCGGCCTCCTCCCCGGCGCGCTGGGCGCGGCGCAACAACAGCGACGCGGCGACGAGCCGTTGCTGCGCACCGTCGTGCAGGTCGCGCTCGAGGCGTCGCCGCTGGATGTCGCCGGCCGCGACGATCCGTTCGCGGGAGCGCCGTACCTCGTCGAGCCGGAGCTGCAGGTCCGCCTGCAACCGTTCGTGCTCGAGAGCCAGCGCGGTGGCGCTGTGGACCGCGGCGAGCAGCTCGGGTTGGGTCTCGAGGGACGGGTCGTACACCAAGGCCCCCACGGGAGTGCCGCCGCGTTCGAGGATGGTCGCCGCGCGAGAATCGGAACGGCGGGGAAGAGCGTGGACCGACCCGTCCGGATCGACGTAGGCCGCGCGCTCCGGCGCATAGGTCCACAGCACCAGGCTCGGGTCGTGCACGGCCCGCCGCAGCGCGTCGACGAATCCGACACCGATGGGGGCGGAACCGATCTCCACCATCGCGTCGCTGACCGCAGCACGCGCCAGCCGGTACCGGACGAGACCGACCGCCACCGCCAGCGGAAACAGCGCCGTGGTCGGGTAGCGCAGGTTGAGCACCCACGGCGGGGGCGACCAGGGAAGGCTCACCGCACTCGACAGCACCACGATCGTGATCACCGCCGAGAGGCCGTACGCGACGCCGAGCGGCGCGAAGCCGGCCCGGTACGCCGGTGAGCCCGAACGCCAGCGAACGATCACCACCAGCACGAGCGTGCCCACGATCAGGAACGCGCAGAACCCGACGACGAGCTGCACCGCCTGTGCCAGGGACGGATCATCCCGGAGCAGAAGAAGATTCGTCGACGTCGACGGTGATGCCGCGGGTGCGGTCCGCGGATCGAAGAACAGCCACTCGGCCACGATGCCGATCGTGGCGAGAAGCCACGCGGCGCCCACGAACAGACGCTGCCACCGTCGGTGCAGCCGGCCGGTCGGGAACCCGATCAGGGCCTGCAGCAGGACGGGCAGATACAGGTTCGTCGCCGCCACGCCGACGGTGAAGGCCACGGGCTCGCCGGAACGTCGCAGGCCGCCGAGGAACCACAACAGGCCGGCCATGAGGATGAGGGGCCCGCTCAGGTCGTGCGGGCGGTTGTTCCATGCGATCGCTCCGGAGACGACGAATGCGACTCCGGTGCCGAGGAACAGCGCGAGTTCGGTGGGCCCGAACACCGGCAGGAACGGCCCCTCGGCGGCGGCGAAGGATTCCCGCGGCCCGAGGAGCAGCGTGCGGGCCGGATCCCGCAGCGCCGCCGGCGACCAGTCCACCGCCGCGGCGATCGCCGCGACCAGCACCGCGGTGACCACGACGAGCAGCTGGATGACTCGGTGCCGCACGGCCGGCCTCCTCCCGGACCGTCTCGGTCTCCTCCCGGACCGTCTCAGTCTCCTCCCGCGCCGTCGCCGGCACCACCGTGCTGGCACGGACCGCGTGCGGGTGTCACCACGGTCCCGCATTCCGGTGTCACCACGGATGCAGCGACGGGGGCCGAACCGCACAGTTGTGGTGGGTCCGGAACCCGCCGGGCCGCACGGAAGCGGTAGCGGTAGCGAGAGCGCCGCAAGAACCGAAGGAGAAGGTCATGCGGTTCACCATCATCGTGAATGCCCTCACGAACCTGCTGCCGCTCGTGTTGCCCGACGACGCGAGCATCAAGGACGTGATCCGCGCCCTCACGCGGTAGTGGGTGGGTCCTGTGACACTCGGCTGCCGGCGAATCCGGCACTCGCGTCGATCGCCCGGATCTCCGCGTGCACCCGGCGTCGCTCCGGCGGATCGGACCGGGTGCACCGATCCGGACGGGTGAACCGACCCGGTTAGGGTGGGCGCATGTCGGACTCCGCCGGTCGTCCCGGTACCCCCACCTCCCGAGGGCCGATGCCCGGTCCCGAAGCGACCTCGATACCGAACCTGCGCGATGTCGGTGGATACGCCACGCGCGACGGTGCGTCGGTGCGCCGGGGCATCGTCTTCCGGTCCACCGACCTGAGCCGGGTGACCGACGCCGATGCGCGGGTGCTGTCCGGGCTCGGCCTGGCGACTGTCGTGGATCTGCGGACCGAACCGGAGCGGCAGGCGGCGCCGGACCGGCTCCCGGAGGGTGTGCGTACCCTCGCCCTCGACGTGCTCGCCGACCGCGAGCACGGTTCGATCGCCGCGCACATGAAGGAGCTTCTGACCGACGCCGCGTTCGCCCGCGAGGTCCTCGGGGACGGGCGCGGCGCCGAATACCTGCGGGGCAGTTACCGTGACTTCGTCCTGCTGCCGAGCGCCCGCGCCGCATACCGGACGTTGTTGCAGACCCTGCTGACCGGCGACGCCGACCCGGTGCTCGTGCACTGCACCACCGGCAAGGACCGCACGGGGTGGGCGTCGGCCGTCCTGCTGCTCGCGCTGGGCGTGGACGAGGACACCGTCTTCGAGGACTACCTGCTCACCAACGAGCGGCTGCTGCCGGTGTTCGCCCCGGTCCTCGAAGCGCTCACGGCGAAGGGGGTGCCCCGCGGGGACCTCGAATCCGTCCTCGGTGTCCGCGCCGAGTACCTCGCGACGGCGCTCGCGGCGGCGGAGGAGGCGTTCGGGTCGTTCGACCGCTACCTGAGCGACGCCCTGGGGCTCACGGACTCCGGTCGGGCGCTGCTACGGCAACGACTCCTGGAATGAGGGCCGGGGGAGCGGACGGCGCAGGCGCCGGGCCCTACGGTTCCGAGCGACTCCGTCGGCGTACGGCCTCGAACACCGTGACACCGATCGCCACGCCGAGCAGATCCGCGCACCAGTCCCACACCGACCCCGACCGCCGGACCGCGACGGTCGCCTGCAGGACCTCCGTGACCACCCCGTACACCGCGAGCCACGCGACGGTCGCGGCGGGCGGGATCCGGGCGAAGCGGGATGCGTACGCGAGCACCGCGAACATCAGTGCGTGCGTGATCTTGTCGGCGTGCGGGAACGCCGACGGAGTCGTATCGCCCGGCAGCATGAGCAGCACGGTGACGACCACGAGCGTGAGCGCCACCGGAACGAACCGGGCGGTCATGTAGATTCGGTGACCGCCATGTTCCAGGCGCTCTCGGCGAACCGGCGCACGGCGGCCAACGCGGCGGCCAGCGCATCCTCGCAACCGGGTTCGGCCGACCCGGTCAGCGTCCCGTCCGGCCGGAGTTCCACGGTGGCTTCGACATCGGCGGTCGTCGCCTCCCGCACCGACCAGTGGTAGCCCGTGCCGGCGGCCCATTCGTCGGGGCGTTCGGCGAGCAGATACCAGTTGCCGGCGTTGATCTCGACGGGGTCCACTCAGCAGCCGCCCTTCGTGCCCTTGGTCGCGGAGTACAGGATGCCTGCGGCCGGGATCAGCAGGAACCACAACCAGCTGCCGGAGACGAAGAACAGCAGGAGGGCGACGAGGGGGATCAGTCCCATGGCGGCGGTGCGCCACCTCTCCCGCTGCTCGGCCTTCGCGGTGTCGTCCACCGGGGCAGGCGTGTTCGGGGTCGCCGGGGGAAGGTCGGTGAACAGGGCGTCGAGTTCGGCGCGGGTGGTGGCGGCGGCCGCCTTCGCGCTGCGCTCGTCGAACTCGACGAGGGTGAGCCTGCCCGCACCGAAGTGCTCACCGAGCAGGTTCAGTGCCTGTTCGCGTTCGACGAAGATCGGCAGGCTGTAGTGGCCCTCGACCGTGGCGCCGACGCCGGTGGGCTCGAACCCCGGGATCACCCCGGTGTTCGGAACCCAGGCGCTGAGGCTGTCGAACCACGCGGCTCC